>DVIT01000062.1 GCA_018711005.1 Candidatus Scybalocola faecigallinarum | reverse complement strand
AATGGATGTTTGGTCACTGACATTATACATGAAAAGGGAGGTCAATGCTCTTTTTATTGCAGATTTCCCTTAAAATCAAGGTTTTTATTATATTTTGAAACAAAAAAACAGGTAGTATTTGACACTACCATTATTGACTAGGAGGAACCATTATGAATATTGTATTACTCGAATCTTTAGCCATTGATGATACGCAGCTTGAGACATATGCGCAGCCATTAAGAGCGCAGGGGCATGATTTTAAAGCTTATCCCCGCACCAATGATACCGCAGCCCTTATTGAGGAGGCAAAGGACGCAGATATTCTTATGCTTGCCAATATGCCTCTGCCGCTGGAAGTCATTGAGCATTGTCCCCATTTAAAATATATTAATATCGCCTTTACCGGCGTAGATCATGTCCCTGTCGCTGCCGCAAAATCCAGAGGGATCCTGGTAAGCAATGCTTCCGGCTATTCTACCCGGGCGGTTTCGGAGCTGACCATGGGCATGATCCTGACACTGCTGCGCCAGATCCGGGAAGGGGATGAAAGATGCCGCCAGGGAATGACCAAAGACGGCCTGACCGGCTATGAGCTTTTTGGAAAAACCGTAGGAATCATCGGAACCGGAGCAATCGGTATGCATACCATAAAGCTGTGCCAGGCTTTCGGATGCAATATCCTTGCTTATAATGGCTTTACTCCCGGAAAGTCCGAAGAAGGGATCACCTACTTACCTTTATATCCCCTGCTGGAACAAAGTGATGTGGTCATCCTTCACTGCCCGCTGACAGACAAGTCCCGGAATCTTATTGACAAACAGGCGCTGTCCCATATGAAATCCAGTGCCATCCTGATCAATACCGCCCGCGGGCCTGTTGTAGATTCCCAGGCGCTTGCCGATGCTTTAAATGAAGGCCGGATTGCCGGAGCCGGTATTGATGTTTTTGAAATGGAGCCCCCGGTTCCTTCGGATCATCCCCTGCTCTCCTGCAAAAACATCCTTCTGTCTCCCCACATGGCATTTTCCACAGCTGAGTCCATGAAGCTTCGGGCAGGCATTGTATTTAAAAACGTAAATGCATTTTTATCGGGAAGTCCGGAAAATCTTGTATAAACAGTTTTGCGCCGCGACTGAGTCGCGGCGCAAATACTTTCATTTTATTTATACTGTTTTGTATATTTATCAAACATGCCGGTAAAATCAAATGTAGCAAAATAATCGGCCGGAGTTTCTGCCCGGCGGATCAGCTGGGTGGAGCCGTCCTCCTTTAACAGCACTTCTGCGGAGCGCAGCTTACCGTTATAATTGTATCCCATGGAAAATCCGTGGGCGCCTGTATCATGGATAATAATGTAATCGCCAATATCAATCTTTGGAAGCATCCGGTCTACGGCAAATTTATCATTATTTTCACACAAAGAGCCGGTTACATCATACTTATGATCGCAGGGCATATCTTCCTTTCCTGCCACAGTAATATGATGATAAGCGCCATACATTGCCGGACGCATCAGGTTGCAGGCACAGGCGTCCAGACCAATGTAATCCTTAAAGATCTTCTTCTCATGGATCGCTTTTGTGATCAAATGACCGTAAGGCGCCAGCATAAAGCGTCCCATTTCTGTAAAAATAGCCACATCGTCCATTCCTGCCGACACAAGAATTTCTTCATAAGCCTGACGCACGCCTTCGCCAATGGCTTCAATATCATTAGGCTCCTCATCCGGATGATAAGGTACGCCGACGCCGCCGGACAGGTTAATAAACTTAATGTCTGCGCCGGTTTCCTCTTTCAGCTCTACAGCGGTCTTAAATAAGATCCTTGCAAGGGCAGGATAATATTCATTGGTCTTTGTATTGCTGGCAAGAAATGCGTGAAGTCCAAAGGTTTTTACGCCTTTTTCCTTAAGGATCTTAAAACCTTCGGTCAGCTGTTCTCTTGTAAAGCCGTACTTTGCTTCTCCCGGTGTATCCATAATGGATGTACTGATCTTAAATTCTCCGCCGGTATTAAAACGGCAGCAAATGGTTTCAGGAATGGCACCGGTTACCTGCTCTAAAAATTCAATATGGCTGATATCATCCAGGTTAATGATGGCGCCAAGCTTGCTGGCCAGCTTAAAGTCCTCTGCCGGCGTATCGTTGGAGGAAAACATAATGTCATGTCCTTTAAAGCCGCACACATCGGACATCATCAGCTCAGTTAAGGATGAGCAGTCTGTTCCGCAGCCTTCTTCCTGAAGGATTTTTAAAATAAACGGATTTGGCGTAGCCTTTACAGCAAAGTATTCCCGAAAGCCTTTATTCCAGGAAAATGCTTTGTTGACTCTGCGGGCATTTTCACGGATACCCTTTTCATCATATAAATGAAACGGCGTGGGATAGTCCTTTACGATTTCATCCAGCTGTTGTTTCGTTACAAACGGCACTTTCTTCATGATCGTGTGCTCCTTTCGTCAATTCAATAAGTTTTATTTCATTACTTAATGAGCTTTTAAACAAATCCACCAGGTTCTTTTTCCGGGAATACAGGCAGGCTGCCGATCCGTTTTGAGGAATCTCTCCGGTAACCACCGCCAGGGAGTCTGTGATCAGGCCGATCTGCCCCGGCTGGCGTTCGCTCATATAGGTGATCATCCCGGGCAGGCTCAGCGCACGGTCCGTAATAATCACTACCTTAAGCCCCATGCCCGCCCGTTCTTTAAGTATGCCAAGGAACGGCCGGATGCGCTCATATTCTCCGGTAATATAAATACGGTACTGGGCCGTGCGAATCAAATGGATGATCTTATGGCTAATATTTTCCTCACCTTTAATAGTAATATACGCTTCGTCCTCCTGAGCTTTCCCGGGAAGGCTGGCAATAAGCTGTTCTTTCAGGTGTTCCAGGCTGCGTACCTTACTTTCCAGAAATTCCCTGGCATCCACAGCCATATACCGGGTCGGCGTTCCATCAACCACACATGCCGCGCCTTTATCTGTCAGCGCAGCCAGGCCGGTATAGGCATTAGACCGGGATATACCTGTCGCCTTGGCCGCCTCATAGCCGGTCATGGCGCCGCCGGATAAAAGATGGATATAAAGCATGGACTCCTGGCGGGTCAGTCCAAACCGCATTAATCCTTCGATCAGATCCATGATCACACCTTTGGCCTTTCCTGCATGGGGTTCCTTCACCCGGCATGCAAATCTCACTAAGTAATAGTATCCTTTTACAGGAACACTATAATCCATTCTATAAAAAAAGTCAATGGACACCATTGACTTTTTTTATCATCTTTATCCGGCCGGCCCGGCGGTTGCCTTGCATCGTCCGCTAAAATACGGCCGGCCCGGCGGTTATTAATCCCAGCCTGGGAAAACCTTCTCCGCCTGGGGATTTTGCGCCTGGATCTGTGCCTTGACCTCATCCACCGGACGTCCCGGCCGCTGGAAACCGGCAGCCTGGTCATCAAGGATCAGTACCCAGTCCTTCCGATCCCCTTCATCCGGCGATGTAAATTCCGCCCATCCCCGGGAATTATCCATGCTCTGAGGCCCCTGGCTCTCGCCGTTTCTCGGGTTGAACCACCATACATGAAGCTTTTCCCCGGAAAGCTTTGACAGATCCACCGATTCCGTTCCGCCACTGGTCATATAGATCATGGCAAACCGTCCGTTTTTATCCACGCAGGCCTGACGGTGGTCATCCAGGCAGCCCTCGCCGCACCGGCTGCTGTGGCCGATCATTTCCTGGCAGGGAATAATATCTCCAAAAGGTCTGGAATCCACCAGATCCCTAAGCACCCGCATCTGCCATGCCCCCGGACGGTCCAGGGCCTGGAACCAGGTATACGCCTGGGTTCCGGCACAGTCCTTTTCCGAAAGGCTGCACCAAACCGATGCATGTCCGTAAGTATGGCCAAAGGCTCCGGCAAATAACGACCAGTATGCTCTCTTGCGCACGATCCACTCGTCATGGAAATAGGTGGGAGGCCAGTTGGCCGGCATTTGCTCATACGCCGGTTCTCCGTCAAAGACAGGCATGGTCTTTTCCCGGTCATATTCTGCTTTAACCTGGAGATAATTTTGAGGCTTTTCCCCGTGTCCGGACTGGAGCATAATAAAGTCGATCCACACATCCGTGTCATCCCAGTAGGTCATTGTGGAATACTTTCCTGTGGCTGTCTCATAGCACGTATGATAGGTCATAAGAGCATCACTCCAATGCTCATCCGGCACGTTCCACCTCAGATCCCGTCCGGTCACGCCGTGGCCAATGCCTTCGGCCATACGGCGCCACACATTTTTATAATCCACGCCATTATGTACAGGCTGGCGGTCACCGCCCAGACACCAGACAATATTGGTCTTATCTTTATAGCGGCTCCCGATCCAATCACCGTAAGCATAGGCATTGTCCTCAGTTACTGTCTTTTCATAGGTATGTCCGGCCCAGTCTTCGCCCACAACAAGCTGTCCCCAGGCAGGAAGCAGCAGCACATAAAGCCCGTGGCGTCCGGCCTCATCAATGATCCAGTCCAAATACCGGAAATACGTTTCATTGGGCTTGGACAGATCATAGTCTGTCAGCGCCGGGTCTCCGCAGGGTGTGCGCATCTCATGATCTTTTTCAGGATCCAGGGCTACGATCTGCAGTACAGTAAAGCCCTGCTGCACCCGCTTATCCATAAGATACCGGGCATCGTCCCATTTGATCCGCATAGGCATGGTCCAGTTGGTGTCTGCCAGCCAGAAAAACGGCTTTCCGCTGACGGTTTCCAAATGTCGTTTGTCTTTTGATACTCTCAATCGTTCAAGCTTGTCCATTGTTCCACCTCATTTAATTTATTGCGGCTATGCCCGCAGCATAACTGCCTTTGACCTCCAGTAAGACCATTATATCCCATGCTTTGCGGTTGTTTCAAGTATAAAACCATGTTTTCCGGCCACATTGCCCAACGGAAATTCGAAATATTTTACTTTATTATGATAAAACTTTAAAATATCACCCTATTCTCAAAAAATCTGTTGAAAAATATAAAATCTGATGTATAATAAAAAAAGTAGATTTTCCGGAGGCCGCCATTTCAGGCGTGTCCCTGCCAATGATATGATATTTTGAGAGACATGATTGGAGGAAATAGAAATGGAAAAGAAAAATCTTGACTGGGCCAATATCGGTTTTGGTTATCATCAGACAGATTACCGCTATGTGTCCAATTTTAAAAACGGCGCCTGGGATGAAGGTACCCTGACAACGGACTCTAATATTGTGTTAAATGAATGTGCCGGTGTTCTTCAGTATGCTCAGACGATTTTTGAAGGTTTGAAAGCTTATACCACAGAGGACGGCCATATTGTTACTTTCCGCCCGGACTTAAATGCCCAGCGTATGGAAGATTCTGCAAAGCGTCTGGAAATGCCCGTATTTCCAAAGGAACGCTTCGTCCAGGCTGTCATTGAAACAGTAAAGGCAAACGCCGCTTATGTACCGCCTTACGGTTCCGGTGCTACACTGTATATCCGGCCGTATATGTTTGGTTCCAATCCTGTCATTGGCGTAAAACCGGCGAATGAATATCAGTTCCGCGTATTTACCACACCGGTAGGCCCTTACTTTAAAGAAGGGGCTAAGCCAATCGTGATCAAAGTCAGCGACTTCGACCGTGCCGCACCACACGGCACCGGCCACATTAAAGCCGGCCTGAACTATGCCATGAGCCTTCATGCTATTGTGACTGCACATGCTGAAGGTTTTGAGGAAAATATGTATCTGGATGCCGCTACCCGCACAAAAGTGGAAGAAACCGGCGGCGCAAACTTTATCTTTATCACCAAAGACGGAAAGCTGGTGACACCAAAGTCTGACAGCATCCTGCCTTCCATTACCCGCCGCTCCATTGTTTATGTAGCTAAGGAATATCTTGGCATGGAAGTAGAGGAACGGGAAGTTTACTTTGATGAAGTCAAGGATTTTGCAGAATGCGGTCTTTGCGGTACAGCTGCCGTTATTTCTCCGGTTGGCAAGATCAATGATCACGGCAAAGAGATCTGCTTCCCAAGCGGCATGGACGAAATGGGTCCTGTAACAAAGAAACTTTACGATACACTCACCGGTATCCAGATGGGCCATATCCAGGCACCGGAAGGATGGATCCAGGTGATCGAATAAAAAATCAGGAGCCTCTTATGCGAGGCTCCTGATTTTTTTATGTCTGAGAACATAACGTTATTTTTAATCCATACAATTTTCCCGGATATAGTCCTTCATGGCGTCATAGCTTGTCTTGCGCACATACAGGTCAAATTCATATTCCAGATCAAAATATGTGCGTTCTTCACTTCTGGCTACCACTTCCCATTCGTCATCCTTATCCAGGTTAGGGAACCATGTATCCGCCTCATACGTGTAATTCATCTTTGTCACATGGGCAATATCACAATATGGCAGCATCTGGCGGTAAATGCTGTCCCCGCCGATCACATAAACATCTTTTGTATCGTAGCCTTTCACAGCTTCTAAAGCCGATGGTATATCCGGTACGACAATGGCATCTTTTACACGATAATCCGGATTTCTTGTGATCACAATGTTGACACGGTTTTTTAAAGGCTGACCTCCGGGAAAGCTTTCCAGTGTCTTTCTTCCCATAATGACTACCTTGCCTGTTGTCGTAGTCCTGAAAAACTTCATATCCTCGGGGATACTGTTGAGCAGCTTATTTTTATTACCTATAGCCCATTGATTGTCTACAGCAACAATTAAATTCATCCTATGCATCTCCTTTTTAAACAGCAATGGGGATATTTTTGATCTGAGGCCCGGTCACGTAATTATCCAGGCGGAAATCGTCCGGCGTAAAGTCATAAAAATCTTTAATCTCCGGGTTCATCCAAAATGTTGGAGCCGGATGGGACTCTCTGGAGATCAGTTCTTTGATCAATGGAACATGCCGGTCATAAATGTGGGCATCTGCGATCACATGGACAAGCTCCCCGGGCTGCATGTGGCATACCTGTGCAAACATATGCAAAAGTGCTGCATACTGGACCACATTCCAGTTATTTGCCGCAAGAACATCCTGGGATCTTTGATTTAAAATACCGTTCAGCACCAGCTTATCTTCTCCCGGACGTTTGGTCACATTAAATGTCATGCTGTAAGCACATGGATACAAATTCATTTCATGAAGATCCTGATGCACATAAATATTGGTCATGATCCGGCGGCTGTAAGGATTATTTTTCAGATCATACAGCACCCGGTCCACCTGATCCATCATGCCTTCCTTATACTGATGCTTGACCTGCATCTGATAACCGTAGGCCTTTCCGATAGATCCGTCAGGGTCAGCCCATTCGTCCCATATATGGCTGTTCAGATCATGAATATTATTGGACTTTCTCTGCCAGATCCAAAGCACCTCGTCAATGGCGCTTTTAATGGCCGTCCGGCGCAATGTCAGGGCCGGAAATTCTTTGGAAAGGTCATAACGGTTGACTACGCCAAACTTTTTTATCGTATAGGCAAACGTACCGTCCTCCCATTTGGGACGAACCTTTTCTCCCTCTGTACTGCATCCATTTTCCAGAATATCCTGGCACATATTTATAAATACTTTATCTGCGTAACTCATACATCCTCCATTCTACTGGGCATACTTTTGAATCAGCCCGATCACTACCTTTGATGCCAGTTCCATACCCTCTTTTGTAATATGCTCCATAGGACCATGATAAGCATAACCGCCAGTTCCAAGGTTAGGACAGGGAAGTCCCATATAAGACAGACGTGCCCCATCCGTACCGCCCCGGACCGGGATCATTTCCGGAGACATGCCTAATTCTTCCATCACTGCTTTGGCATTTTCCATAAGATGCGGATGATGGTCAATGATCTCCTTCATATTATAATAGGAATCCTCCAGCGTTAAAGACACAGTCCCTTCGCCATACTTTTTATTCAGCGCTTCCACAGCATCGGCCAGAGCCTTTTTTCTTGCCTCGAAAATCTTCCGATCATGGTCGCGGATAATATAGCTCATCGTTGCCTGGGTCACATCGCCGCTGATGGAATCCAGATGATAAAAGCCTTCATAGCCCTGGGTATAGCGGGGAGTCTCGCTGGCTGGCAGCATTCCGGCCAGTTCACAGGCTACAAGCGCCGCGTTGACCATAATATCCTTGGCATCTCCCGGATGTACTGACACTCCGTGGATCTGGATATGGGCTGACGCTGCATTGAAAGTCTCGCACGCCAGTTCATTTTCCGGACCTCCATCAACAGTATAGGCAAAGTCCGCGCCAAACAAATCCACATTAAAATGATCTGCCCCCCGGCCCACTTCTTCATCCGGTGTAAATGCAACACACAAAGGCCCATGAGGGATCTGGTCACGGATCACCGTTTCAATGGCTGTCATAATCTCTGTGATTCCTGCCTTGTCATCAGCGCCCAGCAGCGTCGTGCCGTCCGTCGTGATCAGGGTGCGTCCGGCCAGGCCCTTTAAATGCGGGAAATCCTTGACGCCAATACATACGCCGCCCGGCAGCTCTACGTCATTCCCATCATAATCAGGGATAACATTTATTTTAACATTCTTGCCGCTGGCTGCAGGAGCTGTATCCATATGGGCAATAAAGCCCAGAGCTTTTTTCCCTTCCAGACCGCTGCTTGCCGGAATCCATCCGTAAACGATCCCGTTAGGGTCAAGCAGCACCTTAGACACGCCTATATTTTTCAGTTCACTTTCCAGATACCGTGCCAGCTCCAGCTGAGACGCCGTAGACGGTACGGTTTCTGATTCCTCACTGGATGTGGTCTCAAACCCAATATATTTGGAAAATCTTTCAAGAATATCCATTTTTTGCACCTTCCTTTTCATATATGTTCCCGAATCTGCAGCAACTATCCAAATTCGGGAAAAATGCCGCGCCATCCTCACCGGTCATCTCTCCCGGCTTTGACACGGCATCCTAAGGCCAGATAAAATACTAAACGATCTGGCCTGAACGTCATGCTTATAATATAACACACCCCGCCCCCCGCTTCAAGGCATCTCGTAACGATTCAGCTATAGAACAACCAGGCAAAAAATCTGCTTTCGGCCCTCACCCCGATTTTCCCCTCTATGGCCGTAGGATTTACCTAATCAGCCAAAATCCACTTTCAAGCCGAAGCCCCCAAACAAAACTCCCCCCACCTCCCCCCACGCGATGAATAATATTAGCAATCTCCCCCATAATGTGGTAAAATATTCACGTAGCAATGAGCCGGGCGTGAAGGAACGGACAGGTATCGACTGCTTGCAGGCGATGACCTGGCTGTGACTGAACATCGGGCGAAGCCCGTGACTGAGTGCGCTCCAAGCGCACGAAGTTAGCCCGGCGGATTCCCGTAGAACACGCCGGGCGAAGCCCAAAAGGCATTGCTTCATGAAAACTGTTAATTTATTTTTTTAATTTAAGGAGAAAGGACGGACGATACTTACATGATAGATACACTTGATACCATTATGAGTGAATACTATCAAAATATGGAAATCTACAAAAAACTTAAGCGGGATGTGGGGGAGATCATTACCACACTCATCGAAGTCAATCACATAAAAATTTCCAATATGACACTGCGGATCAAAAGTGAGGAAGCCTTGAAAAACAAAGTAATTTCCAAGGCCAAATACAACCATCTGGACGAGATTACCGACATTCTGGGCTGCAGGATCGTTACTCTCTTTGAAAGTGATGTGGACAAGATTTTTGAACTTCTGGACAAAACTTTTGAAATCGTGGAAATCGTGGATAAAAGGAAAAAACACAAGGTGAACAACATTGAGTTTGGCTATACATCCCTCCACCTTGTGGTTAAGTTTACCTCTGAGCGCTGCCAGCTTGTGGAATATCAGAAATATCAGGATATTTTATTTGAGATCCAGCTTAGAACTGTTTTGCAGCATGCCTGGGCCGAAGTGGAACACGGACTTGGATATAAGTCTTTCTACGAACCGCCCATGGAAATTAAGCGCAAGCTGAACCGCCTTGCAGCAACCCTTGAAATCCTTGACGAAGAATTTGAAAATATCCGCTATGAAATCGCACTTTATAATCAAAGCCTGGACAAAGAGGAAAAAGTCCTGAAAACTGACATTAATAAGGATTCTCTGATCGCTTATGTCAATAACAGCACTGTATTAAATGAAATGGCCCAGGCCATTGCCGCTAAATTTAATTATAAAATCGTTCGCGATCCCCAGCTGATCAGTCAGCAAAAGATCGTAGCTAAAATGAATTTTTACGGGTATCAATATATTAATGAGCTTCATGAGGATATTTTAAAGCACAAGGATACCATTCAGACCATCGGTGAAGAATTATCAACAAATATTAACTATGACTCACCTACGCTTAACCTGTACAGCACACTCATGTGGTTTACATTTATACCGGTGATCAAAAATCTCATTGCCGGTCACGGAGCTTCCTCCGAAGAAATCCTGGATGATGTTATTCTGGAAACCTTCCGCAACGGCTCCCTCTCCATATTCGATGTATTCAATTCAAGAAAACCGGGCGTATCGCCATAAATAAAAAAATCAGGATCATCCCCTACTGGGCATGGTCCTGATTTTTTTATTTCTGCAGCATTGCATACACATCCGCAGGCACATAAGCCTTTACACAGATGCCCTGATCTGTATATTCTTCTTCCAGCAGCTGCCCGTATTTACGGATGGAAGCAATCTTTCCCGCTTCCCGGTAGTCAAAGACCTTTTCCACATAAATCTTCTGCTCACGCAGCACCTTTTCCACTGTATCTGTCAGCGTGCCTAAAGTCTCCCGGTTCCTGGCGCTAATATAAACTGTATGGTCTGCCTGGAAATCTTTCAGCATCACCTGCCCCGGCTTCTGAGAAACCAGATCCATTTTATTAAATGCCGTAATGATGGTCTTATCTTTAATATCCAGCTGTCTTAAGGTTTCATAAACCACATGCATCTGGGTATCCATCTGAGGATTGGAAGCATCCACCACATGGATAATCATATCCGAATACCGTGCCTCCTCCAGCGTGGACCGAAAGGCATCAATAAGATGATGGGGAAGCTTCCGGATAAAGCCAACCGTATCCGTTAAAAGGATCTGCTGCCCGCTTTCTAAAGTAAAATTCCGTGTCGTCGGATCCAGGGTGGCAAAAAGCTTGTCCTCCTCCAGAACATGTGCGCCGGTTAAAGTATTCAGCAAAGTGGATTTCCCTGCATTGGTATACCCTACAATAGCGGCCACAGGCACAGGATTTTTACTCCGCTGGCTGCGGGCCACTTCCCGGTGGCGCTTAACCTCCTCCAGTTCCTTTTTCAGATGGGAGATACGCTCCCGGATCAAACGCCGGTCCATTTCCAGCTTATTTTCACCAGGGCCGCGGGTACCGATACCGCCGCCTAAACGTGACAGGGAGCGCCCAAGACCTACAAGACGAGTCGATCTGTATCTGAGCTGAGCCAGCTCAACCTGAATCTTACCTTCCCGGGTGGATGCTCTCTGAGCAAAAATGTCCAGAATCAGCAATGTACGGTCCATGACCTTCGTGCCAAGGGCATCCTCCAGATTGGCCATCTGAGCCGGTGACAGCTCATCATCGCATATGATTCCTGTGGCGCCAAGGGATACGATCATCTCCACCAGCTCCTCAATCTTGCCTTTGCCAAGATATGTACCCGGGTGAGGCGCCTCTCTGTTCTGAATCATCATCCCTGCCACGGAAGCACCGGCAGTCCTTGCCAGTTCTTCCAGCTCGTCCAGAGATTCCTTTGTATCAATGCCGTCTCCCGCAGAAACTCCCACAAGGATTACTTTTTCGGAAACATCATCTGTTTCAAAATACTTTTCTTTGTTTTGATCTGTCATAAACATCTCCTGATTAACCGAAGGCGCCTGAATACAGGCCCTGTTTTATCTTGCAGCCGCCTTGGGCACCGCGTTTTACTGGAACCGCTCCAAAAATGCCAGTTCATGCTGTCCCTGAGGATCATCCGGATACTTTTCCACGAAAGCCAGCATTTTCTCATAGGCGCCGGTCCAGTCCTCCATATATTCCAGTGTAATCGCTTCATTATACATAAGCTCACGGTCCACCAGCCGGTCATTCAGCGCCAGACCCTGAGCAAATGCAGCCTGGGCGTCCTCATATCTTGAAAGCTCCATAAGGCACAGGCCATACTGATTATACGCTTCCGCATTCTGAGTATCCTGTGCCAGATAAGCCTCATACTGTGCTGCCGCACCTTCATAATCCTCCTGGCGCATGAGAGACTCTGCCAGGCCAAGATAAGCTCCGTTGTATCCGCTTTCCAGGGCAGTATTAAATGCCTGGGCAGCCCCTTCATAGTCCCCCTTATACATATAAATAATCCCCCGGTTGGAATAATCTTCTCCGGTCCTGCCTCCCAGCTCTAAAGCCTCATCCAGAATCTGAGCGGCCTCATCATTTTTCTCCTGAGCCATCAGGACTTCATAAAGGGCCAGGTAAGTCTTATAATTTTTCCTGGACTGGCTGATAGCCGTTTTCAGATCCGCTTCTGCGCTGGCATTATCTCCGGCGCTTTGATAAGCAAGGCCTCTGAGCATATAGGCGTCTGCATCCTCATCCAGCTCAATAATCCGGGTATAGGTCTCTGCCGCGCCAAGAGCATCTCCGGACCGTTCCTGCGCTTCTGCCAGGTAATATAAAATATCCCTTTCCGTCTCGCCATAGCTGTCGCATGCATAAGTCAGCGCTTCATTAAACAGTTCAACCGCTTTGGAATAATGTCCTGCAGATAAATAGGCAATCCCGCTGCCCCGCTTTGCCAGCTCTAATACAGAATCCCTGTTTGTATTAGCCGCCGCATTATCAAACGCAGCCAGCGCCTCATCATACTGCCCGGCAGCAATATAGGCCATTCCCAGATTGTTGTAATATTCGGCATTTTGAGGATCTCTTTCAATAGCCTGCAAAAACACAGATACAGCCTCATCATAAGAACCGTCCACATAAAGACTGAGTCCCTTTTGATTGATGCTGCTCCCGCGCCCATAGTTTGTGATTAAAAATACCGACCCGATAATAATCAGCAGTACGAGAACTGCGGCAATGACCGTGGCCGGCATGGCACTCTTTTTATGCTTTTTCCTTTTAACATTTTTAGGCCGGTTCCCGCTGCTTCCGGGTCTTGAACCTGGCGCTGGCGCAGTGCGCCTTGGAGGTTCTCCGCCCTGCCGGGTCCGGCGCTGTCCCCCTATATTAGAATCCTGTCTGCCCGGCGGGGAAATATGGTATGACTGGCGTCTCCGGCTGTCTGCCGCGGTCCCTCCGGAAGACTCCGGCACATTCGCCCTGCTGCCGCCTGGACGCACCGGGGTTTCCGGCGTTTGAGTCCTGCTGCTTTTTCTGGCAGCTGCCATACGATCTTCCCAGGCTGTCTTAGGCAAAATGCTTTTTAATTCCTCATCGTACTTATCCACTCCAACACCTCCACATATATCTTCCCTTATTATATGGTGTGCGTGTTTAAATTGCAAGCCATAATATTCACGATAAAAAGCCCCAGGCATATCCCGGCTCCGCCTGGAAGGAAGATGGATAAAATGCCGCCCAAAATACCGGAAAGGACCGCCAGAAATCCCTGCAGCCCCGTTCCTTTGCCCCCATTTCCATAATCATTGGCAAACAGGACCCCGCCCATAAATACCATAGGATTGAAAATAAAGGTTCCCTCAAGAATTACAAAAACAGTTTCCAGCCCAAGAAAAAATGCAGGAAACGGCCGCACATCTATCATGGCTATTGCACCCATGTACAGCCATACTCCCAACCATGTCAGAGCAAGAGAAAATTCCCCGGTCTGGAACACAGGGGAAATAAAAGCAGCTGCACAAAGGCTTACGGTAACTCCCGCTAAAATAAAATTACCTTTCAGCCATTGCTTCCAAACCCAGGAGACAGCCCCAGCCAGTATGGCCCAGCGCCAGGAAGGAACAAATGCCAGAGCAAGAGCGGAAGCCATCCCCGACACTGCCGGAATACGCCAGCCATTTTCCTCTCCCGGGAGCATCCCCATTTTCCCTTTTATATGGCACGATATCAGGAAATAAAATCCATCCAAAGCAGCAAAACAGACGCCGGCCGCTGCAGCCTTAAAAAGGACCCGGGGACCTGAGACAAAGGTGTAAACCATAAGCATAAAACCCAGGATCAGACACAGACGGTTGTAAAGCTTTCCGATGCTTATATCTTTATGGATATACGGACCGCCCTGACTGTATTCCACCAAGGGTTCCATCTGTCCGGCCAGCTCCCAATCCAGATCAATATACGCCCCCGCTTCCACAGGGCCATTTCCTGATTTCTTTCCTGAAGTGCAGATCTTCTTTTTCCATTTCCTTTTCCTTAATGACACAGGTCGCTTAACTTCCTCTGAATTTCTTTCCAAATCCCCTTCTCTGGCTGATATTTTGCCTGCGGCATGGATTTTTTCTTTAAGACGGCGGAAAGACGGACACACATAGGAACACCATCCGCACCCTACACATGAGCTGGCTCCGGTCACATGTACAGGACCGCCGGAAGCATCCAAAACCTTTTCAATAAAATAAGGCTTCAGCCGGGCCGGACAGACCTGACAGCAGCTATGGCAGCGGATACATGGCTGTTCCCGGTAAAGAATCCGGGGGAGTACATGTAAAGATCCGCTGGTCAGAGATACATGGGCGCAGGAAATATCCACACAATGTCCCCCCATCGGCCCGCCCTCAATAATGTTCAAATAGTTTTTCTCTGCCATTTCTTCAGACACATACGCCTTCTCCCCTGCAATTCCTCCGCAAAACTCTAAAAGATCCCGTACATGAGTTCCATTAGGTACCCACACGTTTTTTGGCGTTTTCACAGCTCCGCAAATGGTCATCCCCCGTCCGGTCATGGGGCGTCCGTCATAAAATCCGTCATAAACCGCACATAACTGGGACGCGCTCAGCCACATGCCATCCCGGGCAGGTATGCAGCTTTTATGGTATGCGTCTGACTTTACTTTAAAAAAACAGATCTTTTCCAGGGAACTTAATGCCTTTTTATAATTATGCCACGTTTTTTCCAGCACATAACGGATCTCATCATGGCACACATAAATATCCATACAGACTATCCCTAAAAGCTCTGCCATAACCTTTGCTCCAAACAGTATTTTTCCCGGACATTCCATGATCAGGCGATAATCGCAAAACACCTGGGGTTCCCGGTCAAAGGCCGCCAGCTTAAGACGCTCCCCGGTGCCTGCCTCCATTGCCTTAACAAACAGAGGCGCTTCCTTCTCCGTCACGCCGGCGATCCCCACAGCCTTCAGCCATGCCGCCATATCTTTTACATTCCCTGCTTCCCTGACCCATGCGCTTTTGTCCCCTTCTCTGCGGATCACAATGTGGCTGACCATTTCAGAAACGCTCATGCGCTTCTCAGTGATGGCTGTAACCTGGCCGCTAATACTGGCGTATACCGGGAGAGATGTGGGCGCCATACTTTTCCCGATCAGCTGCCCGCAGGCCACACGTTCTCCTACATCCACAACCGGCACTGCAGCCGGCCCGGTGCCCTGCTTCAAACTGATACACACTTCTGCCGGGACAAATGATTCAAGCTCTGAATTAAACAGCTGTGTCTGTGCCTCTGTCAGGCTGCTAAAACAGCTGTCCATGTCATGGACATACACATCTTCACCCCACAATCTTTTTTATGACACTGTACAAAGTATATGATGCCGCGAATTTCTCCGCCTTTCGTACTCTCGAAATCAGTATATGGCATTCCCTTTATTTTCATCCTTTGGAAAAAATGGCAATGACGTATTTAGATCGAAATGATGTATTCAGATCAGGCGGTTCAGTGTATTGGACAGGCACAATCTTCCGTATCCTGTCACACTGTTAGGATACCGGTCATAGCCCGGCATAGGCGATGCTCCCGCTAAAAGATATGCTTTAAGCATTTCTCCGTACAAATACGGACTGTTTCCCCGAACGATCCCCCATTCCATCAGCAATGCCGCGCTTCCGGCTACAAAAGGCGTTGCAAAGGATGTTCCGGTTACAAAAGTATAGCCTCCGCCAACAGCGGCAGTCTGAATATTGACCCCCGGCGCTACCAGATCCGGCTTCAGCAGGCAGCCTCCGTAAGGCCAGCACCCCCGATCGCTCCCCCTTCCTGAAAAATCTGCCATTGCCGTCAGAGTGCTGTCATAAGCACCTACAGACAATGCCCTGGATGCGGTAGAGGGAATGGTAAGGGTAAGGGACGGCGTCCCATACAAAAAACGGGTTGCAGTATTTCTCAAAGCACCTCCGGGAAGCCACATTTCATAGGCGCCATCCACGATTTTTTCCGGATATAAAGTGATCAGCCACACGCCGGGATCTACATAGCTTTCTTCCGGAAGCAGTTCAATAAATATTTCCTGGGACATACTGTAGTGGCTGGGCTGGCCATAATATACAAGGACCTTTGTATTTTCTAAATCAAACGAATAAACCCCCGGCTTCTCCCGAAGCATCCCGGAACGCCGCCCCGAAGGCGCAGTAATTTCAAGGTCCACAATATCCGCAAAATTTTTCCACAGCTGTATTGAAAAACCCGTCTGATAATCACCGGCAGAAAACGGCACCTCGTCGATATTGTCCGGTGTAAGCCGTCCGGATGTATGACCGGATGCAGCGCCTTCATTTCCGGTACCAATAACAATAAGGCTCCTGCCCACACTGGATACATCATTAATGTAGGATTCTAACAGGGACGTACCATCATGGCTTCCATAATTATTTCCAAAGCTTATATTAATAACAACCGGACGATTAAGGCGCAGCCCTTCTTCAATAATATAATTAATGCCTTCCATAAGCTCTGTCGTTCTTGGAAAGCCATCATCATCCGGATTTCCCAGCTTTACAACAATCATTTCGCTTTCCCAGGCTACACCTCTAAATGACAATCCCCCCTGGCGTCCGTTTCCGGCAGCGATCCCCATAACCGCGGTACCATGACCGGAATAGTCCAGGCCCGGCGTCAACGGAGTCCTTCCGGTAATCACCGCCTGGTTCAAGGCTTCGTTGATCATTTCCCGGGTATATAGCGCTCCACGTATATACCCGGCGGGAGGTCCGGGGATATTTTCTCCGCTTTGACCAGCCTGGACGGTCTGATCCCACAGTGACAGGATACGTGTCGTCCGGTCACTGTTTATAAAATCCGGATGCGTATAGTCAATCCCCGAATCTACAAGACCGATGATTACGCCTTTGCCGCTAAGCCCTGCCGGACCGTTTTGCACAATGCGTATGCAGGAGCTTTCCAGCCCTGCGCTGTCAGCAAAAAACAGGCGTTTGGGTTTTTCAATGTACTCAATCCTCGGAAAATCCATAACCGTCTGAAGTGCTGTTTCCGGGACTTTTAATATGGCATAGTTATTTAAAAGATATACAATCGATATCCCCAGTGCTCTTAGCGGTTCCAGTGTCTGAGAATATTTGACGATCAGTTCCCATGTTTTTTGTTCAGCATCATAGCCAATATGCAGATCCGGAGATTTTTCCCGCAGGTCTTCCTCCGTATTTAATGTCAGATCCAGCATATTCTCAACCTTTAAGCTCATTGGAACATTCCCCTTTTCTTTTTATCATATGCAATGACAGGAATGCCGACAGCAAAAAGCCGTGAATCTAAAATCAGATTCACGGCTCTAAAGTCATTATGTAATTGTTATTAAATATAATTTGCCGGATTTACAGGGGTTCCGTTGACCCACACTTCAAAATGAAGATGTGCGCCTGTGGAATAACCTGTGCTTCCAACATATGCAATGGTCTGACCCTGGCTTACACTCTGTCCAACAGATGCTGCAATAGATGAGCAGTGCTGATATAAGGTTGTCAGTCCGTTGCCATGGCTTACAACAATATAATTACCTCTTGCAGCGCTATAAGAAACGGTTGTTACAACACCGCCGTCAGCAGCATAAATTGCTGTACCGGATCCTGCAGCAATATCAATACCTCTGTGGTTAGAGGATGCACCAGCTGTAGGAGACTGACGGTATCCGAAACCGGATGAGATGTAACCGCCGGCACATGGCCAGATGAAGCTTCCTGTAGCAGTACCGCCGGAAGATGAACTTCCGCTGCCGGAGGAGGAACTTCCTGAAGAAGATCCGCTGCCCGATGATGAACTGCTGCCTGAAGATGAACTTCCTGAAGAAGAACTGCTTCCTGAGGAGGAGCTTCCCTTATCTGAAGATGAACTGCTGCCGGAGGAGGAGCTTCCTGAAGATCCGCTCTGTTCCTTCTTTGCTGCTTCCTCAGCAGCCTTTTTGGCAGCTTCTTCCTCCTGCTGGCGTTTCAGCTCAGCCTGTCTCTGAAGTTCTTCCTGGTATTCGATATCTGCAAGAATCTGTTCATTTTCTTTGATCTCTGCTTCTGTGCTGTAGATTCCGTCATAAGCATCACCGATGCTTCCTTCGATCTCGCCCAGCTCAGCCTGCTTTGCATCCATAACCAGCTGAAGTTCTTCCTGCTTTGCTTCTTCCTGTGTCTTTAAATTTTCCAGTTCAGCCTTCTGTTCTTCCAGCTGAGCTTCCAATGTTTCAATCTGCTGGCGTGTTTCATTTAACGCCTGCAGCAGCTGATTATCATAATCAGAAATACGGGATATGTATTCATTGGCATTAAGGATCGTGGAAATGTCCTCTGCCTGCATAAAAATCTCCATCATCGTCGTATCACCGGATTCATACATTGCCCGGATACGAGCCTTCAAAGCCTCGTACTGTTCAGCTTCTTTTTCTTTTGCAACTTCCAGATCAGCCTGTGTCTGAGCCAGGTCAGCTTCTGTCTGATCCAGCTCACTGGTAAGTCGTGTAATCTCGTCATAAACAGCGGTCAGCTCCTGATCCAGTTCTGCAATATATGATTCAGTGTCCGCTTTATTTGCCTGGAGCTGTGCCAGACGATTCTGCAGCTGCGCCTTCTGATTTTCCAGATCCTCAAGAGTCTGCTGGACTTCAGCTTTACTGCTTGCTGCAAATGTGGGAACACTCATGGACAATACTAATGAGAAAGCAACGGCTGCTTTCAGTGTACGCAAAAATCTCCTCTGCATGAGTAAGAAACTCCTTTCGAAAACATAATTTCTATTTCGTTCACTGAGGCTATTATAACATAGTGATTACGGAAAATCCAGTAAAATATTACATAATTTTTAACAAATATTTCCCAGTTATTACATGACATCACTATGATTTTTTCACCTTTTTAAGAATTGTTTTGCAATTCCACCGTATTTTTCTGTAAATTTATATTTATCATATGTATTGTCAGTTTTTTATCTTTCGTATATTAAGAAATCCTTAACTTATTCCACACTCTTAAGTGACTCTACCATGTCAATCTTTCTTAATTTGTAAAACATAGCCACATTGACCAGGATAGAGAACACAACGGTAAGCAGCATACTAAAGATATAGCTGGGCACATAAATGATACGGCCAAACATACAGCTGTCAATTTCCACCGTCACAATAATAAACTGGTGAAGGATCTTTCCAAGGACACAGCCGAAAATCATACCGATCAGCGTAAGATAAATATTTTCACGGTATACATAGGCGGCCACTTCCTTATCATAAAAGCCAAGCACCTTAATGGTGGCCAGTTCCCGGCGCCGTTCATTAATATTAATATTGTTCAGGTTATACAGCACGATAAAGGCAAGCATTCCGGCGGAAATAATCAGAACCACCACTATGATGTCCAAAGATCCCAGCATATCATTTAAAGAGTCTTTAATACTGTCCATATAAGATACACTGACAATGACATCTTCATTGAGAAGGATCTGGCCGACCTTCGTCTGGGCATCTTCTGTATTTCCTGCGATCCGTATAAAAACAGCATTATATTCCACAGACTTTCCAAAAACAGATTCATACAAAGCCGGCGTCATATAAATGTAATGGCCAACATAATTTTCGCAGATTGCTGAAATCTGAACATCCACAGAAGAAAATTCATCTTCCTTGATCCGTATCGTATCGCCCGCTTTAACATCCAGCATGGACGCTGTCTTTTCGCTTATGATCACACCTGAATCGTCCAGAGTATACTCCTCGCCGGTGATCCGATTGCTAAAATACAGGAACTGACTTAAATTCTCCTGATCCTGGGGAACAACAATATACGCTTCCCAATCCTCAGACGCAGAGGCGATCTCCATGTTCTGCATATAGGCATTTTTATACGCTTCAACCTCGGATGTGGCATCTAAAGTCTCATACAGATGATCCTTATCGCTTTGGGCCGCATCTGTATCCAGAATAACCATACCGCTGTAAGGCTGGACCTTGCCATATTGAAGATCAACAATATCATTAATGGAATCCTTCAGGCCAAAGCCAACGATCATCAGGGCCATACATCCGCCGATACCGAAAATGGTCATAAAGAAACGCTTTTTGTATCGGAACAGGTTTCTTAATGTGGATTTTTGAGTAAAGCTTAAATGGCGCCACAAAATGCCTGCTCGCTCCAGCAGGATACGGCGTCCCTGTTTTGGAGGTACCGGGCGCATCAAAGATGCCGGCGTGGCCAGCAGCTCCTTGTAGCAGGCCAGGAAGGTGGCAGCTGTAATACAGATAATGGCTGCCAGAGATGCCATCAGTCCAAAGTACCAGTCGTAAGGGATCGTTGTGTTGGGGATATAGGGATATACGATCTTATAAGCATTTACAATAATATATGGAAATACCTTTTCCCCAAACAGCACGCCTACAACACTGCCGCCGATGGTTGCCAGCAGGGCATAATAAATATACTTCTTGGCAATGGCGCCCTTACTGTAGCCCAGGGCTTTAAGGGTTCCGATCTGGATACGTTCTTCCTCTACCATACGGGTCATGGTCGTTAAGCTGATCAGGGCTGCCACAAGGAAAAACATTACCGGGAAAATCTCGCCAATGGCGCCGACACGGTCAGCATTATCTCCAAGCTCTGCATTTCCTGACAGGGACGAGCGGTCGGATACATACCACTGAGGCATCTCTATGGCATCCACATCCGCCTGGGCATCAGTGATCTCCTGCTGTCCATCGGCCAGTTCAGATTCTGCCTCAGCCTTGCCGTCTTCATATTCCTTCCAGCCATCCTCCAGCTCCTTCCTGCCGTCTTCCAGCTCCTGTCTCGCTTCAGCAATCTGGGCCTCACCATCCGCAATCTGGGCCTGGGAGTCATTTAACAGGGCTTCATTTTCCGCCAGGGCCTGGCGGCCGGCATCCAGCTGAGCCTGGCCATCGGCCAGCTGAGCATAGGTGGCATCCAAAGTTGCTTTCGCTTCACTGAGCATCTGCTGGGCTTCATTCAGCTGCTGCTCACTGGCATCCAGCTGGGCACGGCCCTGGGCGATGGCTGCTTCACCGGCAGTCAGTTCTTCATTACTTGCCAGAGCCTCATCCACCTGAGCCCGCGCTGCTTCCACTGCCTGAGCCTGAGCCGTTTCAAGGGCCTGGGCATAGGCCTGCTCTAAAGCTGCTTCTCCGGCCTCTACCTGAGCCATACCGGACGCATAGTTTTGGTCATACTGTTCCTGGACATATGCCAGCTGAGGCTCCAGAGCTGCCGCACTCTGGGTCAGAGCTGCCTGCTGCTGGAGCAGTTCCTCCGGCACAGCTTCACCGGCAGCATTTAACGATTCAATCTGGGCATTTACCTGAGAAAGCTGGGTCTGAAGCTGGTCATACTGTCCCTGGAGCTGCTCCATCGTCTGGGCAAGAGTTTCCAGTTCTTCCCGTGCATCAGCAAGCTGCTGGCGCTGGTCTGCAAAGGCCGCGTCCACCTGGGTCTTAGCTTCCTGCCGTGCCGCTTCCTCAGCCTGGGCATAAGCAGCATCCTTCTGTGCCTGTATAGCCGCAGCCTGTTCATCCAGCTGGGCGCGTCCATCAGCGATCTGCTGGCGGAGGGCGTCAAAATCATACTGGGCTGCCTGGGCATTATACTGCTCCAGGCCGTCATAGTACTGCTGCCATCCGCTGGCCAGCTGGGCTGCCCGGGATTCAAGCTCTGCCCGGCCGGACTCCAGCTGGGCAAGCCCGTCTGCCAGCTGAGCCTTAGCATCTTCCAGACTTTGAGCTTCCTCATTAAGAGTGCTCTCCCCTTCTTCCAGCTCCTGCTGTGACGATTCCAGTGTTGCCAGCGCATCGGCAAGCTCTGCATCTGCCTGAGCCCTGGCATCATCCAGTTCCTTCCGGGCATCATCGATAGCGTCCTGGGCCTCCCCCCGGATCTCCTCATATCGGGCCTCACAGCGGGCGTCAGCTACAGTATCTTCCAGCTGCTCCAGAACCCGGGCTACAGCATCATCATAGGCAGCGGTATAACAAATCTCATCCCCGGCATCTTCCACCCACACATCGATTTTTGTGTATACGTCCAGGACAAAACTATCCTCCGTAACAATGCCAAAGGAATCCAGCTCTCCGTCGCCAATGGTGGTGCTTCCTCTTGTAAAGGTAATAAATTCCGGGCTGCTCCCAATACCTACCACTTCAAAAGTATCTGTGGAAAATGTATCCAGAATATCTGAATCATCCCCGCTTTCAAAAGTAATGGTATCTCCAATGGAAAAGCTGTGATTTTCCATAGTCCCGGCATCAATCAGTATCTCTCCGGCCTTTTCCGGCATGCGGCCTTCGATCACATCAATGCGGTTTTTCTCCCCCATATCCGCCATAACCTTAAAAACCTTCTGGTTATCCTCGCTCCAGCATACCACATCCGCCGAATAGCTGCCGACGGCATCGGCGACGCCTTCCACAGCCTTCACTGCGTCCACATCGTCCTGGGTCAGGCCCATAGTTCCCTGGATGCGTATATCCATCAGCTGACGCTCATCAAAATAATCATCTGCCGTGTAGCGAAGGTCCGGTTCCGAAGCACGTATCCCAGAAAAGAAGGCCACGCCCATGGCAACAATGAGAAAGATGGAAACAAACCGGTTCAGCGTTTTTGCGATTTCCATATAGAAATCTTTCCTCAATACATTTTTTCTTTTCATGGGACTACCTCTACCACTCAATGGTTTCAACAGATACCGGCGAAGGATTCAGCGTCATGGCCGAAACCTTTCCGTTTTTAATCTTTATGACACGGTCTGCCATTGGCGCAATGGCAGAATTATGAGTAATAACAATAACCGTCATCCCCCGCTCCCGGCACATATCCTGAAGCAGCTTCAATATCGCCTTTCCCGTATTATAATCCAGAGCGCCCGTAGGCTCGTCGCACAAAAGCAGCTTGGGATTTTTTGCCAGCGCCCGGGCAATCGACACCCGCTGCTGTTCACCTCCGGACAGCTGAGCCGGAAAATTTCCCAGGCGGTCGCCTAATCCTACTTCCTGAAGGACTTGCCTGGCATCTAGGGGATTTTTACAAATTTGGAGAGCCAGCTCTACATTTTCAAGAGCTGTCAAATTTGGAACAAGATTATAGAACTGAAATACAAAACCAATATCATCCCGCCGGTATCCGGTCAGCTGGCGATTACTGTACTTTCCTATATCTGTACCATCAATCCAGATCTGTCCGCTGGTGGCCCGGTCCATTCCTCCCAGTATATTTAAAACCGTCGTTTTTCCGGCGCCGCTGGGACCAACGATAACAACAAATTCTCCCTTTTCCACATTAAAGCTGATTCCGTCTACCGCATGAATCTCAACTTCTCCCATCTTATACGTCTTTGTCACATCTACCAATTTTACAAAGTCATCCATACGTCCAGCCTCCTCATCTAAAGATGTCTTTTCTTTTATTATAGCTGATTTCACTTCAAAATCCAACTGCACACCCTGCCGGAAAATCTAATAATTTTATAAACTTTTGCAGATATTCAGCCATGCAGACGGGCATGGCTGAATATCTGTCCCCCTTTCCGCCTGTCCCCTGATTTTCTCTCCGGTACACCGTTCAGATTAAGTGTATTAAGACAAAAAAATGGTTTGCTGCACTAAGTAATCCGTGCAGCAAACCACTTTTTTTGCGTTGTGCCCGGCCGTAAGCCGCGTGCTTATATGCAACACGGCATTGGCCGGATGGCCGTATTCTATTCCTCAGATGATGTGCTTTCCTGTGTATCGTCTGATGCTTCTGTTTCAGTCTCTGTGCTGTCATTTTCAGAAGTCTTTGTACTGCCGGTATCTGTTTCATCCTGGGCTGAAGTATCTGCGGTGCTTTCGGTTCCGGCAGTATCGGAAGTCGCACCGGATGTATCTGAACTTTCACCGGATGTATCCGAAGCATCAGTATCCTGATTCAGATCCTCTGCCTGAAATTCCTCTCCGGACTCTAACACATCCGCAAGAGAATGATCCGTCATAAATGTATTAACATTGTAGAAAAACAATACATCGGTGATTCCTTCATTACGGATCGTCATCTGGGCATCGCCATAATAATATCTTGGATCAATAATAATGATCTTTTCATAATAAGGCGTCAAAAACGGTATAAAGCAATTGGCATAGGAATCCTTAAAGACCATCAGGCACCGCTCGTTCTGATTTTCCGTTTCAATAGTGATCAGGGAGTGGTTTCCGCCGAAAAATACCGTATACTTATCCTTTGTATCCAGAGCCTCCATATCATATACGGTGGCTGTTTTTTCCTGAGTATCATCATAGGATACCACATAATTATTTTCAATATCCTGGGGTTCATAAATATCAATGGAATCGTACACATTGCTTACACCGCTGTTGGAAGACAACGTTCCCTGGAAATCATTGGTAACCGTATGGGGAACCCACGTAATATCCTCCTCCAGGCCAAGAGGTTCACGGAGCGCTTCAAATGCGTAATAGGCGCCTAAGGTTGTCCAGTGATGATCTGTACGGTAATAAATATCTTCTGTATTGTGAAGGAGCATTGTGTTGGACAGATCCACAAACCCTGCTGTCTCCGGAAGGCCGCTTTCCAGCCAGTTCAGATCTTCCTCCTGTGAGCGCACCGGCGCACCGAAAGGAAGCTTATCGGAGCAAATATATGCTGCATTGGGAATAAATACCGAGTGGACACTCAGTTCCGGATTCCGCTCACAAAATGCCGTAATCGCATCCAGGTTCCTGTTCACGCTGTCTACATCCGGATCGGACAGCTTTTCAATCAGATAATCATCTTGGCCTAAATAAACATCGTTAGACTCTGTTTTTCCCAAAAGCCGCTCAATGTTTAACTTCAGACGAATCCAGCCGTTTCTCCATGAAAACTGATCTGCCACATAGCTTTCGTAATCGGTCATAAAGTCTCCGCTGACCAGACTGTCAAAGTTCAGCGCCGGACGCCCGGCCAGTACGCGATTCTCCTGATCAGAAAAACTTTTCTCAGGAGTTATAAAGTTAGCGATCATGATTACCACGGTCACCAGCAGGTAAAGCAGGGCAAGCAGCATATGATGCTGGTTCACCCGCTTTATAATGCGCCTTTTTCTGCGCTTTTTGTCCTGCGCCAGTCTCTGCTGCCGCAGATCATCCCGGCCGGCGTTTCTTTCCGCAGGCCTGCTGCTCCTGCGTGTCTTAGTATCATTTATGCTCATTTTTGTTATCTCACCTTTAATCTGTCTGCATCCTCAAATTAGGGCATTGCTGCTTTTGCTGCCCGGTAAGGCGGCGCAGCGTTTTATGCCATTTAAAATCTGAAATATAAAAATGGATTATATGTTGCATTCACTAAAAATGCAATGACTACAATAAATAATAAAATATACAGGGCCAGGGATAAATAAAGCCGCCATCCGCCCCTGCCAAAAACAGTCTTTTTGTACTTATTATAAAGTGCAGGTCCTGAACAAATGACCATCAGGATCATCAGGATTCCGTAATTTCTCAGATAGTATATCGTCTGAGCATTTAAAAATCCGCCGGTGCCGATACCAAACATATGGCCAATATATCCCATGGCCGAGGAAACAGAGGTTGAAAAGAAAAATACCCATCCGATGATCACAAAAACCATGGCGTAAATATGCTGCGCTATGGAAGGTATACGGGCCAGAAAATCTTTCAGTATATATTTTTCCAGCAGTAAAAGTACGCCGTAATAAATCCCCCACAGCATAAAGTTCCACGCAGCGCCGTGCCAGAAACCGGTCAGCAGCCACACGATCATAATATTTCGAATATGCTTGGCCACGCTGACCCGGTTCCCGCCCAGGGGAATGTAAACATATTCACGAAACCATGTACTTAAGGAAATATGCCACCGTCTCCAAAACTCTGTAATAGACTTGGATATATACGGATAATCAAAGTTCTTAATAAAATCAAAGCCCAGCATCTTTCCAAGGCCGATCGCCATATCCGAATATCCGCCAAAGTCAAAATAAATCTGGAACGTATAAGCTATGGCGCCCAGCCAGGCCGTCACTACCGTTGTTTCCGATGCCGGCAGCGCTACAATAGTTTCATACAGGGCACCGATATTATTGGCAAAAATTACTTTTTTGCCAAGGCCCCGCAAAAACCAGGCGCAACCTTCCCCAAACTTAATGGCGGACAGCTGACGGGAAGCCAGCTGACGGGCCACATCCGCATACCGGACAATAGGGCCGGCAATGAGCTGTGGGAACATGGTCACATAAACTGCGAAATCCACAAGCTTTCTCTGAACCTCCACTCTGCCCCAGTACAAATCAATAATGTAGGACAATGTCTGGAACGTATAGAAAGAAATACCTACCGGCAAAGCCAGTTCCTTATATGGAATATCAAATGGAAGGATCTTGTTGATATTTTCCACGAAAAAACCATAATATTTGAAAAAGCCCAAAATGCCCAAATTCACAATAATGTTAAAAATCAGGGTCATCCTCCGCTTACGGAGATTATTTTCCCGTTTATACTGTTCCAGTTCCAATCCGGTTACAAAGTTGATCAAAATTGAAAAGATCATCAATATAACGTAAACCGGTTCCCCCCATGCATAAAACACAATACTAAAAACAAGAATCACAAAATTTTTGATCTTCCATGGAACAACATAGTAGATCAACAGCATGAACGGCAAAAATACAAATAAAAAAAACAAACTGCTAAATATCATTGCCAAAAAAACTCGCTTTCCATTTTTTACAGGCTTTTCCTAAAAGCATTGACCGCCGCCTGAGGGTCCTCACTAATAACAAGAAGCACGTAATTGCCTTCATGGCACAGCTCATAGTTCTCAACCATGGCATACTGCTCGGGGGCATAGCCCTCAAAAATCCCTTTTT
Source organism: Candidatus Scybalocola faecigallinarum (assembly GCA_018711005.1). GTDB lineage: Bacteria > Bacillota > Clostridia > Lachnospirales > Lachnospiraceae > Catenibacillus > Catenibacillus faecigallinarum. The sequence goes on along the minus strand of DVIT01000062.1, from coordinate 81,402 downwards.
GGGTCTCCACACGGCTGTTCATCGCCGACTCTACTGTATTATACTGATCCGTAGAGTTCATTTTTACGATCAAAAATTCTTTTGCCCCCATATTAGTATCCGGATAATACAAAGAAATTCCCTCATAATCATTAGGATCCAGGCCGTAAAGCCTGCGGATCATCTGGTGGTTTCCCTGGTTCATCCCGTCGCTTCCCACCGCCGCCAGAACGTTTTCAGTCACTGTGGCAATGTCCGCATTGCTGATCCGATCTCCCTGGCATAATATAATAATAAAGATCAACAGCAGCGCTAATAGCGCGTAGCGTATATACTCCAGCTTTAAATACTTTTTCAATTTGCATCTACCCCGTTAATTAAATTTAATGCCCAGTCTTCATAAAAACTGGATTTAAAATGGATTCCATCCTGTTCGTATTCTGAACGGTGTTCCTCAGCCAGCTGTGTATTATCCACAAAGGTGTATCCATTTTCACTGCACATCTGTGCCAGGGCTTCGTTAAATGTATCCACATGATCATAGTTTGAACTGATGGATGACAGACGGCTGCTATACACCGGCATGATAGAGCTGACAATAAAAGCGGCATGAGGCGCCGCATCCTTCAGTCCCTGGATCTGCTCATTAAGGGCATCTGCGTAAGCCTCGGCGGATGCATAGTTGCCCAGGTCATTAGCGCCATAGGAAATAAATACCAGTGAAGGATTATAATACTGAACAGTATCCAGACTGTCTGCAATATTTTTCACACCGTCACCGGAATGGGCGATGATCCGGCCGGATTCCAGGAATCCAAATTCAGAAAAACCCACAACTCTTGAATCCCCAAGGAACACGTAATCGTCAAACAGCTCCCACACAGTTACTGTGCCTTCTGCCAGAGCTTTTTCCCGGGCCTCGATTCTTCTCTGCCGGTCTCTTTCCTGCTGCATATTTTTAATATTACTTTCAATATCCGCCGAAGACTTACCTGCCATCTGAGTCAGGTAGTTTAATCCGGTATCCACTTCCTTTGTCGCCTTTCTCACCGGATGAAAAAAGGCAGAACCCATAATAACGGCCACTGCCACGACGGCAGCGGCCAGGAGAATGTATCTTTTCTTTCGATCTTTATGTAAATCCTTTAATGGAAATTTCTTCATAAAAAACGCCTCGTTTCATTCAATCTTCTGTGTCGTCTCATGTCATATTTTAGCACAATATAGATAGGGAAGTATAGACTAAAAATAATAAATTTTTATTAAGAAAATGTGCATTGTAACACATCTGAAAATTCCTGTTTTTATCCGTAAAGCTCTATCTATCCTCTGATTTAAGGTTCAAAAAAAGATAAGCCAGTAAAAATCCTCAGTAATGAAATTGAAAAACTCCTATCCTAACTTGATAAAAATACAACAAGCGCGGTCTGAAGTGTATCACTTCAGCCGCGCTATTTATAGCTATGCCCTCAAACCAGGCAGCTTCTCTCCCAGCTCCTGTCTCAAAAACTCCTCAAGGGCTTTAATATGCTTCTCACTGCATGCCTCATGATCCTTTAAAGGAAAGTCGATTCCCATCTGCTCATACTTGCTCATGCAGATCTTTCGGAAGGGCAAAAGCTCAAATTTTTCCAGATTCGTAAACTGAGATGCGATCCTTCCGGTTTCAAGAATCTGTTCCTTCCGGTCATTAAGTCCCGGAACGACCACATGGCGGATCCACAACGGGATTTCCATGGTTTGGGTCAAACGGATAAAATCCAGCACCTGCTCCATAGAAGCGCCGCAGTATTGTTTATAATCCTCCCTGTTGGAAAATTTCAGATCCGCCAGCACCAGGTCCGTATAGGAAAGAACCTGGGCCGCCTTCTCCGGATTTCCCACGCAGGACGTATCTAAAGCTGTATGGATTCCTTCTTTCTTTAAAAGGATAAACAGCTCCCGGACAAAATCCGGCTGCATCAGGGCTTCTCCCCCGGACACAGTCACGCCTCCGTTTTTCAAATATACTTTGTACCGGGATATTTTTTCAGCCATCTGCTCCGGTGTATATGGCCGGCATCCGGGCGCCTGGTCAGGCAGAGCCCATGTATCCGGATTATGGCAGTAGGCGCACCGCAGCGGGCACCCCTGCATAAATACAACGCACCGCAGTCCCGGGCCGTCCACAGCCCCCAGACTTTGGAAGCTGTGGACATATCCGCAAACATTTTCTTTCATATATTCCTCACCTTAAGCCTGCGGCCCTTTACATCGCCTCGTGGAAGGTTCTCTGGATCACTTCTCTTTGCTGTTCTCTGGACAGCTTGTGGAAGTTCACCGCATAACCGGAAACACGGATGGTCAGGTTGGGGTATTTTTCCGGATTCTCGTAAGCATCGATCAATGTCTCCCGGTTTAATACATTGACATTAATATGGTGAGCCTTCTGGGCAAAATATCCGCTAAGGATAGCCACAAGGTTATTTAACCGTTCTTCTTCGGTTTTTCCAAGGGCCTGTGGCACAATAGAGAAGGTATTGGAAATACCATCCTTGCACACATCATAGGAAAGCTTGGCAACAGAGTTTAAGGATGCCAGGGCGCCGTTTTTCTCCCGGTTGTGCATAGGGTTGGCTCCCGGTGCAAAAGGCTCGCCAGCTTTACGTCCGTCCGGTGTGTTTCCGGTCTTTTTGCCGTACATTACATTGGATGTAATGGTCAGGATGGACAGGGTATGCTCTGCATTTCTATAAGTAGGATTCTTTTTCAGTTCTTCAAAGAACAGACGTACCTGCTCGGCAGCAATACTGTCTACCCGGTCATCATCATTTCCAAATGCCGGAAATTCCCCGGTAGTTTCAAAGTCTTTGATCAGTCCGGTTTCATCACGGATCACCCGGACTTTGGCATATTTGATGGCAGACAGTGAATCGGCCAGTACGCTCATTCCGGCAATACCAAAAGCCATAAAACGGTGTACATCGGTATCATGAAGGGCCATCTGGGTCTTTTCATAAGCATATTTATCATGCATATAGTGGATAATGTTCATGGCGCTTACATAAGTTTTTGCCAGCCACGGACGGTAAATATCCATCAGCTCCAGCACCTTGTCATATTCCAGATATTCGCCCTGGTAAGGCTCATGAGCCGGAGCCACCTGCATGCCGCTCTTTTCATCCCTTCCGCCGTTTAAGCTCATCATCAGCAGTTTTGCCAGATTTGCCCGGGCGCCAAAGAACTGCATGTCCTTGCCCACACGCATTGCGGATACGCAGCAGGCAATGGCATAATCATCCCCGAATTTCGGGCGCATAATGTCGTCATTTTCATACTGGATAGCATCTGTATCACAGGAAACCTTTGCAGCAAAACGCTTAAAGTTTTCCGGCAGCTGCTCCGACCATAAAACCGTCAGGTTAGGCTCTGCACTTGGCCCAAGATTATATAATGTATTTAAAATACGGTAAGAGCTTTTTGTCACTAATGTACGGCCATCTTCGCCGGTGCCGCCGATGGATTCGGTGATCCACATGGGATCGCCGCCGAATAATTCATTGTAATCCGGTGTTCTTAAATGACGGGCCATACGCAGCTTCATTACAAAGTCGTCAAAAATTTCCTGAGCCTGGCTTTCTGTTAAAACACCTTCGGCCAGATCCCGTTCAAAGTAAATATCCAGGAAAGTGCTTGTACGTCCAAGGCTCATGGCAGCGCCGTTTTGCTCTTTAATGGCGCCAAGGTAGCCAAAATACAGCCACTGGACAGCTTCTCTGGCATTTTCGGCAGGTCTGGAAATATCATAGCCATACATTTTAGCCATTTCCTTTAACAGCTCCAGGAAATGGATCTGCTGATAAAGTTCTTCCAGCTGGCGGATATTGTCCTGAAGCATTACTTCATGGCCAAGACGTTCTTTATCTGCCTTTTTAAAACGAATCAGTGTATCCACACCATATAAAGCCACACGGCGGTAATCGCCAATGATGCGGCCCCGGCCGTAAGCGTCCGGCAGTCCGGTAATGATGCCGCAGTGACGGGCAGCCTTGATCTCGTCCGTATAGGCCCGGAATACACCGTCATTATGTGTGGTGCGGTAAGTAAATTCTTTTTCTACTTTTTCGGATAATTCATAGCCGTAAGCCTTACATGCCTCCCGTGTCATACGCATGCCGCCGAAAGGATTTACGCCTCTCTTTAAAGGCTTATCGGTCTGAAGGCCCACAATGATCTCCTCGTCCTTATCCAGGTAGCCCGGCTTATAAGTGACTAAGGACATAACCGTGTCTGTATCCACATCAAAAACGCCACCCATCTGCTGTTCGATCATAAAGAGATTATTAAGCTTTTTCATCAGGCGGTTGGTTCGGTCAGTGGCTTTTGCAAGAAAACTTTCGTCCCCTTCGTAAGGCGTATAATTTTTCTGAATAAAATCGCGGACATTGATCTCGTCCATCCATGCGCCTTCTTTAAAATTTCTCCATGCTTTTTCCATCATCTTGAATTTCCTCCCATGCTTTGTAAAAGGCACCGATCTCCCGGGTTCCATATAGCTGCTCTCCGCAGGTAACATCCCTCAACTAACCTCGCTGGCCCTTCTGGCCGTCTCGCTAAGGTTCGGGATGTGCGTTCCCACTAAATTCAGCCTGCGCCTTGCGGCTTGGCTTCATTAAGTGGTCATTACGGGTAACATCCCTCAACTAACCTCGACGGCCCTTCTGGCCGTCTCGCTAAGGTTCGGGATGTGCGTTCCCACTAAATTCAGCCTGCGCCTTGCGGCTTGGCTTCATTAAGTGGTCACAGCAAAAGAGCAGCATGGAACGGGGGTTCCGATGCTGCCCAGACGGTCGGCTGTTGCGAAACTTTGAATCCACTGTGGTAACCCACAATTATCCGTCAGTCCTCAAAGTTCTTTTCAGTTATTGATGAATTTACTCTACCACAGGAAAAAGAGGGCTGTCAATACCCAAAATCAAAACTTATGTTTTTTCGGGTAACAGTTCAGCCATGCATCCGGCCAGGCAAAGAACCGGAGGAAGTTTACTCACGTAAGGACTTATGCCCTTTTCCTGCGGTAGGCGCTGGGGGTAAGTCCGGTCTGGCGGCGGAACATTTTGGAAAAATAGCTGGGATTTTCAAAACCGCAGGCCTCGCATACTTCTGTCACCGTATACTCGCCGGAACCCAGCATCCGGCAGGCATCGTTCAGACGGCAGCTGATCACATACTGGATGGGAGACATGTGGATAAATTCCCGAAAGCATCTTAAGCATTCGCGGGTACATACGTTGCCATGATCCGCGATCATGGCTACAGTTATATTTTCCCTGTAATGCTCATGAATAAAGCCCAGCATTTTTTTGATCCGTTCGTTGTCACGGATATTTTTAGCATTTTCATCCACAGCATCCCGGCAGTGAAGGATCAGTTCATAGAAAATGTCTGTCAGTACCTTTTTCACAAAAATTTCCCGTTCATACGCCTGCCCTAAAAGGGCTTTATGGGCCAGCAGCGCCTGCCCCGCCACCCTGGCTTCCCAGGTCACATCCCCGTGAAATACATAAGCCGGCAGCCTTTGGGATGAAATAATGGGCTGAAAATATTTTTCCCAGAAAATACTGTCAAAGCTTCCATAAATCAGTTTTCCGGAAAAAACAATATCCTTTTTCCTGCTTTCTCCCAATATGGGAGATGGTACGCTGTGCAGCGTTCCTGAATTAATAAGTATGGCGTCGCCGGCTCCCAGACGACAGCATTCCTGTCCGGTATAAAACTCAACAAATCCTTCTTCCACTACAGAAAGCTCAAATTCCTCATGCCAGTGCCATGGAAATCCCATGGCCTCTCCCCGGCTTTCATAGGCAGCGCACGGAAATGCTGCGCTGCCATGCTTTTTCAGCTCCTGTCCTTTCTCTGTTATGATCCCATTGTTTTTCACAGGCAATCCTCCCAAAAATGTCGTTTTTGTTATAGTATACTTCCATATAGTTATAGATGCAACCTCAACAATGTGATAGGATTTTGCAAGTGAAAATCCAGAGCCGCTGTTCACACAGACACAACAGACAGCTTCTGGATGTAAGCCATCAGCAAAAAACATTGAACTTAAAATCTTGGCGAGGTGAATGATTATGGTTAAAGATATGACTCAGGGATCGCCGCTGAAACTGATCATCAGCTTTGCGATCCCAATGTTTTTGGGAATTTTATTCCAGCAATTTTACAGTATGGTGGACACTGTCATTGTCGGTCAGTTTCTTGGCGTCAATCCGCTGGCCGGCGTAGGCTCCACATCCTCCTTAAATTTTATGGTCATCGGCTTCTGTACAGGCGTGTGCAACGGATTTGCATTGCCTGTAGCCCAAATGTTCGGCGCAAAGAATGAGAGGGATCTTCGCCGTTACGTGGCATGCAGCACATGGCTGTGCATTATTTTTTCCGCAGTCCTGACCATTGCCACAGCGCTGGCCTGCCGTCCTATATTACATATGATGAACACACCGGAAGATATATTTGAATATGCTTATGTATATATACTGATCATCTTCCTTGGGATTCCATTTACTTTCTTATATAATATACTGGCCGCCATCATCCGGTCTTTGGGAGACAGCAAAACACCGGTTATTTTCCTTGCTCTGGCCTCCCTTATTAACATTGTGCTGGACATTGTTTTTATTCAGCTTTTCCATATGAACGTAGAAGGCCCGGCCCTGGCCACAGTGATTTCCCAGGCCATTTCCGGGATCATCTGCCTGTTTTATATGAAGAAAAAATTTCCTATCCTGAAAATGCAGCCAGACGACTGGCGCATGCGTTCCCATCATGCCAAAATTTTGTGTAAAATGGGTATCCCCATGGGACTTCAGTATTCCATTACAGCCATCGGAACGTTAGTGATCCAGGCAGCTGTCAACAGTCTGGGAACTGCTGTTGTGGCCGGTGTTACTGCGGCCCAGCGGATAAATTCCTTTGTTTCCTGCCCCATCGACGCCCTGGGCCAGACTATGGCTCCCTACAGCGGCCAGAATGTAGGCGCAGGAAAAATGGATCGTGTTAAGCAGGGACTGATCGCTTCCTCAGTCTGCGGTTTTATTGTTTCTGCAGTTATGCTTGTTGTCATGATTTTTGCCGGACGGGATCTTTCCCTGATTTTCCTGGACAATTCTCAGCAGCAGATCATCGATTACTCCTACCAGTTCCTTATGTTCTGCTGCGGAGGATACTTCCTCCTGACCCTGGTCAACACAGTGCGATTTACCATCCAGGGTATGGGCTTTTCCGGCCTGGCAATCACTGCCGGTGTTATGGAAATGGCTGCCCGTACCTTTGCAGGTTTATGCCTTGCTCAGTGGTTCGGCTTCACCGGTATCTGCATGGCACACCCGCTGGCATGGATCTTTGCCGATATTTTCCTTATTCCGGCATTTTTCTACTGCTGTAAAAAACTAAAGTGATTGTAAAAGTGTTAAGCGCATGGGCATTGGTCCATGCGCTTATTTTTTTCATGAAAAGAATGTGTACACACAAAAGAAGCACAGCCCCGGCGGTGTTTTCCCGGTCCGCAAGCTACGCATCCTTTTGGAAAAGATCCGCAGCCCCGCATTTTTCTACCCGCCGGCGGATCTCCTTTAAATCTGCAGTATAAAGCCCCAGGGCTTTCATCCGCTCAAAAAGCACAGACCCGGAAAAGGTATATTTATAACTTCGGCCCTCCGGTGTTTTCATCTGCTCCCCAACCCAATGTATGGCATCCCCGCAGGCTGTTTCTTCCGGAAGCACTGCCAGAGCCTCCCCTCTGGCGCAGCGCACTGCATTATATCCGGCCAGCACCCCGGTGACAATGGCTTCCGTATGCCCTACAAAAATGCCGGACTTTTCCCCTGCACAAAACAGGTTTTCCATGCCATCCACAAGCATTGTATCTGCCCGGCGGACACAGGCGGTCAGCCGGATCGAATTGCCTGTACCGCCGCTATAAGGATCTTCGTACCGGGCATTTTCCAGGCCCGGTATTTTTCTCAGCTTCTGCAATGGAAAATAAGGCGTCATCATCTTGGCGTGTCCTGTATCCAGTAAAACGATGTTTGCAGCATATTCGGGCAATGCATATTGCTGGCACGCCTTCATATCCCGGTGATCTTCCATCAGGGATTGCGGGATTTTCACAACAGCAACGCCGTTTTGTGCCAGCTGCCGGGATAATTCTTCGGATAAAGAATCTTTCATCAGCTTGCAGGAACCGCTCATTGCCCCAATCTGTCCATCCCGCACAGCCCCAAACTCATCGATCCCGCACAATGCGCACAAGCTTTGCCGGCCCCCAAAAGTAGGACAGCGCATGATGCAGGATGCACAGCCATTGCCATATTTCCGACAAATAGAACCCGGGCCGGCGCTTCCTGTGGCATCCACAAATGCGTCCGCCTCAAGTATATTGCCCCGGCTGTCTTTTACAGACATGAGACGATATTTGCCGCTGCTGCTCTCCTTCCACAAATGAAATGCTGCGGTAATCCTGCTCATAAGGGAAATTTTTACGCCGGCATCCTCCAAATACTGCTCTGTTTTTGCCGGTACCCGGGCTACATCAAATAAGCTGGCGTGTTTATGGCCCGGAAAGTCTATATTTTTATGCCGGCAATGCCTGTCAATCAGTGAAAACAACTGACCGCCGCCCATGGCTGTCATTTCCTCTGCTGCTGTGTATCTTCCATTATTCCTCATGATTCCGCCCACAGCGCCGGTACCGCACAGCATATCTGTCCGCTCAGCCAAAACAACACTGGCTCCCATACGCGCGGCCTGAAGTGCGGCTGCGCATCCGGCAAATCCGCCTCCTGCGACAACAATCTTTACAATAACTGCCACCTTCCAATCATTCTTTCTTCAAAAGCAGCCCCGATCCTGCACATATACAAAACATCGCCTAAAGCCGTCCGGATTCCGGAAGGCTTCCTTAATTGTACAAAAAAAATACATTGTTTTGCGGGGTTGACTATTTACATTTTATTTAGGACAGTTATATAATATGATGACACCAGGGTCAAATAGATGTGTTTTTCATGCTTGCATGAAAAAAGTACATCTACTTGACCAGAAAAACACCAAATATGACATTAGGATTTGTACCATACTGTATATGAAAAGGGAGTTGATTATGAAGTATTTATTCCAGTTTACGATCATCGGCATGATCACAGCCATCGGCGAACTGCTGAATCTTTTGCTGCCCCTGCCGATTCCGGCCAGCATTTACGGCCTTGTTATTTTATTTATTGCTTTATGTACCAAAATCATACGCCTGGATCAGGTGGAACATGCTGCAGACTTTTTTCTGGCTATTATGCCCATTTTATTTGTTCCTTCTACCGTTAATCTGATGAATTACTGGGGTGTACTGAAAGACAACGTGGTCGGCCTTCTGGTAACCTGTATTCTTTCCACCATGGCCGTTATGGGAATCACCGGATCCATTACCCAGCTGATCATGAAAATTCAGCGTTCAAAAAATCAGGACATCCATGGGATAAACACGGATATTTCCGGCCCATCCTGCCAGGATGCTGCTGAGCCTCAAAAGGAGGGTTGCCATCATGAATGAAATCCTGGAAACATCCTCTTATTTTGGACTGGCACTGACACTGTTTATTTACTGGATCGCCCACAAAATTTCCCAGAAAACCAAAATTTCCTTTTTAAATCCCATCCTTGTTGCCAGCGCCATTATTATTGTAATCCTGCTTGTGTGTGATATTGGATACGAAACTTACGAAACGGGAGCCAGCCTTTTAAGCCTTTTACTCACCCCCGCTACCATATGCTATGCTGTTCCCCTTTACCGGCAAATCCAGGTACTGAAGAAAAATGTGGCAGCCATTATTATCAGCGTTCTGTGCGGCAGTTTTTCATCCATTGCCCTGGTCTTTGGATTTTCCCTGCTGTTTCGTTTTGACAGCCAGATCTATCACTCACTCCTGCCAAAATCAGTAACGACCGCCATTGGGATCGGTCTGTCTGAGGAAATGGGCGGGCTGACAGCCATTACGATTGCTGCTATTATGATCACCGGACTTTTCGGCGGGGCTGCCGCTGTAGGCATTTGCCGTCTGTTCCATATTACTGATCCGGTTGCCAAAGGCCTGGCCATTGGAACCGCCTCCCATGCTGTAGGAACCTCCAAAGCCATTGAACTGGGCGAAGTTGAAGGTGCCATGAGCGGCCTTGCCATTGTAATCTCCGGACTGATGACTGTGCTGTGGTCATCTACGGCTTCCGGATGGCTGTAAAGCGCTGCTCATAAAAAAATGAAGTGGATTGTACGAATGAATAACATCCAAAGCAGAGCAACAGAAACCGTGAATCACGGTATAATTTACAACTAACTTAGAACGGCGGCAGGAAGAAATCCTTGCCGCCATTCTGTTAAGTTTAAATACACATTGTGAAAAGTTCTCAAAACTCATGTAATTTTAAAAAATAAATTTTAAAATACTACTTTTCTGGGCATCACTGAGATTTTCAATTTTTTCGTTAAATTTAATTTCCGTAACAATACGGTCGTAATCGACATCTTTACCCTTTGTTTCAGCAGGGAATAAGGGAAAGGTACGCAATTCTTTATCCGGAATATCACTAAAACCTGCAATGTATCGAACTGTCAGGCTATCAGCACGCTCTTGCTGACCTGATCGTGACAATAATCGCCGTTGGGCAACATTGGAAACATAAGCAAGGTCAATTTTGCCATTGTGTGTCTTTTCAAGCAACTGCAACGATGCAAGATTGTCTCCCTCAATAAGAAAATTCATCTGTCCACCGTTGTCAATGAATAGGTCTTTTTCCTCTGTGAGCACGGGTGTATGAGTATCCAGCACCTCGTCAATTTTCTCACAGTGTTCCTCAAATACAAGACCATATTTCTTACCATTCACATCTTTTTCAAGGTCGGAAAGATAGGAAAGCAGATTACCTGTGTTCTCATCCTGTGGTGCAGCAACGATAAAGCTACGAATCACTTTGATTTTACCAAGCAAATCTTCTCGCTTTTATTTGGATATATTTATGCTCATCTTCTTTCTCCCTTCCTTATATCCACTCGCCATTAGTGGCAAACCATTTTTCAGTAAATTTTTTACCTCTGACCGCCGCTGTAAATGGTTTTGTCAGGAAAGCTTTTATTGTTTTCAGCACGGTACTGTAATCATCGGTTTTGGTGTCAATTTTACGAACAAACGCTTTCCATTTCTTCTGCATTGCTTTGTCATTATCAAAGCTCATAACCTGTTCAAACTGTTCAATCGTAAAGCTATGTCCACGGTTTTCAAATGTCTTTTTCAGCGCTTCTGTCAACGTTGCACCGTCAAAATCAAATTTATTAGCAAGATAATAAATATCGTAATAGTCTTTCATCCGGCTGGAAAATTCCATCAGGCTAAGGATTGCATCAATTTTCTCAGCAACGGTCGTTTCAATGGAATAAGTATTAATTGTCGGTGCAACATCCTTTATCTCAAAGGTAACAAAATCATTGCCGGTATGAACTGCTATAAAGAGAATAGAGGAACAAGCCTCCTTTTAACACGAGATTCTCAGCATACTCGGACTTTTCCAAACGCCGCAAAAATTCCTCTTGGCAAAAAAGTTGTAAACAGAGTTGATAACTTCTTCCACTTTCAGCAGCTTTATTCTTAAGTCGTGCCAGCACGGACGCAGCTATATCAGCCATTAAGCAGCACCTCCATTACATTCATAACCTTTGTATAAAGTTTCATTTCCTTTGCGTATTTAGATAAATTTGCAAGATTCTTTTTTTCGTCAGAAGCATAGGCATTGACAGCCTTATTAAAAATTTCGTTGTCAAGTTTTGTGCGGTACTTAAAGCAATCGCATATTGTTCGCTCACGGTCATACACAGGCAATATTATACCGTTAAAATTACTTGTGGACTTACCTATATCAAAAAAGTCCTTTTGAATATAGTAAGCCTTCATCGGAAATTCTTCAATGTTCTTTACGGCACGGGACGCTGTTCTCGGTACAGCAATCGACCATTCACGTGGAGAAAAATCACTATATCCGTCTTTACAAAAAGCCGCCACCTCGTATTTATTTATCCCGTTAGCTGCAAAATCTGAAGTTTTTGCAATGCCGCCGTTATTTTCAATTACTGTTTTTAAAATTTCTTTTTTACTCAATCAGATACCAACTTTCCGCACGCAAAAAATAAATAATGTACGCAATTATTATGCCATACAGTTGTGAAAATAGCAACAACTATATGTAGACATTATTCCAAACTTGTACGTTAAAAGTAATTGGAATATCAATTAAGTTTCATTTTTAGAAAAGGATAGGCAATCGAGTATCTTCTTCTGTTCCGTTTGGGTATATGAAAGACCCGAATGATAAAGAGAAAATCCTTGCTATGATGAAGGAAATACGGAAAAACTCGCAAGACTTCCGCTTTGTGGCATAACAAAAAGGTACGGTGTAACCCATTTTTCTAAGTTACACCGTACCCCTACATAAATAATTTGAGGTGTTTTTAGGACGCTAGGCGCCAGTGGTGCCTGTTCAGCGCCGACCGGAGCGAAGCGGAGACGCGGGAGCACGAAGTGCTAAGCAATCCGTGTCTCATGCCCATTTGTCGGGCAACTCATAATTTCTTATAGTGTGCCGGAAAATGACTCAGCGTTTTTTATATCCGCATCTACTGGCGGAAAAATTTTTCCATTTCATCCACCCAGCCTTCAGCGCTGGTCTCCTGTCCCAGGCCAATACCATGGCCGCCGGTGGGATAAAGCTTCATAAGATGACGGGCTGTTTTATTTTTCAGGCTGGCCGCCATACGTTCTGTGTTGGAAACCGGTACTGTATCGTCATCCTGACATGCCCACAAAAAGGTGGGCGGATAGTCTTTAGATGTAAGCATTTCCGCAGACAGTGTCTTTTTCTTTTCTTCAGCTGCGTTTTCTCCCAGATGATGGTCCAGACTTCCTTCATGGCAATCTTCCATAAAACTGATCACCGGATAGCCCAGACAAATTTTATCCGGCCGTGCGGAAATCTGGTCATACCGGTGGGTGGGATCTTCAATATGGTCATATAAAGCGCCAACACAGGCACATAAATGTCCTCCGGCAGAAAATCCCATGATCATCACATTGTTTTTATCCACACACAGCTTTTCACTGTTGGCCCGGACAAACCGTATGGCCCGGACAAGATCCTGTTCAGGAGCCGGATACAGGTTCGGGTAAACCCGGTAATTCAGCAAAAATGCCTGGTATCCCCGGCGGTTCATTTCCTGAGCTACTGGAATCCCTTCATTATGGGAAGCGACACGGGTATAGCCGCCCCCAGGGCAAATGATCACACAAGGGGCGTCTTTTTTATCTTTCAGCAAAAACGGAATCAGGACGACATCTTCCGCGGACTTTGCCTGTTCTTCAGGAAGATCCTTCCATATGGAAATGGACGTCAGTTCCCCTGCCTCCCTTCGGGAAATCAGAAGGTTTGCGCAGCGCAAAAGCCCTTCTGCAGGGAACGGACTTCCCCACGGCGTCTTTGCAAGCTTTACCATATGTTTCAGTTTCATCTTACGCAGTATTGGACGGATGTTTTCATAATAGTCCGGACTAAACAAATAGTGGAGCTTTTTATTGACACGTTCATTATTTATAATCTCATGGAGCGTACTGTTCATTGTAAACGCCATCAGTATTTCTTCCTTTCGTATGGTTTTCCTCTATTGTATGGAATTTTCCCCCATGTTTCAAGACCTTTGACCGGGTTTATCAATGAACAGCTTTCCTGCGGCAGGTACCGGATCATTACGCCTTATAGATATAATCCATCCTCTGGGCAGCATCCATGTACCGGATATATACCCTGCGGCGCCGCACGATTTCAGTATCAAAGAGTTTCCACAGCTTCTGGACACTTAAATTATCTTCCAGTTCAGGCAGACAATAAATCCTGTTAATGCCCCGTTTATGGCATGTGTCTACGATCTGGTTCAGCATCAGCGCCACAGCGCCGCTTTTTTGCACCTCCTGCTCAAGACCGATGAGAAGCATCGTAAGATATGTATCTCTCGCTTTCATTGCACGAAGGATATGAATAAAGCCCAAAGGCAGCAAACGTCCTCCGGCCTTTTTAACCGCTGTATCCAGATTAATCATGGCCACGCCGAAACCTACAAGATCACCGCTTCCATCCACGATCCCTAAAACAAATTCCGGGTCAATAATCTTTAAATATTGTTCAATGGCGCTCTTGATCTGACGTTCATTAAGGGGCATCGCTCCGTAAAGATGATCGTAGGCCTTATTATAAATTTCAAAAATACGCGGTCCCCACTCTACCAGTTCTTTGGAGTTTTTGAAGGTTTTTAAGCGGTACCGGGTCTTTTCCTGGACACGTTTCGCCATTTTTTCAAAAAGCTCAGGATTTTTCTCAGGTGTTTTAAAAGAATATTCCACCCAGTCCACATCTTTTTCAAATCCGTACATTTCAAGATATGTATTATAGTAGGGTTCATTGTAAATGGTCAGCATGGATCCCGGAAGATCAAAGCCTTCAATGAGCATTCCTTCCTTATCCATATCATTAAAACCCATAGGACCATGAACCGCAGCGGCGCCTAATTCTTTTGCCCACTGCCACACAGCATCCAGGAGTCCAAAGGCAACCTCTTTATTATCAATAAAGTCCAGCCAGCCAAAACGCAGGCGCCGCTGTCCCCATTTTTCCTCATACTTTTCCAGAAAAATAGCCGCAACCCGTCCTACGGGGCGTCCATCTTTCCATGCCAGCCAGAAACGCGCCTGAGCTGACTCAAAAGCGCCATTTTTTTCTTTGTCCAAGGTATTTTTTTCATCCATCAGCAGCGAAGGTACCCAGTATGGATGTTTTTTATAAAATTTATATGGAAATTTTATAAAAATCCCCATTTCCCGTTTTGTCTGAACTTCTCTTATTTCAATCATTTTTTCTCCTGTATACTTGCTTTTCTTTTTTTTTATAATTAGTTTATACTTTTTTTATAATTATAGATTGTAACACGGATTTCTTTTCGTAGCAAGACAAATCTATGTATAAGGATTCCCATACCGGATATACTATTACTGTTCCCGGAACATCAAGGCCGTTTTAAACGGTTCCGGGAATCATTGGATTCCCCCTCCAATTCATTCAAAAAGTACCAAAAAAATTTTTGCGTACTTATCCTCCCCTTGAAAAAAGGATGCCAGAGTTCAGCATTTTGCTGTTCCCTGGCATCCTGTTTTTTATGCCCAGCGGTCGTTTTCTTCTGCGTAAACCTGCGGAAGGATCGCTGCTAAATTGGTAAATTCTGCAAAATTATGTCCTAAAAGCTCTGCTACCACATTTTCCGGAAAAACAACGCCGTCCGGGATCATTTTCTGAGCTTTTTTATCAATGATCTGATACCCCATCCAGAAACGTGACCGCAGCTCGCAGCCGCCTTCAATATCCCTGGCCATATGGGTCATGACTACCGGGATCTTTGAGCCGTCCTCCGGCAGGATCAAAACATTGGCGCACACTAAAAATGAACATGCATCTGTAAAGATCCAGGTGGAAAGTGATTCCATGGAAATTTTAAGGGAAAAGCTTGCCTCAGGTGTCTATGATATTATTTTTCTCCCTCACTTTGAGCATTACAGCCTTGATCAGGAAGCTATTGCCTGGAAATGGACCGCAAAGGATTGTGTCTATGCCTACATGCCCAAAAGCCATCCGCTTTCTGTAAAAAAATTTGTTACCCTGTCGGATCTGTCTGATTATGGCCTGGTTGCACTGGACGAGGCTCATAATCCCAATTATGTAAAAGATATATACGAGCTTTTTGCTTCCGAAGGCCTGCGCCCGAAGATCACTGCATCCATGGCCAATGCCTATACCATTAAGGCAAGCCGCTGGAATCTGAAAGATATTATTATTGCTGATGCCTTTTTTGATCTTCCCCTGACCGGCTCTCTTGTACGGATCCCTGTGAAAGGATATTCCAACGGTATCATCTGTGCTTACCGTCCGGATCATATGTCTCAGGTTTTAAAAGATTTTTTAACAATGATTTCTTAAGAAACGTTTTATATTTATTTTATTTCCTGGACAAATTTTGGACACAATTTCCCACTATAATGTAATCATAGTAATCAATAATGATTACTTGCAAAACAGTTTGATTTTTTCATAACATTGTCTGGCAGGCCGCACTGCCAGACCTCCCTCGTCTCTTATTCTACCAGATAAGGAAAAGCTGCCCGATGGGCAGCTTTTTCTTTATGTCCGGATTTTTTCCATGCCTGTGATCTTTGGCGCATCCTCACCCGGGGCGATGACCGCGATTTCCATGATCTCATCAGTCCGGCTCATGCCAATGATCAGATCACCTACTGTCAGATCGTATTCCGGCATGTTATTTTCAAACATCTGCTTTAAATACACGCCAATAGAACCATTCACTGCCTCATCCAGGGCCACAATATCCTGAGCACGGCCATCCGCCATGGCTGTAAGCACGGTCCGTGTAAATTCCTGATGTTCCTGGATATATTCCAAAACCTCTTTCATAATTTCCGGATCCTGCAGTATTTCCCTTCCAAAAATAATCATCTGCAGCTGTCCGTAATCCAGACGTTTATTGGATCGTTCCCTAAAGGAAGTCTCCACTGCCTCCATATCGGCTCCGGAAAGGGTCACTGCCGGATAATGGATATTATCCCCGTCTCCGGTGAGGGCCTTCAGGTCCGGAAATCCAAAGCTGACCTTCAGCTGTCCATCCTCGGTGTCAACGCCCATACACATAACAAAGTTCCGGTCCTCGATTTCCGCAAGATTCGTACAGCCGCTTAAGGTTCCTGCCCCAAGCATAAAGGCCAGAAACAGGCATATTTTTGCCCTGCCAGGCTTCCTTTTGGCTGTACCTCGGCCTTTTTTAAAGCACCTCACAAGGGTCAAAAGCACAGGCGGCAGGACCGCTAACGGCATGTAAACAAACAGCATGTACTGGATAAATATCCGGGCAGCATCCTGAAGATAAATCATAAAAAAGCAGGCCAGAACAAATATCCCCGGAAAAACTACAGTCCATGGTTTACATAATTTCTTATTTAGACTTCGAAAGCTTTCCATCCCATAATGAATATTTCCGCCAATGAGCATAAACATTCCCAGCATCCAAAAAGCCAGCATCAGTCCGTCCTGCCGGGACAAAAAGCCCCCGGGAAATCGAACGATCTGCATAAGCACCACCGTAGGCCACTGCTCGTTATTCATGCCTTCTACAGAAAAAATGCCAATACAAACCTCCAATATCAAAATATTTAAAAGCACCGGCCATAAAATACCGGACAGGGCCCCTCGGCAGGCCTTCTCCATTTTTTTCACCGACGGCCTTAAAAATAACAGCCATTCTACAAAAGAAAACAAAGCAAAGGTAATAGCGCTGGCCCACAGAAATCCTCTCAGGCCACCGGGTCCCTGAGTATGCTTTCCGGTTTGAGCTGCATTTAAAAATTCTATTGGCCATAAACGATCAACGTGAATCTGAGGGATGGCCAGAAGAATAATGATTACAATGGGGACAATAACAAAATACATAAGCATTTCCCCAAGGCGGGCACGGGTTTCCAGTCCTTTAAATACACAGTAAATACAAAGAAGCAGCATGCCTGTCCCAAGAATGGCCCTGGGTATATCTGTCAGGAATGTATGATTAACAATCTGGGCAAAAACAGCCAGCAACATGGCTGCTGTCAAAAAATACCGCAGGGCGTAGATCCCCATAAGGACATGGCCCGGCCAACGTCCGAGGATTTCCTGACAATATCCCGGATAACCGTCAGGACAGCCTTTCACTGTATTTAATAAAAACAAGGCAAATATTCCGGAGGCACAGCCGCCGATCAAAAGAGCGAATATTCCGGAGGAGCCGCAAAGGCGGCCGACCACCATGGGCAGCACAAGACTTGTTCCGGCAAACAGATCCAGTACCAGCAGCCGTTTCATCTGACGTACAGAAACAATATGATTTTGTGAAAACATGACATTTCCTCACTTACGTTTTGATGAATGAAAAAACATACGAAGCCTTGCTTTCGGCTGAGTAAATACCGGGCGGCGCTTCATAGCCCTTAAAGGCCGCCGGAATATGCCGTCCTTGCGGTCATTTCCTCCATTAACCTCCGCCGCGGTAAAGGGCATCATATAGGGAATGCCAAAGCTGTCCAGGGAGGCCAGGTGGACCAGCAGGGTCAGAACGCCAAGGACAAATCCGAAAATCCCCAAAAACATACTTAAAAAGATCAGATAAAATTTCATCAGCCGGAAGGCCGAGGCAAATGGCTCATTGGGGATGGTAAAGGCGCACAGGGCCGTCAGTGCCACAATAATGACCACAATGGGACTGACAATATTGGCGTCCACCGCCGCCTGTCCGATGATCAGGCCGCCTACAATGCCAAGTGTTCCTCCCATTGCTCCGGGCAAACGGATTCCCGCTTCTCGCAGCAGCTCAAAGGCCAGTTCCATAAGGAGAACTTCCACAGCCAGAGGAAATGGCACGCCCTGGCGGGAGGCTGCAAAGGAAAGGGCCAGGCTGGTGGGAAATACCTCCGGATGGAAAGAGGCAATGGCAATATAAAGTCCCGGCAGGACAAAGGCAAGCACTGAGGCAATGTAGCGGAGCAGCCGTGTAAATGCGGCGATCCCCCACCGGTTATAATAATCATCCGACGCCTGGTAAAAGCATCCTGCCACTGCCGGGAGCAGCAATGCCTGGGGAGAATTATCTGCCAAAATAGCCACACGGCCTTCCAGAAGCGCCGAAGCGGTTTTGTCCGGCCTTTCCGTTATCTGAAACTGAGGGAATGGCGAATACCACTCTTTTTCCAAAAGCTGCTCCAAACTTCCGCTGTCAAAGATCCCGTCAATTTCAAAATCATCCATCCGCTGTTTCAGCTCTGTAAGCACATCCTGACGAACCAGATCCTCCACATACATAATAGCAATATCGGTTTGAGACCTGCGCCCCTTAACAATCTGGACAGTTTTCAGCCGGTGATCCTTAATGCGCCGGCGCACCAGCACAGTGTTAAAGCGCACGGATTCCGTAAAGCTGTCTTTAGGGCCGTGGACGGTAATCTCTGATTCTGCGGTCTGAACGCCCCGGTTAGGATACCCCTTGCTGTTGATCACAAGAACGCCGTTATCCCCCTGGACAAACATAAGGGTATCGCCGCTCATCATATTT
The DNA here is from genome assembly GCA_018711005.1 of Candidatus Scybalocola faecigallinarum. Classification (GTDB taxonomy): domain Bacteria; phylum Bacillota; class Clostridia; order Lachnospirales; family Lachnospiraceae; genus Catenibacillus; species Catenibacillus faecigallinarum. The sequence goes on along the minus strand of DVIT01000062.1, from coordinate 62,159 downwards.
TTCAGTGCCTTTTCCAGGTCTGTCTCCCGCACTGCATCAGCTGTGATCATCCCATAATTTAAAATATAGTCCATTGCCCCCCGGGAGGGTATGGAACCGAGAGAATACACCAGACTTTTAAAAATATCTGATTCTACCAGTTCTCTGTTGATCATTGTATCCATGTATACAACATATACCGGATAATGATTGGCCCCGATCCTCATCTGACGTTTGACCACATCGGCGCAGTCCTTATACATCTCCTGGATCAGGGCCATATTCTTTTCAAGCTCAGGGGATATTTCCATTTTTCCCTTCATTGCCATATCATCCCTCCTGCTGCTGTTTTCGCATCAGTTTTTACGGGATTATTGTATGCAGTTTTTTTGTATCTATTCAGCCATCCTCCCACGGGCAGATGGCGGCTTTTTGCCTGCCTTTCATTCCTTTCCATCCTGGTTCTGACGGATATGACGGATCACGGAAATCTCCTGATTGTAAATATGCGTTCGGATAATCTTTGATGCCGTTTCCTTATCATGGGCACAAATTGCTCTGAGAAGCTCCTTATGCTCCTGAAGCAGACGGCTGTGACTGGAAAAATCTTTCAGATATTCCAGGCGGTACCGGTACATTTGTTCCCGGAGATTATTAAGGATCTGGACAAGGCGGGCATTGCCTGTGGAAGAAAAGATCACATCGTGAAAATCCACATCAGCCCGGGCAATGGCCGTTACATCGGTACCGGCAAGAGCTTCCTCAAATTTTTTTAAAGCTTCTTCCAGCTGCCCGATCTGCTGGGGCTGGATACGCTCGCAGGCAAGGCTTACCGCCAGTTCTTCCAAAGATGTACGCACCTCTAAAACATCCTGAAGGTCTTTTTGGGTAATGCTGGCCACCTGAGCGCCCCGTCTGGGAATCATAACAACAAGCCCTTCCAGTTCAAGCTTTCGGATCGCCTCCCGGATAGGTGTACGGCTCACCCCAAGACGATTCGCCAGAGCGATCTCCATCAGCCGTTCCCCCGGCTCCAGGTCTCCTCTTAATATGGCGTCCCGCAGCGTATTAAAAACCACATCTCTTAAAGGCAGATACGCATTTGTATTCATTGTAAATTCTTTCATTATTTACCAACCTCGTATATTAAAAAACGTTGGGGGGCAAAAGATTTGCCCCCGTCATCTGCGGATTCCTCCGCACTTTGTATACCAGACTTTATTTAAGGATTAAATGGCTTTACCACATAAACCTGCCGGGCCATACCTGTCTCCTTTAAGGCTTCACAGGCGCTGCGTGTTTCCCGTTCGTCTGTAAAAATACCAAACACAGTGGGGCCGCTGCCGCTCATTAAGGCACTGATGGCCCCCCGCTGGCACATAAACTTTTTAATCTCATCAATTTCCGGATGCTTTTTCACGGTCACGGTTTCCAGAACATTTTCCAGACGGCTGCACATACCGTGAAGGTCGCTGTCCCGGATAGCCTGTACAATACCGTCAATATCCGGATGCCTGCTGATATTTTCCAAATGGAGATTTTCATAAACAAATTTTGTGGAAACGCTTACCGGCGGCCGGGCTATAAGAATCCAGCAGTCCGGCATAGGCGGCAGTGGCGTAAGCACTTCTCCGATCCCCTCTGAAAGTGCCGTTCCCCGCATGATACAATAGGGTACATCTGCTCCAAGGGTCACGCCCAGCTCCATAAGTGTCTTTTTGCTTAAACCCAGAGAAAAAATCCGGTTCATGCCGTAAAGCACCGCAGCTCCGTCTGTGCTTCCCCCGGCCATACCTGCTGCCACAGGGATATGCTTTTCCAGGCGGATGTTCACCCCCTGATCAATACCATAACGGTCCATAAGGAGGGCCGCAGCTTTATATACAATATTATTTTCGTTTACAGGAAGAAATGACAGATTAGCAGAAATACGTATGCCGGGCTTAGACTCAGCGGTGATCTCCACCTTATCATACAGATTTACCGTCTGCATGACCATCTTTACCTCATGATACCCGTCAGGACGGCGCCGCACCACATCCAGCCCCAGATTGATTTTTCCCATTGCTTTAAGCAGTATACGATCCATAGATTCATTCTCCTTTATCTGAGTGTTGTATACATTATACAGTAAGAATCCGGTTGTTGCAACCGGATTCTTACATTACTGTTTACGGAGAACCGCAGCAGCGATTCAGTCATTGGCATTCTGAGAAGACGCATGATCACTGCAAATCCGCCGCATGATCACCAGCTTTTGCCGAACGGCCAGCTGCTCCTGCTCCAGGCCGTTGGCTGCCATGATCTCATCTGTCGTCGTATTAAAATTTTTAGCTAACGTCCAAAGCTCATCTCCCGGCCGGACAATATAGCCAATGATCCCCGGCATCTGTTCCGCCATGGCTTCGTCAGCCGGTTCTTCACGGATCTCCTCAATAATATCTGCCTTCACCCGCTTAAATACAATAGCAGATAATACCAGCATCATTTTGATCTCGATTTCCTCGCTGTCCTGCATGTTGGAGCTGACCTGCTCCAGCACCGGGGCGATTTCATAGGTACAGGAATCATCCATATCCGGAATCTCGATCTGACTGGAAAAAGGCACCATTCCCTTAATGGCATTGACCGGCACCTTATCGTCAGCAGCCACATAAAGGATCTGCACATAAACAACGCCTTCCACAAGGATCCCGCTTTCATTGATCTGGGTACGGTCGATCTTTATGTGTCCCCCGGCCTGGCAGATCTGAAGGATCTTTGCCTGGTCATTTTTTATTTTGATCCTTTGATGGAGCCGCACATTAGACTGGTTTTTCATTAAAATATTGTCAAAGACTACGGGACGGTACACTGGCGTTAATTTCCGGTCCAATGCATAAACATCCTTAAGGATTTCCACAGATTCATCTTCATATACGGCCATTTCCAGCTCCAGGACCACCTCAATGCCTACATTTCTGGCCTCCATGTCAGCATCCCGACGCACCTCGATCTCTGTATGGATGATCTTGGCTGTGATGTGGCCGATCATTTCCTCCTTTGCACCGTGGCATTCCAGATTTCCGGAAAATCCTACAGAGGTATTAAAAAACTGAAGGGGATTTTTTTCTTCCTCGCTGGAATACATGACAAAAATTTCCAGCTCTCCCCGAAGGCTGATCTTATCGTCTACCAGCCGTATATCCAGATTATCCAGAGCCGCTGCATTCCACAATATTTCCAGGATATTAGGCTTATTGGCCGGCACGCTAATCTCATCCTTTATGCGGAACGTATCTTTTTTCTGGATATGTATCTGGCTTGTATCAATCCGCCGGCTTCTAGTGCATATTCCTGCCGGATCGCTGACCTTCTGGGCAGCTTCGATCTCCACAATACAGCTGGCGCTTAAGCTTAAGGAAATAATGGAGCGCACGCTCAGCTTCCGGCTGTTGATCAGACTGGTCCTGAGATCTTCCATGTCCCAGGATACCTTAACATCGTCTCCCTCAGCCACATTGTCCATATTCACCACTTCTTCAAAATCAATGCTGCCGTCCATGTGATGGATGGGCCGGGCATCATAGCCGCTAATATAAAGTACCGCAAAGTCCAGCTTGCCGTGGATGCTTACCTTTCCTTCCATAACCCGCACTTCTGTGATCTTTATATCTCCGTTCTCCTGGATGATCTTGTCAATATCCGGCCGTACATCCGGAACATTAAAATCATCGTCCAGAGTCACCTGAGTAAACGCACGACCCTTAAACTGATTGGTCCGGATGCGTTTTTTTATTATCTCCATAAAAATATCCTCCTTGCATTTCTATCTAAAAGATATTCTGCAAAAGAGGATATTATGACTAACTTTCCGGAAACACCACGGTTTTATCCAGATTTTCGATCTTAATGACAATATAGGGATAGGAGGGCTCCGTGGCTCCTGCTTCGCTTTCATCCGGACCTAAAAGGGATGTCCGGACGCAAATGGTATTTTCAGTCTCATAGACCTCTGCCACCTGAATGCTGTAACCGCCGCTGGCCTGCTCTCCGTAGCCAATCACAATATATTTGTAGTTGCCGTCACTGTAGGTCATCTGAAAAGGACTTTCCTTTTTTTCTTCAATAAGCTCTTTAATATCTTCCTGGATATTGGTCTCAGAAACAACGGTAAAATCCAGATCCGCCAGCTTGGCCTCGGATGTTGTAATACTGCCGCACCCTAAAAGTATGGAAAATCCCAGAATAAGGGCAGCCGCAGCCGCGCATTTTTTTAGAAATCTCATAAAGCTCAGACCCTTCCAAAGGTTTTACTAAAGCCTATGCGGGTATGGAAGAAATTATGACATGCCTTTTAAAAAACGGCGCCCCGCATGCAGGCATGGCGGCCGCTTGCCGGGCGTATCCCTCAAAAAGCAACGCCGGCTGCCCTTTATGGGAACAGCCGGCGCCGGGATTTCATATTCAGATCATAGCGTTGATCATATCAAGCACTGCTTTGCCAAGAGTTGCGGACTTTTCGTCAGCGTCCTCCAGGGAAGTGCCTTTAATGCCATAGTAGAACTTGATCTTAGGTTCTGTACCGGAAGGACGAACGCAAAGCCATGCATCGTCGTTCATATCATAGTACAGTACGTTGGAAGATGGAAGTCCTGTGGGTGTTACATTGCCTGTAGCCAGGTCAACGATCTCATCTTTCTTGTAGTCTCTTGTAGAAAGCACCTTATAGCCTGCCAGTTCCTTGGGCGGATTGTTGCGAAGTGTTTCCATAATGGACTGGATCTTGGCAAGTCCTTCAATACCGGACAGGGAAATGGATTTTACATCGTCTTTGTAGTAGCCATATTTCTCATACATATCGATCATGGCATCCCACAATGTCTTGCCCTGGGTCCTGTAGTATGCGGCAGCCTCGCACAGAGCCATGGTTGCTACAATAGCGTCCTTATCTCTGGCATGGGTACCGATCAGGCAGCCGTAGCTTTCTTCAAAACCGAAAAGATATGTACCTTTTCCGCTGGTCTCAAAGCCAAGGATCTGCTGTCCAATATACTTAAAGCCTGTGAGGCACTCAATAAGGCGGATGTTATAATGCTTGGCAATGGCATCTGCCATATTGGTTGTTACAATGGTTTTGATCAGGGCGCCGTCCTCAGGCAGTCCTTTTAATTCCTTCCACTGGCTGATGGTATACTCGGCCAGAAGGCATCCGGACATGTTTCCGGTGAGGCAATGATACTCGCCGTTTTTATCTTTTACACGCACACCAAGACGGTCTGCATCCGGGTCTGTGGCAAGAACAAGGTCTGCATCGATCTTCTTTGCCAGCTCAAGGCCAAGGACAAAGGCTTCGTCCGCTTCCGGATTAGGATAGCTTACCGTTGGGAACTCGCCGTCCGGCAGCTCCTGCTCAGGTACAACATATACGTTGTTAAAGCCGATCTCTTTAAGGATTCTTCTGGCCGGAATATTACCTGTGCCGTGAAGGGGTGTGTATACGATCTTTAACTCGTCGCCTACAGCTTTAATGCTGTCCATATGTTTAACCTGTTTTTTCAGCTCGCCAATGTAAGCATCGTCCACTTCCTGGCCAATGGTCACATAAAGTCCGGTAGCCTGGGCAGCTTCCTTGTCCATAGTAAGTACGTTATTATAATCGGTAACGGCTTTTACCTCGTCCATGATTCCTGTATCATGAGGCGGTGTGATCTGAGCGCCGTCCTCCCAGTAAACTTTGTATCCGTTATATTCCGGCGGATTGTGGCTGGCAGTAATGTTAATACCGGCAATGCATCCTAAGTGACGTACAGCAAAGGAAAGCTCCGGTGTGGGTCTTAAAGATTCAAAACGGTATGCCTTAATGCCGTTGGCAGCCAGGCACAGAGCAGCTTCTTCGGAAAATTCCGGGGACATACGGCGGGAGTCATACGCAATGGCTACACCTTTGCTCTCTCCGCCCTGCTTTTTAATGTAATTAGCAAGGCCCTGAGTTGTCTTGCGCACAACGTATTTGTTCATACGGTTGATCCCCGCACCGATAATACCCCGCAGACCTGCGGTTCCAAATTCCAGATCCATATAAAAACGCTCTTTAATCTCGTTTTCATCATCTTTGATGCTTAAAAGCTCTGCTTTTGTTGCTTCATCAAAGTAGGGGTTGGCAAGCCACTCCTCATAAATCTTTTTGTAGTCCATTGGAATTACCTCCTAAATTCATCAAAAAAATGTGGTTACAGTTCAGCCATACGTCTGATCCTGTGAATCTGATCCAAGTTTATTATAATACATTTCCTCATAAAAATAAAGCTAAATTTAACCATATTAGACATGGAGGGCCGACTTATTTTGACATTTTTTGTGCATTTTCATTATTATGATACCAGCGATAAAAGGTCATAAATTTCATACCTTCATGAGAATTTATGACTTTGTGTGGCGCAAAACACCGAAAAGGAGCCATTTTTAGCAGAAAATGTGCGGATTTGAGGTGTTTTTGCTGCGCCAGGCGCCGGTTACGCACTGGCCGCAAGCTTGTGATTTTAAGCTTTGCCATATTCTTTATAAAAGCATTCCAGGAAATGCTCCCGCAGCGCCCGGATATGGATAAATGCTTCCAGTTTTTCCTGATTACGGCCGCAGGTCCAGCTTTTCCGGGTATTGTAATAATGGTTGGCGATCTTCCAGAACTTTTCAGGAAAAAGCATTAAAATATAAAGATACTTTTTTTCCTCCCTGCTCATCGGCCGTTCCCGGTCATAGGCATTCACAAGAGAAATACCAAGATCCACATTCCAGCTGTTTTTTTCCATAACCTTGCGCAAAAATAAATACAGATCATTGACCTGGATATTAATGTGCATCCGGTCAAAATTCACTGTTGCCATCACCGGAAGGCAATGGCCGTCCTGAGCCATCCGCTCCCGGGTCTGTCCTTTCATAATGATGACATTGTGATGGTTATAGTCCCCGTGGCACAAGGTATGCTCCTGGCGGGTTCTTTCCGCCAGCTGCCTGTAATCATGATCATCCAGAGCATTGACTGCATCCCGGGCCTGACGGGCAAAGATTTCATAATATTCCAGGTACAGATTTTCAAATGCTTTTTTCTGGCGGCAGCCTTTCATATAATTGCGGATGGAACGCATCTCCCGGCAATGTTTTTCCAAAACCATTTTTGTATCCCCATAGGTGTATTTTTCTGCCATTTCCGGACTTAACGGCACCTTGCGCATGGTTTTATGAAGCTTTGCCAGATTAACCGCCAAAGCGGTAAGATCCTCCGGCCTTTGCATATCACATTCCCGGCCTTCAAACCATTCCCGCACCACAAAATTTTTATCGTACCGGTTTTTGGTAAACAGCTCTCCCTCCCCATTGACCACCAGCTGGTCCACGTTCATATAGCCCCGGTCCCGTATTGTGTATTTTACAAGGGATTCAAACACAAGCCGGGAGGGAGCCGGAAAATATTCCCGCATAATGCGCAGTCCCTGGTCCGTACTGCATATATAAGCCCCCCGCCCCCGGCAGACCGAGGCCACGTTAAAAGAATACTTATCTAAGATCTCCCTGATTTTTTCGTCCACAAAAAATCCCTCCATACATTAAGAACCAAAAACAACGTGTTTTTACGTCTAACATATGAAGGGAACCATAAAAATATACCTTGTCGGGCGCAGCCTGCCGGCCCGAAGGGCATAGCATACGGGATGCCCTGCAGGCGGCCGGGGTGGGCCTTACAGGAGCCACACGCCTTTTTCTTCGCAGGCTTCAAGAATGCCCTGTGGCCAAATGGAAGATTGAACCTCGCCCACATGGGCCTTTCTTAAGAAAAACATACAGATTCTGGACTGGCCGATACCTCCGCCAATGGTATAGGGAAGCTTCCCGTCCAAAAGAGCTCTCTGGAACGGAAGCTGCGCCCGCTCCGGGCATCCCCGTATGGCCAGCTGGCGTACAAGGGCTTCCTCATCGACACGGATGCCCATGGAGGAAAGTTCCAGTGCCATATCCAGTACCGGATAGTACACCAGAATATCTCCATTTAATGACCAGTCATCATAGTCCGGCGCCCGGCCGTCATGAGGCTCTCCGGAAGCCAGGTCGCCGCCGATCTGCATAAGAAATACCGCGCCTTTTAAACGGACGATCTCGTTTTCTCTTTCCTTGGGCGTTTTGTCCGGGTACATATCTTCTAATTCCTGAGAAGTCAGGAAATAAATTTCATCCGGAAGGATCGGTTTAATATAGCCATATTTCTCAGACATATATTTCTCTGTATAACGCAGGGCATCGTATACCCGGCGCACATTTTCTTTTAATGTATCAAAGTTCCGTTCTTCCTTATCAATGATCTTTTCCCAGTCCCACTGATCCACAAAAAGAGAATGCAGATTATCTGTATCTTCATCTCTGCGGATTGCATTCATATCTGTATAAAGACCTTCGCCATGATGAAAGCCATAGCGTTTTAACGCATAACGTTTCCACTTGGCCAGGGAATGGACGATTTCCACCTCCCGGTCCGCCTGTTCTTTAATCCCAAAGCTCACCGGCCGCTCAACGCCGTTTAAGGTGTCATTCAGGCCGCTTTCCGGCTCTACAAATAAAGGCGCCGACACACGGGTAAGGTTCAGCTGGTTTGCCAGCTCCCGCTCAAAATAGTCCTTCACATATTTAATAGCAATTTCCGTCTCCCTTATATCCAGGGGAGATTTATAGCCTTCCGGAATTATAAGTTTTTCCATTGAAAATGTCCTCCCATTTCAAAACAAATTATGAAAGTCCTGTCACGCAAACTTTCATTCACAGCCCAAATTCCACAGGATGGCCTGCGAGTTTTATATAACAATCCAGCCATGGAACCGGCCAGGAAAAAAAACTGCGAAATCCTGCTTATACAAGGATTTTTGCCGATCCGGATATATGACATTTCGCCATAACCGCGGATCCCGCTGCATCAGCAGCGAAAAAACAGTATTAGCAGCAAATATTCCCGTCCATAACGGAATCGTTAAATTTTACAAGTTTCCATTTAATATCTGTCATATTACCACGCTAAAGTGCCCCATGTCAATATGTTTTTAAGCTGAGCCATGCGTCAAGAGCCAAACAGAATGGATGGACACCCTCTTTTTATCTGTTTTCGCCCCTGATCTCCATTTTCCATTTTATGGCCGTAGAATTTAGCCCACTTCTTAGGCCTGATTCAGCGTTTTGCGATTTTCAGCCGTAGATTTTCGACCATACTTCGGCCTATATCGAGATTTTTCGTTTTGGGGTCTAATCATTTACGGTAAAAATTAGACCCTGATTAACATTTTTCTGATTTTTGCCGAACACATCAGCTAAATTCTACGGCCATATCAGACAAAATGCGTTTTCCAGCCGAAGTGCGCCGTGTAATGTTTTCCTTCGGAGCAAAAAAACAATTCGTCCGGCATCCCAAAACTTGAGGAAGGGCCGGAAAATGGCGCCGGGATCCGCCCCCCCCCGCAAAAAAATACGGTTACCTTGGAAATTTTTCCTTAGTAACCGTAATGGGCAATATGAACCGCCTGGCAGATCGGCATGGGACATGGATCTGGATAGATCCAGATAGGTCCCGATAGCTCAGGCTTAAATTTTTTTTGCAAGTATCTGATGATTGATATGCTGTCCGGCAGATTAGGATTCCTCCGGGGCATCCGGCATGATACCGTAAAAGTCTACCAGGGATTTATCATCTTCAAAAAGGTGATAATATTGGAGGGAGCGGTATTCCTCCAGTTCTTCCGCATAAGGATTATCCGCTGAATTATAATAATTGCCCTGAGCGTCAATATAAACATTGGCAGTGATCACCGGAAGCTTTTGGCTGAGATCTGTAAGAAATTCCTGGTAAGCCGTCTTTGGCAGCCCCGCCACATCCATAATAAGGGCGCCTAAATAATTGGCGCTGAGCTGCTGGATCTCTTGTTCTTCAATGTCGTAGTTGGCCCAGATGATAAACGGTGTTATATAACGCTGCTGCTGGGCTTCCAGAGAATCGTCATCTTGTATGCCGCAATATTCCAGGATCGGTTCCGCAATAATATCCGTTGGCTGGTGATCCCCAAACATGACAACAATCGTCTTTTCATCCTGCTGTGCAAAATATTCAATAAGCATTTCAAAAGCCTCATCAGACTTTTTTACCAAAGACAAATACTGCTCTGTATAATGCTTTTCATTGGAATCTTCAGGCTCAAAGCCAAGAGAAATATCCGGAGTAAAATTCTCATAATCATTATAATATCCGCCATGATTTTGCATGGTCACTTCAAAAGCAAAAAACGGCTTTTCTTCATCCCGGTTTTCGTAAAGATCAATCAACTGATTAAAAGAGCTTTCATCAGACACATAGGTCCGCAAAAGCTCACGGTAAGTAAAGTCCGGATAAAATAAGATATCATCAAATCCAAAATAGGGATAGACTTCATCACGGTCCCATCCGGAGGCATTAAAGGGATGGAGCGCTGCCGTAGAATATCCCAGGCCTTCAAGCCACGATACAAGAGTTGGCTTTTCCTCATGAATGTACTGCTGATACGCAATACTTCCCTGGGGCAAAAATGCCATTGTGTCCCCGGTAAGAAATTCAAATTCTGTATTGGCAGTATTGCCGCCCTTGACTGAAACAAACAGATTTCCCCGAACTGTATCCTCTGTCAGGCTGTTCCAAAAAGGCATGTAATCCTCGCTAACCGGAAAATCCCCCAGTACGGAAAGGTCGCTGAAAGCTTCATTCATAATAACAATAATATTCGGCATCGTATCATCCGATATCTCCGGATCCTCTGCCAAAGTCCCTGCAGCCGTCTCCCTGTTATCAGACGTCCCGCCGTCTGCATCCGTCTCCCCGGCACCATCCCGATTCCCGCTGCCTACAATGTTCTTTTTATTTTCTTCCTTTAAGGCATTGGCTGCATTTTCCGAAGCTTCTTCCATATACGGCTCCATAATGTCAGCAACCTGGTCGACAGAATAGCCTTCCGGCTTATCGATCTCAATGTATTGAAGATTGTAAAGAAAGCTTACGGCAAAGCCATTGGTGGCATAAAGAGAATTGGGCAAAAACAGCGTTTCGTCCAGTCCGAGGAAGCTTTTTACACTTCCCACCTGGAGACACCAAAAGACAGCAAAACCAGCTGCAATACAGGCAATGCTGCCCCCGGTCCGCACCAGCATCGGAACCGCTGCCTGACGTATCTGCTTTTTACTGTGTAATTTTTCTTTAACATGTATATGTACTTCAGGCAAACGGATATCTGCCTTGGCCCCGATCACTATGAGAAGGATAAAGGCCAGTGCCACTACAAGCATAGGATATTCCACAGCAAATTCATAATTATCCGTCACACTCATGGCTGTACCGAGGGATAAAAGATCCCATGGCAGGATAGGCGAGCCCCGGAAGCACACTGTATAGTAATTGGCGATCCCAACAACCATGGGAATAAAGCATCCGGCAATACAGGCTGTTTTTCCTTTGCCGGACAGAAAAAAGATCAGGCCAAACAGCAGATAGAAAAACAGGATATTCAGTATCTGCAGGGAAAGCCCCATTTCAAAGGCACTGTGAGAATATGCCTCCAGCAAATAAAAGCTTGCCGGCGGCAGCAGGAGCATGACAATGATCCCCGCCGCCTTTCTCAGACGTATATTCAGATTCATAGTAATGCCAATGGCCAGGAGCAGCCCAAGGCACTGCCAAAAATAAGGCCAGGAAAAGCCTTCTGTTGATACGCTGTAAATATATACCCCTAAAAGAGCTAATAAAATGCCCCCGTTGATCCAAAGCTTTCTCCCTGGCTTAATAAATAACTTTTTCATCGTTTTTGTGTTTCACTCCTATTTTCTAACGGCTTTATCCGATCCCTTCCGGAATCAGCCCTTTTGTAAAAGCCTTTTCTCCGTTTATTTACATATCCATTACAAATTTTAATTATATCATTCGCCAAAAATCTTTCAAGGAGTGTTCACAAAAATTCAAAAAATCGTCATACTTCTTTACGTCCCCGAAGCAGATAACAGACCACGCCTAAAACATCGGCCAGGATCCAGCCAATAGGTACAGACCACCAGATCCCCACAACACCAATGGCAGGAATGGCCGAAAGGATGTAGGACAGAGCCACACGGATGCCCAGGGATACAATCGTAAGGATTACAGACATTCCCGGTCTTCCAAGAGCGCGGTACAGACCGTAAAGCAAAAACAGCACGCCGATCAGGGCGTAAAATGCCCCTTCAATATGCAGATAGCGGACACCTTCTGCGATCACCGCCGTCTCTTTAGCATCAATAAACATCAGCATCAGGGGCCGGGCAAAAACAAAAACACAAAACGAAACAAAAAGTCCAAATACAACAGTTATACACGATGCCGCCCGTATTCCTTTTTTGATCCGGTCTATTTTGTTTGCACCAAAATTCTGGGCTACGAAAATTGAAAATGCATTTCCAAAATCCTGTACCGGCAAATAAGCAAAAGCGTCAATTTTTACCGCCGCCGCAAACGCCGCCATAACCGTCGTTCCAAAGCTGTTAACCAGTCCCTGAACTGCCAAAATCCCCAGGTTCATAATGGACTGCTGCAGGCAGGTCAGTGCAGAAAAGCTGGTAATCTCCCGCACACAGGCCAGACGCAGGCGTACTGCCTTATCCCGCTTCAGCAGGTGTGAAAATTTGCTCCGGGCATATACCATAATGCCAACACCCGAAACATACTGAGAAATGACCGTAGCCTGGGCAGCCCCTGCCACCCCCCAGCCAAAGACTGCTACAAACAAAAGATCCAAAACAATATTCAGGACTGCAGAAATTGCCAGGAAAACCAATGGCACCAGAGAATTTCCAAGGGACCTGAGCAGGGACGAAAAAAAATTGTACAAGAAAATACCGATCATTCCGGCAAAAATCACAATAAGATACTCCCGCATGATCCCTTTCAGACTTTCCGGCGTGCGCAGAGCCCATATGATCCAGTCGATCCCGGCAAAAATGATCACATTTAAAATAAGGGTTACGATCCCAAGCAATGTAAAGGATGCCAGTATTCCTTCCTTCAGGCCATGGGTATCCTTCTGGCCGAACCGGATGGAAAATACCGTTCCGCTGCCCATAGACAGTCCCAGCAGGATGGATGTGAGAAAAGTCATTAAAGAAAAGGCAGAGCCTACGGCTGCCAGAGCATCTGCCCCAAGAAATCGGCCTACAATAAGTGTATCGGCAATATTATAGCACTGCTGCAGCAGATCTCCCAGGATCATGGGTACTGCAAAGCGTATCATACTTTTTATTACAGGCCCCTGTGTCAATTTATTTTCCATCGTATGTACCATCGCTTTCATTAAGAAATCAGCTTCCGGACTTTTTGGGCGTAAAGCCGGCAAAAGTCCTCGCTTTCTCCAAGGCCCCGGAGGATAACCTCCACCGAAAAGCCATGTCGGGTCAGGATATTGTACCAGGAATCCTCATCCTCCCCGGCCATATCATTACGGGCATGATCCCCGGCCACCAGCATAAAAGGCATAAGATACACATTTCTCACGCCTTCCCGGCACATCCGTTCCATAACCTCCTCCAGCACCGGAGGCGCTTCCACATTGGCCACATAAACAGCACGGGTCGAAAGCTGATCCAGATAATGCTGCAGGGCGAAATAAGAACTATTGGAAAAATGCTCTGTTCCATGGCCCATTAAAACAACCACATCATGCGCCCCGGTTTTAGGCATCCAGCATCCCAGCGCCCCGGCCACCCGGGTATAATCGTCATTTTCATAAAGCAAGGGCTGTCCCATCAGCACCTTTACCTGTGGATGAGAACGGGCAAATTCCTCTGTGGTTTTAGCCAAATCATGATATTCTGTCCCGGCCAGAATATGGGTCGGCTGTACAGCAATAGTCCCATAGCCTTTTTCTGCCAAAGCCTCCAACGCTTCCCCGGGTGTATCTACACATATATGACAGACATTTTTTAATTTCTTAATGATCATTCCTGACGTAAACGCCCGGAACAGGTCATATTCCCCGGCCGCTGCTTTCATTGCCTGCTCTACCGGCACAATACAGCTTTCAATGGCCTGAGTATAGCTTGTCCCAAAGCTTACTGCAAGAAGCGCTTTTTTCTCCTGATTCATCATGTTCATCTCCTGTCAAAAATCCAGTTTTTAATAATCATACCATGGCTTTCCCCGGGATTTCTATAAAAAACTTTTCCGGCATATGTAATATTTTTATAACCCGGGAAATGGCCTGACCGCCTCTTGTCCGCGCCTATTTCATACACTCCTTCTTCACAAAGAAAGACAGGCCGCGTCCTGTGCGCAGCCTGCCTTTTTATTATACAATACGCATTAATATACTTCCCCAGGTAAGGCCACCGCCAAACCCGGAAATCATAATAAGCTCGCCTTTTTTTACCTTTCCGCTGTGCATCAGCTCATCCAAAGCCAGAGGCACGCTGGCAGCTGAAGTATTCCCGTACTCATCGATCGTAATGATGAACTTATCCATACTGGCCTTCAACCGCTTGGCCACAGATTCAATGATCCGGTAATTGGCCTGATGGAGTACAAAATGATCCACATCCTCCACAGTTACCTGCTGCTCCTTAAGCACCTGCTGGATACTTTCCGGTACTTTCTTTACAGCAAACTTAAAGACCTCTGACCCGTCCATATAAACATACCTGGACTTTGGCCTTAAATTTCCGTCCGCATCCGCCTCCATATTTGCAGCCGCCCGCTGGGCATCGGTCATAAAAGGATTGTCTATATCCCGCTCAAACATTTTAAGGGTGTGGCCCCGGCTGCCGTCGGTTCCCATGGACATGCCTAAAAATCCCGGTTCTTCACTGGGGCCCAGCACAGCCGCTCCGGCGCCGTCCCCAAAAAGGATACATGTGGTGCGGTCCTCCCAGTTCACGATCTTTGACAATATCTCCGCGCCGATCACAAGGACATGCTTTGCCGCGCCCCCTTTAATGTACATGGCCCCGCATCCAAGAGCATAGACAAACCCTGAGCAGGCTGCCGACAGGTCAAAGCAAAAAGCATTCACTGCCCCAAGAGCCTTCTGAACGGCGCTGGATGCATTGGGCAGGGGCTCATCCGGGGTAAGGGTGGCCACAATGATCATATCCAGATTCAAAGGGCTAAGCCCGGATGCGTCCAGGGCCTTTTTGGCCGCATCAACGCTCATGGACGTAAGACTCTCTCCGGTGACAATATGACGCCTGCATATCCCGGTCCGGGTGCGGATCCACTCATCACTGGTTTCCACCAGCCGGGCCAGGTCATGGTTTGTTACAATTTTTTCCGGCACGCTGGCACCTGTGCCTAACAGCTTTACTTCTGACATTTATACCACTGACGCCGGACACGGCCGGCGGTTGCCTCCTGATATTTTGATAATCAAAGTATATGCCTGAAAGGCCGAATTGTCAAGGCTTTTCCATCAGGCGTTTTACCAAAGCCACCGCTCCCACTGCGTCCTCAGAGTATCCGTCTGCCCCGATCTCGTCTGCATAATCCTGGGTGATCACTGCTCCGCCAATGATGACCTTTGCCGGAACATGCTCGCTGCGCACCAAGGCGATCACATCCCGCATCCGCTGCATAGTGGTGGTCATAAGGGCCGAAAGGGCAATAATATCCGCCTTATTTTCCACAGCTGCATCTACGATCGTTCGGGCAGGCACATCCTTCCCAAGATCGATCACCTTAAAACCATAGTTTTTCATCATCATGGCCACAAGATTTTTCCCAATATCATGAATATCCCCTTCTACTGTGGCAATAACGACCGTATAGCCCATGCTGTCCACAGACTCTGATAAAAGGGGTTCCAAAAGATCCACGCCTTTACGCATAGCCTCTGCCGACATCATAAGCTGGGGAAGGAAATAGGTCTTTGCATTAAAATATTCGCCCACCTGATTAATGGCCGGAATCAGGGCCCGATTTAAAATATCTGAGGCAGAAATCCCCGCCTCCAGGGCCTCATGGATATGTCCGGGAACAAGCTTCTTTTTCCCTTTAAGCACATCCTGAAAAATCTCCTGCAAAACCGGCGGATCATTTTTATCTGCTGTATTTTTTGCCGGGAAAGCTTCCTTCCCGGCAGATTTTTCCTGTTCCAAAGCCTTCTGGCTCCGCTCCCGGTACATGGCTGCATTTTCAATATAACGCAGGCTGGCGTCGGCTTTGTTCATGACCAGATCTGCGGCACAGGCGCTGCGCATTAAAAGCTCCTGGGACGGATTGGCAATAGCCATGGTCAGCCCCCGGGATATGGCCAGGGCAAGAAAAATGCTATTGACATAACTCCTGTCCGGCAGCCCAAAGGAAATATTGGACAAGCCGCACACCGTGGCAATGCCAAGGGTATCATGGCAGTATTCAATGGTCTTTAACGTATCCTGGCCCGCAGCAGCATTGGCCCCCAGCGTTGCCACCAGGCCGTCAGCCACCATATCTTCTTTATAAAATCCAAGCTTTTGGGCCGCTGACATAATCGTATCCAGATTTTCCTGCCGCTCCTTAAAGCTTTCCGGAAGCCCGGCATCGGTCAATGGCAGCATAATAAACATGGCCCCGTATTTTTTAACCACAGGCAAAAGCTTTTCCAGCTTAACCTTTTCACAGGATACAGAGTTGACCAATGCCCTGCCGTGATAATGGCGCAGCGCCGCTTCCACCACCTGGGGACTGCTGGAATCAATGCACAGCGGCACATCCACCACCTCATTGACAGCGTCTATGACGTCCAGCATCATCTGTTTTTCATCGATGCCGCTCATCCCCACGTTAATATCCAGGATCGCTGCGCCGTTTTCCACCTGGGACACAGCCATTTCCTGTACAAGATCAAAGGTATGGTTTTTCAGCTCCTCACGAAGCGCCCCCTTCCCTGTAGGATTGATCCGCTCGCCGATCACCTCAAAAGGTCCGTCCAGAGTCAGCGCCTTCATGGAATGTTCGCCGGTAAGCACCCGAAGTCCCCGTTTTTGAGGAATGAAAACGTCCATGCCCTTCATCGTGTCTGCCAGCAGCCGGATATATTCCGGCGTTGTGCCGCAGCAGCCGCCGATAATAGAGGCTCCGGCTTCCACTAAAGCTTTCATATGGGAAACAAAATCTTCCTTGTTCATGTCGTAAACCGTTTCCCCGGTGATCAGCTTTGGAAGGCCTGCATTAGGCTTCACCACCAGGGGTACTGTGGCATACGGTTTCATCCGTCGGATAAAGGGCAGAAGTTTATCCGGCCCTGCCGAACAGTTCAGGCCCACGGCATCGGCTCCCATGCTTTCCAGGGTGATCAGTGCGGTGACACAATCGGTTCCGTACATAGTCTTGCCGGAGCTTTCCACAGTCATGGTCACCATTACCGGAAGGTCACACACTTCCTTCACTGCCAGCAGCGCGGCGCGGGCCTCCCCAATATGCATCATTGTTTCAATAACAAAAAGATCTGCGCCGGCACGGGCAATGGCCGATGCCTGTTCTTTATAACAATCCACAAGGTCGTCAAAAGAAAGGGAGCCCATAGGCGCCAGCATTTGCCCGGTCATGGTCAGGTCTCCGGCCACCAGGCACTGACTGCCGGCGGCCTCCTTTGCAATAGCCACCAGGGCGGTATTCATTTCCTCCGCCTTGTCCTCCAGGCCATACTCCCCAAGCTTTATACGATTTGCCGCAAATGTGGGCGCATAAATGACCTTGCTCCCGGCCCGGACAAACTGGCGCTGCAAATGGATCACTTTATCTTTGTTTTCGATCATCCACTGCTCCGGGCACACTCCCATAGGCATTCCCGCCTTTTGAAGATTTGTCCCTGTGGCCCCATCCAGGATCAAAGGGCCGTCTTTAAGTATCTCTCTAAAATCTAGCAAAGCATTCCCGCCTTTCCTTTTTCAATGATCCTGCAGATCATCGATGCCCGGTTAAAAGGTACCATAAAATAATAGCCGTCCACAACATCCTTCATTTTATCCATAAGCTCCAATGCACACCGGATGCCCGCGGCTTCCCCTTCTTCACGGGTCATTTGAGGATCGTACCGGGCGATCACCTCGTCAGGTACGTGGATGCCGTAAATCTCATTTTTCATAAACAATGCATTTCGGTAGCTGACCAAAGGCATGATGCCGCCGAAAATCTTTGTTTTTACCCTGGATTTAATATAGGCGATCCGGTCTATATCCTCCTGGGAATACAATGGCTGAGTAAGGAAATAGGACGCTCCGGCCCGGATCTTCTTTTCCATGCGCTGGATCTCCTTTTCCAGGTTCGGCCTGCCATAATTTAATGCGCCGCCGTAAACCACAGGGTCTTGTGAAAAATATTCTTCGTTCATTTGTTTTAAATATTCCATCAATGTAATGGAATTAAAATCATATACAGAAGAAATCACCGTCCGGTCTCCGGCAGGCACCGGATCTCCAGTCACAATAAGGAAATTTCTTATATCGTTTAAATACGCCCCTAAAAATGCGCCGCCCATGGCGATCTGGTTCCTATCCCGACAGCTGATATGGGGCATAACCGGAAAATCCAGCTCCTTTTGGATCCTGGCGCCCACCATCATGGAATCGGCCCGCATTTTTCCCATAGGCGAGTCAGATAATGTGATCATATGGACATCCTGAGTTTTTAACAGCTCCACTGCCTGGATGATCTTTTCCAAATCCCCGTCATAAGGCGGATCCAACTCCACAACCACAGCCTTTTTCCCCTGCTCCAGCCGTTCCATCAGAGGATTGGCCGAAGATGACGGCGTTTCTTTCTTACGGTCATGACCTTTATCCAAAGCATGTCTGCGCACCATCTCCCGGGAAAGGTCCACAGCCTTGCCCATTTCCCGGATATATTCCGGCGTGGTGCCGCAGCAGCCGCCGATAATATTAACGCCAAGGCCAAAGATTTCTTCCATCTTATCTGTAAAATATCCTACGTTTTCCTGATAAACGCTGCGGTCCCGTATCGTATCCGGGTATCCGGAATTTGGCGCTGCAAGGATGATCTTATCGCCAAAATCCATCCGTTTAAGGATCTGATGCATATGGGCTGCGCCAATACCGCAGTTAAAGCCGATCCCATCAATATTCAGGTCATTGCCTGCCATTTCCAAAAGCTTTTTCCCGCTTATACCGGATTTTGTATACCCGAATTTGTTCAGGCAAAAGCTGGCCATAACAAAAATATCACTGTGTTCTTTAATATACTGGGCCACCGGAAGGATATATTTCAGATCTGAAAAGGTTTCAAATAAAATAATATCCGCACCCAGCTCAATAAATGTTTTTGCCATTAAAAGATATTCATCCATGATCTCTTTTTCATCCCGCTGGCCATATTCCGGTATAGGCCCAATATCTGCGGCAATAAACACCGGCCTGCCGCAGGTATTCACAGCCTCTCGGGCAATATTAAAGCCCCAGGTGAGACATCGCCGCACCACGGCCGCCGGATTATGGCTCTCCCCGCCATATCCTGCCCGCTTTAATGTTGTGTAATTGCCGGCAAATGTATTGGTCCGGATCAAATTGGCGCCGGCCCGTATATATTCCATATGGATCTCCTTGATCACATCCGGAGCGTCAAAATTCCCGATCTCCGAGGGCTCTCCCCTTCGGGAAAACTTCTGGGAATAATAGGTTCCCATGGCTCCGTCCATGATCAGGCGGTTACGTTTTAAAAAATCTTTAAAATTACTCATGTTCTGTCCTTTCTGCTTGTAGGATCATGGGCCGGATACATCAGCAGCCCTTTTCGGTATTTTGCACGACACAAAGCCATAAAATTTCATGCAGACATGAAGCTTATGCTCTTTTGCCGCTTGTCTCATATTTTACATAATAAATACAAAAATGCAAGGCTTAATCCCTGATTTACCCTAACTATTCAGCCAGGCAGCCGGCCTTTCTAAGGCTATAAAAAGGCACCGCAGACTCTGTTTTGCCCAAACAGCCGTCTGCGGTACCAAAACCTTAAGAAAAATGTTTATTGGAATAAGCTTCCTTTTTTATGGAAAAGTCTGCAGTTCTTCAGGTCAACATTCAAATCCTGGATCCGGTCGATCAAAAACGACGACAATGTTACAGTGATCACAGAGAAAATGATCTTTGCAAAAGGAATATACGTCAGCGACAGCCCCAAAACAATCAGATCGGTAAACAGATAAGCCCGTGACAGCCGGCACCGGGTCAGCCGGGAAATCGTCAGAGCCAGGGCATCATCGCCACCGCTGGAGCCGCCCTGGCGTACAATAATTCCTACGCCAACGCCAACAAAAACGCCTCCGGCAAGGGCAGCCAGCAGCGGATAAGATGACAAATCCGGCAGCATAGGCGGAAACAGTTCCCATATTTTATAAAATAAGGACACACTTAATGTAGAAATAATCGATATTTTAATAAAGCGTTTGCCTAAATACTTAAATGCCAGCCCATAGCAGGCAATATCCAGCACCGGGGTGATAAATGCGGGAGAAAAGCCCAGCCAGTGCTCCAGTAAAAGCATAAGTCCGATCACACCGCCTTCAGTAATCCCTGTCTGCTGATGGATATTATGGATACCAAAGGTTGTGATCATGGCGCCGATCAAGATCCACACAATCCGTTTTATTGAAAGTCCGTCCATAAGTTTCTTTATTAAATTTGCTTGTCTCTTTTCAGACATAAACTTCGCTCCTTGTTTTTTTCTTTCATCCCTGATATGATCATAAAGGATATAGTAACTATAATGTCAAGGAGGAAGTTTATGAAAAACCTGTTTTCTATCGGTGAAGTATCCAAATATCAAAACATTTCCAAACAGACATTGATCTTTTATGATAAAATCGGACTTTTTCGCCCGGTATATGTGGATCCCGGCAATGGATACAGATATTACAGCGCCAGCCAGATTGATTATTTAGACACAATTTTGATTATGAAAAAAATCGGTTTTTCTCTCAGTGAGATCAAAGAACATATGCAGCATTACACCATTGACAGCAGTCTCATCGCATTAAGAAAGCAGATCACAGTCATTGATCATCAGATCCAGGAGCTGCGTCTGCTCCGCAGCCGTGTTCAGCACCGGTGCGAACAAATGGAAGCTGCCAAAATGCACCGAAACGACAGCGCCAACATTGTTGTTGAAGAAGCAGCCATTCAATATGTGCTGTTTCATCCGGTAGATGAGCCATACACCCTGAAAGAGATCAGCATTGCCACAAAAAAATGCTTTTCTCAGGCCTTTCGGGAGCAGCTGCCTATCTTTTTCCAGTGCGGAGTTATTGTCCCATACCAGCGCATAAAATCCGGGCACTTTACTAAAGCCTCCATGGCCTTTCTGCCCATTGAGAAAAATGATACTGCCCAAAATATCCTGTGCCTTCCTCAGGGAAAGTGCGCCTGTATCTACCATGTGGGCGACTATCTTTCCATTGGCCGCTCCTACGAAAAGCTGCTCAATTACTGTGAAACAAATCATTTGGAAATCATATCTGATTCATACGAATTTTGCATTAATGACTACATCACTTCCAAAGATGAAAATGAATACATTACTAAAATCGTTTTTTATGTAAAAGATGCCTAAAATCGAAAAAGGGCATGCCCGTAATGGACATGCCCTTTCTTAATTTTTATCTGTCTTCTTTGCGGGTTTTAAATATGCGGATAACGATCACGCCAACGATCACAACTAAAGAGATACCGGCCAGTGTCCGCCAAAGGCCCAGCGGTTTATCGTCGCCTGTCTTTGGTGCATCCAGGTTGCCGTCTCTTTCAAAAACAACGTAAATGGAATGATCTCCGTTGACGCTTTCAAATGTATATTTAGTGCCATTAACCTTAACTTCCTTGCCGTCAATATACAGATGCGCGATCTTATAATTTTTATCCGGCGTCATTGTAAAGGTATAGTCCTGTGC
Source organism: Candidatus Scybalocola faecigallinarum (assembly GCA_018711005.1). Lineage (GTDB taxonomy): Bacteria > Bacillota > Clostridia > Lachnospirales > Lachnospiraceae > Catenibacillus > Catenibacillus faecigallinarum. The sequence continues at coordinate 40,251 of DVIT01000062.1, read as the reverse complement.
CTGAATGATCGTCATCGTTCCGGACGGTGAGATCGTTCCGCCCTTTGTGGCGGTTGCTTTCATGGTAAACTCTTTCGCCACCACATTAAAGGATGTGGTCAGCGTCCGCTGTTCACCGGCATTTTCCCAGCCATTAGACGTATAAGTCTCCAGATTAAACACAACATTTAATGTATACTTTCCAGCTTCCTTTACACTAAAGGCCATGCTGTAATCCTGTGTATCCCAGGAACCCTTTGCGCCGCTGCCCCAGGTCCAGCTGGCAGGCTTCCACCGGCTGTCGCCCACGCAGGGGGCTGTATTATCCATACCAGTTCCAAGTGCCCGAACCGTAAAGGAAGATCCGGCATCATAGGTTGCATTTGCTGTAATTCCGCTGATAGAGGAACCGGAAAATGCAATAATAGTCTTAACATTTAAAGGTTCACTGGAAAGACTTTCCATAGCCGTCTGGGGATCATAGGTCATACGGGTAACAATGGAATAGCTTGTTCCCGGATTTAATCCGGTAAATTCTCCGCTCTTTTGCCAGCCGGAAAGTGTTCCGTTAATCTTGATCGCATATTCCTGCTGCTCTGCTGTCTCCACAGTAATGGAGGTCTCTGTGCGTTCCTTCATCACCGGTGCTGCCGGAGCGGCTGCCGCAGATTTTAAGGTTGCCGCACTGACAGGCTCTGTTGCCGCAGACGGCATCTGTGTCTGAGGATCATAACTCATTCTGAAAACAAAGCTGTAGGATGTATCTGCCTTCAGATCCTTAAAGGTGCTTCCTGTCTGCCACAAAATATCTCTGCCGCTGACAAGGCCGTATTCCATGCCGGCTGTACTTCCGTCAAAAGTGATCTGGGTATCTGTCCGCTGCAGGATCCTGGGTGCTGCAGGCGCCTGTAATGCACTCTTAAGCGTATGGATCACCAGCGCATCCGATGGCTCACTGGCTGTATATTCCTCGCCGCCATAGTTTCCTGCTTTTACCCGTACCGTTACCGGATAATCCGTATCCGGCGTCAGGCCGGAAAATTCAGGGCTATCCTGATAGTCCTTGCCGTTAATACTATACTCATAGGCAAATGCGCCGTCTGTTCCTTCTGCAAGCTTAACCGTCAATGCCGTATCATTAACAGACACAGCCACCGGCGCTGCCGGGGCAGCTGAAGTTTTAAGGGGTTCTGCCGTCTCCGCAGGTGCCGTTTCTCTCTGTGTCTTCGTCTCTTCCGATGTCTTCGTCTCCTCCGGGGCCTTTGTTTCTGCCGGCGCCTTCATTGCCTTAAGCGGCTCTGAGGGTTGGGACTCTTTCGGTGCCTCGGTTTCCTCCGGGGCCTTTGTTTCCTCTGGGGCTTTCGTCTCCTCCGGGGCCTTGGTTTCTTCCGCTGCCTTTGTCTCCTCCGGCGCCTTTGTTTCTTCCGGTGTCTTTGTCTCCTCCAGCGCCTTTGTTTCTTCCGCTGCCTTTGTCTCCTCCGGCGCCTTGGTTTCTTCCGCTGCCTTTGTCTCCTCTGGAACCTTTGTTTCTTCCGCTGCCTGTGCTATTGTTGTAAAGGATTGGATATCTTGAGTATCTACCTGGTCCGTCCCTGTTAAACGCCGTGCAAACCAATACTCAGTTTCCGGGGTAAGCTCCGAAAAGGTTACAACCTTTCCGTCTTCACCGTCACTATACTGTTCTTCCCGGGCCCAGCTCCATACGGTTTCGTCGTTTTCTTCAATCTGTATGCCATATTCATATCCATCTTCGACCTTTAAGACGATCGTATCTGAAGTCATGGATACAAGCTGCAATACCTCCTGCTCTGTCTGTTCTTCCGAATTTTCCGGAACCTCAGCTGCAAATGCCGACACAGACATGCATGAAAACATCATAAGAGCTGCCAATAAAAAAGCAGTCAGCCGTTTTCTTTTCTTTTTCATAAAACCACCCCTTCCTGCCGCAGAAACGCTGCGGACTTTCTGCTTTCTCCCTCTGTAAGAAGATATGTTCACGCAACCATTCAGATCCCTGAATCGCTACCTCGAAAAAGTCCCTCCAGGCGGGCCCATCTGCCTGAACGATCATGACTTTTTTGATATTTTTATTATACCAGTAAATAACTTTAAAGTATAGATTTCCCGGCAAAATGTCAGCATTTCTTCAGGATTTCATATCTCAGCCCGGCCATAGGCAGCAATAGTTTCTCCCCCCACAGAATACTGGGGTAAATTCACTTATTTTTTCTTGGAACCAGCACCTGAAATACTTTTTGGGGAATAAGAAGCATGGACATGATCCCAAGAGTAATCGCTACGGCAATTTTAAGTGTCTCCACACCTTTTGCCGATGCCATAGCAAACTCGCTGACAATAAAATAATAGGACGTATAATAAATTCCCACGCCGGGAACAAGAGGAAAAATACCGGGAACGAGAAATATTGTTACCGGAGCTTTACGGACAACTGCAAAAATCCTGGCAAGGAGCGTTACTGCCACTACTGCAATAAATGTAGCAATAACAATACTCTGCCCCTGAGAAAACATGCGGTAAAAAATCCATCCCAAAGCACCTGTCAGGCCGGAAAAGAACCACTCTTTTTTAGGGACATTAAAAATCACGCAAAAAGCGTCGGTAGCCAAAAAAGCGACAATAAATTCAATAAATAATGTCAGCAGCATATTTTTTCCTCCCTGTCAGTAAAAAATCCGATAAACGATACCTACACCAATAGCCATACACACAGCCACCAGCAGAGCATCGATCAGCCGTATAGTTCCCGACAAATAATCACCATTAAAAAAATCCCGTATAGAGGTGGTCAGCGGCACCCCGGGAACAAGTATTACCAGACCGCCGATGGTCATGCTATCCATATTCAGGCCGACAAACAGCGCTGCCAGTACCATACCGGCAAAAGTCACCAGGGCGCTTCCAAAGATGGTTTGCATCACTTTAGATATTTTAGCCCTGCCCATAGCATATTGCAAAAGACATAATAAAATACCAATCGGTGCTGCAGCAATACTGTCCGCCACGCTGCCCCCAAAAAGATAGCAAAAGCTTGCAGCGCCAAGAGCACTGGCTCCCATCAGCCATAATAAAGGAAAACCGGAACGGACAGCGATTTCTTCCATTTTTATCTCCGCCTCATCCAGGGTATACTTTCCCTCACAGATTTCTCTGGATAGCTGATTGATCTGGGCAACCTTTCCAAGGTTTGGTGTAGACAGCGGGATATACTTTACCTGAGTACAGCGGGTCTGATCATTATGATACATCGTCACAAAAATGCCGTTGGACACTGCATAAACATCCACATGCTCTTTTCCAAAGGCTTTTCCCACAATCCCCATCGTATCCTGCACCCGGGCAATCTCGGCACCGTTTTTAAGCAGTTCTTCACCCATCCTGGCTACCAGATCCATGACCTTACGTCCATTTTCAGTCTCCTGTTCCATAAATCCACTCCTTATCTTTTATACATCCCCATTTTGATCCTGTACCTGTTTGGCATATAAAGTCTATCGGAAAATTCCTATTTTCCCATAAAAATCTGCCTGCTGAAATAATATATTACAATTTCATATTAAAGTAAAGCCTTACGATCCGGACATTTGCAGGATCTTATGTATTTCCACCTGCAGTAAATGTATCCTTCCCAACGTGAGAGCCTCCTTATCCGTCCCCTCCGCCCAACGGCTGCACCTTCATATATTTTTTACAAAATAGACATTGACTTTTAAGAAACTTTGCCTGTAAAACCCCTTATATGTATGATATACTATATATAAGATTTTGGCTTTATGTCCATAATCTTTTTAAACTTTCCAGCGGACGCAAAAGGGAGGACTTCCATGGAGCTTAACAAAAATAATATGAAAAAGATTTTATTGATCATCTGCCTGGGGATTTTATTCTATACCGCTATTGGCCACCTGAACGTCATTTATGACACAATCCGGCATATCATATCCTTATTGCTTCCCATTCTTTTAGGCATGTGTATTGCTTTTATACTGAATGTACCTATGCGGGCTATTGAACGTGGCCTGTTTGGAAACTATGAAGGAAAGCACCAAAAACTTATCCGCAAGATCCGCAGACCCGTCAGCTTTATATTAACATTGCTGTGTATCATTGGTGTCATATGCATTGTAATACTATTTATCGCTCCGCAGCTGGTAAATACTATACAGTCCATTATTGTTGCGGTTCCTGCATTTTTCACCCGTACCCAAAACACACTGAATGAATTGCTCAATGAATATCAGTGGATCGCAGATAAGATCGGTGATATTGAAATCAACTGGGGGGCCATCAGTTCCCATTTAACAGATTTCCTGCGGACAGGTGCTGAAAGTGTTATTTCCTCGGCAGTTGGCATTACTACGTCTATTATTAACGGTATTGTCACCTTTTTCCTTGGATTTTTCTTTGCTATCTATATTTTATTCCAGAAAGAAAAGCTTTCCAGCCAATGCCGCAAGCTGCTGTATGCCTATATTCCGGAAAAGCGGGCAGATCGAATCGTTCAGATCGCGTCCTTATCCAGCAGGACCTTTTCCAAGTTTTTATCCGGTCAGTGCCTGGAGGCTGTGATCCTTGGAACGATGTTCTTTATCGTTATGTCCATTATCGGACTGCCTTATGCCCTGCTGATCGGCGTACTTATTGCTTTTACTGCACTGATCCCTATTGTAGGAGCTTTTGTAGGATGTTTTATCGGCGCACTGCTTATGCTCATGGTCAGCCCCGGAGATATGCTGCTGTTTGTTATCCTGTTCCTGGTTCTCCAGCAAATTGAAGGAAACTTCATATATCCGAAGGTTGTTGGAACTTCCGTTGGCCTTCCTGCACTATGGGTACTGGCTGCCGTGACAATTGGCGGAAATTTGTGGGGTGTTGCCGGTATGCTGATCTGTATTCCTCTGTTCTCCGTATTATATACGCTGCTTAGGGATAAAACCCATATTTGGTTAAAGAAGAAAAATATCCGGCCTAAGAAATATTTGTGAGACAAGAGACAAAAGGTCATAAAATTTTATGACTTTATGTCACACAAAACACCGAACCGGAATATTAAAAAATAAGCGATACTTCGTCCAAAACCAAGTATCGCTTATTTTTTATGTCGTCTTAATAGCCGCCTTCAGCCTTTTTTAGAGAGTATCTACATTCTCTAAAGTATAGGCCGGTTCAAAATCATCTGTATCGCTGCATATTCTTCCGCCAACAGCCCCTAAAAGGTCTTTCATGACCTGACGTACACAGGCAATATCTTCCACATCATAGCTGATCTGATAAATCGTCCTGATCCCATGGCTTTGGATATATTCCTGATCCAGCGGATCCACAAAACAATCCCATGCATCCTGAAAGATCAGAGAATCGTGGTCCATGACCACCTCCATCAGATTCAATTCCTTCCATATTTCAATCTTTTCCTCATCAACAACCGTAATCTGCTGAGACAAGGCTTTTACTCCAATCTCCTCTGGGATCATATAATAAAATTCTACGATCTTCTTCGGGCTTTTCCGGATCCCGGAGATCTTTTTGGCAGAAGTCTTTCCACCTGTATATTTTTTATTGTTCATTTTCAATCGCCTCCCTCATGATTTCTGCTGCGGACTTCATAATTTTAGCTGTCAATCCCCAGATTCTGTGTCCGCAGGTTTCCGGATAAAAATAAACCAGGCTCCATCCGCTGCGCCATGGATACTTTTTCCCTCCCGGAACAGCATCTTCCGGAAAGTCATCGTCCGGTTTTGTAAATATATGATTTTTATAGCCCCTAGGTACATTTTTCAGAAAAAAATCCACCGGCACATAAAAAATCTCATCCACTTCCTGACGGCTGAAGCTTCCATGATAATTTAAAAGCCGTACCAAATATGGCATGATCATCTGTCCGGATGGCGATAAATACATATCCATAGGCGCAATAACTTGAATATCTCCCTGAGAGATACACAATTCTTCTGCCGTTTCCCGCACAGCAGCTGTCCTGAAATCTTCTTCCGGCTCCACATGCCCGCCGGGAAGACAGACTTCCCCGGGCTGATGGGCCAATGACCGGGCGCGGACTTCAAATAAAACACAGTTTTTTCCACCTATATTCACCAGAGGGATACTTAAAGCATATTTCCTGTATTCCCCAAAATCTATGATCTTAGGTGTCCTTTGGGTCAAGCTTTCAAACAAAAACTAATCATCTCCTAACCCATTCTGATCATGATACTCCTGTATCCTATGATCATCCGGGTAAAAATCATATCCTGAGTTGCCCGACAAATGGGCATGAGACACGAATTGCTCCGCACTTCGTGCTCTCGCAATTCTAAAAACACCTCAAATCCGCTCATTTTTCTGCGAAAAATGGCTCCTTTTCGGTGTTTTGCGCGCCACAAAGTCATAAATTTTCATGCAAGCATGAAATTTATGACCTTTGGTCGCTTGTCTCATATCTTTATCTTAGCATACAACCGCCCATAAGAAAAGTGAACAGCTGGTAACTCGCCAACAAGGCCTGCGCTTTTACTGCGCAGGCCTTGAACATCCGAAAATCACATATGTACTCAGGCAGACCGTGATTCCAAAACAGCCACACGCCGGCCCAACCCGTCCACCTTATCCAAAAGCAAAGACATCTGGTCGTTATTGCTTTTCATAACTGCCATATCCTGCCGCATTTCCCTAAAGTCCTTTTCCAACTTTTCAGTACGCTGTATCATAATATTATGTGTACGGGATAATTCCTCTAAGATAAGATTTTCAGACGCGATTAAATCATCTTTTGTTGCCAAGTTCTCTAAGTCGGCTTTCGTAGCCATGTCTTTGATGTCATCCTTTGTAGCCATGTTCTCTAAGTCGGCTTTCGTAGCCATATCTTTGATGTCATCCTTTGTAGCCATGTTCTCTAAGTCGGCTTTCGTGGCCATATCCTTAATGTCAGCCTTCGTGGCCATGTTCTCTAAGTCAGATTTCGTCGCCATCTTTTCCAAGTCGGCTTTCGTTGCCATATCTTTAATATCATCTTTTGTAGCCATGTTCTGGAGGTCATCTTTTGTAACTGTATTCCGAATATCGTCTTTTGTCACCATATCCCGAATATCATCTTTCGTGGCCATATTCTTAATATCATCTTTGACAGCTATCGTTGCTTTAATAGACTCCACATCATCTCTCAGAGAGGTGATCTGATTCTGAAGCGGCTGTAAAAGCGATGCAATGGCCTGTAAATCTTCTTTGTTTAATGCCATAAATGCACCCCCATATTTAAAGATAGATCAAGTATAACATATCTGCCAGGTCAAGTCCATGATAAAGATTTGGAAAGTCAGTTTAAAAGTAAAGCCGGGGATCCCCAAAAAGGAAGCTCCCCGGCTTTTCGTAACCGTTCAGCCACCCCGGCTGTTACGGCTTTTCAATGTTTTGACCCTATGATGCCACGCTTTTCTCCACACTTCGTACTCCTGACAGCATGTTTTTACTTTAAGATCAAAGGAAGAATTATCATAACGATTCCTAATAATATAAATGAGTTGCCCGACAAATGGGTATGAGACACGAATTTCTCCGCACTTCGTGCTCACGAAATTCTAAAACACCGCCAAATTTTGTGCTTTTTAAGTAAAGCTCCGACGGTTCATCCGCCCGGTAGGATTTCCATTTTTCTGTCAGGTTCCAGATCACATCCGGCTTGAGAAAAATGAATATACCGATCACGGCAAAAATAACACCTGCAATAATAGTCACGATCATGACATCCCCTCCATAATCCAGGTGATTGCCCCAGTATTAGCTTTGTGTCTTAGTTAAATAATTTTGTTAAATCCATTAAGGATGTGATCTTATAATCACACTTGTCATAGCTGGTTGCATCACCAATGCCTACGGCTGTCATGCCTGCTGCCTTTGCTGCATCAATACCCGCATAGGCATCTTCCACAACAACGCAGTTGTCATAAGATTCCCCAAGAAACTGGGCAGCTTTTTCAAAAACCTCAGGATCCGGCTTGGAACGGGTAATATTTGTACCATCGGAAATAGCGTCAAACATATCATCAAGAGCCACCTGCTTTAAGATGAACTTTGTATTCTTACTGGAGGATCCGATGGCCAGTTTATGGCCCTGCTCGCGGAGAAGCTTAAGGGCATTGCGGGTATCCTCTGTTACATCCGCAGGACTCATTGTTTTTAAAAGCTCTTTGTAATAATCGTTTTTGTATTCCATAAGGTCTTCCTTTTCCTTTTCAGATAAAGGAGCCCCTTCATAACGCTCCAGGATGATCTCAAGACTTTCCCGGCGGCTAACGCCTCTTAAACGGTTGTTGATCGTCTCGTCAAAATAAATGCCCATCTTATCCGCCATTTTCTTCCAAGCCTGGTAATGGAACTTATCTGTAAATACAAGTACCCCATCCAGGTCAAAAATAACTGCCTTCATTGTATTCTCCTCCTAATTACAGTATACTCCCGCACCTGCTGATACAGGAATACCTTTTCTATAAACTTTTATACTGCACTGCCCACGGCAGCACGGATCATACAGGGGCTTTTTGTCAACGGCCGTACCCCAAAAACGGCGCATACAAAGTAACTACTCATCCATACCAGCCCGAATTTATAACTAAAGCGTTTTCGTTACTGGTTAGGCTGCATGGCTGAATAATTCCCATAAAAGATACCGTAACAGTCCAGCCAGCTGAACTGTTACAAAATACCTTCAAAGTTTCAGGTCGATCCTTCCGCAAAATACATCTACCGGAGACTGGCCCTTAAAAGGACTCCTTCCCAGAATCTTATCTACAACAGCACGGATCACATATTCTGAGTTGCAGTACCCGTTAATGTAGGTCTTGACCATGGGCGCATCCAGAAGATGATACGGATTGCCCACGCTGATAAACATGACCGGCATTTCATGGACCATCCACGGCATATTATTGCCCAGACCGAACATGGTATGCCATGAAAGTCTGGCCACCGTCTTATTAGAAGCTGTTTCAATATTTCCCACATACATGATCAGATCATACTTATGCTTAAAGTTTTCCACCGTATCGTCCATGACCTCAAAGCCTTCCGGCTCATAAACAGTCACCTCAAAACCTTCAGCGGTCAGACGCTCTGTAAAAGACTTGCAGACTCTTGCATTGGAAGGATAATCTCCCATCATTTCAAGCAGGATACGATGATGCTTTTCAGGGGAAATAGGCAGAAGATCCTGGGTATCTTTGACCAGGGTCACACCTTCATCGGCGCATTCTCTGGCCCATTGGTCATGCTCCTTACAGCAAAGAAGGTCAAGACTTTCTTTACCCGGGACAAGAGTTCCGGCTTTCTGCTTTTCCGGAAGCTTTAAGGCAGCCTTTACGGCCAGGATACGCTTGACAGCTTCCTCCAGCCGGGCCTCTGACAGCAAACCGCTGTGATAGCCCTCCATCATATACTCAAAGTCCTCATCCATATTCCGGTTAAATAAAAACATATCGCATCCGTTTTCAATGGCTGCCGGAACCCCGTGACGGCGGTCCATAGCACTGCAAAAGCCTACCATTGGCGTCGCATCTGTAACAATCAGACCATTAAAGCCAAGCTTTTCTCTCAACAGCTTCCGGAGCAGATTTTCAGACAACGTGGCCGGAATGATCCTGTCCACCGGCTTATGATCAAAATATTCCTCATAGGCCGGCAAAGCAATATGAGCCGCCATAACTGTCAGCGTCCCTGCCTGGATCATCGCCTCGTAAATCTTTCCATAAGTTTCATCCCATTCTTCACAGCTCAGGCTGTTGACACTGGTCAGCAAATGCTGATCCCGTTCATCAACACCATCGCCGGGAAAGTGCTTCACTGCCGTTGCCACGCCTTCTTCCATGCAGCCTTTCATATACGCCTTGCCCATGGCAATAACCCTCTGGGGATCATCCCCATACGTCCGCACATTTGTAATCGGATTATGATAATTTCTGTCCAGATCTACGACCGGTGCAAATGCCCAGTTGACACCTACCGCAGCGCCTTCACTGGCGCTGACCTTTCCAAGCTGGTAAGCCCGCTCCTCATTGCCGGAAGCTGCAACCAGCATCTGACGTCCATAATAGGTTCCTTCCACAGCCGAACCATTTCCGCCGTATTCCAGGTTTGAAGCCGTCAGCAACGGGATCCTGGAAGCCTCCTGAAGGACTCTGTGGGCCGCTAAAAGCTCGGTCCCCGGACCTTCACGGTAAAGCATTCCGCCAATATGCCGGTTGCTGACCAGATTTTTAAGCTCCTGCGGATCTTTTGTAAAAACAATAGGGCAGAACAACTGTCCGATCTTTTCATCATCAGACATATTTTTATAAGTTTCCTCCACCCAGCTGATCTGTTCATCTGAAAGATAAAACGGATTTTCTTTATAGTTGATCATAAAATAAATGCCTCCTCCTTATGACTCCACTAAAAACAACAGCATATCTTACAGAAATACAACCATTTTCAACAGCTGTATCCTTCTATTATTATCCGTGAACGCCGTCCGGTTTTCAATGTAGATAATTCATAAAAATCCGACATTTTTTTATATCTCAGCCCCGCTCATGCTCCCCGCATGACGCATAGCTTCATTCACCGGGAATAAGCTCTGTGACCGGGGATTGCACTGGGAAAAATATCTGGTATACTGTTATCAGACGTTTCGATCAACCCTGCCTTTAGAAAGGTATTGTTATGGCATATTATATTACATATGGAAAATTTCAGCAACAGCTAAAAGAATATTTTATAGAAACCGGACACCGGATGCAGTTTACAGAAATCTCCCACATCCTGTGCAAAAAAGGCCAGCTTCTTAGCTGCCGTCCGGGGACAGCCAGCTTCCCGGAAAACCTTGAAAGCATGACCGATGATGAATTTAACCGGCTTATTGATGAGTGGTATATCCCTTTAACCCCCCACATGGATCATGTGCCTGTGGTAGAGGAATCCCGGATCATCCCTGAACAGCGGGACGTTTTCATCATCCGCCATCCCCGGTATACCCGGCCGGAAGCCCATGAGCATAATTATTTTGAGATCAACTTTATTGTCAGCGGAACGTGCCGGTTTGTTTTTGAGGACGAAGTCCGCACATTGTCCCAGGGAAACGTATGCATCATTGGCCCCTCCTCACGCCACGACCTGGTCATTGACGATGAGTCCACAGTCTTTTGAATCATGCTGCGCAAAAGTACGTTTAATACTACATTTTTTTCACTCATGACCCAAAAGAATGTCCTCTCCTATTTTTTCAGGAACCTTTTCCAGGAAAATGCCAGGCCCAATTACCTTTTATTTTCAGCCAAAAATCCTCTCCCGCTGAAAATCCCCCTGCGCCATGCCCTGTGCGAAAGTATGCGGGAGGATGCCTTTTCCAATCACTGCTGCATCAGCTGGCTGAATATCTTTTTTACAGAACTGCTGAGAAATTATGACCATACGATCCAGTTTTGCGACAATGATCTGAATCCGGAAATTTCCTATATCCTGCAATATATCCAGCACAATTACCGTACACTTACATTATCCGGTCTGGCCGGATTTTTCCACTACAGCGAGGCTTATCTGTGTACGCTTATACGAAAGCATACCGGGCACAGCTTTTCCTGGCTGATCCGACGCCTGAAAATGACAGAAGCCAAAGACTGCCTGATCCATACAGATCTTAAGATCCGTGAGATCGCAGAGCAAACCGGCTATCATTCCTGCGACCATTTTTCCCGGGTATTTCGCGGCGAATACGGTATGTCGCCGCAAAAATACCGGAAGATCCATGCCAAAGAACGGCCGGAGCCATTTGTCCCATTTATTTAAAAGAAAGATCTATATCCCCCATATCGCATTGTACAGTGATCTGAGTTTCATTCTCTGTATAGGACACATAATGGCTCATATCACTGTCAAACTGCTGATCATCCTCCTGAATATGGACGCTTCCCATATCCGTGGACAGGTCCAGATTATAATCCCCGGAACTGCCTTGTATCCCGGCGGTTACACTGCCCATGCTGCTGGTCACATCAAACACAGACAGGGACGCCTCATCTGCGCTAAAGTCTCCCATATCCATAGTCACAGACCCTTCACTGCACTCCAGCTGCTCAATCGATACACCTCCCATATCACTTTCTATGCTTAATGTATCACAGATCAGCTGCCCTGCTGTCAGATCTCCGCCACACATGGTCATATGGCACTCATTTCCTTCAAAATTTCCAATGTCCAACGCTCCAAGATCCAGCGTAATATCTGCATAATCTGCATGAATATCCGAAAGGGCAACATTGCCCAGGTCATTGGAAATCGTAATATTTTCAAAGTAAACATCCTGAGGCACGTAAAGGTTTACATAATCCCCATCCAATGTTCTTGAACCGGTCAGGAAATTCCAGTTGAAACCGAAAAATGTTGTCCCCCCATCCACGGTGTTCAAAGTAAATGTCCCATCCTTAACACTGTACGCCACATCCTCTGACACAGAAGGAAGATAGTATTCCAAATAATAGCCGTCAGAGGGAATGACTGTCAGATTGCCGGCAGGAATGTGTATATCAATACTTAAAAATCCGTCCAGCGCAGTTTTTTCCAGCACATTATCGGTGTTCCCGCCGCTCCCGTTCTCCCGGAAGGGATAGGCATGGATACCGGTGGCATTCACATAAAATCCCGGCCTTCCGCCAGATAAAAAACCCACGATCCCAAGGACAATGCCGGCGCCCATACAAATGGCAGCGCCTGCGGCAAGTCTTTTTTTATTTTTTCCTGTCATGCTTCTTCCCTCCAATCATTTTGGCAAGTCCCCGGCTAATATGGTCAATGCTCCATTTGCACAGGATGACAACGCCCCAGATAACAAAAAAACTCAGTCCAATGGCAAACAAAAAAATCCCAAGATTTACAAGGCCGTCGCTGACACTGGAAAACAGCAGGAAAATGCTCCCGAAAAATCCGGCCACAGCCGTAATTCCCAGGGCTGCGCTGACAATAACCGCACACAAAACAAGGATCAAAATGACAAAAACAACCACGGCTGCCAATATGACGCCAACCAGGGCCAGGGGCAAAGCTACCGGCGCCGCCATAACGGCTAAAATAGCTACCCACACATTTTTAAGTCCCCGCTTAACATTTTTCTCCGGCGTTTTTGTATTGGAAATCGCCAGATCCATTACAATGGCCCCGGCCGCTGCCTCCGGACTTCCCAGATCCAAAATGGCCTGCTGCTCATTTTCCGGCCCCGCCTCGTCAAAATATTCATTAAAATACTCCATCGCTTTATCGTAATCCTCCCTTGGAAGCCGCTTCAAACGATGGGACAGCTGCTGCATATACTCAACTCTGTTCATCCCATTCCCCTCTTTCAACAATTTCATCCACATCGATCTTAAACGATGCCCACGCTTTCTTCAGCATTTCCCATTGGCTTCGGCCCTGGGGCGTCATAGTATAATACTTTCGGTTCCTGCCTAAAAAAGGCTGATCGTAAGTGGTCACATAGCCATTTTCCTGAAGCCTTTTTAAAATCGGGTACAAGGCCGAATCCTTTGTATTGGATACTTTCTTTAAAATCTGGCTGATCTGATAGCCGTAGGCATCTCCCCGGGCGATCACAGACAAAATCAGCAGATCTGTGATCGGGCCATTTGGTGAAAAAATCATCCCATCCTCCCTCCTTGTATGAAAGTTTATGACTTTGTGCCGCGCAAAACACATATATCTTTATTTTATTTATATTATACTTAGTATAATATATTTTGTCAATGATATATATATGATTTTTCCATGTCATGAAAACCCCCCGCAAACAGCCGCCTGCATTGCTTTCACCGCCGTCAGGCCTTTATTATTTTTTGCCCATAAAAATAGCGGCCTTCCCATCCTTCCGGTCCGGAAGCAGGGAACACCGCCACGAATGCCGTCTTTGCGGCTTCATATTCAATTTTCAGCACTTAAGTGCCGCGTATTTCTCCGCCTCTCCTGCTCCCAGGATCAGCAAAATACATAGTTTTTCAGCCGTTCAAAAGCTTCCACCACTCTTGTATGAGGCAGGGCCAGGTTCATGCGGATAGCATAGGGGCGATTAAACGGACGGCCGTCCTGCCAGATCACGCCCACCTCTACACCGGCCAAAAGCAGCTCGTCCAAGGTCTTATTATGGTCCTTACACCACTGCTCGCAGTCCAGATACAGCATATAGGTACCTTCCGGCTTGGCCAGGGAGACGCCGGAGAAATTCTTTTCAATAAAATCACAGGCAAAATTCACATTTTCAGCGATCACCTGGCAAAGCTCATCTACCCATTCCCGTCCTTCCGGCTTATAAGCGCCCATTAAGGCATGCATGGATAAAACATTGCCCATGTTGTAATGGCTCATTTCAGAAACCTTTACAACACGGTCTCTTAAACACGGATCATAGATCACATGATATGAACCTACAAGACCGGCCAGATTAAAGGTCTTACTGGGGGCATACACAGCAATCGTCCTCTGCCTTGCATCCTCAGATACACTCTGGGTAGGAATATGCTTATATCCCGGGCGGACAATATCCGCCCATATTTCGTCTGAAATAACGACGCACTCATATTTCTTATAAAGCTCCATGGCTTTTTCAATTTCTTCCCGTTCCCATACACGTCCTGCAGGATTATGAGGAGAGCAGAAAATCGCACAGTGAATATGATATTTTTTCAGCTTTTCTTCCATATCTTCATAATCCATGCGCCAGATTCCGTCTTGATCCCGGACAAGATCACTATGTATGATTCTTCGCCCGTTATTTTTCAGAGTCCCGGTAAATCCGATATAAGTTGGGGAATGAAGCAAAATTCCCTCTCCCGGTGCGGTAAATGCCTGGACTGCTGAAGCTACACAGCCTAATACGCCGTTTTCAAATCCAATAGCGTCTTTGGTCAGGCCCTTCACACCGTATCGATCCTCATGCCACCGGATAATACTGTCATAATACGCATCGGGAGCATTGAAATATCCGAAATGATGATGCTTGATACGTTCAGATAAAGCATCTATGATCGTAGGCAATGTGGGAAAGTTCATATCCGCCACCCACATAGGGATAATATCAAATCCTTCCTTTACCTTTGCATTCTCATATGGAATTGTATCCACTGCAATAGCATCATGGCCCCGCCGGTCCATAATGGTCGTAAAATCATACTTCATTTGTCTCTCAACCTTTCCTTATCTTTGCCGTGCCCCTCACGGCATCCAGGTTATCCCCTTGCGGGGTTTCCTTATCTTTGCCGTGCCCTTCACGGCATCTGTTTAAAGCGTTTCCGGGAGCATGTCCAGTTCTTCCATGTAAATGCAATGCTTCATCGTATTATCCCGGACCATGGCCTTACAGTCTTTCAGGGGCATCCATAAAACCTCATCCACCTCTTTTTCATGAAGCTTTAAGGTTTTCGGGTCAATGTCCCGCACCATGTAAAAAATACTGCTCACCTGATTGTCAATAAACTTTCTGCGATGAAACACAGATTCCAGATACAGCGTCCGTTTTCCGCAAAGATGCAGCTCCTCTGCAGACACATCAAGTCCCAGCTCCTCTTTTAATTCTCTCAATGCTGATTCTACCCAGCCGGAGCCTGCCAGAATATGTCCTGCACTGGAAATGTCATAGCAGCCAGGATTGGAATCTTTGAAACGGCTGCGTTTTTGCAAAAGCACCTGAGGCCCGTCTTCTCCCGGCCTCATGATCCATACATGGGACGTTCTGTGGCGTATTCCCTCTCTATGTGCAATCTCCCGCTCCACAATCATCCCGGTAGGATTTCCCTGTTCATCCACCACATCTAACATTTCCATAAAAAATCACTCCATTTCTAATAACCTAAGCAGCAAAAATTTGTGCCATCCTTATACCCTGACGGGTCCTCTGTTTTTTATTGTACCACAACCATTCAAGGATTTCCATTGGAGGCATCATATAAACAGACTGACATTTTAGACATTTTTATAGTTAAACAGACAAAAGGAAAGCCACGGACCGGATCTTTTCAAGGATCCGGCCAATGGCTTTCCTCAGCGTCTGCCTTATCTCACACAATATGGCAGCGTCACATTATGCATTTATTTTACAGAAAGGACCTCATCCTCTGCAGTCACATCCCCGGTCTTAATAACCTGAATCTGAGCAAAATTATCTGTATTCGTTACGATCATCGGTGTCACTGTGCGGTATCCGGCAGCCTTTACCGCTTCCATATCAAATACGGCAAGAAGCTGGCCCCGGGTTACCCGGTCTCCGTCTTTTACCTTAACGTCAAAATGCTCGCCATTAAGCTGTACCGTATCAATGCCCATATGAAGCAGCAGCTCAATACCGCCGTCCACATCCATGCCAATGGCATGTTTTGTGTCAAAGACCATGGTAATGGTTCCGTCAGCCGGCGCAAACAGCTTGCCCTCGGAGGGTTCCACAGCCATACCTTCGCCAAGCATACCTTCGGAAAATACACCGTCGCCTACATCGGATAATGGCATTGCCCTGCCAATCATTGGAGAAGAAAGAATCACTGCACGAGCCTCATCTGTACTGTCTCCGGCACTTATACTGTCATTACCGCCGCTAACACGGTTGACTTCACCGGCATCTACAATAGTATCTGCACTGGCTGCCGCGCCAGTATCTGCCCCTGTATCTGCGGAGGATGCGCCAAACAAGGTTTCCTCCGTCACCTGGCTGCTTGCCGGGCTGTCCAGAAAATCTTCCAGATTGGACTTGATCACTGCAACCTGAGGTCCATAAATCACCTGTACACCCTGCCCCTTTTTCACAATGCCCCGGGAGCCGGTGCCTTTAAGGATTTCATCCTTCACTTTAGCAGAATCCTTTACCGTAATACGGAGCCGTGTAGCACAGCAGTCCACATCACTAATATTGTCCTTGCCGCCAAGACCAATCATAATGGCTGCGCTGCGCTCATCAAAAGCGCCGGAAGCCTTGTCGCTGCTGCCGGTATCACCGGACTTTTTAGCATTGTAATCGGCTTTTGTGAAAAGCTTTGTCTCCACATCATCATCTTCACGGCCCGGAGTTTTCAGATTAAACTTCTTGATCAGGAACGTAAAAATAAAATAATACAAGAAGAAGTATACAATACCGCATGGGATGATCAGCAGCCAGCTTGTTTTTGCATTGCCCTGCAAAATACCAAACAGGAACAGGTCGATAAGACCGCCGGAGAAAGTGAGACCAACAGCGATATTTAAAATATGAGCCACCATGTAGCAGGAACCGGCCAATACCACCTGAACCCCAAAGAGCATCGGAGCAACAAACAGGAAGGAAAATTCGATCGGCTCTGTAATACCGGTAAACATACTTGCAAGTGCCGCAGAAAGCAGAAGGCCGCCGGCCTGTTTACGCTTTTCAGGTTTTGCCATACGGTACATGGCCAAAGCAGCGCCGGGAAGACCAAAGATCATGAAAATGAACTCTCCGGAGAAATACCGTGTTGCGTCTGCACTAAAGTGAACCACTGAAGGATCTGCCAGCTGGGCAAAGAAAATATTTTGTCCGCCCTGGACAAGCTGACCGGCCACTTCCATGGTTCCGCCCACTGCAGTCTGCCAGAAAGGCATATAAAATACGTGGTGAAGGCCAAAGGGGATCAGGGCACGCTTGATCAGACCAAAGATCAGTGTTCCCACATAGCCTGTACCTGTCACAAGTCCTCCCAGAGCATAAATACCATTCTGCACCACCGGCCAAACGAAGTACATGGCAATACCTACAAACATATAAACAATCGTTGAAATAATAGGCACAAACCTTGATCCGCCGAAAAACGATAAGGCATTTGGCATCTGGATCTTGTAAAACCGGTTATGCAGGGCTGCAACACCCAGACCTACAATAATACCGCCGAAAACACCCATTTGCAGCGTCGGGATACCGCACATACTGGCAATAGTCCCATCCAGAACATCTTCTGCAATAATACCGGCAGAATCCACCTGCCCGGATAATTGGAGCATGGCATTAATGGATACATGCATAACAAAAAATGCGATCATAGAAGAAAGAGCAGCAACCTCTTTTTCCTTTTTAGCCATACCAATGGCCACACCTACAGCAAAGATCAGCGGCAGGTTATCAAAAATAGCACTTCCCACACGGCTCATGATGGTCAGAAGGCCGTGAAGGATCGTCCCGTCCCCTAAAATACTTTGCAGGTTATAGGTTTCGATCATAGTTGCATTGGTAAATGAGCTTCCAAGGCCAAGCAAAAGTCCGGCCACCGGCAATACCGCAATAGGAAGCATAAAGCTTCGTCCGATCCTTTGGAGTACGCCAAAAATCTTGTCTTTCATTTTCATTCCGCTCCTTTCATTTTGTGAAAATTTTATAGTAAAACCCGCCAGGCAGGCGTGTCCTCAACACGGACAGGCTTAAACCTCACTGGAAGAAAGCCTGCGCAAATGCACTGTCAGAAATGTCATTTCCTCAGTTCCGATTTCCTTGTGATAATTCTTTTTTATATAAAGCTGAATTTTCATGGCGCAGCCATAATCTCTGGCATAGCGCTCTTTGATCATTTTATGGAACCCGGGATCCTCCTGGCCATAGGTCTTGTTTTTAAACAGACGCTGTCCGAAAAATCTCAGGTGGGTAATAAAACGCTCATAATCCATGGAATCTGTGTCAAAATGCTGTCCGTAATAGTCCTCCACGATTTTTAAAATGCCTCCGATCATTTCCGTCACCCGGTACATGTGATCCATCTGTATGCCAAGCTGGGCATTAACAAGATGCAGGGCGATAAATCCGGCCTCATCCTCTTTCAGCTGCTGCCCAAGCCGCTTTTGGATCAGATCCAGAGCCCACAGCCCTACCTGGTACTCTGGAAAATAAAAGCTTTTAATTTCCCATAAAAGGGGATTTATATATTCCAGCTGCTTTTGCTTGCGCTCAATGGCAAAATGAATATGATCCGTTAAAGTAACATAAATATTTTCATCTAACGATTTTCCCAGCGTCTGCTTTGCGTACTCAATAATCTGCGTACTGATTTCAATATACACTTCCGGAATATCCTCCAGCAGCTGCATCAGCTTATTTTTCGTCTGGGACTTTTCCAGGATAAAAACCCCTTCCACAGAAGACGCTTCTACTGACATACCGGCTTTTTTCTGAAAACCGATCCCTTTGCCCCGCAAAATAATCTCCTCGCCTTTTTCATTCACCGAACAGATCACATTATTATTAATCACCCGCTGGATTTTATACATTTCCATTGCCTTTTGCTCCCCCTTGTCCCCTTTGCCACCGGATCTGACAAACCGCAGCTTATGAATAATGAACAGCAAAAAAGACCAGTGTGTATAAAGGCATGAGGCAGATAAATTCTGTCTCGCCCAAAATACATCGCCAGTCTTGCCTGCATTACCAGTCACAATCTTGCTATAAGTATCGTGATTTACTTGTTTATATTATAGGTGCAACTACAGTCTGTGTCAATGGTTTTTTTCAATATTTTCCGAAATTTCCTCAATATTTTCCAAAGACTCTTGTGCAGATTGCTGATGCTTTTTGTCTCTCAGCTTTTTCATCATCAGCAGAACGCCAAAGGCCACAATAAAAATGGAAATAAACTGGGATGTAGACAGATCTCCCACGGATCCCCGGATCATATCGCCCCGGAAAAATTCAATAATGAACCTGCCCACACCATAAATAATCAGGTACAATGCACTTGTAAAGCCGGATACCTTGCTTCTGCGGGTGATCACATACAGCAGGGCAAAGTGGGCAAAATCAAACACACTAGAAAAGATCTGGGTTGGGATCAAAGGCACATTGTTGGGTGCAAATTGGGAATTTGTAAAGGTAATGGCACACCAGCCGTCGGTTTCCATACCATAGCAGCAGCCTGCCAGCAAACAGCCGATCCGGCCAAAGCCCTGGGCCAGAGCGATGGATGGTGTGGCGCAGTCCAGATAATCCCAAAAGCCGAGTTTCTTCACACGGCACACAATATATCCGGCTAAAATACCGCCGATAATGCCGCCGTATACAACAAATCCATCTCCCAGGGTTCTGAAGATCAGGGACGGATCCTGGATAATATCACCCAAAACAGTGATCCAGTAAAGCACCTTCGCCCCTGCAATACCGCCTAAAACACCAAATACCAAAAGAGAGAACACCGGATCCGGGTCCATTTTCTTCTTCTTTGCCAAATGCTCTGTCATTAAATAGGCAGCAATAATGCCAATGCCGATCATAAGTCCATAACCATGGATCGTAAAATTTCCTATAGTAAATAAATCGTTGTGCATGAACGCCTCCTGACTTTAAACAAATCCAATCATCGTCAACAGTTCAGACAGAACTGCCGCGGTCACAGGCCGCTGTTCAGCTGTCTGAACTGTTATGTTCATAGGTCTCTGAGTTATTATACTATTGAAAAGGAGGGTTGGCAAGTATAGAAGTTTTCCTGTAACGATTCAGCAAGGTCTGCTCGTTCACTTACTGCTCCTGCCGCAGCAGCTCCCTATATTTTTCTTTATCTGTATCAGAAAGCTGCAGGGCAGCCATTGCCTGATCTTCCGTCATATTTAAAGAAACCATCAGATTGCGAATGGATGACAGGGTTGCCTGCTGCATACCTCGATACATAGCGTTCTCCTCGATTCCTTTACTTAAATTGCACATTGTCTGCACCTCACTTTCTAACGCATAGGTCATTTTTAGTATAACAAATCCATTTCAAAAGTCAATTTGTCCGCAGCAAAATCAGGAAGGGCGCGCCATGCAAAAACATGAGGCGCTCCCTTGAGGCAAATTTATCTTATGAAGTTGTTGGCAATAAGTTTATTGAAACTATTCTACCGGCTGCCAGGCGTCAGGATCCGCGGAGTCATAGATCATCTGAGCATCCCCGCTCATAAATCCGGTTTTATCAAAGGTTACGGTAACTGTGCCGTCATCATTAACGATACCTTCCAGCTCCTGAAGTTCTTCAAAGGCGACAAATCCGGCGTAGAACTGGGTTCCGTCATCATTTATAGCCAAGGTGATTGCAGCATCCCCAAAGCCAAAAGTGGCATCAAAGGTCTGATACTGAGTATAGCCGTCCGGAATCTCGATTTCCGTAGATGCTGCTCCGCTGCCAGCGCCTACTGGCTGCCAAGCGTCAGGATCCGCAGAGTCGTAGATCATCTGAGCATCCCCGCTCATAAACCCGGTTTTATCAAAGGTTACGGTAACTGTGCCGTCATCACCTACAGTGCCTTCAAGCTCCTGAAGCTCTTCAAAGGCGGTAAATCCGGCGTAGAACTGGGTTCCGTCATCATTAATTGCTAAAGTGACTGTGGCATCCCCAAAACCAAAGGTAGCATCAAAGGTCTGATACTGAGTATAGCCATCCGGGATTGTGATTTCTGTGGAAGCTTCTCCCTCTGCCTTGCCACCAGCGATAACCTGGTCAATAAATCCGTCTGCCAGATCCATCCAGTAGGTGGAGTTGGTGCCACTTAAGCCAACACCAAAGCCATGGCCTACATTGGCAAAGGTGTGCATTTCAACTAATGCCTTATCTTTTACAGAATCACGAAGGATGGTATTATCATCAGATGTTGAATCATTCTCGCCAGCTGCTAAGAACATTGCCGGGATATTTGGGTTTTCTGTATCCAGACCTTTAAAACCATCCGGATCTTCATAGGCCGTACCGCCAAGATAGTTCGGTCCGTAAATACATAAAGCCACATCCAGATCACTGTTGATTTCATCAATTTCATCTGGAACATAATTTTCATCGGTTACAGTTGGTAGAATATCACCATAATACATATCAATAGCCCCTAAAATCGTAGCAGATCCGCCAGAAAATCCAACGGCAGCGATACAATCTCCGCCGCCCAGTTCCATAGAATTAATATGACTGCGGACTACACGAACACTTCTTTGCATATCCATCCATATATCATCGGCACTGTAGGGAGCTACACGCCGCTGAAGCACATAACAGTTATAACCTCTCTCATTAAAGCCTTCTGCAATAGGCCATCCTTCACCGGCATTTCCTCTGGAGGAATAGCCGCCGCCGGCTATAACGATCATATTTCCTTTCACACTGGACTGATCATCTAAAAGATACGGGACAACAAAAGGAACAAAATCCGAATTATCATAGCTTTCTGTTGTAAATTCCAGACTTTCAGCGTCCTCAGCATAAGGAATAGAATCCCCCCACAAATACCATATGCTCTCCTCAAGGGGCTGAATCTGCACAAGCTGGCTTCTTAAATCTGCCGCTTTTTCAATAAGTCCCTGCTGGACTTCTCCGATTTCATTTGGGTCTAATGTCAAAAGAATATTGGCATTTTCACAATAGGTATTATAAGAAGTCTCGTCATAAGCTGTAGGGATATTCCGGATCAGCTTATAATTATAAATTTCAGTATCCAAAAGTTCCTGATAGTAATTTTCATCTTCCGGTGAGACCTCCACCTCTTTTACTGTCACATCCGGTGTCACTGACTCAGCTGACACCTCTGGTTCTTGCGTTTCATCTCCCTTTGCTGACGTTTCTGCTCCGGATCCATCGCTTTGTACATCTTCCACAGACCCGCTGTCAGCAGTGGTTTCTGCCACCGGCGTTGTCTCTTCTGAAGATGTACCTTCTCCTGCATCCTGGCTGCAGGCAGCCATAGACACGGCCAATGCTGCTACTAACAGGATTCCCCCAGCTCTTCTAAACAATCGATTCATATTCTATCCTCTCCTTTTAGTTATTCCGCTTTTTAAGCATGTATTTATTTTAGAAAAAAAGCGTCTTCACCAAAAGCAGCCCTCCCTGGAATTTTCCTGTATAATTATGAGTTTTTCTTTAGTTTTCTCCCAGCCCGCATTGACTTTCATCATATTTTTTCATATAATTTCCCATAATATCTCAAATATTTACACATAAATTCAAAGGAGGATATTTCATGAAGGATTATTCAATTCTCGATATTCTGACACCAGAAAGCAATGACCGTCTGATCCGGATCCGTTGGCAGGAACATCCTCAAATTCTTTTTGTCCTAAATGGCAGTATCCGTGTCATCTGTGAAGGCAAGACCAGTCTGCTTAAAACCAATGACGTCATGGTCATTAACAGCTTTTCCCTGTATCAGCTTTTTGTGGAAAACGGTCTTTGTCTCCGTTTTTTTCTAAAAGATCAAATAACAAACCGCATATCCTCCCCAGATAAGCAATTATTTTTCAACTGCAATTCCAGTTGTGGCAATAATAAAGGGCTTTATCAGCCTGTGATTACGGTACTTGCAGAGCTTGCCCGGATTCTTCTGTCCGATGCGTCTAACCCCTATCTGAAGCTATTATTTGACAGCAAGGTTTGCCGATTATTTTATGAGTTATACACAAATTTTTCAGAAAAGCGCTCCGTAAAAAATGAGGGGCAGTCCCGTGCTTTAGTACATTTCCGTGAGATTCTTGAGGATATTCGGAAAAACTATGACAAAGCTATTTCACTGAAAGGGCTTGCCGCACGCCATTATATGACACCGTCCTACATCTCCCATTTATTCCGCCAGTTTATGGACAAAAGCTATACACAGTACATTGTCCTTCTCCGTCTGGAACACGCCAGGGAATTACTCCGAACCTCTGATCTGACATTGGAGGAAATCGCTGACCGCTCCGGTTTTGCCAATGCCCGCTCCCTGTCCGGGTATTTTAAAGATACTTATGGAATCCTTCCCTCTGTTTTCCGAAAAAATAACCTTAACTCTTATGAAGGGTTCCATGAAAAGGGTTCCCTTATTTCAAACTATTCCCCAGTAAAACTGGCGAAATCACTTTTATCCCCATACAATGGAGACAGTACACAAGTGATTGCTCAGTATCGCAGACCTCCTATCCGTATTAAACTTCCATCCATTTCCTTTAATGCAGCGGAAAATGTTGCAGGATTTCACAGGCACCATATTTTTTATGTTCCCTGCTACTACTATCTCCTTTATCAAAATATTCAGGATATGGCATGGCAGCTGACTTTTTTTGGCAATCAAACAGGGATTTTACTGGATCAGATCATTGGAGAACATTCCTCCTGTGTATTTTCCATGAAAAATAATAAGCTGATCCAGGTACATTTTCCTTTATTGGATCAGGTTTTAAGCTTTATTTTTAAAAATTCCCTGATTCCTGTACTTAACCTGAAGCTTTATCCGACAGATTTGGAAACTTTTTTCCGGATTCTTCATCTCCTGTCAGACCATTTAAAGGCCAGCAATCTAAAAGAATTGAATCGATTAGGTATCTGTCTGGAATTATCCCATATACCTGTGGAGGAATTTTTCACGATTTATCCCCAGATCTTCAACTTGATCCGCGAGAAGCTTCCCGGTCTGAAACTTTATATTAATATCCCCGCTCAGGATTTTCTTCAGTACTGCAATGTTTTTTTCCAGATGGCTGCCCCGGATGGACTAATTCTTCGTTTTCTTCATTTTCACATGGACGATCTGGAAATTGATAAAATCTTTCAATATATAGATGAGTCTGCCTGGGCTCAAAGTCAGGTCATTTTATCAGATCTGTGTTTTTCCCCGGACCGAAACCAGGCCACAGATCAAAATCCCAGCAATGATTCCTTTATCCGTACCACCTACTTATGCGGAAAATGGATGGAATATGGGGACAGAGCCGCCGGTCTGGCCTGCCTTCTCCTCACTGACTTTAATGAAAATATTGATAAAAGCCACCCGATGTTTTGGGGTGAAAACGGGCTGACCATGTCTGTTTCCTGCCGGAAAAGTGTCTTCTATCTTTTTGATTGTCTAGGCCATTTCCATTCTTTACTTCTTGGACGTGGAAAGACATTTGTAATACAAAAAGATAATGAATGCATGGAAATATTTTTATTCAATCCATCTTTTAATGACACCTGCGACCAGGAAAACACAGATTATGGAACCATTGTCTACACCACTGATCTGTTAAATCAATATCCCAAGGCTGTTTTTGAGATATGTCTTACAGACCTGCCCTATAAGAAATATATTGCTCACTTTTTCCAGGTTTCCTGGAAGGGAAGCTGCACATACCAGTATTGGCTGGAAAACAACCAGCTGGGGATTTATTCTGACCCGGAGCTGATGGCCTTTAAGCAGAAAAGTATGCCCTCCTTTGAGCGACGTCTTCTCCTGTGTGACAATGGCATCCTGGATTTTTCCCTGACCCTGGAGGCCTGCGCCATTACAAGGATACTTCTGGAACCAGTGTATGAAAGTTTTTAAACTCACAAAAACCTATGACCCTTTTGCCGGACGCTTATATTATGGTAATGGGGAGACCTTCCTCCCCAAACTTTGCAGACAGGAGGACCCCCCTTATGGGTATTACAAATTCCAACAAACAGATCGATGTTACCCAGATTGACTGTTAGGGAACTTTAAAAGTCACCCTGGCACTTTCCGCAGCGCCGGACATTGCTTCGAATCCTACAGATATTGTCCTGGTACTGGATCGTTCCGGCAGTATGACCGGATCTCCCCTGGCTAATATGAAAGCCGGCGCTCCGTAGCCAATTTAAAATCCGCAGTTGACAGCCTGGATGCCGGCGGACTGACCAACCATGCAGACGCTTTTTCCACAGCTGCCCAGCTTTTTGACCCAGCCTCCTCAAATGCCCGGGTCATGGTCATGTTCACAGACGGAAAAACAACCGTCGGCCCGCCTCCGGCGCCTGTAGCTGCGGCTGCCCGTGCCTCCGGCATTATTATTTACTGCATTGGCCTTATTGGCTCAGACGGCATCGATGTAAATGTCCTTAACGACTGGGCCACAGACCCGGATGCCTCCCATGTAGCCGTGACGCCGGATGATGCAGATCTTGAAGAACTGTTTAAGGATCTTGCCGCCAACATTTCAAAACCCGGAGCAACAAATATTGTTATTGACGAAATGGTAAACCCGGACTTTACCATCCTTAACTTTAATCCGCCCAATAAAGGCACTGCCGTCATTTCCGGCCCTCAGACACTTCAATGGAAGATTCCAAGCCTTGGTGTCTCCGCCAATGAAGGCGCGGCTCTGGAGTTTTTTATCCGTCATACAGGTCAGACCTCAGGGACAAAGCTTGTCAACCAGTTCATTACCTACACGGATGATGAAGATAATGCAGTAACCTTCCCTCAACCTGAGGTTAGTGTAGACTGCCCCATTACTGTCACACCGGAGCCCTGTCCCGTACCCATAAACTTTTCCTTAAGCCGGTGCCAGGATTCCCTGGTTTTGGATCTGGAGGCCTGAAAATGGTAGGTTCCGTTTTCCAGTATTTTTTCTTCGCCAAAGCAGCGGAAGATTCCCCGGGTTCCTTTTGGAACACGGATCCGGATCTGCCAGGAAGATTCCTCGGCCGCTTTTTTCTCCCAGCTGCATTGTGCCAAGCCATGGGGCGTTTCAAGGCTGCACCGGGCATTATCCAGGCCGCAGTCAAGATCCGGAGCAAAAAGGATTTTCCGGTATCCCGGCTCAGCCATAGAAATGCCGCCAATACGCCGGTAAATGAAATCTCCCACACATCCAAAAGCATAATGATTATAGGAGGAATCTGTGGGAATGCCTTTCGGTGTTACTGCCATCCAGTTTTCCCACATGGTCGTCGCCTTATTTTCCACCATATAAAGCCATGACGGCCCTTTCGTCTGAAACAGCACCTTATAGGCAACATCCTTATAACCATTCTCATATAAAACATCCAGTAAATAGGATACAGAAGAAAATCCCGTATCCAGACAGTAATCATTTTCCCGGATGAGGGATACAAGCTTATCTGCCACTTTTTGCTTCAGATCGCCTTCCACAATACCGCAGGCCAGAATCATAACATACAGCCCCTGAAGGCTGCAATGGTTGACCGTACCGTCCTCATCCACATAGGTCTTGGCCACAGCATCGCACACCTTGGGCAAAAGGGTCTCATAGGCCGTTGCCTTTTCCTCTGCGCCTAGAATATGGCAGATCCGGATAAAGTGGCGGATCACAAAGGCATAGTAGGCGCTTCCCACCACACCGGCTGTCAGCCGGGTTCCCAAAGCAACGCCGTCCGGGCGGGCACGAAGGCTTGGAATAAGCCAGTCTCCAAAATGATATGTTTTATTCCATAAATAGGGATTTCTTGCCTTTTCCTCCGGAGAAAGGCTGTCATAATTTTCCGGCAAAATAGCACAGGCTGCCTGGATATAGTCCATCCATTTTTCCATCATATGAAAATTTTCTTCCAGCACATGCCGGTCCCCATAGGCCATATAAAGGTACCAGGGCACCATAACGCAGGCGTCTCCCCATACAGAAGATGAATTAGAACCGCTCATGATCCTCTGGGTCCGGTCCTGATGGACAAAGTTAGGGACGGTCACAGGGATCTCCCCGTTATCCTCCTGGGCAATACGCATATTTTTCAGCCAGCTTTCCAGGAAGTTTTTCAGGTCATAATTAAAGCATCCCGTGGGCGCAAATACATTAATATCTCCGGTCCATCCAAGCTTTTCCCGCTGGGGACAGTCTGTGGGGATGGAGCACATATTGCTGATCTGGCTCCACCGGATATTATGCTGGAGCTGATCCAGCCGTTTGTCCGAGCAGGAAAATTCCCCAATGCTGCGCAAAGGCGTTCCGATCACCAGAGCCTCTGCCTTTAAAATCTGTGACTGATCAATGCCCGAAACTCTTACATACCGGAAGCCATGGTATGTAAACCGCGGCTCGAAAACCTGCTCTCCGTCCCGGCAAATATAAATATCCTTCTGATCCTTATTCCGTCCCAGGATATTGCACTTAAAATTACCGTGCTCATCCAGGATCTCACTGTGTTCCAGGATCACCGTATCCCCGGCCCGGGCCGTCAGCGTCAGCCGCACAACGCCGGCTATAACCTGCCCGAAGTCCATGACCAGATCCCCTGACGGCGTATAAAAAATCCGGGGATCAGAAAAAGTATCCATCACCTGGACCGGAGGCAGCGGCTGGCCGCAAAGATTATTCATGGGAATGTCCGCCACTGTACATGGCGTCCACTGTTGTCCGGGATCAAAGGTCATATCCCATTTTTCTCCAATAAAAAGGTCTGAATAGCGTATATACGACGGACGGGATACCATATTTTCATCAGAAAGAACCATGGTTACTGAGCCGTCCTGCTCCCGCAGCTCCATCTGCATAAGAAATCCCAGACGGCGGCCGTAATTACAGCTGTCCCCGGCCATACCAAGACGGCCGATCCACCATCCATCCGCTAAAATAGCGCTGACGGTATTTTCACCGGGGACAAGATATTCCCCAATATCATAGGTTTGATAATACAAATTTTCCTCATAGCTGGAACACTCCGGCGCCAGGCGGCGCTTAGAAACACGCTGTCCGTTAATATACAGATCATAAACGCCATGGGCCGAAGCGTAAACTCTGGCGCTGCGTATATTTTCATTGCACCAAAACCGCTTTAGTACCTCCTGGCAGGGACGCAGCCGTGATGGACCGGAGCCGTCATCCACATAGGTCACCATTTCAAAAAAGCTCAGTTCCTTTTCCTCTACAGCATCTTCCTGTTCCGGTTCAACCCACCGGGCCTGCCAGGGCATTCCCATAAATCCCGTTTCAAAAGATGCTGATACCATCTCTCCTGCAGGGACTCCATTTCCATTTTCCAATGTTATGTCAACTTTATATCCGTTTTTAGGCCGCAGCGGTTCTCCTTCATAATAAATGTACGGGGAATCCGCCGGCAATCCTGAAGCGTCCCATACACAGACTCCCAAACTGTCTGTGACCGTTATATGGAAGCTTGGCAGCGCGTCCTGTGACGGCCCCTGATCCGGACAGTCTGGGTCATTCTCCTTCATCTCCTCCCACAAAACATGAAAGACCGGCCGGACGCTGTCGATCCCAAGAGCCTGCGTCTGGTCATTGACCAGCAGTGATTTAATTTTCATATGCACTCATCCTCCTGTAAATGGCGGGAGCGCGTAAAAAATTGCAGCAAACAATTTTTTTAACGCGCTCCCTTGTGGTTGCTTATTATGCCTGCCTTTGCGCTTCAAGCGCTTTTGCAAGTTTACTCTTATACATTTTATTTAATACAAGCTTATAGCTGTTGGATGTGTAGATCAAAAATCCCATAACGATCACGCCGTTGAGCACGGTCTGGAGGGAATTGGAAAATCCCAGCTTTGCAAAGCCTGAGGTAATACATGCCTGGGCCAAAGCTCCCATAAGCACCCCGATATTTTTATCGGAATACTTTTCAATGGCTCCGCCGATGAAAAGGGGAAGGAATGCGCTCATAAAGAAGGATGAGCTTGCCAGCCCGCTTTCCGGGGACATGGAGCCGTACCGGCTCAAATACATACACGCGGCAATTCCCAGGAGCGCGCCTGCGATCACATAGCATGCCACCGCATTGCGCTTTTCATTAATACCAATATCCACGGCAATCTTTTGTCCGCTGCGCAAGGCTCTCCAGTTGTAGCCAAACTTGGTAAAGTTAAACAGGATGATCAGGATAGCTACTGCCACCAGCACAACGATCACGCTGTAGGGCGGCCGGGCAAAAATAAGCATATCATTTTTGCCGATCAATGTTACGCCTTTGGAATCATTATAAATGAGTCCGATCGCTTCGTAAACCATTGTCACACCAATGGATACGACCATGGGCGGAAGTCCCAGGAGTACATAAAGCAGTCCGGAAACCAGGCCGCATACCATTGCCAGAGCGGTTACGCAGATCAATAAGCCGGCAGCGCCAAGATCCATGTCCTTTGCAATGTTTCCGCCAATAATACCGGCCAGCAGGATGGTTGCACCTACAGAGTAATCAAAACGTCCGCTGGGCAGGTTGTAGGACATGGCCAGAGCGATCAGCCCGGTATACAGGGTCGTGTACAGGATCGTCTGAAGGTCGGAGCCTGTGCCAAAATCCGGATGTCCGGCCAAAGTACACACGATCTTAAAAAACACATAGGTCAGTACCGGGATGGCAATGGTCATTAAAACATTTTTTATACCTTTTTTCGCCATATTTCCCATAAAGCAAAACCCCTTACTATTCACTTATGGAATCTACAGAAAATCCTCCATAAAAATCGAAGAAATCCTGTGCTGTAGTTTCCGGATTATAGGCCTTGATCAGGTTGGCTACATCTTCTCCGGTGATCACATATTCGCCATTGCTGTGCAGATCATAAATTGTATTATAATCATCAATATTAGTTACTGTCCAGCGCTGTACCGGGAACAGGGCTGCTGTGCCGTCCTCATTGCGCACGGCATCAATATCACCGTTCACTGCATTTAAGATCATTGGGATCGCATTGCCAAAAACAACTTCTTCACAGTCATATACGATACAGGTTACAATGCCTTCATTAAAGAAATCATAGTATGTATCATTAACAACACCAATGGCTGCCAGCTTTACACTGTCGGTCTTTCCCGCATTCATCAGCGGCTGGAACCACATTTCTACACCAAAGGTAGAGGCAATGGCATCAATATCCATATCCAGGACAGATGTCTGGTCAGCAGTAAAGGAATCGGTGCCCGGCCAGCCTTCGATCTCATATACGATCTCTGCGCTGGAACCATCCGCCTGTGCTTCTTCAACAGCTGCTTCAAATCCGGCCTTACGGTCAACAAACATGCTCACACCCATGGATGCACCGCCGGAGCACAGAACGATCTTTTCACAGCCCTGCTCAATCAGCGCCTGAGCCATGCTGTATCCGGCATTATACTCAGCGTCGCCCAGTGTATAGCCGCCAAGATAATATTCATTGTCTTTCACTTCATTGTAAGCATCCTCATCGCCGCCGAAGCCGCCCCAGTAATACATGCCAAGGTCTGCAGCTGCCTTTGCAGATTCTGCTTTAGCCTCATTGTAGTAGCCGATGATAGCCTTGCAGCCGGCAGCGGCGCAGTCGGAAATAAAGTTCAGCTCGCCTTCTGCATCGGCCAGGCTTTCAGAGGACATGATCTCAATATTAAAATAATTGGATAAATAATCAAAATAATCCATACATGCCAGATACTGCTCATCTGTAGTATCAAAGGCAACAAAACCGATCTTTACGGTTTCTTCCGGCCATGTGCCGTCCAGTGCAAAGCCGCCGGTTGTCCCGGTGCTTTCAGCGGCTGTGCTTTCTCCATCGGCAGCCTCAGAGCCTGCTGCTTCAGCACCGGAAGTCTCAGCCTGTGTATCTGTTGTTGTGCCGCTGTCAGAACCACATGCAGCCATTCCCATAACCATTACTGCGGATAATGCTAATGCACCAAATCTTTTCCAAACTTTCATGTTGTAAATCCTCCATTTCTTATTTTTCTTCTCTCAGTTTTCCTTTATCTTGGCAGAAGCTTGCTCCTGTAGCTGAAGCTTGCCACAAAAACGACGGCAACAAAGACAACGCCGCGAAGGATCTGGATCACGCCTGTGGATAATCCCATAATGGTCAGACCACTGTTTAACACCGTAATAATCAGGGATCCGACAAGACCTGCGCTGATCTTGGATTTTGGTCCTCCGGAAATCGGCATACCGCCTAAAACAAGGGCGATCATAACATCTGTACCTGTGGAGCTGGCAGTTGCAGATCCAATGGTACGGGTACGGATGATCAGGATAAAGGCTGCCAGGGCAATACCGATACTGCTGATCAAAAAGGTGATGATCTGAAGCTTTTTGCCATTAATCCCGGACTGGTTGGCACATACCGGATTGCCGCCCATCATTTTGATCTTGCTGCCTAAAGGCGTATAGTTAAAAAGGAACAGGCAGACAACAAAATAGACTGCCAGACAGATCACATTAATAATGGTGATCTGCATAAAGTTAAAGGACGGGATCTCTCTCACTGCATCGCTTAAATAAACCGTCGTCTCACTGCCCATAATGACAAGCACTACCGACGAGATGACAGATGATAAAACGATAGTAAAGATAAAGAAGGGAACCGTAACATAGGACGAAAAGATCCCCTTCATTAATGCCAGGGCAACAGACACAGCGACACATACAAGCAAGGTCACCACAAGACTTCCGGTTTTTACTGCCGCCATGGCTCCCAGAACTGCGGATAAAAGTACGCCGCCGCCCAGGGACATGTCAAAATTTCCAATACCAAAGACAAAGACTGCGCCTACGGCAACCAGCGCGGTTACAATACACTGACTGACCATATTCTGCAGGTTTGTAACAGACAGCAGCCTGCCTCCGGTGATTATGGAAAAGAAAAGAACAACGACTACAAGACCAATGATCGGAGCCAGTTTTGAGAGGCTGCCGAGATTTTTCTTATTTTTTTGCGCACTCATAGACATCCTCCTATATCATAACTTCGATAATCTCATTTTCACTTAGCTGTGGACTTCTGAAAAATTCTCCGGCCAGCTGTCCGTTCTTTAATATGAGAAGCCGGTCGCTCATACCGATCAGCTCCGGAAGTTCCTCAGAAATCATAATAATCGTCTTACCCTGGCGTTTCATCTCATAGATCAGCTGGTACATAGACGCCTTAACACCAATATCCACGCCACGGGTAGGACAGTCCAGAATAAGAATGTCACAGTTGCGCCCGATCCATTTGCCAAAAACAACCTTCTGTTTATTGCCGCCGGAAAGATACTGCACATCCTGAATCACAGAAGCGCATTTAATAGAAAGGCTCTGAACCTGCTCATCCACAAAGCTGCGCACATCCGATGATTTCATAAAGCCTTTGGGTGCGATCTTATCATAGCTTGCCGAAATAATATTGTCTTTAATGGCAGCTGTAAGCACTAACGATTCCCGGTCCCTGTCTTTGGACACATATCCAAGGCCATGCTTCATAGCATTCAGGGGCGATGTAATTTTTTCACCCGTGGCTTTATGGATCACCTCTCCGGTCAGCAGCTTTTCATCGCCAAAAAGTACCTTGCCCAGCTCATGCATGCCGCAGTGAGAAAGGCCGCCAATGCCTAAAATCTCTCCCTGATATACTTCCATGGAAAAATTCATGAGCATTCCCGTACCGGAGGTCACCTGACGGGCCTCTAAAACCACATCCCGGCTGACTTTTTCTCCGTAATCACTGCGATAATACTGGCCCTTCATTTCCCGGCCCACCATATACTTTTTAATCGTGTCCGGAGCCATCTCCGACCGGTCCAAAGTGGTAATCAGCACACCGTCTCTTAGTACCGTCAGCGTATCGCAAATTTCGATCAGCTCCTCCAGGTCATGAGAAATAAACACAACGGCCTTATTTTCGTCCCGCATTTTCTTCATAAGATTGTAGACAATAGTTCGTCCGCTTTGGGACAGAGCCGTGGTCGTCTCGTCTACAACAAGCATTTCCGGCTGGTTATAAACAACCTTTGCAATCTCTACAAGCTTTCGGTCCTGAAAATTCAAAGTATCGATCAATGCTGACGGATCTGCCTGGGTATAACCAATGTCTTCCAGAGCTTTTTTCGCCGCAGCATTCATTTTTGAGCGGTTGATAAGTCCCATAGTACGAAACTGATCTTCCTCACCCAGGAAAATATTTTGGGCCACCGTAATCCCGGATATGGTTCCCTGTTCCTGGACGATCATGCCAATACCAAGTTTTGCGCCTTCAATCATACTGGATGGCTTATGGGGCTTTCCATTAAAAAACATCTCGCCGGATGTGGGCGGCTGCATCCCTGCCGCAATGGATGTGATCGTTGATTTTCCTGAACCATTTTCACCGATCAGTCCTGTGATCTGTCCACGGTATACCTTGAAATCCACATGGTCCAGGGCTACTGTGGGGCCAAAATTTTTACACAGACCACGAGTCTCGAAAATCAACGCGCCCTCTGCATTTTTACCACCCATTTACATCACCTCTTGTCCATTAAATATACAGAATCAATAAAGCAACCACATTGTGTCTTTATTATATTTGTATTTTTTACTAAAAACTTCCTTGATTTTATGTTTTTATAGTTAGAAATGCAATATTCTTTAATTATTTTCTCTGGCAATCTTATGATTTAAGATCAAAATCTAAAAAATATCTTATAAAACGCCTTTTTTGTTTTAATTACCAGTTTTACACACTCAATTTTGTATATTATCACGAATTTCAAAGGATGATAATGATTTTTATATTTTTTTAGAATATAATGGAATAAATGCCAAATGAAAGGAGTGGGATCACGGCAATGAGTATTTTTTCTATTGATAAGCTTCCTTTTTCCCAACGGATACAATGGGAATTTGATTCTGCCAGCCACTTCAGCGAATCTTATTTTGTCTGCTTTGTCCTGAATGGAGAAATCGCCCTGACACTGTTTGATACCCAGCATATTTTAAGAACTAATGACATTTGCTTTATTCCGCCCTACGAGCTTTATGCATTTGCCCCTTTGCGGCCGGAAAGCTGTATGCTTGTTATCGAAATTTCACGGGAATTTATAGAAAACTACTGCCCTGATCATGAGTACCGCAGCTTCCGGGAATGCCAGCTGCGCTGTAATCTGGAGGATCCTCTTTACTATCAAATTGCCTCTGCCATAGCCCGGATCGTTTTTTATACTATAAATATAAAAGCCACCGCCAACCTTCACATGGTCAGCGCGGCAGCTTCCATTATGGCTGTGCTTTTGGATCATTACGGATGCGAAACCGCAAAAACATTTTCTTCCGGAAATTACTCCCGGCAGCGCGTGATCCGCACATTGCGCTATATTAATGAAAATTATACAGAAAAGATTACTTTAAAAGATATTGCCGGTTATGTAGGGGTACATCCTCAATATTTTTCTTCATTTTTCAGGAAAAATTTCGGCAAAAGCTTTGTAGAATATTTGAATAATTACCGTGTGCAAAAATCCCTCCTGCTCCTGACGGATCCGGAGAAATCCATTACTGATATTGCCCTGGCCTGCGGCTTCGGGGATCACAAGGCCTTTAGCGCTTGCTTTAAAAAGGTTTATGAAATGACACCTTCCGCCTTTCGAAAAAAAATGGCCAAAAACCATAATTATCTTATTTCCCCGATCCAATCCAGTCCAATCCCCTTTAATGCCAAAAGCTACTTTCAGTTTTTCCAAAGGTTCTGGAACCAATCCATGGAGCGTGGAAAAAACGGTGCAAGGCAAACCTATGTTTCCCTGCGGACAGATCTGCGCCAGCAAAAGCCTGGGCAGAAAAATTTCCAGCTAAAGATCAATACTCTGGGGCGAGCCGTCAGCTGCCTGCAAAGCAATATACAGGAGGCTATTCGGGAAGCCAAAAAGGAACTAAAATTTGATTATTTGCGTATCCGGGATATTTTTTCAGATGATTTGTATATTTATTATGAAGACGGCGACCACAATGTGCGGTACAACTGGAACTATATTGATATGGTTCTGGACTTTTTTGTATCCCTGGATATAAAGCCGGTGATGGAAATCGGTTTTATGCCATCATCCCTGGCTTCCAAAAAGCAAACCTGCGGCTGGCAATATCATCCCAATGTGAGTTTCCCCAAATCCCTGAACCGCTGGTGCGATCTTGTGTCCCAATTTATGCTCCACTGCATCCGAAGATATGGCCAGAGCCAGGTACATACCTGGTACTTTGATTTCTGGACAAGCCCTAATCTTTCCCTTGAGGAAGCCTACTGGTATGATTCCCAGGAGGATTTTTTCAGATTTTATAAGACCACCTGGCAGGCAGTGAAACGGACAGATCCCCATATTATCCTGGGGAGCCCGGCATTTTCCATGCCCAGCGGCCTGGACTGGTACGAAGCCTTTTTTGATTACTGCAAAGAAAATAATATTTCGCCGGATTATGTGGCGGTCCACACCTATTGCTGTCCGGATGACCTGCAAAACAGTAGCCATTTTCCTCAGCTCAAAACCCAAAGTGAAGCTTTTTCAGTGCCTTATGATAAGGATCTTCCTGAAAAAACCGTCCATCAGCTGAAGGCGCTGTGTTCACGCAAGGGATATGACCTGCTCCCGATTATATCCATGAGCTGGAATATGTCTTACCTGCCCTGCGACTATGCCCGAGACACCTGCTTTATGGGGCCGTATATGATCTATACGCTGCTTCATTCCCTGAAAGATTGCGCAGGTCTGTCTTACTGGACATTATGTGATACAAACGATGAATTATATCCGGACAATCGTATGTTCAGCGGAAATCCCGGACTTATAGATACCATAGGCCTGAAAAAACCGGCCTACTATGCCCTTGCCCTGTACCGGCGGCTGGGAGATACAATCATTGAATATGATAACTGCCATATATTGACCCGTTCCCAGGAAGGATACCAGCTCCTGCTTTTTAACTTCTGCTTTTATTTTGAATCCTGGCTGAAGGAAGATCACACGGCGCCATCCTACACGGAGCGGAATAAATACTTTGATGCCTCCGGTGAGATCATTTACCATCACTCCATTTCCATGGTCTCCGGGCCTTGCCTGATCCGGCGTACTCTGTTGTGTGAGACCTGCGGCTCTACCTACAATACATGGCTTAATTCCGGCTCCCCACAGGTGATCGATACGGAAATGGTCCGCTACATCCAGTACACCAGCATTCCAAAAATTACTTTAGATACGGTTTATGTTAATGAAACCCTGATCCTGGACACTGTGGTGCCGGAGTATGGTGTTGTTTTATATGAGATTACACCACAAATTGATGGGGAAGGCTGAAATAACAAAATACCCGACAGGAATTTGCCGGGCACTGCATACAAAAAGGGCTTTCCGAAAATTCGGAAAGCCCTGCAAAATTCAGGTTTTAAACACTATCAAAAATTATTCAATGATTGTAGCAACACGGCCGGAACCAACTGTACGTCCACCTTCGCGGATAGCGAATGTAAGACCCTGCTCCATAGCGATTGGGTGGATGAGTTCGATTGTCATCTCTACGTTATCGCCAGGCATGCACATTTCTGTGCCTTCAGGAAGCTGGATTTCACCTGTAATATCTGTTGTTCTGAAGTAGAACTGAGGTCTGTATTTGTTGAAGAAAGGTGTATGACGGCCACCTTCATCTTTTGTTAATACGTAAACCTGAGCTGTAAACTTTCTGTGAGGTTTAACAGAACCTGGTTTAGCAAGAACCTGTCCTCTTTCGATTTCGTTTCTCTGAACACCACGAAGGAGGCAACCGATGTTATCACCAGCCTGAGCTTCATCAAGGAGCTTACGGAACATTTCGATACCAGTTACAACAACCTTACGGATATCTTCCTTAACACCTACGATTTCAACTTCTTCGGAAAGGTGAAGTGTACCACGCTCTACTCTACCTGTAGCAACTGTACCACGGCCAGTAATGGAGAATACGTCCTCAACAGGCATAAGGAAAGGCTTATCTGTATCACGCTGAGGATCAGGAATGTACTCATCAACTGTATCCATCAGTTCCATGATCTTGTCGCCCCATTCGCTTGAAGGATCTTCAAGAGCCTTCAGAGCAGAACCTTTGATGATCGGGCAATCTGTGAACTCATATTCTTCAAGAACTTCTGTGATTTCCATTTCTACTAACTCAAGAAGTTCTTCGTCGTCTACCATATCGCACTTGTTCATGAATACTACGATATAAGGTACACCTACCTGACGGGAAAGAAGGATATGCTCTTTTGTCTGAGCCATAACACCATCAGTAGCAGCAACAACAAGGATAGCACCATCCATCTGAGCTGCACCAGTGATCATGTTCTTTACATAGTCAGCATGGCCCGGGCAGTCAACATGTGCATAGTGACGTCTTGCTGTCTGGTACTCAACGTGTGCTGTAGAAATTGTGATACCACGCTCTCTTTCTTCCGGAGCTTTATCGATATTTTCAAAGTCTACTTTTTCGTTACCAGGAACTCTTTCTGCCAGTACCTTTGTGATAGCAGCAGTTAAAGTTGTTTTACCATGGTCAACGTGACCAATGGTACCAATATTACAATGTGGTTTGCTTCTGTCAAACTTAGCTTTTGCCATTTTGATAGTCCTCCTTAATATAATTACCCCATATGCAAGGGGCATAATAAACTGACTCGGCGCATACGCAGCACCCTGCGAAACCCTTGCCGCCGCACCGAAGTGCGGCAGTTCATCGGGAAATTCGCCTAGCTAAAACTAATTATATTGCATTTAGGCATGATATTCAAGCCTGTTTTTTGATTATTTTCCTTTTGCAGCAATAACCTTTTCCTGTACAGACTTCGGAACCTGCTCATATTTATCAAAGAACATAGAGTAGTTACCACGGCCCTGAGTTCTGGAACGCAGGTCTGTGGAATATCCGAACATTTCTGCCAGAGGTACATAAGCTTTGATGATCTTACCGCCGCCAACATCGTCCATACCTTCGATACGGCCGCGACGGGAGTTAATATCACCAATAACATCGCCCATGTATTCTTCAGGCATTGTTACCTCTACCTTCATGATCGGCTCAAGTAAAACAGCACCAGCCTTGTTCATAGCATCCTTGAATGCTAAGGAACCGGCAATATGGAATGCCATTTCAGAGGAGTCTACTTCATGGTAGGAACCGTCATATACTGTAGCGTGAACGCCCAGTACAGGGAATCCGCCAAGGATACCGGCTTTTGCAGCTTCTTCGATACCTTCGCCGACTGCCGGGATATATTCCTTAGGAATAGCACCGCCCACAACTTCGGAATCGAACTTAAATGTTTCTTCACCGTTGGGATCCATCGGCTCAAAACGAACTTTACAATGACCATACTGACCACGGCCACCAGACTGTTTTGCATACTTGCTGTCTACTTCTACAGTCTTTGTAAAGGTTTCTTTATAAGCAACCTGAGGAGCGCCTACATTAGCTTCTACCTTAAACTCGCGGAGAAGACGGTCAACGATGATCTCCAGATGAAGCTCACCCATACCTGCAATAATGGTCTGGCCTGTCTCAGAATCTGTATGCGCACGGAATGTGGGGTCTTCTTCTGCAAGTTTTGCAAGAGCTTCACCCATCTTGCCCTGGCCGGCTTTTGTCTTAGGCTCGATTGCCAGCTCGATAACCGGTTCTGGGAATTCCATGGACTCAAGGATTACCGGATGCTGTTCATCGCAGATCGTATCACCGGTTGTAGAAATTTTAAAGCCTACAGCAGCGGCAATATCACCGGAATAAACCTTATCCAGCTCGGAACGCTTGTTGGCATGCATCTGAAGAATACGTCCAACACGTTCTTTCTTATCTTTTGTAGAGTTATAAACATAGGAACCGGAATTCATTGTACCGGAGTAAACACGGAAGAATGCCAGTTTACCTACGAATGGGTCGGTCATAATTTTGAATACCAGAGCGGAGAACGGTTCTTCATCAGAAGAATGTCTTTCGATCTCATTGCCATCCATATCAACACCCTTAATTGAAGGAATGTCTGTAGGTGCGGGCATGTATTCAATGATAGCATCCAGAAGTTTCTGAACGCCCTTGTTTCTGTATGCGGAACCGCAGCATACAGGAACAGCAGTACACTCACATGTACCTTTTCTTAATGCTGCCTTAAGCTGCTCTGTTGTAGGTTCTTCACCTTCCAGATACTGCATCATAAGGTCGTCATCCAGCTCGCAGATCTTTTCGACCATGTCTGTTCTGTATAACTCAGCATCATCTTTCATATCGTCAGGAATATCAACGATAGAAATATCATCGCCCTTCTCATCATTGTAGATGTAGGCTTTCATTTCAAACAGATCGATGATTCCCTTAAAGTCATCTTCTTTGCCGATTGGCAGCTGCACAGGAATCGCATTCTTGCCCAGACGTGTCTTAATCTGTTCTACAGCACCGTAGAAGTTTGCACCCATAATATCCATCTTATTGATGAATGCCATACGAGGTACATTATAAGTGTCTGCCTGGCGCCATACATTTTCAGACTGTGGTTCAACACCGCCCTTTGCACAGAATACACCAACAGCACCGTCAAGCACACGCAGTGAACGTTCAACCTCTACTGTAAAGTCAACGTGTCCAGGAGTATCAATAATATTAATACGGTATTCCTGGGCGCCTGGCTTTGGTTTATGGAATTCCTGAGGTGTCCAATGGCATGTGGTAGCAGCTGAAGTGATCGTGATACCTCTCTCCTGCTCCTGTTCCATCCAGTCCATGGTTGCAGTACCTTCGTGGGTATCACCAATCTTATAGTTAATACCAGTGTAATAAAGGATACGCTCGGTCAATGTGGTCTTACCAGCATCAATATGAGCCATAATACCAA
>DVIT01000061.1 GCA_018711005.1 Candidatus Scybalocola faecigallinarum | reverse complement strand
GTAAACAGTAACTTTCGCAGGCTTATTTGAAATTTTGCTTCGCAAAAGAAGCCTGCGAACACCTGAATCACGTTCTTGCGCAGCCATACAGCAAGTGTCTGGCTGCTGTGTGAACAGTAACGAATAGTTACCTATATAATATAAAATGTAAATTTCTCTATTTACATATTTGAATTGCTATAATATAATACTCTTTAGAATGCGTAAAAACAGGTAGTGTATATACGAAGATGCCTGAGGTGGCACGGCATCATCAAAGGAAGGATTACGCAAATATCAAGGAGGATTTATTCATGAGTGTACAAATTGAAATGTTAGAGAAGAACATGGCCAAACTGACCATTGAAGTTCCGGCCGAAGAATTTGAAAAAGCCATTACAAGAGCTTATAATAAAAATAAAGGACAGATTTCTATCCCTGGTTTCAGAAAGGGCAAAGTGCCTCAGATCATGGTAGAAAGAATGTATGGCCCGGCCATCTTCTATGAAGAAGCAGCCAACTATGTTATGCCGGAAGCTTATGAAAAAGCAGCTGAGGAATCCAATCTGGAAATCGTTTCCAGACCTGCCATTGATGTAACACAGATGGAAAAAGGCAAGGATTTCATCTTTACAGCAGAAGTTGCCATCAAACCGGAAGTAACTCTTGGCGAGTACAAAGGCATTGAAGTTGAAAAGACAGAGATCACTGTAACTGACGAAGAAGTTGACGCAGAGATCAAAAAGACTCAGGAGCAGAACTCCAGAGAGATTACAGTTGAGCGTCCTGCTGAAAATGGCGATACAGTAGTGATCGACTATGCAGGTACTATTGACGGCGCTGCATTTGACGGCGGCAGCGATAAGGGTCATTCCCTTGTTCTTGGCTCCAATTCCTTTATCCCCGGCTTTGAAGATCAGCTTGTTGGCGCTACAGCAGGCAGCGATGTGGAAGTTCATGTAACATTCCCTGAGGATTACCATGCAAAAGACCTTGCCGGCAAGGAAGCTGTATTTGCCTGCACTGTACATGAAGTAAAGACAAAAGAATATCCGGAGATCGACGATGAGTTCGCTCAGGATGTTTCCGAGTTCGATACACTGGCTGAGTACAAAGAAGACATTAAGAAGCATATTACTGAAAGAAAAGAGAATGAAGCCAAATCTGCAAAACAGCAGAAGGTTATGGACAAGATCATTGAAAATGCAACCATGGAGATCCCGGACGCTATGGTCGATACTCAGGCTGCCAACATGGTAGATGAGTATGCTCAGAGACTGAGCTATCAGGGTCTTTCCATGGATCAGTATTTCCAGTTTACAGGCTTAAATGCCCAGACATTAAAAGATCAGC
This sequence comes from Candidatus Scybalocola faecigallinarum, assembly GCA_018711005.1. Lineage (GTDB taxonomy): Bacteria > Bacillota > Clostridia > Lachnospirales > Lachnospiraceae > Catenibacillus > Catenibacillus faecigallinarum. The sequence goes on along the minus strand of DVIT01000061.1, from coordinate 15,536 downwards.
TGAAACCTCAGGCACTGAAGAACATCCAGAGCCGTCTGGTTCTTGAAGCTGTGATCGCTGCTGAAAACATCGAAGTTTCTGACGATGAATTTAATGCAGAAATCGAGAAAATGGCAGCCGCTTATCAGATGGAAGCTGACAAGGTAAAAGAGCTTCTTGGTGAAGAAGGCGCAGAAAATATTAAGAAAGATCTGGCTGCACAGAAAGCTGTTGAATTTGTAGCAGACGCAGCTGTTGAAAAGTAAAAATTCATTCGCATGCCGCGATGTACGCGGCAGTTACGACATGGGATTTAGATCAGACACATTTCATCCGGCAGGGCATGCATTTTGCTGCCCTGCCGTTAAAAGAGGAGGAATAGTATGAGTTTAGTACCTTATGTCATTGAGCAGACAAGCAGAGGAGAGCGTTCCTATGATATTTTTTCAAGATTGTTAAAGGATCGTATCATCTTCCTTGGTGAGGAGGTTACAGACGCTTCCGCAAGTCTTATTGTATCCCAGCTTTTATTCCTGGAATCCGAGGATCCGGGAAAGGACATCAGTCTTTACATTAACAGCCCCGGCGGTTCTGTATCTGCCGGCTTGGCCATTTATGATACTATGAATTACATTAAGTGCGACGTATCCACCATCTGTATGGGTATGGCTGCCAGCATGGGTGCCTTCCTTCTTGCAGGCGGCACAAAGGGAAAACGTTTTGCACTGCCTAATTCTACGATCATGATCCATCAGCCTTCCGGCGGTGCTCAGGGACAGGCAACCGATATTAAGATCGTAGCAGACCGGATCATTGAGACCCGGAAACAGTTGAACCGTATTCTTGCTGAGAATACAGGACAGCCTCTTTCCCAGATCGAGATCGATACAGAGAGAGATAATTATATGAGCGCCGAAGCAGCAAAGGCCTATGGTCTTATTGATGATGTTATTAAAAACAGAATGTGAGGTTAGCCTATGGCAGGTCGTATGGATGACAAAAAGTTACAGCCCAGGTGCTCTTTTTGCAACAAAACCCAGGATCAGGTCCGCAAGCTGATTGCCGGGCCGAACGCCTATATTTGCGACGAGTGCGTGGATATTTGTGCGGAGATTATTAACGAGGAATTTGAAGATGAGCAGGACTATGGGGATATTAACCTGTTAAAGCCTGTTGAGATCAAAAATTTTTTGGATCAGTATGTGATCGGTCAGGATGACGCCAAAAAGGTATTGTCTGTGGCAGTTTATAATCATTATAAGAGGGTTATGGCTGTAAAGGATCCGGATATTGAACTTCAAAAGAGTAATATTATTATGGTGGGCCCCACAGGTTCCGGTAAGACACTGCTGGCGCAGACACTGGCAAAGCTTTTAAATGTGCCTTTTGCCATTGCCGATGCCACAGCCTTAACAGAAGCCGGTTATGTGGGTGAGGATGTGGAAAACATTCTTTTAAAACTGATCCAGGCGGCAGATTATGATATTGAGCGTGCTCAGTATGGTATTATTTATATTGACGAGATCGATAAGATCACCCGTAAGTCGGAAAATGTTTCCATTACAAGAGACGTTTCCGGCGAAGGTGTCCAGCAGGCACTTTTAAAGATCCTGGAAGGCACCATTGCCAGCGTACCGCCCCAGGGCGGCCGTAAGCACCCCCATCAGGAGTTTATTCAGATTGATACGACAAATATCCTGTTTATTTGCGGCGGTGCGTTTGATGGCCTGGAAAAGGTGGTAGAATCCCGTATAGGCAAAAAGTCTATTGGCTTTAATGCTGAGATCGGCATGACACCGGAAGAAGTTAATGTGGGCGAGCTGTTAAGAAAAGCCCTCCCTGAGGACTTTGTCAAATACGGACTGATCCCGGAATTTATCGGCCGTGTACCGGTAAGCGTTGCCCTGGATCAGCTGGATGAATCGGCTCTGATCCGTATTCTCACAGAGCCTAAGAGTGCGATCACAAAACAGTACAAGCGTTTATTTGAATTAGATGGCGTTGCTCTGGATTTTGAGCAGGGAGCCATTGAGGCTATTGCCAAAAAGGCTCTGGAGAGAAAGACCGGCGCCAGAGGGCTCAGGGCCATTATGGAAAGCACCATGATGGATATGATGTTCTCCCTTCCTTCTGAAGAACAGGTGGAACACTGCCTGATCACAAGAGATACAGTGGAGAAGGGCGAGCCTCCGATCCTCACCTATGGGGACCGTGTCATTGCCAAAAAGCCTGCGGCAAGAAAGCTGCCCAAAAAGAACAGCGGCGAGATTGCATAACTTAAATACATACAAAAGAGGAAAGGGCTGTGGCAGTTTTCTGACACAGCCCTTATTAAGGCAGGGAAAATAATGAGCGAAATTAATTATACATTACCCGTTATCCCCCTTCGGGGCATGACGGTGCTTCCGGATATGATCATCCATTTTGACGTCAGTCGGAAACGGTCGGTTCAGGCTCTGGAAGCAGCCATGGTAGAGGAGCAGAACATTTTCCTTGTGTCCCAGCTGGATCCTGAAACGGACCATCCGGGCCGCAAGGATCTGTATGACATGGGTACTGTGGCAAAAATCAAGCAGCTGGTCAAGCTTCCCCAGGATACGGTCCGCGTTTTGGTGGAAGGCATGTTTCGGGCCCGCATGGACCGTCTGGTCAGCGAGCAGCCCTACCTTTCTGCTGAGGTAACGATCTTCCAGGACGAGGATCATCCCGACGAGATCCATGGGGCAGCCATGGTCCGGTATTTGAGAAAAGAGCTGGCAGCCTATGCTTCTGTGAATAACCAGTTCAGTCCGGAGCTGGTGCGCAAGCTGGAAAATGAGGAAGATCCGGTGAAGCTGATGAACCAGATGGCCATTAACATCCCTATGGATTATAAAGTGCGCCAGCAGCTTTTGGAAGCCGTGGATATTCAGGAGCGTTTTGAAACGCTGATCAGCCTTATGGACCTGGAAGTGGACATTATCCGCATTAACAGGGAGATCCAGGCAAAGGTAAAGGAACGGGTGGATAAAAGCCAGCGGGAATACGTGCTGAGAGAACAGCTTCGGGTCATCCGGGAAGAACTGGGAGAAAATAATCTCATGTCCGAGGCGGAAGAATTTGAACACGCGTTAAAGAAGCTGAAAGCAGATAAATCCGTAAAAGCCAGGATTGCCAAAGAAATCGACCGTTTTAAGGCTACGGGAAATAATCCGTCGGAAAATGGGGTGCTCCGGGGATATATTGAAACATTGCTGGATATGCCCTGGAATAAAGCGGGCAAGGATAATCCGGATACGAAAAAGGCAGAAGCTATCCTGAGGGCCGACCATTATGGCCTTGAAAAGGTGAAGGAGCGTATTGTTGAGTATCTGGCAGTGCGCCATCTTGCTAAAAAAGGCGAGACACCGATTCTGTGCCTTGTAGGGCCTCCGGGAACCGGAAAAACATCCATCGGACGCTCTGTGGCCCGGGCATTAAATAAGGAATATGTGCGCATCAGTCTTGGCGGCGTCCATGACGAGGCAGAGATCCGGGGACACCGGAAAACCTATGTGGGTGCCATGCCCGGACGTATTGCCACAGCCTTAAAGTCTGCCGGTGTCAATAACCCGGTCATGCTTTTAGACGAAGTAGATAAAGTGGGCACAGATTATAAGGGTGACCCCTTTGCTGCCCTTCTTGAGGTGCTGGACAGTGAGCAGAACAATAAATTCAGAGATAATTACATTGAAATCCCTATTGATCTGTCCAATGTGCTGTTTATTGCAACTGCCAATACAGTATCCACCATTCCCAGGCCGCTGCTGGACCGTATGGAAGTCATTGAGATCGGAAGCTATACGGAAAATGAAAAAGTACATATTGCCCGTGAGCATCTGATCCCCAAACAGCTGGAGCGCCACGGTTTTAAGGCTAAGCAGATTTCCATCAGCGATAAGGCGCTGGAAAAGATCATTATGAATTACACCCGTGAGGCCGGTGTCCGCGGGCTGGAACGGCGTATTGGGGATATATGCCGCAAATGCGCCAAGAAGGTTATGTCATCTAATGTGAAAAACATTAAGATTACAGAGAAAAACCTGGAAAAATATCTTGGAAAGCCCAGATATACCTTTGATACAGCCAATACAAAGGATGAGATCGGCGTTGTCCGGGGGCTGGCATGGACCAGCGTTGGCGGCGACACCCTTTCTGTGGAAGTCAATGTGCTTCCCGGTACAGGAAAGTTTGAACTGACGGGACAGCTTGGCGATGTTATGAAGGAGTCTGCCCGGGCAGGCATCAGCTATATCCGTTCCATGATCTCAAACTATGGCATTGATAAAGACTTTTTTGAAAATAATGATATTCATATCCATATCCCGGAAGGGGCGGTGCCTAAAGACGGCCCTTCTGCAGGGATCACCATGGCGACAGCCATGATTTCTGCTATTATTAAGCGCAAGGTGAGAGCCGATGTGGCCATGACCGGAGAGATCACCCTGCGGGGCCGTGTACTGCCGATTGGCGGCCTTAAGGAAAAGGTGCTGGCGGCAAAGATTGCTAAGATCAAAACAGTGATCGTGCCGGATGCTAACCGTCAGGATATTGAAGAACTGGAAAAGGAGATCACTGATGGTCTTGAGATCCGGTTTGTGTCTGTTATGGACGAAGTGCTGGAAATCGCTCTTTGTCCGGAAGGAGAATGATTTATGCATGTGATCAAAAGTGTGAACCTGGAAACCGTATGCGGTATTACAAGCAAGCTTCCGGAGAACATCCATCCGGAGGTAGCCTTTGCCGGAAAGTCCAATGTGGGAAAGTCTTCCCTCATCAACGCGCTGATGAACCGGAAGTCCTATGCCAGGACATCCCAGCAGCCGGGCAAGACACAGACGATCAATTTTTACAACATTAACGAGGAAATCTACTTTGTAGACCTTCCCGGCTACGGCTATGCCCGTGTGTCTAATGAGATCAAGGCGAAGTGGGGGCGGATGATCGAAAACTATCTTCAAAGATCCATGCAGCTGCGCCTTGTATTCCTGCTTATTGACATCCGTCATGAGCCGTCGGAAAATGATAAGCATATGTATGCCTGGATCGTGGAAAATGGCTTTTATCCCATTATCATTGCCACCAAGGCAGACAAGATCAAGCGCAGCCAGCTTCAGAAGCATATGAAAATGCTGAAAGTAGGACTGAATGTGGAGGAAGGCACGCCTATGGTGGCCTTTTCAGCACTGACAAAGCAGGGCAGGGATGAGATCTGGGAACTGATCGAAACCTACGCGCTGTCAGAGGAACCCTTTGCTGAGGAAACTCAAATCGAGGATACGATAGAGGAGCCTCAGACCGGAGACCCTGAATAAAATAAATACTGTTCCCATAAAAAAACAAATGCCGTTCCCGAAGGGGGATGGCATTTGTTTTTTTATGGGACGCACCCGGGTTTTTTAGCTTAACATTAATGTATGGATGAGATAGCTGTACACATCTGAATTTTTCTTTTTCCAGTTATCGCATATGGCAATAGCCTGTTCTTTTGTGGTTACGCTTAAGGACAGGGAGATAAGCTTATGATGGCCCTCCCGTACTTCACAGTTGACAATGAACAGATTGGGTTTTTCCTGATAGTAGTCCGCCAGCGTCTCGCTTTCGTTGCGCAGCTGGTAATGGTGGTCCTGCAAAAACAGATCCACATCATCCCGCATGGCCTGAGGAATATTGGAACCGAAATATTCCAGGGTTTCCCTGCCGGCGGCGGTTATGGTGTAATGGGAGCTGTTGCGGACCTGCCGGGAACGGATGAACTCGGCGTCTGCCAGCTCGTTGAGGGCCTGCTGGAGGGTAAAGTAGTTGGTATAGCCCTTATCAAGGATAAACTCGGAGATTTGGGAATTGGTCAGTGGAAAATCAACTTTGTCAAGCATGTATAAAATGATCAGTTTATAGGTTGTCAGTGAATCAGTCACAGGCTCACTCCTTCCGTTAAGGATTTACTGCCGGAGATGTGCGGTCAGGGCTTTACGGCACATGGCGTATAGCGCCGCCCCTGCCAGGTTTGCAGCTCTTTAAAGGTTTTATGGATATAGTTCATCACATATTTTTTATGGCCGCTCCATAAAGGGGCGATGAGAAGCTTTTTAGGCCCGTCGCCGGTAATGCGGTGGATCACGGTTTCCGGCGGCATCACTTCAATGCAGCGGATCAGGATCTGTGTATATTCTTCCAGGCTTAATATATGAAAAGGTTCTGTCTTGTAAAGCTGTGCCAGATCTGTGCCTTCCAGGACATGGAGCAGCTGGGGCTTAATGCCCTGGACATTTTTTGAGGCCACATACATGGCCGTTTCCTCCATATCCTGAGGGGATTCTCCCGGAAGGCCAAGGATCGTGTGGACAATGACGGGAATCCCCCGCTCCCGCAGCATGGCCAGAGCCTCCTCAAAGCAGGACATGGGATAGCCCCGGCGGATCAGCCGGGCTGTTTCCTCATGGATCGTCTGAAGTCCCAGCTCGACCCATACCGGCTTGATCCCGGAAAGCTCCCGAAGAAAGTCGGCCACAGGCGTGCTGATACAGTCCGGTCGTGTGGCAATGGAAATGGCGGCCACTTCCGGGTGGAGGGCCGCAGGCATGTAGATCTGCCGGAGCTTTGGAAGGGAGGCGTAAGTATTGGTATAGGCCTGGAAATAGGCAATGTACCGGTTTCCGGTATGCTTGTTTTTTAACAGCCGCTTGCCTTCCTCTATTTGCGCCTCCAGACTCTGGTCCCGGCGGGCGGCAAAATCTCCGGAACCGCCCTGGCTGCAAAAGATGCAGCCCCGGCTCCCAAGCGTGCCGTCCCGGTTGGGGCAGGTAAAGCCTCCGTCAATGGCCAGCTTATAAATTTTTTCATGAAAGGTTTCTTTCAGATAGCAGTCCAGGGAATAATAAGGCTTTTGGTTCCAGCGGGCCAGGGCTTTTGCATAGCTGTCCACGGCGCCGTCTGCTTCAGCCTTATGGCCGGCCAGGCGGTCAGTCTCAGTCATGGATATGGTCCATCACTGCCCGGCTTACGGCTTCTACAGCTCTTGGATCAAAGGCGTAGGGCATGATATTTTCTTCTGAAAGCTCCTCGTCAGAAACAAGTGCCGCCAGAGCATTGGCAGCGGCCAGCTTCATTTCCTCGGTGATCTGGCGGGCACGGCCTTCCAGAGCGCCTTTAAAGATTCCCGGGAAAGCGACCACATTGTTGATCTGGTTAGGGAAATCCGAACGTCCGGTACCTACGATACGGGCTCCGGCTTCCTTTGCAGCGTCAGGCATAATCTCAGGCACCGGATTGGCCATGGCGAAAATAATGGCGTCCTTATTCATGGAGCGGACCATATCCTGAGTCACAATGTTGGGTGCGGATACGCCGATGAAAATGTCTGCGCCCTTTAATGCGTCTGCCAGCGTTCCGGTCTGATTTTCCAGGTTTGTAACGTCGCACATTTTTTCCTGCATCCAGTTTAAGCCTTCATAACCTTTATGGATAATACCTGACCGGTCGCACATAGTAATATGCTTAAAGCCGTAGGTTAAAAGCAGCTTTGTAATGGCAATGCCTGCAGAGCCTGCGCCGTTGACAACAACCCGGCTATCCTCTTTTGTCTTTCCGGTCACCCGCAGGGCGTTGATCACACCGGCAAGGACTACAATGGCTGTGCCGTGCTGGTCGTCATGAAAGACCGGAATATCCAGAAGCTCTTTTAAGCGTTCTTCAATCTCAAAGCATCTGGGGGCGGAGATGTCCTCCAGGTTGATCCCGCCAAAGGCCGGGGCAATATTTACAACGGTTTTTATGATTTCTTCAGTATCCTGAGTATCCAGGCAGATAGGAAATGCATTTACATTGCCAAAGGATTTAAAAAGGGCGGCTTTGCCTTCCATAACCGGCATGGCAGCCAGAGGGCCGATATTTCCCAGGCCAAGGACTGCGCTTCCGTCAGAAACGACGGCCACGGTATTGGCTTTTAATGTATATGTGTAGGCGGCCTCCGGATCCTTAGCGATCACCTTGCAGGGCTCGGCAACACCGGGGGTATAGGCCAGAGCCAGATCCTCACGGCTCTTTACCTGGCATTTGGGGACCGTATCGATCTTTCCCTGCCACTGTTCATGGAGTAAAAGTGCTTTTTCATTATTTGTCATAGCTGTTCATCCTCTTTCATGTTTTGTAAGATTAATATCCGACCGGATACCGGGGGATGTATCCCCGGACCGGCGGCAAAAGGCCTTTTGCCATCGGCATCCTGACTTCATTCTAACACAGAATTAAAAGCCCGGCAATAACAAGCCGTCGGACTTAAGATGTGCGCAGGATCAGCGGGGTTTCAAGAAGGATCTGGGGATGTTTTATGGGCTGATGGCTTAAGTGGGCCAAAAGCAGCAAAAGACATCGGCTGGCCATATCCTCCATGGGCAGGTAAACGGTGCTTAGGGGCGGCGTGGAATACATGGCGTATTCCTTTTCTCCATTGCCGATGCTGATGACGGATACGGCCTCCGGTATGGCTATATGGGACTGGTTCAGGGTAAAAAGGCAGCCGCAGGCTATGGCGTCAGACAGGCAGTAAATACTGTCGCACGCCTGTCCCGAGGTAAGGGCTGTATGGGTCATCCCGGCGCCGGATTCCGGGGTGTTTTCGCCTCTGAGGATCCGGTCACGGGACACAGGGATCCCATGATCGGCCATGGCCCGGATAAAGCCGTCCAGACGCTGTTCCATTCCGGGAAAAGTGATCTCTGAGGTCAGGATCCACGGCTCCCGCTTGCCCTTTTGTATAAGGGCGCGGGCCGCCAGGGCGCCCATGCGGAGATTATCCACAGTAACGCTGTAAAAGTCCGGAAGCTGGCGGTTATATAAGACCACCGGCACCGGGAACAGGCTGTTTTTTATAAAATCCATATCCGCCTGGGAGGCGTTGGCCAGGATAGCGGCATGAAAGCGCCGTCCTGTAAGCAGGGCGCTTTGGCGGTCCAGATGATCCGTGTCATAAGGGTAAACCGCAATCTCATAGGGAATATCCGTACTTTGCCGCACTGTTTCAAGGCCGTTTAGAAAGCGGGAGAGCATGGTCGTGCGGAAATCCTTGGCCCAGTAAAGGGCGATGGTATAGGGGGTGTTTTTTCCGCCTTCCCGCAGGGTGCGGGCGGCAATGCTGGGCTGGTATCCCAGCTCTTTCACTGCCTGCCAGACCTTTTGGCAGGTCTTTTCTGAAATCTTACGCTCCCGGCTTTTGCCGTTAAGGATAATGGAAACCGTGCTGGCGGAAACCCCCGAGGCCTTTGCAATATCTTTAACAGTAACCATGAGTATGTTCCTTTCAAAGGATCCGGGCAAAAATGATTTTGATCCGGTTTTGTGTAATATCTTGTAGTAAGTGTAATTTTAGCAGTGCTCCGGTCCAATGCCGGATCGCTGCTGATTTTATGATAAATAATCCACGGACATAATGCAAGAGAAATGTTATGGAAACCGGCGGAAAACAGCAGGTGTTTCCGAATGCCTGAAAATAGCAGCGAAACACATTCTTTTCACAGTTTCATCAATGATTGTTCACATTCTTTCCAATGATTGAACACAGTTAGTTCTTAAAATAAACTAGAATGAACAAGAAGGAGGCTCATACGGAATGATAGAGGTTAAAGATCTCGTAAAAAAGTATGGTGATCACGTTGCTGTGGATCATTTGACCTTTACCGTGGAAAAAGGACAGATTTATGGTTTCCTTGGACCCAACGGTGCAGGGAAATCCACAACCATGAATATTATGACCGGATATATCGGCGCCACGGAAGGAGAAGTGCTCATCGACGGACATGATATTCTTAAAGATGCGGAGGCTGCTAAAAAATGCATTGGGTATCTTCCCGAAATCCCTCCGGTATATCCGGATATGACTGTGGAAGAATATTTAAGATTTTCAGCAGAGCTTAAAGGAATAAAAAAGGAGGATCGGGAAGCGCAGATTGAAAAAGTCATGCGTATGGCTCAGGTAGAAGAAGTTTCCAGACGTCTGATCAAAAACCTGTCTAAGGGCTACCGGCAGCGTGTGGGACTCGCCCATGCCATTATGGGATTTCCGCCAATCATCATCCTGGATGAACCCACTGTCGGCCTGGATCCCAAGCAGATCATTGAGATCCGTGAGCTGATCAAAAAGCTGAGCAAGGATCATACGATCATTTTAAGCTCCCATATCCTTTCTGAGATCAGCGAGGTGTGCGACTATGTTATGATCATTGCCCACGGGAAGCTTATTGCCAGCGATACCACTGAAAACCTGACAAAAATGATGCAGGGCCAGAATATTTATGATTTTAAGGCAAAGGGCAGTGCATCTCAGGTCCGGGAGGCTTTAGGCATGGTCAGCGGTATTGAAAAAATGGATATTAAGCCGTCGGGAGAGGACGGTATTGTAGAGGTTGCAGTAGAGTGCAAAAACGGGGAAGATGCTTTGGAAAAAAGGCCGGATTACAGGGAAGAAATTTTTTATGCTCTGGCCCACGCAGAGTGTCCTATGATGGCTTCTGCCAAGTATGTATCTCTGGAGGATATTTTCCTTGAACTTACTGAGGAGCATAAAAAGATAAGGCCCAAGAAACAAAAACGCCGTTTAATGGCAAGGCGTCAGAATGAAAAAGATGCCCGGACAGATATGCCTGTGGATCCGGAGGAAATAACCACGGAAGATGAACAGGCAGAGAATAATGAGGAGGTAAAAGATCATGGCAGCGATTTATAAAAAGGAAGTGCGTTCCTACTTTACATCAATGATAGGATGCGTCTTTGTGGCATTTGCCCTGGTCATTATCGGCCTTTATTTCTTTGCCAACAATCTTTACGGCGGTTATCCTTACTTCGGATATTCCCTGTCGGCAACGGTTGTTGTATTTTTGATTCTGATCCCTATTTTGACCATGAAAAGTATGGCCGATGACCGGAGACAAAGGACAGACCAGATGCTTTTAACCGCGCCCATCAGTACATGGCAGATCATTTTCAGCAAATACCTGGCAATGATCACTGTATTTATGGTACCGGTCTGCATTATCATGCTCTATCCGTTGATCATGGCTGCTTATGGAACGATTTCCTACAGCATGGCCTATGCGTCGATTTTCGGTTTTGCCCTTATGGGATTTATGTGCATTGCTGCAGGTATGTTTATTTCTTCCATTACAGAAAGCCAGGTAATCGCAGCAGTGCTCACATTCCTGATCTTATTTATATCCTATATGGCTGAGGCCATTGCGGAGCTGATCCCTACCACAGCATCTGTATCCATGATCGCATTTATGATCCTTGTGGCTGCTGCGGCGCTGTTAGTTTATTATATGACCCAGAGCCAGCTGCTGGGCGGTATTGTAGGCGTAGCCGGCATTGTGATCATTGCTGTAATGTATATGGTAGATTCCTCTGCCTTCCAGGGAGCTTTTGGAAATCTTATCAGCTCTCTGTCACTGACTGCACATTTTTATAATTTCTGCTCCGGACTGATCGATATTCCGGGAATTGTTTACTATCTTTCTATCGCCTTTCTGTTTTTATTCCTGGCAGATCAGGCTGTGGAAAAACGTCGTTGGTGTTAAGGAGGTTGCAGGAAAATGAAACAGCGATTGAAATTTAACGGGAAACAGTTCAGACAGGGATCCTACAGCAGTGTCATGATCGTTATTGTCATTGCTATTGTGATTGTGATCAACCTGGCAGCTTCCCAGATTCCCTCCCAGTATGCACAGCTGGATGTGACGGATAATCAGCTGTACAGTATTGGGGATCAGACCCGGTCCATGCTGTCAGAACTGACGGAGGATGTGGAAATTTATTATATTTGTCAGGAAGGCAGCGAGGATGATGTTATTTCCAAAATGCTGGACCGGTATGCGGATGGGTCATCCCATATAAAGGTAACAAAGGTGGATCCGGTGGTTAATCCCCAGTTTGCCGCCCAGTATACCGATGAAACAGTCTATGATAACAGCCTTGTTGTTGTAAGCGGCGACACATATCAGTACATTCCTTACAGTGATATGTATGTTTATGAAATGAACTATAACACATATACCACTCAGCAGACTGCTTATGACGGCGAGGGACGGCTGACAAGTGCCATCAGCTATGTGACCAGTGATGATCTGCCGAAAATGTATATTCTTCAGGGCCACAATGAGGCAGAAATTTCATCTACCCTGGAAGACCGCATTTCAAAGCAGAACATTACAACAGAGACATTAAGCCTTCTGACTCTGGAAGCTGTGCCTGAGGATTGCGATATTTTAATGATCAATTCTCCTCAGACAGACTTGTCCGAGACCGAGGCCCAGTATATTATTGATTATTTGGATAATGGCGGAAAAGTCTTTATGACATCCACCTATACGGATACGGAAATGCCTAATTTTGACTCTATTTTAAGTCATTATGGTTTGGCAAAGACAGACGGTATTGTTGTAGAAGGCAACAGTAATTACTATTATCCGGGATACCCGTCCTACCTGCTGCCGGATTTCGAAAGCCATACCATTACAACGGATTTCACATCAAACTACCGGTATGTGATCCTTCCGTCAGCCCAGGGTATTTCTGTCGGCGATGCTCCAAGAGATGGCGTTACTGTAAACTCACTGCTGACAACCAGTGATGACGCTTACTCTAAAGTGAATGTAACCTCGGCAACAACCTATGATAAAGAGGACGGCGATATTGACGGTCCCTTCCCTCTGGCCGTAGCTGTCAGCGAAACCATTGAAAGTGAGGACACCACAGACGAGACAACTGCAGACAGCACAGAGACAACCTCAGATACGGAGGCATCTCAGGAAACGGAAGCCGACCAGGAAGAAGATAAAGAGGCCCAGCTTGTTTATGTGTCCACATCCGGTCTTTTAGATGATACGATGAACTCTGTTGTTTCCGGCGGAAACTATGACTTCTTTATGAATGCCATCAGCTGGATGAGCGGAGAAACTTCAAGCGTTTCCATTGACGAAAAGTCACTGTCTTATGAAGCGCTTATGGTAACTGCAGGCAGCGCTAATATGTGGGGCATTGTCCTGATCGCCGCTGTTCCTGTAGCTGTGCTTGTGATCGGCGTTATTGTTTGGGTTCAGAGGAGGAGACGATGAAAAATAAACAGACAGTAAAAATGGCCGCCGCGCTGATCGTCCTTGTGGCTGCCATTGGAATTTATTTTGGAATGTCTATGTGGAACAGGTCTGAGGAAGAACAGGCGGTTGCTGAAAGTGCAGAAACAGAGATCCTGTCCATCTCCGGTGAGGATGTGACTGCATTCTCCTATGTATATAACGATGAAACTTATAAGTTTGTGAAAGAAGATGGTACATGGTATTATGACAGCGACCGGAATTTCCCGGTGGATCAAAGCACCATTGAAGGAAAGCTGAGTTCCGCAGTCAGCACCACATTTAGCCGTGAGATCGAGATTTCTGAAGATAATCTGGCAGATTACGGGCTGGATTCGCCGGTGAATACCATTACGATCACAGACAGTGATGGAAATGAAACGGTTTTTGAGATCGGTGACTCAAACGCGACGACGGGGGAATATTACTGCCGTTTAAATTCCGGCAGCACCGTATACATGATCTCATCCACCCTTAACTCTACCATGTCCTTTGAGCTTTATTCTGTGGCAGATATGGAGGACTTCCCATCCATGAACCAGGATGAGGTTAAAGAAGTGACCATTAATGACGGCAGTGAGGTACGTTCTCTGGATGCGGAAGAAGATGCCGATGTATTTTCAGCTGTGTCCAGCCTGACCTATGAAGCCCATGTGGATTATGACTGTGACGATCTGTCTCAGTACGGTCTGGATGCGCCTCAGTATGTGATCACTATCGGTTATCTTGAGGAAACTGAGGAAGAAACCCAGGATACAGAGGAGACGGAAACAGAGACCCAGGCTGCAGATGAATCCAGTGAAACGGGAGACACATCAGAAACCGAAGAAACTGAGGAAACCTACGATCCGGCAGATCTGACCACCTATGTTCTGAGCGTTGGTAATGCCACCGAGGACGGCGCTTCCTACTATGTACGCCTTGGAAGCTCTACAGAGGTAAATCTGATCAGCGCCGCTGACCTGGAAAGCATTATAACGGTTCAGGAAACTGAGGAAACAGATGCTGCTTCCGAAGAAACTTCTGCAGATACAACAGCTTCTGAAGAAACTTCTTCCACAGAAGAAACAGCAGCTGCTGAATAAGGAGAATTGTATGGCGGGCAGCTTACGGCAAAGCCGTTCTCTGTCGGGCCTGTTGCTAAAAAAGGGGGCGGTCCCATTCGGATGCGCCCTCATAAGGAAGTAATTTGATTGCCGCAGGGCGGCATGGCTGAAAGGTCATGCCGTCCTGCCTTTTCTTTGCCGTTCCACGGTCTGATCGTTGCCCGGCAGGTTGACTTCTCCAATGAAGTTCCAGACCAGTTCGATTTTCTGCCTGCGATGGCCGCTGGATTTGTCCGGCGCATGGACGATAATTTTCTTTACAAACTCATTGACAATGGTGGGCGTCAGTTCGCGAATGCCCACATATTTCCGTACAATGGCTGCAAAGCTGTCAAAGTCGGCTTTATCCTGTTCAAAGGTTTCTACCGCTTCCCGCCATATTTTGACCTGCTCTGTCAGTTCTTTTTGTTCTGCCTCATAAGCAGCGGAGAGTTTCAAGAACCGTTCATGACTGCGACAGATTTTGGACTCCACTTACAAGGGTTCTCCGGCAGCGGTTTTCCGGCACGCTGGGCATAGTGGGCCTTGACCGTAAGAACGTGTTCGGCGGTCAGCAGCTTGGCAATCTGCATAGGGCCTTTCCCTGCAATACACAGGGCAAAAATACGCTTGACAATCCCGGCGGCTTCCTCGTCCACAATCCATTTCTTTTTGTCCGCATGGTCTTTTATATACCCATAGGGCGGATTGGTGCAGAGGTGTTCTCCGGCGTTCCCTTTGGCGCGCATAACGGCCCGGATTTTCTTACTGGTATCGCGGGCATAGAAGTCGTTGAACAGATTGCGAAAAGGGGTGAAATCATTGTCCCCTTTATCGCTGTCCACACCGTCATTGATGGCAATATATCGAAGATAAAAAAGTGGTTCCTTTCGCCTCGAACCGGGCATCCCCCTGGTGGGCTTTTGTCACGGCCCGGATGGAGCTGAGGCCCACGCCGGGCGCACCCGCCCGCTTACTGGAGAGGAACTTCCCGTCCTCCTGCCGCGCCTGCCCGTCAAAGCTGTTGTCCATGGTGATGGTCAGGACGCCGTACTCCAGGGAGCTGTTCAGCCGGATGAATTTCTCGCCCCCGGCCATGCGTCCGCAGGCTTCCACCCCGTTTTCCAGCAGATTGGCGAACACGACGCACAGGGCGCGGTCATCCAGATTTTTGTTCTGCGCGGGGACGATCAGCCGGGCGGTAAAGGCGATACCCTCCTGCCGGCAGCGGGCGGCATAGTGGGACACCACCGCATTGACGGTGGGATTTTCGCAGTAGTCCTGAACGGCGGCGGGGATGTCCCGGATCAGCGTGGCGATATAGTCCCGCAGC
>DVIT01000060.1 GCA_018711005.1 Candidatus Scybalocola faecigallinarum | reverse complement strand
AGTAGCCCGTAGGGGAATCGAACCCCTGTTTCCGCCGTGAGAGGGCGGCGTCTTGACCGCTTGACCAACGAGCCATCTGACTATCTTAGTATAACCGATCGTCTCTAAAAAATCAAGTGTTTTTTTCATTTTTTTTGAAAAATTTTGAAATTCATGACGATTCGTTCATACTACTGCTCTGTTTCCTTAAAACCCGGGAAATCCGGGTCTTAAGTATGGAGCTGCGGGGAGTCGAACCCCGGTCCGAAGGCACATCCATCAAAGCATCTCCCATCACAGTCGCTGTACTTTTATTCCCTCAAAGGCACCCCCAACGACAGGCGGCCTTCTTTTGGTAGCTTCATAAATCTTTTGCCGCCGCAAAGCTTAGACGGCAAAGGGCCTCACAAAAGTCGATGCCAGGACCGGGACTGTGAGTGATCCCGGGCTGACAGGCTGCCTTAAGCGGCAGCTAAAGCGTAATTATTATCTTCAGCTTTTATATTTAAGTTCCAGGTTTTTACGCAGCCCCGGAGTCTGCGGATGGCTTCTTCAATTTCAGCACCCCCGTCGAAACCAGTACAACCCCGAAATCTTCTTTCGGCCTGATCTGTTATGACAAGGTCAACTCATATTATAGCCTACCATTATGTCATACGTCAAGAAGTTTTTAATATAAATTTTTTACCTTAAAATCTTTTTCAGCCTCTCGTCTCTGGTCTTTTTTAGCAATATCCGCCCGCTTGTCATACAGCTTTTTACCTCTGGCCAGGCCGATCTCCACCTTTACAAGGCTGGCCTTTAAGTAAACCTTTAAGGGCACGATCGTATATCCTTTCTGAGATGCCTTGCCCAGGATCTTATTAATCTCGGATTTGTGGAGCAAAAGCTTTCTGGGACGTAAAGGATCTTTATTAAAAATATTACCCTTTTCATAAGGGGAAATATGCATCTGATAAATGAACATCTCCCCTTTTTCCGGGCGGATAAAAGATTCCTTAATACTGCAATGGCCCATGCGCAGGGACTTAACCTCAGTCCCGTGGAGAACGATCCCTGCCTCATACGTGTCCTCGATAAAATAGTCAAAATATGCCTTTTTATTATTCGCAATAAGCTTAATGCCTGAACTGTTTTTTGCCATATCTTATCAACTCTCCTGTTCATCTTCCGGAACAAAATAAATCGTCCGTGTTAATTTATCCGCACCTAAAACCCGTATGCGTATTTTCTGGCCGAGACGATATGTGATCCCCAGGGTCTCCCCGGAAATCATGTATTTTTCTTCATCATAAAAATAGTAATCGTCTTCCATATCCTGCAAGCGGATCAAGCCCTCACATGTATTGGGCAGTTCCACATACATTCCCAGATTTCCCAGCCCGGAAATAACTCCGGTATAGATCTGCCCGATACGCTGAGACATATATTCCACCTTTTTCAGCTTTTCCACATCCCGCTGGGCATCATCCGCCCGGCGTTCCGTCATACTGGTGCTGTCTGCCACCTCCGGAAGGATGCTGTAATAATGCTCCTGACGCTTTACATTCAGCGCGCCATGAAGATTTTCCTTAATGATCCGGTGGATCTGGAGATCCGGATAACGGCGGATAGGGGATGTGAAATGGCAGTAATACTTCACCGCCAGGCCAAAATGCCCTGTATTTTCCGTAGTATACCGGGCCCGCTTCATAGAGCGCAGCGTCAGCCGGCTGATCATTGCTTCTTCCGGCGTATCCTGGATCTTTCCAAGTAGCTTCTGGACTTCTTTCGGATGGACTTCCCCTCTGCCTAGCTTCATATAATACCCAAAGCCGGAAATAATGGCCATCAGATTCCGGATCCGGTCCAGATCCGGGGTTTCATGAGTACGGTACAAAAACGGAAGCTCCTGCCAAAAGAAATCTTCCGCAATGGTTTCATTGGCCACAAGCATAAAATCTTCAATGATCTTTGTGGCTGAATTTCTTTCATAAGGATGAATATCTACAGGAAAACCATTGTCATCCAGGATGATCTTTGCCTCAGGAAAATCAAAATCAATGCCGCCCCTTTGCCTGCGCTTTTCCCGCAGTACGTCTGCCGCCTCTTTCATAAGCTCAAACATTGGGACCAAATCCTCGTATTCTTCCATAACAGCCTTGTCATGATGGGTTATGATCTTATTTACTGCCGTATAAGTCATGCGCCGGTCTACCCGGATGACCGTTTCGGCGATCTCATGGCCGATGACCTGTCCCTTTTGGTCAATATCCATAAGACAGCTTAAAGCCAGCCGGTCACAGCCCTGGTTCAGGGAGCAGATACCATTGGACAATGCGCGGGGAAGCATGGGTACTACCCGGTCTACCAGATAAACGCTTGTCCCCCGGTTTAAGGCTTCCCGGTCCAGTGGGGAATTTTCCCTGACATAGTGGCTCACATCAGCAATATGCACGCCCAGATGATAAATACCATCCTCTTTTGAAATAGTAATGGCATCGTCCAGGTCCTTGGCGTCCTCGCCGTCAATCGTTACTGTAGGCAAATCCCTCAGATCCTTACGCCCCTCCATATCCTGCACTGTCACATGATCCGGAATGGTTTTGATCTGTTTGGCTACATCTTCCGGAAAATCCACAGGAATATTGTAGGCCCGCAGGATCGTCAGCACATCCGACTGGGGATCGTCCACATGGCCAAGGATCTCTGTAATACGGCCTTCAGGATTTTTATTTGGATTTCCATAGTCCAGGATCTGTACAACAACCTTGTGCCCGGTCACCGCGCCCATGGAATTTTCACTGCGCACAAAAATATCTTTGGAAATCTTTGAATTATCCGGGATGACAAAGCCAAACTTCTTGCTCTTGTCATACGTTCCTACGATCTGGTCATTTGCCCGGCTGACAATGCGAAGGACCTGCCCTTCCTGCCGGCGTCCGCCGGACGCTTTCCGTGTGATCCTTACAGCAACGGTATCTCCGTGAAGGGCTCCAAGGGTATCCCCTTCGGAAATAAATACATCTCCGTCCATACCTTCTATTCGGACAAAGCCAAAGCCTCTGGCACTGCCCATAAACGTGCCTGTATAAATATCCGGATCCGGTTTTGTATAACGCCCGTCGGAAGTCATGGCGATCATGCCTTTGGAGATCATCTGATCCAGCATGAGTTTCAGATCCTCCCGTTCATCTCTTGGAACATTTAAAAAGATGCCCAGCTCCTTTAACTTCATCGGACGGTAGCCCTTATCTGAAAAAAGCTCCCCAAGCATCTGTTCACGTATTTGATAGGTCATTTCATCCATACTTTTCACCTCTCTTTCATACTTTTCAGGCAGACTAAAGAAAAACACCCTTATGTTTTATCATAAGAGTGTTTTCTTTGGCAATCCGGAACATAAAGTCTGCCGCCTGCCAGACTTTATGTATTATCTGCTTAATTTGTGTAATGTCTATTACCAGTTCATATTTAATGCAAGGGCAAGGATAAAGAACAATACAGCCAGAACCTTCGTTGCTTTTACAAGCTTTCCTTCCATAGAACGGCCTTTGTTCTTGCCCCAGTAAGTATCCGCCACGCCATTGATCGTACCGCTCAGACCGGATGTCTTACTTTCCTGCATCATAATGACCACAATTAATGCTATACAAATAAGAACAAAAAGTACCATTACAATTGTTCTTAAAATATCCATCACGCACACCTCCTAGACTCAACATGCCTATTTTATCATAGAACGGTGCAATAATCAAGCTCTATTTGCGGACGAGCAGGGATTTTCCTGTCATCTCTGCGGGCTTTTCCATACCCATCATTTCGATCATGGTCGGCACAAGGTCAGCCAGGCATCCACCTTCCGCAAGGGTATAATCTTTGTCATAGTTGACAAGGATAAATGGTACAGGATTGGTGGTATGGGCGGTAAATGGCTCACCAGTGCTGTAATCGATCAGCTGTTCAGCATTTCCGTGATCTGCGCAGATGATCATCTGTCCGTCAACGTCGATCAGGGCATCTACAGCCTTGCCAACACACTCGTCAACGACTTCGATAGCTTTAACAGCAGCTGTTTCTACGCCGGTGTGGCCAACCATATCGGGATTTGCAAAGTTAATGATGATCACATCATACTTACCGGAACGGATCGCTTCTACAAGCTTATCACATACCTGATAAGCGCTCATCTCCGGCTGAAGGTCATAGGTTGCTACCTTAGGTGATTTTACAAGAATACGGTCCTCGCCTTCGTTAGGCTCCTCTACGCCGCCGTTAAAGAAAAATGTTACATGGGCATATTTTTCAGTTTCGGCAATTCTGGCCTGGGTCATATGGTGTGCTGCAAGAAACTCGCCAAATGTATTTTTAATTTCTACCTTTTTAAATGCAATTTCTTTGTTAGGGATCGTTACGTCATACTCTGTAAAGCAAACATATGTTACATCCAGACGGCGCTCTCTGGCAAAACCATCAAAATCGTCGCAGCAGAATGTACGGGTAATCTCGCGGGCGCGGTCCGGGCGGAAGTTAAAGAAAATAATGGAGTCTTTATCTTTAATCGTCGCTACAGGCGCACCGTTTTCTGTAATAACTACAGGAACAACAAATTCATCGGTCTTTTCATCCGCATAGGAAGCTTCCACAGCTTCTACAGGGTCGGTTGCTGTATTGCCTTCGCCGTAAACCATTGCACGGTAAGCTTTTTCTACTCTGTCCCAACGGTTATCACGATCCATTGCATAATAACGGCCCATAATCGATGCAACCTTACCAACGCCGATTTCTTTCATCTTTTCTACAAGCTCTGCCACATAATCCTTTCCGGAAGCCGGCGGTGTGTCACGGCCATCCAGGAAGCAGTGTACATAAACATTTTCAATGCCATTTCTTTTAGCCATTTCCAAAAGGGCGTAAAGATGTGTATTGTGGCTGTGAACGCCGCCGTCAGAAAGCAGGCCATATAAATGTAAAGCGCTGTTGTTGGCTTTAACATTCTCCATAGCGTTCATTAAAGCTTCATTTTTAAAGAAATCCCCATCCTGGATCTCTTTTGTGATCCGGGTAAGCTCCTGGTAAACAATACGTCCGGCGCCCATGTTTAAATGGCCAACCTCGGAGTTGCCCATCTGGCCTTCCGGAAGTCCGACAGCAAGTCCGCTGGCATTACCCTTTACAAAAGGATATTCCTTCATCAGACGGTCCATCACCGGTGTCTTGCCTTCGTATACAGCATTGCCCTCGTGCTTGTCATTGAGTCCGTAACCATCCAGGATCATTAAAACGGTAGGTCTTTTGCTCATGTTATAATCTCCTTATCTGAAATATTGTATTTGCTCTGCCGCTGCGGCAGCAGAAGTAACATATCTGAACTTTATCTGCGGCGGCATCTATTTCCGCCACCCTTTATTTTACCTTAAATGCCCTGTTTTTACAATAGTTTTTATGCGTAACCGTGAAGTACAAAAAATCCGGCGTACGATCCAAAGAATCTGTGCGCCGGACTTTTTATACAAGACGCCAGGCTCAGGGCGCCTTATGCTTATTTATAATTTACGATCTTGCCAAAATCAGCTTTAAGGCTTGCGCCGCCAACAAGGCCACCGTCAATATCAGCCATAGCAAAAAGCTCTGCTGCATTGCCGGCATTTACAGAACCGCCGTACTGGATACGGATTGCTTCTGCTGTATCTGTATCATAGATTTCAGCGATGCAGTCACGGATGCCCTTGCAAACTTCTTCAGCCTGTTCGCTTGTTGCTGTCTTGCCTGTACCAATAGCCCAGATCGGCTCATAAGCGATAACTGCAGTCTTTGCCTGATCAGCAGTAACGTTTAAGAAAGCGATCTTGATCTGCTGACGGATCCAGTCCATAGTAATACCCTGCTCGCGCTGTGTCAGAGTCTCGCCGCAGCAGATGATCGGTGTAATGCCATGCTCGAAAGCTTTTAATACTTTTTTGTTCACAGTTTCATCTGTTTCAGCAAAGTATTCCCGTCTTTCAGAATGGCCGATGATCACATACTTAACGCCTACATCTGTAAGCATGTTCGGAGCGATCTCGCCTGTATATGCACCGGATTCCTCATAGTACATATTTTCAGCACCAATAGAAATATTTGTGCCTTTTGCAGCTTCCATACATGGAATAATGTCAATGGCAGGTACGCAGAATACTACGTCTACTTCTTCATTTGCTACAAGAGGTTTTAATTCATTAACTAATGCAACAGCTTCGCTGGGAGTTTTGTTCATCTTCCAGTTGCCGGCAATAATTTTCTTACGCATTATACAGTCTCCTTTAAAATTAATACAGGTTCCAGGCACGCTGCGGTGCCTGGAACAATGTTCGCACTAAGCTCAGCCTATTTGTCATTGGCTGCTACTACACCGGGGAGGTCTTTACCTTCAAGGAATTCAAGGGAAGCGCCGCCGCCGGTGGAGATGTGTGTCATCTTGTCGCCAAAACCTAAAGTATTTACAGCTGCTGCAGAGTCGCCGCCGCCAATAATAGTTGTAGCATCTTCAAGCTCAGCCATGGCTTTTGCTACAGCGATTGTACCGGAAGCAAAGTTAGGCATTTCAAAGCAGCCCATAGGTCCGTTCCATACAACTGTCTTAGCGCCTTTTAAAGCATCAGCAAACAGTTTTTCTGTCTTTGGTCCGATGTCAAGACCCATTTCGTCTGCCTCAAGGTCGCCTTCAACAACACGGCGAGGAGCGTCATTGGAAAATTCCTTTGCAGCAACACAGTCAACAGGAAGAAGAAGATTAACACCTTTTTCTTTTGCCTTTGCTACCATTTCATTTGCATAATCAAGATAGTCATCCTCGCAGAGAGACTTACCGATCTGTTTGCCAGCTGCTTTTGCAAATGTAAAGCACATACCGCCGCCAATGATCAAAGTGTCAACTTTATCAAGAAGGTTATTGATAACGGAAATCTTGGAGGAAACCTTGGAACCGCCAAGGATTGCTACGAACGGTCTTACCGGGTTATTTACAGCATTGCCAAGGAAATCGATTTCTTTCTGCATCAGATAACCAACAACAGCTGTGTCCACATATTTTGTAACACCTACGTTGGAGCAGTGAGCTCTGTGGGCAGTACCAAAAGCGTCATTTACGAATACATCGCACAGGCTGGCCAGCTCTTTGCTGAATTCTTCGCCGTTCTTTGTTTCTTCTGCTCTGTAACGTGTATTTTCAAGAAGAATTACATCACCGTCGTTCATAGCTTCAACAGCAGCTTTTGCGTTGGGGCCTACAACTTCAGGATCAGCAGCAAACTTTACTTCCTGGCCAAGGAGTTCGGAAAGTCTCTTTGCAACAGGAGCAAGGGATAATTCAGGCTTTGGTTCTCCCTTTGGTTTTCCAAGATGTGAGCAAAGAATAATCTTGCCGCCGTCGCTGATAAGTTTTTTGATGGTTGGCAGAGCTGCCACAAGACGGTTTTCATCTGTGATTACACCATCTTTTAAAGGCACGTTAAAATCGCAGCGTACAAGGACTCTTAAGCCCTTAACATTAATATCATCAACAGATTTTTTGTTAAGCATTTTTATTCCTCCAATTTTAAGGTTCGGGATATTCATTCCCACTAAGTTCAGCCTGCGCCTTCGGCTTGGCTTCGTTAAGTGGTCCTGACGGGTAACATCCCTCAACTAAGCTCAGCTTCGCTTCGCTAAGGTTCGGGATGTACGTTCCCACTAAGTTCAATCTGCGCCTTCGGCTTGATTTCGCTAAGTGGTCATCACGGGAAACATCCCTCAACTAAGCTCGGCTTCGCCTCGCTAAGGTTCGGGATGTACGTTCCCACTAAACTCAGCCTTCACCTTTGGCTCGGCTTCGTTAAGTGGTCACAGTAAAACAGGCCCGGCCCGTAGTCTGTTTGACCTACAAGACCGGACCCGTCAAAGGATCTTATGCTAATTCAGCAAAGTATTTGATTGTTCTTACCATCTGGCTTGTATAGGAGTTTTCGTTGTCATACCAAGCAACAACCTGAACTTCATATAAGTCATCGGAGATCTTGGATACCATTGTCTGAGTTGCATCAAACAGAGAACCATAGGTAATACCGATGATATCGGAAGATACGATAGGATCTTCGTTGTATCCATAGGAATCGGAAGCTGCTGCCTTCATAGCTGCGTTGATACCGTCAACAGTAACGTCTGTACCTTTAACAACTGCTGTAAGGATTGTTGTGGAACCTGTAGGAACAGGAACACGCTGAGCAGAACCGATAAGTTTGCCGTTTAATTCAGGAATAACAAGACCGATAGCTTTTGCAGCACCTGTGGAGTTAGGAACAATGTTCACTGCAGCAGCTCTTGCACGACGAAGGTCACCCTTTCTGTGAGGACCGTCAAGAACCATCTGGTCACCTGTGTAAGCATGAATTGTGGACATGATACCGCTCTGGATCGGAGCATAGTCATTAAGAGCTTTAGCCATAGGAGCTAAGCAGTTTGTTGTACAGGAAGCTGCGGAGATGATCTGATCATCAGCTGTAAGAGTGTTTTCGTTTACGCTGTAAACGATTGTCTTAAGGTCGTTGCCAGCAGGAGCGGAGATAACAACCTTCTTAGCGCCGGCATCGATATGAGCCTGAGCTTTTGCCTTGGATGTATAGAAGCCTGTACACTCAAGAACAACGTCTACGCCAAGTTCTCCCCATGGAAGTTCTGCAGCATTAGGCATTTTGTAGATTTCGATCTCTTTTCCATCAACAACGATAGAAGACTCTTTTGCTTCAACTGTGTGGCCGGCATATCTTCCCTGAGAAGAGTCATATTTTAATAAATGAGCCAGCATTGCAGGAGCTGTTAAATCGTTGATAGCAACAACTTCATAACCTTCTGCTCCAAACATCTGTCTGAAAGCAAGACGTCCAATACGTCCGAAACCATTAATTGCTACTTTTACTGCCATAATCGTAATTCCTCCTAAAGAATAAATTTTACTTAAAGTTGTTTGGCAACTTTATCGCATAAGTAATAATTGCGCATCAAGCGCATCACTATTACTACTTTGTCTATTTTACCTAATATCTCCAAAAAATTCAAGTCTATTTATTGTACAAAATAAAATTTTAACAATCTTGGCATATTGCCATATTTCTCTGGTTAGTTTTTATGAAATTTTAAAGGCTGCCCTGTTTCCAGGCAGCCTTATCTGTCTATGTATTAATTTTTAATCTGGCAATAATACTGGATAATATCCTTTCGGGTAATAATCCCGATAAATACATCCTTATCATCGATCACGGGAACAAAGTTCTGGTTCAGCGCTTTTGAGATCAGATCCTCCATATTAGAATCCACATGGACCGGAAGATTATCCATCCGCCGGCGGATCGCTGTGATCGGCGTATCCTCCGCATTTTTCAATGTAAGGTTGCCCTCCCCTTTAATGTACCAGAGCAGATCCCCCTCTGTCAGTGTTCCTACATAATGTCCTCTCCGATCGATCATCGGTATGGCTGAATATTGATGATATTCCATCTTTTCCAGCGCCTGGCGCAGAGAATAATCATCATAAATATATGCCACATTGCTTTTGGGAGTCAAAAAGAACATAATATTCATAAAACCTGTCTCCTTTATCTGTCCTTAATGGCTTGTTTAATAATACCGCCGCCTAAAACCACATCCTGATCATAAAAGACAACAGCCTGTCCGGGTGTAATGGCGCGCACCGGTTCGTCAAAAATACAGCGGGCAGTGTCCGGCCCGGTCATTTCCAGAGTACACCAGGCCCCTTTATGGGCATAGCGGACTTTGGCAAACACACGCAAAGGCTCCCCCGGCGCCTCCATTGCCATAAAATTCAGGTTCTGGGCAATGAGTCCTCGGGAAAATACATCCTCACCCTCGCCAATAACCACCTCATTAGTTTCCGGTCGGATTTCGGTAACAAAAACCGGATGTCCCATCGCCAGCCCAAGGCCTTTACGCTGCCCTACCGTATAGTGGGTAATTCCCTGATGCCGGCCAAGGATATTGCCGTATTTATCCACAAAATTGCCTTCCGGCGCCTTCCGGCCCGTATATTCTTCCAGAAAACGGGTATAATTCCCATCCGGAATAAAGCAAATATCCTGGCTGTCCGGCTTTCCTGCCACCTTCAGTCCGATCTTTTGAGCCATTTCCCGAATCTGATCCTTTGTATAGCTGCCCACAGGCATAAGTGTATGGGAAAGCTGATCCTGGGTAAGATTATACAGAGCATATGTCTGATCCTTGCTGCTGGGCGCGGCTTTCAGCGCATAACGCCCACTATCAAGACGGACCACCTGGGCATAATGCCCGGTGGCTATATAGTCCGCCCCCAGGGCCAGGCATCGTCTAAGCAGCGCCTCCCACTTCACATACCGGTTGCAACGGATACACGGATTAGGTGTATGGCCAAGGCTGTACTCCTGCACAAAATCCTGTATCACCAGATCTTTAAATTCCTTTTTAAAATTCATGACATAATAGGGAATGCCAATGGTCTGAGCCACCATACGGGCGTCATCTACCGCTTTCAGACCGCAGCAGCCGCCATTTTCCTCCTGAGCCTGCAGATCTTCATCCTGCCAGATCTGCATCGTTACCCCGATCACATCATACCCTTGCTCTTTAAGGAGCCAGGCGGCTACAGAAGAATCTACGCCGCCGGACATTCCCACAACTACTTTCTTCTTTTCCATATCGAATCAGTAATCTTCCTCATCTTCTTCTTCGCTAATATCAGACTTAGGCTTTTCAAGACCTTCGATCTTAATCCCCTGCTTTTCACAGTAATCCCATAAAGCCGCATGGATCGCCTCCTCGGCAAGAAGGGAGCAGTGAACCTTTACCGGCGGCAGCCCGTCCAGAGCTTCCATAACCGCCTTATTGGTTACTTCCAGCGCTTCATAAATGGTCTTGCCCTTAACAAGCTCTGTGGCCATACTGCTGGTAGCCACGGCAGCGCCGCATCCAAAGGTCTTAAACTTTACATCACGAATCACCTGGTTTTCATCAATATCAAAATAGATTCGCATAATGTCGCCGCATTTGGCATTTCCAACCGTTCCTACGCCGCTGGCATTTTCAATTTCTCCTACATTTCTCGGATTCTGGAAATGATCCATTACTTTCTCACTGTACACTGTTTATTCCTCCATTTCAATCGATCACGCTTTTTATATTTCAGTAAAAGCCATCGGGTCCAAAGCCTGTGGTTTAAAAAACGATCACATAGGCTTATGGCTGCGCCCGGCTAAAAAGTCCTCATACAGCGGGGACATAGCCCGCAGATGCTCTACGATCTCTTTGATCTTATCAACAACATAATTAATATCTTCTTCTGTATTATCTTCTCCTAATGTCAGCCGCAGGGATCCATGGGCGATCTCATGAGGCAGGCCGATAGCCAGGAGCACATGAGACGGATCCAGGGATCCGGATGTGCAGGCTGAACCGCTGGATGCGCAAATGCCGGCCATATCCAGCATAATGAGCAGGGATTCACCTTCAATAAACTGGAAGCTGAAATTCACATTATTGGGCAGGCGGCGCTCGTGATCGCCGTTTAACCGCACATAAGGTACTTCCTTATAGATCCGTGAAATCAGCAGTTCACGGAGCTTCAGCTCATGCTCTGTACGCTCCTTCATGGTTGCCTGGGCTATTTCGACAGCCTTGGCGAAACCAACAATACCGGGAACATTTTCCGTACCGGCCCGGCGCTTTCTTTCCTGAGCACCTCCGTGGATAAATGAACGGATCTTTACACCTTTGCGGATATATAAAAAGCCGATGCCCTTAGGGCCGTTAAGCTTATGCGCACTGGCGCTGAGCATGTCAATGTGATACTCATCCACATTGATAGGCAGCTGGCAGTATGCCTGGACAGCATCTGTGTGGAACAGTATGCCGTGTTCATGGGCGATCTGGCCGATCTCCTTAATAGGCTGGATCGTTCCGATCTCATTGTTTGCAAACATAACTGAGATCAAAATCGTCGTTGGACGGATGGCTTTTTTCAGCTCATCCAGCTTAAGGATACCATTTTCATCCACATCCACATAAGTGACTACAAAGCCTCTTTTTTCCAGGTACTGGCATGTATGCAAAACAGCATGATGCTCAATGGTGGACGTAATAATGTGATTGCCCTTTGCTGCCAGAGCCTCTGCTGTGGCAACCAAAGCCCAGTTATCACTTTCTGTCCCCCCTGCGGTAAAGTAAATATTTTCAGGTGTTGTTCCAAGGGTTCCCGCAATAACTTCTCTGGCGCCGGTAATGACACCTTTGTTTTTAGCGCCTATATCATATATACTGGACGGATTACCGTATTTTTCTGTAAAGTACGGAAGCATCGCTTCCACAACCTCCGGCCTGGCCGCTGTTGTTGCCGCGTGATCCAGATAGATGGTCTTTTTCATCTTCAACACTCCATTCCTTGTATTGCATTGCCGCCGTTAAAATGGCAGCCATTCTGAATAACTTCTTCCAGGGTCATGTTGTCCACTACTTCATTTATACTGTCATTAATACGTTTCCATACATATTTTGTCACACAGGAATCATACTTATCGCAGGACTGGTCATCCGGGCACTCTACAACACACAAGTCCCCTTCCAGGGCCCGCAGTACATCGCCTACGGCGATTTTGTCTGCACTCCGGGCAAGCTTGTAGCCGCCGTTTGTCCCCCGAATGCTTGTAACGATCCCTGCTTTTTTCAGTTTTGCAATAAGCTGCTCCAAATAGCTTTCAGACAGCCCCTGACGGGCCGCGATACTGCTGATGGATACAGCCGTTTCTGTGCCATGGACAGCAAGATCCGCAACAGCCCGCAAGCCGTAGCGTCCTTTCGTTGACAACCGCATAATCTGACCTCCGTTAAATTCCCACTAATTTACTAGGATTTCATATACAATATATCACGGTCCATAATAAAAGTCAATGGTCATTGCCCCAGAATTTCCAGAAATTGTTCCTCTGTTAAAATAGGGATATTCAGTTCCCGGGCCTTCTTGTTTTTAGAGGATGTGGACAGACTGTCGTTGTTGATCAGATAATCCGTTTTAGAAGATACGGAACCGGCAACCTTCCCTCCCTTGGACTCAATAAGGGTTTTCAGCGCGCTCCGGTTTGCAAAATGATTCAAGCTTCCGGTAATAACAAATGTTTTTCCGGAAACCGAAGCATTGTTTTCTTCCTCCGCTTCTTTCTCCACTACAACTTCTTCCAGTAAATGATCCACCACGGCCTGGTTTTTCTTATTGTTGAAAAATTCCACAACACTGTCTGCGATCACCTGGCCAATCCCCGGAATATCCGTCAGTGCTTCTGAAGATGCGCTGCGGACCCTGTCCAGATCCTGAGAAAATGCCTTGCAGATCAGCCGGGCATTGGCCAGCCCCACACCGGGGATTCCAAGACTGTATATAAACTTAGGCAGGATGATCTTTCTTGCTTTTTCAATGGAATCCTGCAAATTCCCGTAAGATTTTTCCCCAAAGCCATCCATCTGTGTAATCGTTTCTTTAAACCGCTCCAGCCGGAAAATATCAGCAAATTCATGGATAAATCCCTTTTGGACAAACTTTTCCAGCGTAGCTTCTGACAGTCCTTCAATGTTAAAGGCGTCACGGCTGACAAACAGCGTGTAAGCCTTGATCTTTTTTGCCGGGCAGTCCGGATTAGTGCAGTACAGAGATTTCGTATCATTCATCTGCTGGATCCTGGTCTGACCGCCGCATACAGGACATTCCCCGGGAACCGGAAGATTTCCCGACTCTGTTAAATTTCTGGCAATCTGGGGAATGATCATATTGGCCTTATACACCTCGATCGTATCCCCAATGCCCAGTTTTAAGCTTTCAATAATACTAATATTATGCACACTGGCTCTTGAAACCGTCGTGCCTTCCAGCTGCACCGGTTCAAAAATAGCCACCGGGTTGATCAGGCCTGTCCGTGACGCGCTCCACTCGATCTGGAGCAGCCGCGTCTGAGCCGTTTCATCCGCCCACTTAAAGGCCATGGAGTCTCTTGGAAACTTGGCTGTTGTGCCAAGGGAACGGCTGTATTCAATATCATCATAGGTCAGCACAAGGCCGTCGGACGGTACATCATTTTTTTCAATATTGGCGGCAAAATATCCAACCGCATCCTCAATGGTGTCCTGGGTGACTTCCTTATATTCCACAATATCAAAGCCCAGGGCCTTCAGCCATTCCATCTGGGCAATACGGGAGTTGTGGAAATCCACCCCATCGGCCCGGACTAATGTAAAGGCAAAAAAGTGTACGTTGCGCTTGGCCGTGATTTCATTATTTAACTGACGCACAGAACCGCTGCACAGATTTCTCGGGTTTTTATACCGGGCATCCACATCTTCGATCTGAGCGTTGATCTTTTCAAAATCCGAATATTTGATCACTGCCTCGCCTCGCAGGATCAGTTCCTTGTCATAGGGGATCTTGTGGGGCAGGTTTTTAAATACCCTGGCATTATTGGTAATAACCTCGCCGATTTCTCCGTTGCCCCGGGTCACGGCTTTTTGAAGGACGCCTCCCTCATAGGTCAGCACAATGGTAAGCCCGTCCAGCTTCCAGGATAAGGATCCCTTATGCTCTCCCAGCCAGCTCCTTAAAGCAGCCACATCCTTTGTCTTATCCAGAGAAAGCATGGGGGATTCATGGGCCTCCTTGGGCAGCTCGCTTAAAACCTCATAGCCTACATGGACCGAAGGACTGTTTGAAAGGACGGTCCCTGTCTCCTGTTCCAGGGCCAGCAGCTCATCATAAAGCTCATCGTATTCATAATTGCTCATGATCTCCCGGTCTTCCTGATAATAGGCTTTCGCTGCATCATTAAGCATTGCTACAAGGGCCTTCATTCTCTCTATTTTCTGTTCCATGTTTTCTCCTCACTTCTGATGATTTTACTTTTTGATCCTTCCCGGATCAGCCTGCCCATTTCCGCCAGTTCTTCTTTGGTCAGGTGTCTCCACTGCCCGACCGGCAGGTTCCCAAGGCGGATATTCATAATCCGGATCCGCTGCAAGGTGACGACCCTGTACCCCAGAGCCTGGCACATGCGCCGGATCTGGCGGTTCAGCCCCTGGGTCAGGATAATGTGGAAAACATCCCTGCCGGTCTGGCGCACCTGGCATGGCCTGGTAGTCACATCCAGTTCTTCCAGATAAACCCCCTGGCTCATTTTCCGTATAAAAGCATCATCCACCGGACGGTTGACCCGGACAACATATTCTTTTTCATGTCCTGCAGCCCCCCGCATGATACGGTTGACAATGTCCCCGTCGCTGGTAAGCAACAGCAGCCCTTCGGAATCCTTGTCCAAACGGCCTGCCGGAAATACCCTCTGATCAAGCTTAAGAAAATCGATAACGTTATCCTTGTCATTTTTCGTCGTGCAGACGATCCCTCTTGGCTTATTTAAAACAATATAAATATGTCCGGGTCCTTTTTTCCCGATCCTTTTACCGCAGACGCATATATCTTCCCTGCCGGTGACTTTCTCGCCCATGGCAGCCGTATGCCCGTTTACACGGACTTTTCCCCGGGCGATCAGTTCATCAGCCTCCCTTCGGGAACAGACGCCGTGGGCGCTCAGATATTTATTTAAACGTATTGTTTCATCCTGGATCAATCGTTTACGCTCCTTGTCACAAAATTAGTTTTCCTCAGCCGGCCGCCCTTATACCTTTGAAAAACGCCGGAATCTCTGTCGGCAGGCTGCGGAAATAAAAAGCAGCTGTCCTTATTATACGACAACTGCTTTTAGGTTACCACTTAAATTTTCAGAAATATCCATTAAAATGTAACTATTCAGCCATGCCTGTCTCCTCCGTGGCGGTTTCTCCAGTCTGGCTTTCACTTTCCAAACCGTTCTCTGCACTTTGACTTTCGCCGCTGCTTTCTTCTTCGCCTCCGCTTATCTGGCGGATAAATGCCGCTGCATCAGGATCCTCTGCCATGATCTTCGTTAATTTATCACTGGCCTGTCCATAGACTTCGCTAATATCATCTTCCTTGATCAGGTCATTAATATACATCTGAATATCTGTGCTGTATACATAATCCGATACACTGTCACTGTATTCTCCCGGATAAATATAATAGCTGCCATTTTCATCCTGTCTTACATAGACATAGGCTACATTGGGGATCAGTGTGTCGATCCCGCTGATCTTCAGATCATCATAAATAAATACAACCTTAGATGTGTCATCCATACCATCTTTTATGTAGCAGACCGTATTTTCATATCCGGTGATGATCTGGGCTGTCGCTGTAATCACTTCCGCATTCATCACCTGAGAGGTATTATAAATCGTCTTTAATGATTCAATATCTGCCTGAGCAAAAGCTGTACGGTATTGAAGGATCAACGATTCGATCTGTGCCTGTGCATCAGCGCCTGCCGTCTGCCCGGCCCCTGCTTCCGAGCTTCCCCCCTGGCTTTCCTGGTTCTGCGCATCATTTCCGGTTTCTGAAGCTGTCTGAGAATTAGTGTCAGTGTCTGTGTCATTGCCTCCCGTGAGATTGAAAATTATGGCTGCAATTATGGCAACGATGGCAATAATGACCAAAAGGATCATTATGATTTTTTTGTGCTCACCTGATGCATGATTTTGCACTGTGGTTTTCATAGCTTTTCTCCTTTGAAATAATTGCAATTTTTACCACATACATTGTATCAAAAAACCACTTAAAAAGCAATACACATTAATTTGACGCCATTCGACACCACTTTGCTGCCAAAACAGCCGTTTTTTCAGCTCTTTGATTTTCAAATTCCTCCAGGAATGTCATCGTCTGCTGCGAGTTCGGACTGTGTATTCAAACATCGGCTGTCGTAAATAATAACGAATAGTTACATTTTTTCAAATTTTTTCAAAAACAGGCTTGCATTTTTCAAAAAAATGAGTTATACTACTCAGGTATCTGTAGCTCAGTGGATAGAGCACTGGCCTCCGGAGCCAGGTGCGAGGGTTCGATTCCCTTCAGGTACATAAGCAAAAAAGGCAGTGGCGCATATCGCCATTGCCTTTTTTGTGTGCTGAATCCGGCAGGCGAATGCAGTCCTGATGCAAGTCAGGGGAAAGCCGCACTGACTTTCCCCTGATAATTCTGCACTGTTTTATTTTAACCGTTCCTCCAGAGCATCTACAACAGTCTGAAGAACTTTAACCCGGGCATAATATTTGGAATTGCCCTCAACAATCACCCACGGTGCATAGGTAGTGGAAGTGCGGACGATCATCTCATTGACAGCTTCTTCATACTGCGGCCACTTTTCACGGTTCCGCCAGTCCTCATCTGTAATCTTCCACTGTTTTTCAGGATTTTCCATACGCTCCTTAAAACGGCGCTCCTGTTCGTCCTTATCAATATGCATCCAGAACTTTATAATGATAGCGCCTGCATTGGCCAGATGCTCCTCCATCTGGTTAATCTCCTTATATGCGCGCTGCCACTCCGCCTTGGTACAAAAGCCTTCGATCCTCTCTACCATCACACGGCCATACCATGTGCGGTCAAAAATCGCAATGTGTCCGGCCTTGGGCATATTATTCCAGAACCGCCACAAATAGTGATGGGCTTTTTCAATGTCATTAGGTGATGCGGTAGGAATAACCTCGTAGCCTCTTGGATCCAAATCTGCGGTCAGACGCTTAATCGCGCCGCCTTTGCCGCCGGCATCCCAGCCTTCAAAGGCAAGAACAACAGGAATACGTCTGCGGTAAAGCTCACTGTGGAGCGTGGAGAGCTTATTTTGAAGCTCTGCCAGTTTTTTCTTATATGTGTCCTTAGCCAGGCTCTTGGAAAGATCTACTCCATCCAGGACCGACGTGCGGAAGGCCGGCTGTAAGGCTTCTGTGTCTGGTGCTTCTGCTTCCGGCGTCATTTTGGCTGCCTTTACAGCTTCGATTTTTCCTTTCAGCATATCGGCAACTGTAGCAAGTATTTTAGCTGATGCAAATTCCCGATCTGTAGCCTCCACAATGGTCCACGGTGCAAACGCCGTATCGGTCTTTTCGATCATATCCTCATAAACGCCTACATATTCGTCATACTGCTTATTATGCTTCCAGTCCTCAGCAGTTACCCTCCACCGGGTTTCTTCCGATGCTTCCAGCTTTTCAAAGCGCTTCTTCTGTTCTTTCTTGGAAATATGGAGAAAGAACTTAATGATCAGCGTACCGTCCACAGAAAGCTGTTCTTCAAAGGAAACAATCTCATTGTAGGCATTCATCAGCTGCTCTTTATTAACACGGCCGTCCATTCGGTCCTTAAGCACCCGGTTATACCAGCTCCGGTCAAAAAGATGCATTCTTCCCTTGGCAGGGGTTTTTGTCCAAAAACGCCACAAAAACGGTCTCATAGCTTCTTCTTCGTTCTCTTTTTGGATCGTATACACTTTAAACCCTCTGGGATCCATCGGCTGAATGAGCCGGTTGATCAATGTTCCCTTTCCAGAGGCTCCCCACCCCTCAAATATGATCATTACAGGGATACCGCAGGCTTTAGCCTCTCTCTGGAGCCTGGCAACATCTGCATCCAGCTTATCCAGCAGCTCTTTTGCCTCCTTTTTCTTTAATTTTTTTGCAAGATCAATACACTCCAGCATAAAATGCTCCTCCTTTTTCTATATAATGTATCTTCTTCCGTTAATTTTAATTCACTTTCCCTGTCAAATCCCCCGCAGCATAACGTCCGACGATCTTTATATATAGCAACATTTTACCACAGTAAACAGATAAAAAAAAGCCCTATATCTCTGATAAATACTGAATTTTCAGAGATATAGGGCTTTATGATCATTCGCTTAATTTACTTCGCATAATCCACAACTCGGGACTCGCGGATGACGTTCACTTTAACCTGTCCGGGGTATTCCAAATCAGATTCAATACGTTTGGAAATATCCCTGGCCAGAAGAACCATATCATCATCGCTGACCTGTTCTGGTACAACCATGACTCGAATCTCTCTCCCCGCCTGTATAGCAAAAGATTTTTCAACGCCTTTAAAATCATTGGCAATATCTTCTAATTGTTTTAATCTGTTAGTATAAGTTTCCAAAGTTTCTCTGCGCGCACCTGGTCTGGCGGCAGAAATCGTATCGGCAGCCTGCACGATACATGCAATCAAAGAGGTCGGCTCAACATCTCCGTGGTGAGCCTCCACGGCATTAATGACAACAGGTGATTCCTTATATTTGCGGCAAAGGTCCACACCGATCTGTATATGGGATCCCTCCATCTCATGATCAACAGATTTTCCGATATCATGGAGCAGCCCTGCACGCTTAGCCATACGCACATCCACACCGATTTCCGCTGCCAGCAATCCTGACAGCTGAGCAACTTCAATAGAGTGTTTCAGCGCATTCTGTCCATAGCTTGTACGGAACTTCATCTTGCCCAGCAAACGTACCAGCTCAGGATGGATCCCGTGTACGCCTACTTCCAAAGTCGCAGCTTCGCCCTCCTCGCGGATCATCGTCTCCACTTCTTTCTGGGCTTTTTCCACCATCTCCTCAATTCTTGCCGGATGAATACGGCCATCAACGATCAGCTTTTCCAGAGCAATCCTTGCCACCTCACGGCGGATAGGATCAAAACTGGACAGAATGACCGCCTCCGGAGTATCATCGATGATCAGGTCAATGCCTGTCATAGTCTCCAGTGTACGGATGTTACGCCCTTCACGTCCAATAATACGCCCTTTCATCTCGTCATTAGGAAGGGGAACCACAGAAATGGTTGTCTCTGCCACATGATCGGCAGCACATTTCTGAATGGCTGTAACTACATACTCTCTGGCTTTCTTTGATGCTTCCTCTTTTGCCTTGCTTTCAAGGTCTTTGACTAACACCGCTGTTTCATGTTTTACTTCGTCTTCAACAGTTTTTAAAAGATATTCTTTTGCTTGTTCGGAGGTTAAACCTGAGATTCTCTCTAATTCTTGCACTCTCTGCTCGTTGAGCATTTCAACTTCCTGACGCATCTTGTTCAGTCGGTCTTCTCTGGATGCCAGCTGGCTTTCCTTTTTCTCAAGGGAATCCGCCTTCCGGTCCAGTGCTTCTTCTTTGCCGAGCACACGTTTTTCATACTTTTGCAATTCCGCTCTGCGTTCTCTGCTTTCCCGCTCCAGCTCGTTTTTATTCTTCAAAGCTTCTTCTTTCACTTCCAGCAGGCCTTCACGCTTTTTAGCTTCAGCTGTCTTCATAGCCTCATCGATAATCTCGCGGGCTTTTTCCTCAGCTGTGCCAATCTTGCTTTCAACAACTTTCTTTCTATAAGAAATTGCCACATTCCAGGCAACAACCGCAGTAATAATCACAGCAATAATGATCACTGGTATTGCTACATATAACGGCAGCACAAGAGCACCTCCTTATTTAGTTTTCATTGTACGGATATACAACATATAAATTTTATACTTTTTTTAATGTTATGTCAAGTAGCATAACGATTATTTTTAGACATAGTAACTAAAAACAGCTGTCAATATATATTAAATACTGTCAAATTCCTTGATAATACTGGCAATATCACCATATTTATACCCGCGCCGCAGGAAGTATTGAAAGACTTTCTGTCTTTGCTCCCGGGACATACTGTTAAGATCACCAAATTTCTTCTCGCAAATCTTCCTAATATTTTCAGTGTCATCCAGTTCCAGTTCTTCCATACAGTCCTGGATGGTCTGGGGATCAATGCCTTTTGCAGCCAGCGTCTGGCAGATCACCTGGCGGCTCTTGCCGGATGAAGCACTTAAAAGGTAACTTCTCACATAGCGCTCATCATCCAGGTAATGATAGGAGTCCACATAGGCCACCGCCTTCCGGACCGTCTCCGGATCAAAGCCCTGGCGCGTCAGCTTCTCACGCAGTTCTTTTTCTGTGTGATCCCTGCGTCTTAACAGATCCAGGGCCTTCAGCTTTGCAGCCTTCAGAACATAGGTTTCGTAAAGCTCTGTATATATATCCTCAGAAAGCTCCTGCCCCGGACAAAGCTGCCGTTCCCGGACAACCGACGGCGGAAGTATCCACTGTATTTCATCATCCAGGGTAACGCAGGCTTTGTTCCGGCCAAGCTGCTGTATTTGTGTGATCGTCATAATGATCACTGCTCATCCTGATCCATCAGGGAAAACAGGGTCGCATCTTCGCCCTCAGCGGCCTGTGATGCTTCCGGCGTTACAGTTGTGGATGGTGCAAGCCCGAAATGCTCGCGGACCTTGTTCTCAACCTCATCCAGGATCTGCGGATGCTCCTTTAAATACTGCTTTGTATTCTCACGGCCCTGGCCGATCTTGGCATCATTATAGGAATACCATGCGCCGCTCTTAACAACGATGCCCACATTGGCCGCCAAATCCAGCACATCGCCTTCTCTGGAGATTCCCTTGCCGAACATAATATCAAACTCAGCCTCTTTAAATGGAGGAGCGATCTTGTTCTTAACGACCTTAATGCGCACACGGTTACCTACGATCTCACCGCCCATCTTTAAAGATTCGATCCTGCGAATATCCAGGCGGATGGAGGAATAGAACTTCAGGGCGCGGCCGCCGGTGGTCGTCTCCGGGCTTCCAAACATAACGCCCACCTTTTCACGGAGCTGATTAATAAAGATCACAATACAGTTGGATCTGCTGATAGCTGCCGTAAGCTTACGCAGCGCCTGGGACATAAGCCGCGCCTGAAGGCCTACATGGCTGTCACCCATATCTCCGTCGATCTCAGCCTTGGGAACAAGAGCTGCAACCGAGTCCACAACAACAATATCTACAGCACCGGAACGGACCATCGTCTCCGTGATCTCCAGAGCCTGCTCGCCGTTATCCGGCTGGGATATGTAAAGGTTATCAATATCTACGCCGATATTTCTGGCATAAGCCGGATCCAGAGCATGCTCCGCATCAATAAATCCGGCAATGCCACCCCGCTTCTGAACCTCAGCCACCATATGCAGGGTCACCGTAGTCTTACCGGAAGATTCCGGGCCGTAGATCTCGATGATCCTTCCCTTAGGGATACCGCCAAGACCTAAGGCCAGATCAAGGCTTAATGCGCCTGTAGGCACGGTCTCTACATCCATGGAAGTCCCCTTATCCCCCAGCTTCATCACAGAGCCCTTGCCGTACTGCTTCTCGATCTGAGCTAAAGCGGCATCCAGGGCTTTTAATTTCTCACTTTTATCCAATGTCTTTTCATTTTTATCTGCCATAATATGATCTTCCTTTTCCTGATTTAAAATACGAACATTTGTTCTTTGCAAGATTATTTTAATCGATTATATTTCTCTTGTCAATATACTAAATATTATACTTATACAGAAATAACTGTAAACTGTTATTTTCCATCCCGTTTTGACAAAAAGTCTCCTGCTTCGCGCTGCCCATTCCAGCTTCTGCCCCGTAAATGGTTCTGATTTCTCCCGAAGCATACAGGCTTATGAAACAAAATGTCGAAAGATTTTCTCCCCTCCTATCCTCCTTGTGGAACCGGTAAAACTTTATAAAAAGGCAAAATACCCTGAACAAAACCGTTAAAAATCACACCGACGGTTCTGCTCAGGGTATTATTGCGGACTGCCTCAGTATTATCAGATGCAGCAATCAAGACTCATACAGCTGAGTGTATGCTTTCTCAATAATATAATTCATATAATCTTCTTTGATCTGAGGATCCTTTTGGGTCAGCAGACGCTTCATAAGGTCCTGGCAGGCAAAGTAGGCCTCCTCCGGGGAGGACTCGCCTTCATAGCAGGCATCCAGCTGAGCCTTTTGCTCGTCATCACAAAGCCACTCCAGCAGATCCAGTGAATTTTGTGTCTCTGTACGGATTCTCTTTTTATATTCTTTTGCCTTATTCAGTGCAGAAATGCCCATGATCAGGAAAACAATAAACAAAATCCCCAAAACACCATAAAAAACATACTGCATTACAGGATCCAGAGAAAGATGTATTACATCGGTCATAATAAGAACAAGGGCAGCCAGTCCCACAGCACCGATAATTGTCAGCATATATCCGCTGGAGCGGCTGTCACTGTACCTTTCCTCCGGGCGCACATAGGTTGATGTATGTTCCCGGAGCTTCCTGCTTAAATCCTCCTCAGAAAGTTCGTCCTCGTCTTCCGGCGGATGTGACCCGTCTGCTTCGCGGAACTCCGGCCCATCCTGCGGATCTGTCCCTTCATCTGCCGCATAAATTTCTTCTGTCAATGTCTCTGTATCAGGATCGCCAGATCCCTCCTCCAGAGATGCCACAAGAGGTGTATGGCAATCTGCGCACACCTCAACCCCCTCAATATACTCGGTTTTGCATTTTGGACACCAGGGCATATAAAATTTCCTCCTTACCCGGCCCCGTTGGGGGCCATGTATCATCCCTTTATACAGGGCTTCCTTCCCGGATATGATTTAAACCCGGATATATATCACTCCTGATTATCATCCTTTGTTTTGGGATAATAATCATCCACACTGTATCCGGTCCCCGACTTTCTGTAAGTTCCTTCAGAAGCAGAACGATCCCGGGAAGAATCATTGTTTGTAAAATCATCCGTATGGTTTCCATAGGATGTGTTACTATCCAGACCGGCATCAATATATCTTTTATTAAGCACCGTCCCTACATGGATCTGCTTCTGGATCAGGCGAAGCAGCAAATATGCAGCAACAAGGCATACAGCCGCGGCCATCACAGCAACCATAACAGAATCCAGCTGGATATTTAAAAATTGCAGTACAATAGAGATCATATTGGCCCCTATATGGCAAAGCACCGGTGCAAGCATGGTCTGGTACTTTTCATAAACAAAGATCATAAGTAGCCCCATAACAAATCCGTAAACACCCTGTATAAGGTTTCCATGATACAGACCAAAGATCACAGAGGATATGATCATCGCCATATTAGCGCTCATATAATCTTTCATCCGGTTATACATCAGACCCCTGAAAATGTACTCCTCTACAATAGGCATGACCACCCCGGCGGCCACGATCTGCATAAGGACCGACTGGGAGAAGATCGTCTGGGATGCATTTTCATACCCTTCAAAAACCTGTCCCGCCTGAGACAAGGCTGCCAGCAGGCTGGCTGCAAGGCTGCAGAATACACCAGCTAAAAGGCAGTAAACCAGCGTCCATTTTTTCAATCCTGCTTTATCACCCACATATTTTCTATAGGTCATATCCTTAAAAAACATATGGATAAGAAACGGAAGGGCAGCCAGGCCGCTGATGAGATAAATCGGCACAGACGCTTCCAAAGAGCGGAGAATAAGCTCCTGGGTAAACTCCTCCATATCCATAGACGCCATGCTCCCGGCCAGCTGATATGTAATCACAAACGAACCGATAAAGGAAACGACCAGCATGACC
Source organism: Candidatus Scybalocola faecigallinarum (assembly GCA_018711005.1). Lineage (GTDB taxonomy): Bacteria > Bacillota > Clostridia > Lachnospirales > Lachnospiraceae > Catenibacillus > Catenibacillus faecigallinarum. Next base: position 31,365 of record DVIT01000060.1, on the reverse strand, counting down.
CCATAATAGAGAAGGATCGGCGATATATACCGCCACAATTTCTTTCCTGGGCTATCGTAACTCAAAACAAAACTCCTTTACAAACCAAAATATTTATCCGCCAAAGCAGATCTTCCCCTATTATATCCCATTTTCTGTGTCTTTTGTGTGTTTTCACAAAAATTTTATAAACAGTTCAGCCATGCGACTGAAAACAGGAAGCTCCTGGCGCAAGCTCGCTTGCAGAAGGAGATTTCTGTTTTCAGGCATATGGATAACATCCAAAGCGAGCGGCCACGCCGCGAGCTTGCATGGCTGAACTGTTATTCCCCCCAGCCATGCGGCTGAAAGCAGGAATATCCTGGCGCAAGCTCACTTGCGCTACCTCCGCTTTGGCCTCAGGGCCCAGGCGGCACGCCACAAAAGAAGGATCATAAGAAGCAGCTGCACCGCAATGCTGATGGCAACCCAATGCTCGCTGAAGAACCGTGGGATCCCCAGATGGTCAAAAAAGATCAGCCCGGAAATGGATGCATCCGCCATCTGGCGGATCAGGATAGCCGCCACGGTCATGCCTGGGTTCAACAGCAGGATCAGGGATACAAGGCCTATGGTTTCTTTTTCCGCCATCCCCGAGGACAGCCCGATAAAGGCAAAGGCCAGGACAACAAGGATCGTTCCGGCACAAAGTCCTAAAACACCTCCGTAAGCGGCAACCGTAGCCGAAGGCGTCTTTTTAAAAACTGCAGAACAGGCAATACCGATGGTCCCGAAAAACACAGCGGTAAATATAAGATAAAATATAATGTACAGCACCTCCTGCAGGGAAATGCCGCCAAAAATAAACACAATAGAAATCACCGGGATACTGGAAACAACCAGCAGGATGATCATGCTCACAGACGACATGAGCTTTCCTGACACGATCCGAAAGGGCGTCATGCGGGTCGTCAGCAGAATATCCAGCGTCTGACGCTCACGTTCCCCGGAAATGGTACTGGCCGTAAGGGCCGGGATAATAAAAGCCAGCAGCACGCCTTCAATGGCAATAACAACAATGTACAGCAGGACTACTGATGTAAAATCCATAAGTCCGGACCATTGGGCGTTGCCAATGATTGTATAAAAGATCAGCAGGCTTATAAATGCCAGCACACTATTATAGACCAGCATGACAATGGGAAGACGGGCACTGCGCACACTTAATTTAAGTTCTTTTCGGAAAACCGGATTAATTTGCATAAAAAGTCCCCCCCCCATTGTGTGTTGTTATCTGCATAAACAAAGATTCCAGAGAGCCTTCCTCCCGGGCAAAGGCACACACAGGAAGCTGCCGGGACACAAGTTCTTCCAGAAGATATGCTTCATCCCAGGAATTCCCCTGAAAATCCACCCGGATCACATTATCCTTGTAGGACAGATTTTCCACTAAAGGCTGCCCCTTTAAAAAAGCCACCGCCCGCTCTACCTGTCCCATCATAGTGATCACAAGAGGATTTGCCGAAGCCATCATCATAAGGATCTCATCCACAGCCCCCTGCAGTACCATCTGTCCGGCCTGGATAATCCCAATGCTGCTGCACATTTCAGCCAGCTCCGGAAGAATATGGGAGCTGATGAGAATAGTTTTATCCATATCTGCCAGATTTTTCAGAATTTCTTTCATTTCGAAACGGGCCCTTGGATCCAGACCGGAGGCCGGTTCATCCAATATAAGCAGCTTCGGATCATGGATCAGGCACCGTGCCAGGCACAGGCGCTGCTTCATTCCCCGGGAAAGATCATCCACATAAAAGCCGGTCTTGTCCGCCAGGTTCACCATGTCCAATAGGTTCAGGCACAGATCCCTTGCCGCCTTGCCATTCATACCGTATATGGACGCATAAAATTCCATATATTCCATTACTTTAAGATTGTCGTATACACCAAAAAAATCCGGCATATACCCGATCTTATCCTTCAGGTGACGGTAATCCTTTAAGGCATCTGTCCCGTCCACATGGACCTGGCCCTTGTCCGCTTTCAGCAGACCGCATATGATCCGCATGGTCGTTGTCTTTCCTGCGCCGTTAGGGCCTACAAAGCCGAAAAGCTCGCCCTTTTTAATGGATAAAGACAGTCCGTCCAGCGCGGCAAAACTGCCGTAATATTTATAAAGATTTTCTACTTCCAGCATTACTTTTCCCTCCCGGTCATGGAAAACACCGGCAGAACCGATGCCGAATACGTATCTTTTTCAGCCTTTTCTATCATCAGGCGCAGCTGTCCACCGGAAATATAAGACTGCAGTTCATCTGTCTCCATCCGTGTATCATCGCCTTCAAAAACCGGATCCCAGCTTCCTGTCTCCCAATTATACAGATAATACAGCTGAGGGACTTCCCCAGCCTCCATCTCCTGCGGCTGCAGTTCCAGGGACAAGACGGTTTGAATTTCAGAAGGAATGTAGCATTCAAACGAAATCTCATCACTATAAAAATAGCCATCCAGGCTGTCAAGTTCTCCGGATAAAAGACTGCACCCGTAAAGGATATTCGGAACAGAATAAATACCATCCTTAGAAAAATTGATCTCCACTTTTTTTTGCAGAAGGACATTGCCGGAAACATCATACCCTGATGCCTGGGCAATATCTACCGGATAGCCATTAACAAATGCATAAAATGTATAATCCGGCTGTACTGTATATGCGCCATACTGGGCCGTACCGTTCATGTATCCGCTAAGCATCCGCCTGCGGCCGGGTGAATCATCCAGGGATGATATAAGAGACGGCGTTTCATAATAGTTTTTAACATTAAAAGCCATATTTGCATCTATACTGCAGCTTTCTCCGTTTTTCAGAGAATCTACAGGAAAGATTGTACGATCCAGCTTAAGGAACGCATTTTCCAGGTCATAGCCGGTACGGTTTGTGATCGATCCACTATAGTATCCATCTGAGAAGGTAATGTTAATATCTACATCTCCCTCAGATTGTGTACTACGGTCAGCCTGAAAATACATTGTATTGAATGCGCTTGTATTTAACACCCGGACAAGGGTTTCTTCCGGATTTAATACAAATTCCATTTTATAGGATTGTTCTTCCGCAGCATCCGTGCTTGTCAGTGAAAAAATCTGATAATTGTACGTTGTCACAGGTCGTATGGTATATTGGTTGGCAACTGAAAAATCGAAAGGCTCATTCTGGGGTGATGTAACACTGAAATAGGTTTTTTCAGAAGTTTTTCCATCATCTCCAATAGCCAGAATAGTTCCGTAATTCATATATGGTCCCTGCTGCCGTGCCGAACTGCCAAGAAGATAAACGATGCCTGTAAAAACAAACGCCGTCAGCGGCACCAGTCCCCAGATCCAGTGACGCTTATCTTTCTTCTTTAATAGAAGATACGTCAAAGGTGAAACCAATGCAATATAGATCACAATAATAAAAACAAAAACTCCGATCTGCGGAAGCTTGCCGTCAATATAATTCGACAGCATATCCTGAATATAGTAATCATTAATGGGCTGCACACAAAAGCTTCCCTGCTCTGAAATCTTCGTCAGAGAAGAAAATATATTTTGCAGAGCCGCCATATTATATGGCCAGTCCAAAAATGTCTTGTCAGCCAGATCAAAAGTGAAGATAAACACAGCTCCATTGCCCATGTCCAACGTATGGCATAAATACTCCTGATAGAAGCTGCTCTGGTCAATATCCAGAGTCACTGCCTCCAGAGTCACCGGGTCCACCTGATCCAGGGTTTCTGAAATAAACGCAGTCTCCTGGGTATCCTCAGATGCACCAATGGCCATGTCCACCGTAGTTTCCTCAACAGCAGATTCTTCTTCAGCTTCATCTGCAGTCTCATCGGGAAGTACCTGTGATGATTCGGGAACGTATTCCATAGGTGTGGACCGGGTCAGCAGCGAAAAACCGTCCAGGGAAAAGTCCGCAGATACGCTTTCCACATTGCCTGCGGTTCCGGAAAACCACTGATTCCAAAATCCGCTCAACGTTTTTTCATAATCCCGGCCCGTGCCAAGAACCAGCAGTCCGCCATTATTCACCCAGGTTTTTAATGTCTCATTCTGTTCCTCAGACAGCTCTGACGTATCAAACCGGTTGATAACGATCATATCATAGATATCCAGTATACAGTTTTCTTTCGTTAATTCATCTAAAGTGACAGGGAATATCCGTGTGGAAATATACCCGCTGTAGTACTCAATATAATAAGGCATCCCGTCCAAATAGTTCAGACTCTCCCCATCCTCAGACAATATTCCTGTAAAAATATCATCTGTATACCGGATCGTCGTGCGCATACTTTGCTCGAAGCACACGGTTCCCTCCTCATCCAGGAAGCTGATCCTGAAAATAGGGGAAACATTAAGATTTTCTATAAAAAACTCAACACAGGCAGTTTCTGATGCAGAAACGGACAAATCTTTTGTATAGGCATTTCCCTGGGTATTGCTTTCTTCCGTATATGGGACGATTTGGACCTGTCCATGAAAATCCATGCCAGTGTTGGTAATCTCCAGCCTTACGGGAATATCTGTATTATATTTACTGTATCCATCCAGGCCACAGGATATTTTAATATCAAAATCAGAGCCCTCATCTTGTGTACCGGCAGCAGCTGCCGTCCCCGAACTAAAACACCATATGCATGCTGCTGCAGCTAACAGGGTAAGTATAAAGGACTGTATCTTTTTATACCTCATATTACATCTGCTCCTGTTTTGATCAAATCAATAGTGTCATTTCAGCATCCGCTGATATGACCGGATTATTTGGCAATCTTCAAATACACATTAAATGTGGTTGCCGCCATGGAACTTTGAGCCTCAATCCGTCCGCCGTGTTTTTCAACAATGCTTTTAGCAATAGATAAACCAAGTCCCGTACCGCCGGTGCTTTCCTGTCTGGACTGCTCCACACGATAAAAGCGGTCAAAAATGTAAGGAATATCTTCCTTGGGAATGATGGTCCCATAGTTGATAATGGTGATCTTTATCTCATCGCCCTCTCTTTTTGTAACAATCTTAATAACCTTGCCGTCCTTTCCATACTTAATGGCATTAGAAATAAGATTTTCAAATGCCCTGGCAATCATCTCCCCGTCTGCCAGGACCATGGCGCTGGGCGTGTAGGTCTTAAATTCGCAAACCAGATTATATTCCTCAAATGACGGATAAAATTCATCAATCTGCTGTTCGATCAGCTTGACAATATCGATCAGGGAGGTTTTCATGGGCATATTGCCGTACTCCAGCTTGGTAAAGCTGAAAAGATCGTTGATCAGCTTTTCCAGACGCTTGGACTTTTCATAAGCGATCTGAAGATACTTGCGCTGATTTTCCGGAGGAAGCTGGGCGCCTGAATTTAAAATATCCAAATATCCGATAATTGACGTCAGGGGCGTCCGCAGGTCATGGGCAACGTTGGTAATCAGTTCATTTTTCGTATTCTCTGCCTGGATTTCCTTTTCCTTTAGCTGCTGCAGGTCATTTGCCATAATATTCAGATTTTGGGCAATAATGGAAAATTCATTATCATACCGGACTTCTACCGTACTTGAAAAATCGCCCTGGGCGATCCGCTGGATCGAAGAAGTGATCTCCTCAATATAGCGGGTCATCTTCCGGGTCAGAAAATGAAAGATAACAACGAAAATAACGATAGAAATAAAAATGATCAGCAAAAGGGTCCCCCAATGAAAGCTCTGTCCAAATAGTTTAAGTCCCCGGGACGGAAACGAACCCGAGCCATAATTGCCAGGCTGGCCCGACATGACATTTTCTCCCGGAGCAGACGACTGCATGGCCGCCCTGAAATTTTCCATGCCGCTCTCCATGGCAGCCTCAGGAATACCGGAAGCTGCCCTGGATGCCTCCTGGATCAGGCACATGATCCTGGCTGTGATAAATAAAAACAAAAAGTCTATGCACGCTGTGATACCTGCGCTTAAAAGCGTATAATACATCATCTGCATACGGTAGCTTTTAAACAGTCTAGCTTTCAACTTTATAGCCTACCCCCCAGACAGTAACGATTACCTGCGGCTTGCGGGGATCCTTTTCAATCTTTTCCCGAAGGCGCCGGATATGTACCATAACTGTGTTATTGGCCTCATACATCTTCTCGTTCCATACCTTTTCGAAAATCTCATCCGTAGAAAAAACCCGGTCCGGATAGCTGGCCAAAAGCTTTAATATATCAAATTCGATAGGCGTTAAAGCCACCTCTCTCCCGTCCACCAAAACCTTGTGCCGGGTTACATCGATCTCAATATCTTTAATCCGGATCACATTATCGTTTTCCTTAACATTCGGGTTCAGCTCCATATAGCGGCGCAGCTGGGACTTGACCCTGGCGGTCAGCTCCAGAGGATTAAAGGGCTTGATCATATAATCATCTGCACCGGCAGACAATCCGATGATCTTGTCCAGATCCGCCGACTTGGCGCTTAAAATAATAATGGGGATGTTTTTTGTATCACGGATACGTTTGCACATTTCAATACCGTCGATCACCGGCATCATAATATCAATAACGGCCAGCTTTATATCTTTGGAAGCAAGAATATCCAGGCCGTCTTTGGCGTTTAATGCTTTAAACACTGTATAACCGGCACTGCAGAGATAGATTTCTACCAGATCTGCAATTTCCGCATCATCATCAACTACAAGAATATTGATCGTTTCTTCCATACTTTCCCTCCAAATCACTTATTTTCCTACAGTAAGTGTACCATATCCCGCAGGATGCTGTCCTTACGAAATAATTAAAATGTATTACAAAAAGGGATCATCCCGCACAGCAGGATGATCCCCTGTTTATATGAGCCTGCCGATAAGCCGGGTTATGTCTTGAATGGTCATCTATCTAGCCCCGGCGTTGCCGCCGGGATCCAGCGACCTACCCTAAAGCACGACGGGCCGCCGTATTGCCTTATGTGCGGTCTTGCTTCGGATGGGGTTTACAGAGCCCAGCCTGTTACCAGGCTGGCGGTGGTCTCTTACACCGCCTTTCCACCCTTACCTGTGCCAGGCATCAGCCAATGCACAGGCGGTTTATTTCTGTTGCACTTTCCTTAGAGTCACCTCCACCGGACGTTATCCGGCATCCTGCCCTGTGAAGCCCGGACTTTCCTCACCTGTACCCTTTCGGTTGTACAGCCGCGACCATTTAGCAGACTCAAACTGAATCTTATCATATTTTTTCCAGAAAAACAAGCCCCAGCTGCACCAGTTTCCCACTGCTTGCCGCATTCAATCAAACTCTAAAACAGCTTCCGCCGATAAATTCCCTTAAAATAGAATTTTGAGGCACATTTTCACTGCTGACTCCAAGAAAATAATCAAGGAATTTTAAAAGCCGCTTAGCCTCGTCATACTCCGGCTGCCCCTTTGTAATGCCAAACAAATGTGGCTCTGCATATATCTTCAGGATCGCCAGTTCATAAATCAGTACAGAGTTAAACATCACATCCGCACTTTCCTGATAAGGGAAAATATTTTCCTCCTCGCCCCGGCGCACAGAATCCCACATAGCAATAGTCCTGGCGCAGGAAGATCCCCGCGCCGCCGCGTCCCGCACGATCCGCCGGATCAGACGTCCGTCAGTGGTAGGGATACGGTTGTGTTCGTCCACGTTCAGCTGGGTCAGGGCGCTGATATAGATCTTAAACTTACTGTCCTTATGCAGGCTGTAGGTCAGGTCATCATTTAATCCATGGATCCCTTCAATGACCAGAATGTCCTTTTCGCCAATCTCCTTATAATTTCCCCGGAACTCGCTCTTGCCCGTAATAAAATTAAAGGAAGGCAGCTCTACCCGCTCGCCTCTGAGAAGCGCGCTCATCTGCTCATTAAACAGATCTACATTTAAGGCGCCAAGGCTCTCAAAATTCGGCTTGCCCTGATCATCCAGAGGGGTTTTCTCCCGGTCCACAAAATAATCATCCACAGGGATGGGATGGGGCCTGAGGCCATGGGCCTTCAGCTGGATAGACAGCCGGTGGGAAAAGGTTGTCTTTCCCGAAGATGAAGGACCGGCAATAAGGATCACCCGTTTATTTTCATTGGCGATCTGCTGGGCGATCTTGCCGATATTTTTTTCCTGGAGCGCCTCCTGTACAAGGATAAGCTGATCCACCTTTCCTCTGGAAATTACATCATTTAAATCGCCCACAGTGCTTACTTCCAGCATTTCTCCCCAGCGTTCAGACTGTTTAAGCACCTGAAACAGCTTGTGGGAGGGCACAAAAGGCTCTAATGTGTTGGGGCTGGCCATATCCGGAAGCTGCAGGACAAAGCCGTCGTCATAAAGATGCAGATCATACAGACGGATATAGCCGGTACTTGGAGCCATGTAGCCGTAATTATAATCCTCAGTGCCATCCAGGGAATAAATGTTCACTTTGGAAGCCCTGCGGTACTTAAACAGATTTTCCTTATCCCTCATATGGGCGTCGTGGAAAATCTTGATCGCGTCGTCAGTGCTTATCGTACGCTTTCGTATGGGCAGATCCATAACGACCAGCTCATCCATCCGCTCCCTGATCCTGGCAAGAAGCGCCTCATCCAGCTTTACATTGCCGTAAAGCTGGCAGTAAAGCCCTTTGCCAAGAGAATACTGGACAACTACCTGCTTTCCGCAGGACTTTCCAAGAATGTCCTCTGCGGCTTTTGTCATAAGCATCGTAGCTGTGCGGGTATATGTTTGATGCCCTACCTTCTGGGCTGTAGTAATAAACTCTACCGCGCTGTCTGTCTTAATGCGCCGGTAAAGCTCTCTAAGCTTTCCATTTTGCTTGGCAAGAATAATATTCCCGCCGTAATCCCCCATAAAATCCTTGCTTACGGACTCAAGAGTCACCCCATAGGGATAGCTCCGGGTACGTCCGCAGCAGGTAACTGAAACTTTATCCCCCATAAGAAACCTCCTTGACGCTGTTATATAACAATAAACGGCTGCTGCTTTTCTTCCCTTTCCACTTTAAGCTCCGGGAAACGGGCTTTTAGCTGTGCAGCAACAAATTCACAAAAAATATGCTCGATGCCGTAGTGTCCGGCATCAATAATGGCCAGACCCTGCATATTGGCGTCAATGCCTTCATGGTGGTCAATATCACCGGTAACAAGCACCTGGCATCCCCGGGCAAGGGCATGACCGGCCATATGCTTTCCGGAACCGGGGCACACGGCTATTTTTTCCAGCTCCATGTCCAGATCCCCAAAAATCTTTACATTAGGCAGTCCAAAAGCTGTTTTTACGATCCTTGCATACTCTCCTAAAGTAACATGCCTGGGATAGCGGCCCACACAGCCAATACCGAGAGGCTCACTGTTATTAAATGCGCCCGGAGCAGCCGTCACTTCCAGGACCTCCAGGTCTGTAAGCATCAGCCGTCCCGCTGCCAAAGTTCCCATCTGGGCCACATCAAAATTTGTATGCATGGCAAAATAGCTTATATGATTTTCAACCAGATCCAGGACACGCCGGGACACAAAATCCTCGTCATTGACCTTCTTTAACGGTGAAAAGATCATAGGATGATGGGTCACAAGCATTTGGGCGCCGCAGCGGATTGTCTCCCGGATCACCTGAGGCGTGGCATCCAGGGCCACATACACACAGGACACATCCCGGTCCCGCCGGCCGGCCAAAAGTCCCGGATTATCCCAGTCCATGGCATACTCCGGAGGCGCCAGCGTCTCCAGGTGCCGGATAATGTCATTTACTTTCATCGTATCACTCCTTATGTCCGTCCTCAAAACGCTTAAGGACGCTTTTCAAACGCCCAAGCTCCGCCTCAAGGGCCGGCAGGTGGGCCTTTGCTCCGGGCGTATCCAGATTTCTGATCCTGTCATAGCGCTCCATACGGTCGTTGAGCTGCTGCGTCAGGTATTGATAAAGCACCGGATCCTTGCGGCGGATGAGATAACCGCCGTACATATCGTCCTGCTCCCGGTAATCCGCCTCGTCCTCAGGGCCGGCAGCCGGGCAGCGCTCCCGGGCCAAAACCGCTTTTTCTGCCTTTACGCTGTGTATCACCGTATAATACTTTCCGCCGTCAGTAAGCATTATCTCCCGGTCAATCGTATAGCCCCAAAAGTCAAGGGCACGGCGCACCACATCCCCGTCTGAATGAGGGGACAGGATCATTTCATCAAAATCCTCTAAGATCCCCCGATGGCCGGCATCCTCTAAAATATCCCGGATCAAAAGACCGCCCATGCCGGCAATGATCAGGCTGTTGGCCTCTGCCCTCTGGTAATTTTTCAGGCCGTCCGACAGCCGGGTCTTTATCTGGCCGGACAAGCCGTATTTTTCAATATTTTCTCTGGCCCTGGACAGAGGGCCTTCATTAACATCCATTGCCAGCACCGTCTGTGCAATACCGCTCTGGACAAGGTAAATAGGCACATAGCCGTGATCGCACCCCACATCCGCTGGGCGTTTTCCCGGCGTGACCATAGATGCTACGGCCTGGAGCCGTTTGGAAAGAACGATCACAAAATCTCTCCTCCCTATGTATGATCGCGGGTCAGTTCATGTAATCCCGCAGTTTTCTTCCTCTGCTTGGATGGCGCAGCTTGCGCAGTGCCTTGGCTTCGATCTGACGGATCCGCTCACGTGTAACATTAAATTCCTTACCCACTTCTTCCAGTGTGCGGGCGCGGCCATCATCCAGTCCGAAACGCAGGCGCAGTACCTTCTGCTCCCGGTCGGTCAATGTGCCTAAAGCTTCTGTAATCTGCTCCTTAAGAAGGGAGGATACAGTGGCATCAAAAGGCACCGGACCATTATCATCCTGGATAAAATCTCCAAGATGGCTGTCTTCTTCCTCGCCAATAGGCGTTTCCAGAGATACCGGTTCCTGGGAGATCTTTAAGATTTCCCGGACACGCTCTACAGGAATCTTCATTTCTGCAGCGATCTCGTCGGCGCTGGGTTCCCGGCCAAGCTTCTGAAGGAGCTGGCGCTGTACCCGGACAAGCTTATTAATATTTTCCACCATGTGTACCGGGATACGGATGGTACGGGCCTGGTCGGCAATGGCTCTTGTAATGGCCTGACGGATCCACCATGTGGCATAGGTACTGAACTTATAGCCTTTTCGGTAATCAAACTTTTCCACAGCCTTAATAAGACCAAGATTTCCTTCCTGGATCAGGTCTAAAAACAGCATGCCCCGGCCTACATAACGCTTGGCAATACTTACAACAAGACGCAGGTTTGCCTCTGCCAGACGCTTTTTAGCTTCCTCGTCTCCTTCTTCCATACGCTGGGCCAGTTCGATCTCCTCATCTGCAGACAAAAGGGGCACCTTGCCGATCTCCTTTAAATACATGCGCACCGGATCCTCAATACCCACGCCCTCAGGCACAGAAAGGTCAATATCCTCCAGATTTTCCTCGTCCTCCAGCAGCAGCTCGTCATCGGGAACATCATCGTCGTCAGCAATCTTTAATACGTCAATATTTTTGGATTCCAGGTATTCATAAATACGGTCCATCTGTTCTTCATTTAATTCAATATTTCCAAAAAACGGCTTGATCTCATCGTATTCCAAAACACCTTTTTTACTCTTGGCATAGTTGACAAGTTCTTCCAGCTTTTTCGCAAATTCTGCCATATTTGCATCCATAAATTCATTCCTCCTGGTAAGCAATTTCCAAGTCTGTGACTTTTTTATTCAAGGTAATCCTTTAATTTCCGACTGCGGCTTGGATGGCGCAGCTTGCGCAGTGCCTTTGCCTCGATCTGCCGGATACGCTCTCTGGTAACATTAAACTCCTTGCCCACTTCTTCCAGTGTGCGGGCGCGGCCGTCATCCAGGCCAAAGCGCAGGCGCAGTACCTTTTGCTCCCGGTCCGTCAGGGTCACCAATACCTGCTCAAGCTGCTCCTGCAGCAGCGTAAAGGCTGCTGCCTCCGCGGGATGGGGGACATTGTCATCCTGGATAAAATCCCCAAGATGGCTGTCTTCTTCTTCGCCAATAGGCGTTTCCAGAGATACAGGTTCCTGGGAAATCTTTAAGATTTCCCGCACACGGTCTACCGGAACCTTCATGTGGGCTGAAATTTCCTCCGGTGTCGGTTCCCGGCCAAGCTCCTGAAGGAGCTGGCGCTGTACCCGGACAAGCTTGTTGATCGTCTCCACCATGTGTACCGGGATACGGATGGTACGGGCCTGATCGGCAATAGCACGGGTAATGGCCTGGCGGATCCACCATGTGGCGTAGGTGCTGAACTTATAGCCTTTTCGGTAATCAAACTTTTCCACAGCCTTAATAAGACCCAGGTTTCCTTCCTGGATCAGGTCCAGAAACAGCATGCCCCGGCCCACATAACGCTTGGCGATGCTCACAACAAGACGCAGGTTTGCCTCTGCCAGGCGCTTTTTGGCCTGCTCGTCCCCTTTTTCCATGCGCTTGGCCAGCTCAATCTCCTCGTCTGCAGACAAAAGGGGCACCTTGCCGATTTCCTTTAAATACATACGCACCGGATCCTCTGTACTGACGCCTTCAGGGATGGTCAGATCATAATCCTCAATGTGCTCGTCATTTTCCAAAAGCACATCGTCATCAGGAATATCGTCAGAGTCGTCGCTGATCTTTAAAATATCCACATGGTTGGATTCCAGATATTCGTATATCTTTTCCACCTGTTCTTCGTTTAATTCTATATCTCCGAAGAAATCATTAATTTCCTGAAATTCCAGGACGCCTTTTTTCTTTTTGGCGTAGGGCACAAGTTCTTTAAGCTTTTCCAGAAACTTATGCATATTTTCATCCATGACTTAATCCTCCTGTAAAAATAGTTTTCCCGTGCTATAAAGAAATATGCAGCTTTTGCAGCGCCTTCCTTTGCCGGATGATCTCCTGGAGCGTTGCAATATCCCGGGCATTTTTGCTCATATGCTCCAGGCTGGCCGTCTTAATGCGCCGCACCGTCTCATTGATGGCTTTTTCCCGGGCCGCTTTGTCATTTTCATCCCGGATAGTTGTATTAAATGCCCGGGCAATGGCGTCATGCTCCTCTTTATCTTCAAACAGACTGATGATCCGGGCCGGTGTTACGGTCTTTTTTTTCTCATATTCTTCAAACACGCATACTGCTGCTTCGTGACACAGCCCGTCGGTAAAATCCTGCGGGCTGATCCAGTCGCCGATCTTATCAAAAAGCCCTGTATCCTCACACAGCCATGTGAGCAAAAGCTTCTGGGCTGTCACAACAGCGTCCTCTTTCTCCTGCCGCCGCTTTTGTCCCGTCTGGCCTCCATCGCTCCTGTCCTGGGCAGACGCCCGGGTCTGGTTCTGTCCATACCCGGAAAGGCCGTACCGGTTCACAAGACGGTTCAGGTCATTAAAGGCTATGCCATACTGTCTTGCTACAGCCTCTATATAGTTTTTACGCTCCAGCTCCTGATTAAATTCCAGGAGTTTTTTAGCTATTGCGTTGAAAAATCCGGTTTTGCCGTCAGGATCGTTTAAGTCATAGTCTTTCTCCATTACGGATATTTCAAACATAAAGCTGTTTTGAGCGTGGGCAATGCGCTCCTCAAAAGCTTCGGTTCCAAGATTTTTAATAAATTCATCCGGATCCTTATAAGGCTTCATGCTGATCACCCGGGATCTTAGCCCGGCCTCCTTCAACATGGGGATGGCCCGAAGGGCTGCCTTTACACCTGCCCCGTCGCTGTCATAGGCCAAAAGCACCTCGTCGGTATACCGTTTTAAAAGGGACGCCTGGGGACTGGTAAATGCAGTACCAAGGGAAGCCACCGCATTGTCAAATCCGGCCTGGTGCATGGAAATTACATCCATATATCCTTCGCAGATGATCATATTGGGCCGTCTGGACCGCCGGGCCAGGTTCAGGCCGTATAAGTTCCGGCTTTTATCAAAAAGCTTTGTTTCCGGCGAGTTAAGATACTTAGGGGTTCCATCCCCAAGGACACGGCCGCCGAAGCCGATGACCCGGTTATTAATATCCATAATAGGAAACATAACCCGGTTCCAGAACTTGTCATAGCCGCCCCGTTTTTCATCCAGGGTGACCAGTCCCGTCTCCTTCAGGATATAATCATCATAACCGGCAGATCTTAAATACTGGTACAGATCATTACTGAATTTGTTGGAATACCCAAGGCCAAACTTTACAATCGTCTCATGGGACAGCTGCCGGCCTTCAAGATAATTTCTGGCCGCCGCCCCCTGGGGCTGGGTCAGCTGGAAGTAAAAATACTTGGCCGCCAGCTTGTTGATCTCCAACAGCTTTTGTCTTAAGGAAGCTTCTTTTTTCTCCTGGGCCGAAGGCTCTGCTTCCGGCAGGGTTATGCCGGCCCGCTGGGCCAGGGCTTTCACAGCTTCCACAAACGTATAATTTTCATATTCCATAAGAAAAGTAAAAACATTCCCTCCGGCTCCGCAGCCAAAGCAGTAATACATCTGTTTTTGGCCGCTGACTGAAAAGGATGGTGATTTTTCGTTATGGAAAGGGCAAAGACCGAAGTAAGAAGCTCCTTTTTTCTGAAGCTTCACATACCCGGAGATCACATCAACAATATCATTCCGGCTTCGGATTTCTTCGATTAATTCTTCGGGATAATACATCCCTTGATTCCCCCTTCGCAGCAAGCATTCACAGCATTTTTAAATGCCGTGACGAATGATGAAAAAGTGTAACAGTCCCGCTGGGGGAACTGCTGAAAAAAGCCTCTAATATATATATTCGACGTTGTCGTTTTAAATCCTTCTTTTTTTTACAAAAAATTGTTATACTATTTTTTATGGGGCAAATAACCGAAGGCCGTGCCTTTCATTCCTCCAAAAAAAGACCCGCCAAATTGCCCCGGAAAACATGAGAATGGAGTTTATTTATGAATCAGACACAATCACTTTTATCCGGCTTTGATACGCCCGCCTTTACAAAGGCCATCTGCCAGTGGTACAGGGCCTGCGGCAGGGATCTGCCATGGCGGCGCACCAAAGACCCTTATGCCATATGGATCAGCGAGATCATGCTCCAGCAGACCCAGGTGGAAACGGTCCGCCCGTATTATGAGCGGTTCATGGACACCTTCCCTGATGTGCAGTCGTTAGCCTTAGCTCCGGCAGACCAGGTGTATAAGCTGTGGGAGGGTCTTGGCTATTACCGCAGGGCCAGCCACTTAATGGAAGCGGCGGCCGCCCTTATGGCCGACTATGGAGGCCAATTCCCGGACACCTATGAAGAAATCCTGAAGCTTAAAGGGATCGGCGCCTATACAGCCAGCGCCATTGCCAGCATTGCTTTTAACATTCCAAAAGGCGTCATCGACGGGAACACCCTGCGCATTATTTCCCGGGTTTTAGACTGCCAGGAAAATATTGCCAAAGACGCCACCAAAAAGCTTTACCAGCAGATCATGGATATATGGATCTCCAGCGAAGACCCGTCGGACTTTAACCAGGGAATGATGGATCTTGGAGCCATGATATGCACCCCTAAAAATCCGGACTGTGCCTCATGTCCGGTCCGGGACTTTTGCCGTGCCAACGCCCACGGCACCCAGAAGCTGCTCCCGGTGAATATAAAAAATAAAAATAAAGAGGACATTTATCTGATCACTGCCCTCCTGCGGTACAAAGACAAATATTTTCTCATAAAAAATCAGGAAGGTCTCCTGGCCGATATGTACGGCCTTGTCCAGTATGAGCTGGAGTCGCCGTTAAGCTTTGAAGAAGAATTTTATAAAAAATACCATACCGGCGTGCGTCTTTTAGAATACGAAAAAGAGTTTTGCCACATTTTTTCCCACCGGGTATGGCATATGAGCGTCTATGACGGCGAGCTGGATAGCGCTGATCTCCCCCAGATCCGGGAAAACCTTTATACATGGGACCAGCTTATGGCCCTGCCCATCCCTACAGCCCACAAAAAGATCATCCGGGCCATCCACAAATAACCGGGGCAGATCACGCATATAAACATAACAGCCCTTGCCGGGCACATGGCGTCAAAAGGCCGCCCTAAACAAACAGGCGGCCTTTTGGCGCAATATGCTTTTATAATGTTATCTGCGTCCCGTACTTACCTCAAGCAGCTTATTTCTAAGGTCATTTTCCATCTTCTGAAGCTGTGCCTGGGCCTCGATCCGTTTGGCGCGGCCATCCTCATGAATTTTGGCCACCTCGTCAATGGTGGATATAAGCAGCTCATTGGTAGCTGTCAGCGTTTCAATATCCACAACGCCGCGCTCTAAAGCCTGGGCCGTCTCTACAGAAGCCATTTTTAAGGTTTCCGCATTTTTACGCAAAAGAGCATTAGTCATATCCGTAACCTCCCTCTGGGCCTCAGCGGCCTGTTTTGAATGGGCCACGCCAAGGGCAAGAACCATCTGACTTTTCCACAGGGGTACTGTATTAACAATCATGGACTGGATCTTTTCAGACATAAGGATGTCATTATTCTGGATCATGCGGATCTGAGGCGCCATCTGCATGGCAACCATCCGTGTCAGCTCCAGATCATGGACTTTTTTCTCAAACCGGTCGCAAAGAGCTGTCAGGTCATTGACCGCATTCATATCCTCCTGGCTGCCGCTTTGCTGAGCTTTTGTGATCAGGGCCGGAAGCTCCTGCTTCTTTACCTGATCCAGCTTTTTCTTTCCTGCAGCAATATACATGGTCAGCTCTTTATAATAATTTTTATTCAGCTCATACATCTGATCCAGCATGGCAGAATCCTTTAAAAGCTGCACCTGATGGTCATTAAGCACCGTACAGATCCGCTCCACATTAGTTTCTGCCTTAGAGTAACGGGCCTTCATGGAATCAATCTTAGAAGGCACTTTTTTGAAAAATCCGAAAATTCCCTTTTCTTCTTCCTCTGCGTCAAAATCCTTTAATTCATTAACAACCTCAGCCAAAAGCTTTCCCGTCTCCCCAAGATCCTTTGTACGCACATTTTCCAGGGCTGACTCTGAAAAATCAGCAATCTTTTTCTGAGCGCCGGCGCCGTACTGCATAACCATCTGGCTGTTGTTCAGATCGATCTGGGAAGCAAACTGATCCACCATCTTCTTTTCAGCATCGCTTAACTGTGCTTCCTCTGCAATGGTCGTCTCCTGGACCGCCTGAGGGGCAGGCTCCTGCTTTTCTTCTTTAAAGGGTTCAAAGGTCAATGTAGGTCCTTCCTTCAGCATTTCATTAAAATCACTCATACTTATCTTCTCCTTACAGATCATGTTCCGCTGCGGCACAAGTTTTGTCCGTGCATAATGTCATTACTTTTTTTCTTTTTTATCAAAGGCGCCCTTTGTCAGTCCCTCTCTTGCAAGAAGGGTACGCAAAACGCTAATATCGCTGGCCACATCCATGGCCGTCTCCTGATACATACTGTCATACAGCTTTTCATAAGCTTCATTGATCGTATCCAGGGTTCCTGCGATTTCTTCCTTAACTTTTTTAATATTCTCCCCCTGAATGGTCTGCTGATCCAGATCCCTGTAGGTTTCCACCAGTTTAATGGTCATGGGCATATAATAATTTTGAAACTGGGAAAGCCGGTCCGCCTTTTTCGGATACTTTTTCACATGATCGAAGATCTTTCCGATAATGGCCTCCATACGATACAGCTTATTGCTGATCTCCGTATCCGGAATATCGTCGTTGGCCTTGCGGATGATCTCCATATACTTTCGCCCAAGTTCTTCCAGCTCCCGGATCTTTTCCTGATCCTTAGCATCTTTTGAAGCAGCCTCCTGCTCCCCGGCCTGTCCGTTTTTCTGGCGCTGGCTGGCATTTTCCATAGTTTCCAGATACTGTTCATAGATCACATCGGTCACCATAAGGCATGTTTTATGGGTATCGATATGGCCCTGAGGGAAATATCCCAGCTCCAGCATATGGGAAACATCCCTTACCACGTAACGCTCCTTTTTGCCGATCAGGGATGCCAGGCTTTTAAAGGTGGCAAAGCTTTTGCCCTTCATATACTGGATATAACGGCGGAAACGCTTAACACGGTTGCGCATTAATGTGCCTGCGGCCATCATGACCACAAAAACCAGATCAAAAACGCCCAGCGCCCCCAGACTCAAAGTTGCAGCTGCCCATGTGGCAGTAAACGCTGCAAGGGCAGCCCCGATGGTCCCGCACATGGAAAAAGTAAATCCGATGGCGCCAAAAACCGTCAGCAGAGTGCCGGACACCTCGCCTCTGGGACAGCGCTCCACAGGGAAGCCATAATCCACAGGCTTGTATTCGGCCTTAGCCCTTGGCCGCCGTGAAACGCTGGCAGACTGTGATCCATCACCGGCAGCCGTGCTGCCCTGGTCAAACGATCCGGTATTGCTCCGGTCTCTCTGATTCCACCAGTCCCACGGCCGCACGCGTC
Organism: Candidatus Scybalocola faecigallinarum; assembly: GCA_018711005.1. GTDB lineage: Bacteria > Bacillota > Clostridia > Lachnospirales > Lachnospiraceae > Catenibacillus > Catenibacillus faecigallinarum. The sequence continues at coordinate 12,999 of DVIT01000060.1, read as the reverse complement.
GGTAGGTCTGCCAGTTTTCTGCCCGGTACCCCCTGGGACCAGCTCCCGGACCGGACTGCGAACCGGATCCGGGACCAGTATTGGTCCCTGTCCAGCGGAACTTGCGCCGATGCCCTCCCGGACCCTGGTCATAATCAAACGAATGCTTTACCCCGGAGATCACATCATCGGCATTCCTGCGGATCTCCCGGTTTAAATTTTCAAAATCCAAAGAATCTACAGCATCACGGATTTTCTGGCTCATCTGCTGTCCAAGATTTTCAAGATCCCTGTAATCCATTTTTATTACCCCTGCTTCCTGTAGCTGCCTGCACCGGACATCCCGGGCAGACCGTATATTCTCTTTAAGTTTACCCTACTCTGCCCCTGCTGTCAATTTGAAAAAAAGCCCTGCCGCAGGTTTCCCGGGGCAGGGCTTGATCATATTCAAAAACTTATACATTTAAAGTATACCGGATCAGCCGATAAACAAACTTCCCACCTGGAAGATCAGCACAGAAACGATCCAGGCTACGACCAGCTGGAATCCTACAGCCAGCCAGAACCACTTCCAGGAACCGGTCTCCTTCTTTATAGTTGCCAGCGTTGCCGCGCAGGGTACATATAAAAGGCAAAAGACCATAAATGAAAATGCATTCAAAGGTCCAAAGCCCATGCTGCCTAATGCTGCAGCCATGGCGCTGGTGCCTGTGACAGCATTAATATTGGCAATGCCAAACAGGACGCTGCAGCTGGACACAACCACTTCCTTCGCCGCAATACCGGAGATCAGGGCCACGGCGATCTGCCAGTAGCCAAGGCCTGCCGGCGACAGCAGCGGCGATACTGCATGGCCGATGTATGCTGCAAAGCTTTGAGACATATCGGTTACCATTCCGTGAGGTCCAAAGTTCAGGATCACCCACAAAATAATAGAGGCAATAAAAATCGTCGTCCCGGCTTTAACCAGATAGCCTTTCACCTTTTCCCACACATAGATGGCAATAGTGTGGCCATTGGGCGATTTATATTCCGGCAGCTCAATAAGCAGGCAGTGACGGCTCGTCTTTTTATCCAGTTTTCCTGTAATCAGCGACACGATAATCGCCACCACAAGGCCGATCACATACATGGACAGGGCCACAAGAGTGGCGCACTGGGGAAAGAACATTTTTGAAAACAAAACATAAATGGGCAGTCTGGCACTGCAGGACATAAACGGCGTAACCAGAATAGTACGCTTGCGGTCATGCATATCCTCCAGCGTCCTGGCAGACATAACGGCCGGAACTGTACAGCCAAAACCAAGGAGCATAGGGATAAATGCCCGGCCGGACAGCCCCATTTTTCCCATAAGGCCGTCCATAACGTAAGCCACTCTGGACATATAGCCGCTGTCCTCCAAAAATGCCAGGGCCAAAAACAAAATGAAAATGTTTGGCAGGAATGTAAGGATTCCACCCACACCGGCAATAATACCATCAACAATAAGAGACCGGATCACCGGCGAGGCTCCTATAGATTCCAGGCCATAGGTAACAGCTGAGGAAAAATAGCCTAAAAGAAGCTCAAAACCTCCAGCAATGGCGTCTCCCACTGTAAATGTCAGCAAAAAGACAATGGCCATGATCCCGAGAAATATAGGCATCCCCCATACAGGATGGGTCAGCACCCGGTCGATCTTATCTGTAGATGCAGCCTTGCTGGCTTTATTTACAAGGACCTCATCAATGATTTCTTCAATAAAATCATATTTTTGATTAATAATATCTTTTTCATAGCTGCGATCTAAAATATCGTCGCTTTGGATCGGATATTTTTCCATAATATCCTTATCATGTTCCAAATATTTAATAGCATGCCACCGGTGATTGGTCATCTGAGGATACTTTTCCTTCAGCCGATCCTTTACAGCATCAATCTTATCCTCGATCTCATCGCTGTACACCATGGCAAATTCCTTATGATGGTCATGTCGGTGAGTGCTGGGGCCAGCCTGATAATGATGATGCTCCATCGCATCCACTCCCTGTCCGGCATGGTGAGCCACCGCATGCATAAGGATCTCCAGTCCGGTCTTTTTGCGGGCAGACACAGGCACTACCGGGATGCCAAGCATTTCCGGAAGCCGGTGTGTATCAATCTCCATCCCCCGCTCACTGACAATATCCATCATGTTCAAGGCCAGCACCACCGGTTTTCCCAACTCGATGAGCTGAAGCGTCAGATACAGGTTTCTTTCCAGATTCGATGCATCTGCCACATCCACGATCACATCCACATCATCTGAAAGGATATATTGACGGGACAGAATTTCTTCCATAGAATAACAGGTCAGACTGTAAATTCCCGGAAGATCCACCAATTTATAATTATGATTATGAAAGCGCATGGCGCCTTCCTTTTTCTCCACAGTAACGCCGGGCCAGTTGGCCACTTTCAGACGCGCTCCTGTATATGCATTAAACAAAGTTGTCTTACCGCAGTTGGGATTCCCGATAAATCCCACATTGATCGTATCTTTTTCCACTGTCATTGCCTGGTGCCTCCATCTACTGTGATCCCCTGAGCGATCTGCCGGCCAACCGCCAGCCGCGTACCCCGCACATTAAAAATTGATGTACCGCTGCGCTTTCGATTAAGCAGCTCGACATTTGTACCTTCAGTCAGTCCCAGCGCCTCCAGGCGCCGCTCTGTATTTTCTTCCAGGTGGATCTTTGTCACCCGGTATGTACAGCCTACCTTTCCATCTGCAAGTGTCATATGTATAGCGCTCCTTTTTTGCTGTTTTTGATAATGATTATCAATTCACATTAACATAATACACTTGTTGATAAAAATTGTCAATAAAAAACAGTGAAGTCAGAGGATGGCTGGGTTAGTGCCTGCGGCCGGCCCGGACAGGGAACTTTCTCCTGTCTGATGGACGTTTTATTTTTATCGGGCGGCCGCCCCTCTGGCTTCACTGTTAGATCTTGCTATGACTATAGCATACGCGGCAAAAGATTTCAACACAAACTTGAGGAATTAACGCAGCTTATGCAGTAATTTATCCATTACCGCAGCTTAAATGTTTTTGGCGCCATGCGGTAGACAAGGATCAGGGCAATGACAATATACAGAATACAAAATCCGGTCATGGCTGTTCCGAAGATCATCGTGGGCACCCGCCGGGACATAGCCATATAACACACCAGGTATGTCAGCCAATTGGCAATGCCGTAAGCAGCGTTCCTGCTTTCCAGCTGGATATTATAGGGCTGAAGCAGATAATACAGCACCATATAATGGACTGAAAAAAATACGGACATCATTAAGATGGTTACAATGATCAGCACATAATTCACCGGTGTCTGCGTGCCTCCTGTTATGGCCAGCAAAGCCGCCATCTCCGCCGCAATACATCCGGCAGGGATCAGACTGATCAACGTAAGAGATTTCAGCCGTTCCACAAATAAGGATAAAATCACCCGCGGCTGACGGTAAAAACGGTAGGACAGCATACTGTGGTCGCAATTCATAAACATGGCCTGGGTCATGCTCCTCCCCGGATGAATCAGGTACATGACAAACAGGAAAAACGGCAGCATGTTCAGCAGCATTTCATTAGAAGCCTCATAAAAATCCCGGTTCAGACGGCAGGCCACCGCCATTGCGGCAAATAAAATAACCGAAACAACACATATCCGCCGGGCCGGCTTTACAAGGATCTTTCTGTGCCGGGCAAAAAACAGCGCGTTAAAATAGGCATAGCCCTGCTTTTTGGTCTGCACATCATCCTTTGTATACTCAATCCGCTTTAAGGTCTGGGTCTGGACAAGCTGATTCTGGCTGGTCGCCTGGGATGAAAATGCAGGCGCCTTTTTTAAAAGCTCCCGGCAGACTCTTTGGTAATCCCTGCACAGGAAAATATAGATGGCCGACGGCACAGACATCAAAAACAGCAGCCCCAGGATCAGGCCATAAACCCATACGGGAAATACCAGACCCGTATAAGGCAAACCGAATCCCAGCACGCACAGCAGGGCCGCTGCAATCCACACAAGCACTGCCATACGTTTTTCTTCCTCGGAGCTGACCGTACCCAGCTTTGAATCCTTTACATCATCCCATAAAATAAACGCGGCAAACACCAGCTTAACAAAAAGCACGTACAGCATCATGCCGACGCCCCATAAGGGGCCAAGGTCAAGCAGGAAGGCGAACAGGCATGTTAAGGGCAAAAATCCTACAATAACCTTTATAAGGAAATAAATATAATTAGATACTGTATAATCCTTTGCATTCATCCCCATAAGGATAATGGCATAATACTTATCATTGGTGGGATCAAAAAGCTGGGTATTCAAAAATCCTCCTGCTAAAGTCAGAAAGAAAAATGCATTTAAAAAGGCGCTGGCCTCTGCCCCTTCATGCATGGACAGGACAATGCCAAAAACAATCAGCAAATAAATCCCTTTCCACAAAAAAGCAGTCACAAACTCCCGGATCCAGGCCACCACATTGGCCAGTCTCTTTAATCCCCGGCTTTTATAGGCTTTAGCAGGAATCAGCTTTTTCACCAGGGGCAGCTGGCGCAGAAAATAGATAAATCCGTTGGCTTTATATGTATTCCTCAGGCGGAAAGAAATTAAAAATGCCTTAATCATCCCCGCCACCCCGCAATGTTTCTATGATCCGATCCTTAAATTCCTGCTGGTCTAAATGCTCCTTAGGCACAGCTTCCAGGACACCCTGGTTCAGCACAACGATCTCATCGCACAGATCCAGGGCCAGCTCCATAATATGAGTAGAAAAAATAATAATATGATCCTTTTTGATCTGACGCAGCATTTGCTTCATTTCCTCCGCCACTACCACATCAAAGGAGGTCAGTGGCTCGTCCAGCAAAAGGACAGCGGGATCTGCAATAAAATTTACCAGCATCTGCATCTTATTTTTCATACCATGGGAAAAATCCTTTAAAAGCCGGTCCCTGTCTTCTTCTTCAATACGCATAAAGTCAAAATAATGGTCAATATTTCCCGTACTCAGATGGTTGATTTCCAGAAAGAACTTTAAAAATTCCCTGGCCGTTAAAAACTCCGGTACTACCGGCACAGACAGCACATAACCTACATCCGGCCCGGACATGGGCCGACGTCCCTTTTCATCTTCAATTTCGAAGCTGCCTCCGTCAATCTTAATGTCCTCGTTCAGGCAGTTGAACAGCGTGGTCTTGCCCGCGCCGTTCCTGCCAAGGAGACCGTAAATATTCCCCTGTTTAAAATCAAAAGTAATGTCTTTCAGCACCTGCTTTTTATCAAAATGCTTTGCCAGATGCTCTACATGCAATATCATCATAACCCCTCCCGGATTTATTCCATAACTTCTTTATATGTCCTGTGTTCTTCCAGTGCCTGGCTAAGCTTGGCCATGCGGCTTACATCGCCGATAAGGATCACGCCGCACAGACGGTTATTAAGGAAATACAGCTTTTCATACTGTTTTCTTCCCATATCCTTAAACTCTACAGTTTTATACACCAGATTGGGATTCTTTCCGTTATCCCCGGCAGCAAACAGGGCTGTATTCATTCCGTGGAAGCTTAAGGCCGCCGGCACATGGGCATAGGTGACATGATCTCCCGCAGCATTGGCGCCGGCAACCCGGCCCTGTTCTGCAGCCTCAGGCCAAATGGCGTAATTCACTTTTTCAAACTGGGCACAGTCTCCGCAGGCATAAATATCTTCTGCACTTGTTTCCATACGGTCATTAACAATCACTGCCGGGTCTGTATCCATGCCTGTCTGGGCAGCCAGAGCAGTATTTGCCCGGACGCCGGCGGAAATAATCACCAGCTGTGCCGGAAATACCGTGCCGTCTGCAAGCCTTACGCCGGTTACAGCGCCGTCCCCTTCAATTTCTGTAATGGAAACGCCGGTATGGATCCGGATGCCCTGGCCCTCGCTGATGCTCTTAAGCATCTGTCCCGCATCTTCATCCAGCTGGCGTCCCATGAGTACCGGAGCCAGTTCAAGGACTGTAACGTCACATTTTGCCTTTTTCAGCTCCCAGGCAGCTTCCAGGCCAAGGACACCGCCGCCGATAACAACAGCGCTTTTAGCTGTTTCCAAAAGCTGTGCCACCTTCTTCGCGTCGTCAATACCGCGTATAGCCACTACGCCGTCCTTATCCGCACCTTTAATAGGCGGAACAAAGCACCGGGAGCCTGTGGCATAGATCAGCTTTGTATACTTTAACCGACTGTGATCATCCAGCTCCACTTCTTTTTCTTTTGTATCAATATTTATAACTTCCCTACCTAAAACCTGATAAACCCGGTTCTTTTCATACCATGAAGGATCCTCCACGGCGATCTGCTCCGGAGAAAGCCCGGACATAATGGACTTTGTCAGCATAGGCCGGTTGTAGGTGCTGTACTTTTCAGTGGAGATCATCAGCACAGAGCCGGTCTTATCCCGCTCCCGGATCGCTTTTGCCGCATTAAATCCAGCGGCGCCGTTTCCGATGATCACATAATAATTTTCAGTATTATTGGAGAAATCCACGATCTCCTCATCCACAGGAACAAAGTTTTCCCTGCCAACGCCGCAGACCGGGCAGATTTCCAGGGAAGAATCAAAGATTTCCCCGCACACTAGACATTTCACAAGGGAACGGGTGCCTTTCTTTCCGGATTTTTTTGTATTTTCTTTGTTTTGCAGCAGGCAGCCGAAATTATAGCCAAATTCATAAGCGTCAATAAGATTTGCCTCGCCTGGCTTAAAGCGCACCCGCAGGCCGTCCACGGTTTTCATGCGCAGCTGCTTTAACCGCTGGGTCAGATGCTCTACCGCTTCGCCGCTCCATCCGTAGCTGCCAAAGGCTCCGGCCAGCTTGCCCCCATGGGTCACAGGGAACATCTGGGTCGTCAGATCCCATATAGGCTTTAACGCTTCCCCAAGGATCGTCGGACTTCCCAGCAAAATACCGTCGGCCACGGCCATTTCCCCAAGCACTTCCCCGGCATCGCTTTCCACCATATCGTACGCCCGGACCAAAACATCCCCGCTGTCCTGAATACCTTCTGTAATCTTTTCACACAGCGTTTTTGTAAAGCCATAGGCGCTTACATAAGGAATGACCACTGTCTTTTTCGGGTTTTGTTCCGGCATGCGGCACCATTCCTCATAAGTATCCATCATAAAGTCCAGCCGTGCGTCCAGTACCGGCCCGTGTCCGGTGCAGATCATGGTCACATCCAGCTGACGCACCCGGTCCAGGGCCTTTTTCATATAAGGCTTAAACGGCCCCAGAATATTATCAAAGTAATACTTTGTGGCCCGCATATAGCCCTCGTGGTCGGTCACCTTGCTTACAAGCACATCGTCAAAAGCATAATGGGAGCCAAAAGAATCGCAGGTCACAAGGATCTGTTCCTCCTCAATATAGGTGTACATAGTATCCGGCCAGTGAAGATTGGGAACCACTAAAAACCGCAGTGTCTTATCGCCGATCTTTATCGTCTCATTATCCTTTACTGTGATCACTGTAAAATCCCGGTTTACAATTTCCTTTAAAAAGCCTGCGGCACAGCCGGTGGCAATGATCTTAAGACCGGGATTTAACTCAAGAAGCCTTTCCACGCTGCCGGCATGATCCGGCTCTGTATGATTAACTACCAGATAATCGATCTTCGTACTGGCTGTGATCTCATTGACCTTTTCAATAAATTCATCAAAAAACCGGGCCTTGGCCGTTTCAAATAAAATGGTCTTATCCCCGGCTTTTAAAATATAAGAGTTATAGGTTGTTCCAAACTCTGTGTACATGATAATATCAAAGACGCGCAGATCCCTGTCAATGATCCCTGTCCAGTAAAAATCCTTTCTCAGCTGTAATGATCGCATAGGCTCATCCATCCTTTCTTTAACCTTCCGTACCAATAGTTTCTGACGGAATTGTGTGTTTATGTACACTATAAATGATTTTTGAAAGTTTTACAATCCATTTATTTATTCCGGAATTTTTTTCAGAAAATATTAAGATTTACTTTGTAGAAATGTCTCAAAATTTTTTGCACAAAAATTGATTTTTCTAATATTTTTGCTATAATTAAAACATATAAAGATGCCGCGGCATCCAGGAAAGGAGTCGATACTATGAGAAGGATGAGTATCCAGTTTTGTTTCGGCGCGCTGTTAAATCTTGTCGCAGTCAATATTTTTATTTTCTTATCAGAGATGGACTATGGCGGCATAATTGCCCTGCTCCCTTTGATCGTTGCCTTTTTTATTATGAGAAGTTTTATGATCTATGTTTTTTCACCGGACGACGATGTGAGTGTGGGGCAGGTAATCAGCCTTGGCTCTCTTGTTTTTGCAGTGAGCAGTCTCATTGAAGCCACCATCATCTTTTCAACCTCCAAAAACATGTACAGCGCGATCCTGTTTGCCTTCTGCCTGTTTTTCAGCGAAACCTACCCGCTGCTGGAAAAGATTTATATCACACGGCGCTACAGTGTTTCCCAAATATGGGCTCACGGCATATATATTTTCCAAGCTATTATCCTTGTATGCATTATCGCAGTGATGGTCCTTCGTCAGTCCAACTACCTGGAACTGTATCTGCTGCTTGCCGTTATTTCATGTATTATTGATTTTGTTTTGATCTGTCTGCCATCCGCCAAAAAGCAGTAATCTGAAAAAGCCATCGGTCCCCGGAAAAATCCTTTCAGGGACCGATGGCTTTTATACGCTAAAATAATATTCAAAAAAATTATGCGAGAGCAGCTGTAATGATGGCCATGGAGTACACTTCCAAAGCGTTGCAGCCTCTGGACAAGTCATTGATTGGTGCGTTAAGTCCGAGAAGGATGGGGCCGTAAGCATCGAACTTACCAAGACGCTGTGCGATCTTGTATCCGATATTTGCCGCATTAATGTCAGGGAAAATAAAGGTGTTGGCATGGCCGGCCACCTTGGAGTCCTTACACTTTGTACGGGCAACACGAGGGTCAACAGCTGCGTCAAACTGAATCTCGCCTTCAATAGGCAGATCCGGCGCAAGACGCTTTGCCTTCTGTGCAGCGTTGCGCATCTTATCCACATCTTCGCCCTTTCCGGATCCAAGGGTTGAATAGCTTAAGAAAGCAACCTTAGGATCAATGCCGAAGATCTTTGCACACTCAGCACACTCAAGAGCGATCTCAACCAGCTCATCTTCTGTAGGCTTAATATTAATAGCACAGTCACCCATAGCCATAACTTCATTATCACCAATAGCTGCCTGACGTACCATAATAAAGCAGGAAGAAACAATCTTATTGCCTGGTTTAGTTTTGATCAACTGAAGTGCAGGACGAACAGTGTCTGCTGTGGAATATGTAGCACCTCCAAGCAGTGCGTCTGCAATCCCCATTTTAACCAGCATAGTACCAAAATAGTTGGCATGGCTTAATGTTTCTCTGGCCTGCTCCGGTGTTACACCTTTGCTCTTTCTCAGCTCACAGAACATTTCTACCATCTCGTCCATACGGTCAAAATTATCCGGATCAATGATCTGTGCACCGCGGATATTAAATCCGGCTTCTTCTGCTGCCTCCTGAATCTCGTCCGGTTTTCCTACAAGGATCGGATGAAGGAAATTGCTGGCCAAAAGCCGTGAAGATGCTTCAAGGATACGTGCATCTGTTCCTTCGGTAAAAACGATTTTTTTAGGACTTTTCTTCAAAATCTCAATTAAATTACTAAATCCAAACATAATTAAAATTCCCTTCTGATTTATTTTTTTGTAAATTTCCATTTCTTATTTTATACTTTTTTTAGTAAAAATACAATGCATTTCTTTGTATTTTCCCAAGTGCATTGTGAAATTTTGTACGTAACTATTCAGCCATGCATCCGGCCAGGCAAAGGACCGGTGGAAGTTTAACAGTTTTTCTCCTGAAATCTCTTGACATCTTTACGAAAAACAACTATAATAACGCTAATTTCACTTTATCCAAATGCAGTGACAAGGAGGAGTACATAAACCCGCGTTTCCCCAGAGAGAAGATGGCTGGTGAAAATCTTCGCAGCGCATTTATGGAAGTAGCCTTCGAGCAGTGAAGCCCAACCGCAGCAGATAGTTCTTACATTTTATGATCTGTCCGTATTCCCTGCTGTTTAGTAAGTTTCAACGTATCCCCACGTTACAGGGGGACAGTATTCGTATCATCCCGCAGCAAAACATTTTTAAAAGCATGATGATATTCGTACTGGACGAGCGCAGAGCGTACGCTCTGAATTTAGGTGGTACCACGGATGAACTTTCGCCCTAAGCATATTTTGCTGGGGCGTTTTTTTCGTCTGCTGCAAATGCTGCCGCTGCTTTAAAAATACGGATCATCCGCGCATACGCTGTATAAAGCATGTGTGCCATACAACATTGGGACAAGGAGGATTTCAGGATGAAACAAATCACAGGAAACAAATTATTAGTAAAAGCCTTAAAAGAAGAAGGCGTAGAAGTGCTTTTCGGTTATCCCGGCGCAACGACCATTGACTTAAGCGATGAACTGTACCGGCAGGATTCCATAAAGATCATATTGCCAAGACACGAACAGGCCCTTGTCCACGAAGCGGATGCTTATGCCCGCACGACAGGAAAAGTGGGCGTATGTCTTGTTACCAGCGGCCCGGGGGCAACCAATGTTGTTACCGGACTGGCCACAGCTAATTATGACAGCGTTCCTCTTGTATGCTTTACCGGACAGGTATCCCGCTACCTGATCGGAAATGACGCTTTCCAGGAAGTGGACATTGTTGGCATTACAAGAAATATTACAAAATACAGCGTTACTGTCCGCAACCGTGAGGATCTGGGGCGTATTGTTAAGGATGCCTTTTACATTGCCCGGACAGGGCGGCCCGGCCCGGTACTCATCGATCTGCCAAAAGACGTTATGTCAGAGCTTGGAAGCGCCGAATACCCAGGCACGGTCAATATCCGGGGCTATAAGCCTAATACCAGCGTCCATGTGGGACAGCTGAAAAAGGCCATTAAAATGCTTAACAGCGCCAAACGCCCTCTCCTGCTTGCCGGCGGCGGTGTAAATATCGCCCATGCCCAGGAAATTTTTACAAAGGTTGCGGAAAAAACCCAGGTTCCTGTTGTAACCACCATTATGGGCCGGGGCGCAATCTCCACAGAGCATCCTCTGTTTATCGGGAATCTGGGCATGCATGGCGCCTATGCCGCCAATATGGCTGTGAGCAGCTGCGATCTTTTATTCTCCATCGGCACCCGCTTTAACGACCGTATTACAGGCAAGCTTCATGCTTTTGCACCTAATGCCCAGATCGTTCACATTGATATTGATACGGCTTCTATTTCAAGAAACATCCATGTCCACGTTCCTATTGTGGCTGACGCAAAGGAAGCCCTGGTTAAAATGGATGAGTATGTACATCCCTGCGATACAAAGCAGTGGCTGGCCCAGATCGACAGCTGGCGCAATGAGCATCCTTTAAATATGCACAAGACAAATGCATTAAGCCCTCTGGACATTATCCATGAGATTAATAACCAATTTGATGAGTCTATTATTGTTACAGATGTTGGCCAGCACCAGATGCTTGTTACCCAGTATGCCCAGATCACACCGAAAAAGCAGCTGGTTATGTCCGGCGGCCTTGGAACTATGGGCTACGGCCTTCCCGGAGGCATCGGCGCCAAGATCGGCAATCCGGACAAGCCGGTTATTGTTATCTCCGGCGACGGCGGTATGCAGATGAATATTCAGGAACTTGCCACCGCAGTTTTAGAGGAGCTTCCCATTATTATCTGTATTTTTAATAATGAATACCTGGGCATGGTGCGCCAGTGGCAGAAGCTGTTTTACGGAAAACGCTATGCCATGACCAATCTCCGCTCCGGCGCCCTCTCCCGCCGCACCAACGGCGAGGAATATCCGGAATATACACCGGACTTTGTAAAGCTTGCCGAAAGCTATGGAGCTAAAGGAATGCGGGTAACGAAAAAAGAAGATGTCGCCGCAGCCTTTGAAGAAGCTAAGAAAAATACAAAAACGCCTACACTGATCGAGTTTATTATCAGCCCTGAGGAAATGGTATATCCCATGATCAAGCCCGGCGGAACACTGGAAGATATGATCATGGACTGCTGATTGGGCAGCCCCGAAATCCCTTAAGGGTGTATATGACTCTGAAAATCAGGCTAAGTAAGGAGGAAATCATAATGGATAAAGGAATGAAAAAAAGATGGATCTCATTATATGTTGAAAATCAGGTAGGCGTGCTTTCAAAAATATCCGGACTCTTTTCCGGGAAGTCCTATAACCTGGACAGTCTCACTGTCGGAACCACCGAGGATCCTACAGTATCCCGTATGACCATTGCCACAGTCAGCGATGACGAAACCTTTGAACAGATCAAAAAACAGTTAAACCGCATGATCGAAGTGATTAAAGTCATTGACTTTACAGATATATTTGTCCGCATGAAGGAAATTTTATATGTAAAAGTCAGAAATTGCACTTTGGAAGATAAAACGGCCCTCTTTCAGATCGCCGAAGCCTTTAAGGCCAAAGTCATTGATTACGGCCGGGACAGCCTCCTTCTGGAATTTGTCCAGACCGCCACAAAAAACGACGCTGTTGTTAAGCTGATGAAGGAAGAATTTAAAAGCATTGAAGTTGTCCGCGGCGGCAGCGTAGGTATTGAATCCATTAGCATTATGGAACGGTAAAAAATGCAATTACAGTTGTATTCAGAAATTTTTGGCAGAATCGGTGTACAAGGGGCAATACTATCCCCCTTGTACACCGATTTTATTCTCGGTAAACCGCACTGTAACGCTGCCGGCATGGCTGAACGCTGCTGCACTTGAAAGAAATGTGAATTTCTCGCAAGTATTGCAAGACGCGTTAAAGAAGGAACTCCATTTAGAATAGACACATTACAATGATGTGAGCCTGAATTTTCGGCACAAAAAAATTGGACACATCATTGACTTTTTTTCCAATGATGTGTCCAA
>DVIT01000059.1 GCA_018711005.1 Candidatus Scybalocola faecigallinarum | reverse complement strand
AGGGCAGAGGTGGAAGCATAGTAATATGTGGAGCTGACTGTTACTAATCGGTCGAGGGCTTGACCTTGATTTCTTTAGAGATGTGTGGTAAGATGTAGAAGTATTTGAATATGCAGTTTTGAAGGTACATTGTAGGGGAATCATACAGCGGCAGTATGACGGTCTCCAAAACCGTTCACGGGGGTTCGAATCCCTCTTCCCCTGCTTAAAATCCTTGAAAAATCAAGGATTTTTTTGCGTTTGGAATCTTTTCTTTTATTCGATTAAAGGTATATAAATTTTCTGAAAAACAAATCTTTTGAAGATCCCCGAAGTTTTATGTTTGTCTCATATTAAATTTAGGTTGAGTACATTCTATTGTCTGAATTTTGGATACGGACAGAGAATTTGCTTTTTCGATGGTATGTTTTGCATCTTGACACAGAACAAATGTTCTGATATACTATAAGCACAAAACGAACATATGTTTGATTTGCGCAATGAGCATTAAAGGGGGATACTATCAATGGCGTGCAGCAATATGAAAACAAATTTTGTAGATGTGATCGCTATTTTTAATGGCGAGGGAAACATCCGTCCATTATATATTAAGATCCAGGGATTTGATACAGTTAAGATTGAGCATATTGTAAGTAAAGGGGATGCGCCTTTTACAGGACGGGGAAACGTGATTGCCTACAAGTGTACCTATATTTACATGAACGAGCAAAAGATACTGACATTGTACTATCATATCAAAGACCATGTCTGGACGGTTCCTGGCTTACAGAACGATGCTGGGAGAGTCTATCCATGACGACCGAGAAAGACGGGATGTATTTGCGGTTCCTGATTGGAGGACATGTTAAAAAGGCAGGAGAGTATTAAGGTTTCTCCTGCAAAAATAGCCGTTTACTGTGCCTTATGAGCATAGTTAGATTTTCCAAAAAGACAGATACAAAATTATAAATAAGAGTTAGGGAATATATTCCATTATATCCTGAATCTGACAGTCCAAAATTTGGCAAAGCCGATTGATCGTCCTCATGGAAACATCTTCATTATTTTTTAGCCTGAGCAAAACATAGTTGGAAACACCGTGTTCTTTTATTAAAGTTCGGCAGTCCTCATTAGAATTTTCCAGAGTTTTCCAAAATGGGGAATAGTCTATCATGTACACCCTCCTTATTTATGGAATCGTTGTCATTATGGTACTATCTACAAAACTAGGATAAAACATATTCAAATATTTGAATACCTTCGATATTGCGAATATTTTATAAGATACAACGGATACAGAGCGTTTTTTGTCAGAGGAAATAGTAAAAAGAAGCGCTCTGTATCTGGAAAATATCCATGTACAAAGCGCTTCTTTTTAGTCTTGTGATGTCCGTCATTGATGTCTATATTATAGGGGCTGGTCATCCTCTGAAGGAACATACTGTGCAATGTCTTGAATTTTGCAACCTAAAATCCGGCATAGATCATTAACTGTTTTCATAGAAATATCTTTGTTGTTTTTTAAGCGTGACATTGTGCTGTGAGACAGTTTGTGCCGTGTTGTTAAGGTATACCAATTTTCGGTTGAGTTTTCTAATGTTTTCCAAAACGGAGAATAATCAATCATATGCATCGCTCCTTCTATAAAGTAAGCATAAAATATATTCCAACGCATTAATACCTTTGTAATTACGAAGATAATATGGAAAAAATTGACAATCACATCAGATCAAATAAGTATACCTGTAGTTATTGAAAAGTCGTGTTAAACATCAGTGGTTAAAAAGACGAAATAGATAAATCTGTATTAGAAAAATTCCCCACAAAAGCGGACAGGCGGTTTAGCGCCTGCGCTTTTTCTCAAGAGGAGCAAAGATTGTTTTTCGGCCTGCAAAGCAGAAAACTTCAGATACAAGAACGCCTGAAAAGATACCGATACTGTCGATTAGTACGTCTTTCGGTGTTCCTGTACGCCCATAGATAAATGTTTGATGATATTCATCAAAGCAGGCAAGAAGTATACATATAAGACAGGAAATCACAAACAGAACAACATGTCTTAGTCCAAAGACCACATAAAGCGGAAGGGTGATGGTAATCGCCAGAATAAAATATTCGGTGACATGTCCGGCTTTTCGTACATAATAGTGGATCCGTTCCGTGTAATGAGTAATTTGTGCTTCGTCCCAATGGCGGTCAAGGACTTCATTCGTTGTAACAACAATTTTCCGGCTGATCTTGAGACTCAGGCCTGCAGAAACATCTCCAGGCTGCTGAGAAAAATTAAAAATAATAAAAATCATGACCAGCGCTGGAACAAAAGCCAGGGGCTTCAAAAGAAATCTAAGAAAACTTTTCATGGGCATCTCCCTTTATTTAACAAAGTTTGCGACAACTGTTTTATAATATAGCATATAAAATTAAATTATTCCACAGGATTCTATAAAGATTTTGTGACAGTTCTAATCTATGTAATTCTCATAATACATTTTATCAGGAAATAAAACCCCGTCTGTCATTCCATGAGATGATGGAATATGCTATAATTAAACTATGTATATGTGGGAAAAAAGAGGTCTGCCGGAAAAATGCCGGATTTTTCACAGAGATGCAGGAGGAGACAATGAGAAAAAAATTGGATTCGTTGTTAAGCGAAAAAATTATTATTTTAGATGGTGCCACAGGAACAAATCTTCAAAAGTGCGGAATGCCGGGAAATGTATGTCCGGAGAGGTGGATCATGGATCACCCGGAACCGCTGAAGCAGCTGCAAAAGGCCTATGCGGATGCAGGATGTGATATTGTTTATGCACCTACATTTTCTGCCAACCGGATCAAACTTAAAGAATATGGACTGGAAGATCAGGTAGAGGAGATCAACCGTTGTCTGGTCAGGATTTCAAGAGATGCCGTAGGGGAAGATATTATGGTAGCAGGGGATATGACCATGACAGGGGAACAGCTTGAACCCATAGGAGATCTGACCTTTGATGAATTGCTTTTATGCTATGAAGAACAGGCGAGAGCCATTGCTGAGGCTGGTGCTGATATTTTTGTTGTGGAAACGATGATGAATCTTCAGGAAACCAGGGCGGCGGTGCTGGCGATCCAAAAGGTTTGCACGATTCCCATTATGGTGACGATGACCTTTGATGCGAACGGGCGTACGCTTTATGGAACTGATGGTATTACAGCGTTGATCACATTTCAGAGTATGGGCGTTGCCGCGTTTGGAATGAACTGTTCCTGCGGACCTAAAAATATGGAGCCTATGCTGGAGGCGATGAAGCCATATGCCCGTATTCCTTTAATTGTTAAGGCTAATGCCGGACTGCCGGAGTATGTTAATGGTGAGACAGTATTTTCCATGGGCCCGGAAGAATTTTCAAGGGAAACGGCAGGGTTGATCACCAGAGGGGCAGCAATGGCCGGAGGATGCTGCGGAACAACGCCGGAGCATATTCGCAGCCTGGCTTTGGCCGCCTCAGGTATGCCGTGTTTAGGACAGGCTCCTGCGGAAGCAGAGGCAAAGACTGCATATGCAGTGACAACTCAGCGAAAGACCTGGTTTTTAGATCCGGATATGTTTGCTAAAGGGAATTTGGAGAATGTTCGCATAAATACAATGCTTAATGCCATGGAAAATGATGATTTTTATCGGGACTTACAGTCTGGCCAATGGGATGCATTGTATGATATTATGGAGGATATTGCTGACGATATGCCGGATCTGATCCAGGTATGTGTGGATGCAGATGGAATTGATGGTGTCAGAGCCATGAAAACTTTGTTTAATGAGATGGATCTGAGTATTGCACCTGTAGCTATATCTTCTGTTCATCCGGAGACACTGGAGGCTGCATTGACCTATTATCCGGGGAGAGCATTAGTCCTGGATATTTCACAGGATGATCATGTGAAAGCGGCAATCATGGCTGTATGTAAACAATATGGGGCGGTAATGCTGGAAAACAAAATTTAAGGCAAAAGGAGTTATAGACAGATGAAATCACTTGTAATCGCAGAAAAGCCCAGTGTGGGCAGGGATATTGCCAGAGTATTGAACTGCTCCAAGGGTGGCAATGGTTTTTTAGAAGGTGAGCGCTATGTCGTTACATGGGCGCTGGGGCATTTGATCGAGCTGGCGCCTCCGGAAAGCTATACGGATGCGTGGAAAGAGTGGAAAATGGAAACATTGCCTATGCTTCCGGAGAACATGGATATAGAAGTCATTAAAAAGACAGGCCGTCAGTTCTCCATTGTAAAAACCCAGATGTTCCGTAAAGATATTAATGAGATTATTATAGCAACCGATGCCGGCCGGGAAGGTGAGCTGGTGGCCCGCTGGATTATAAAAAAGGCAGGCGTAAAAAAGAATATTAAGCGTTTGTGGATCTCATCGGTAACAGACCGGGCGATCCGGGAAGGCTTTTTGCATTTAAAAAATGGTCATGACTATGATCATCTTTACGAAGCTGCGGTTGCAAGGGCCGAGGCAGACTGGCTGGTAGGGCTGAATGCAACAAGAGCATTGACAGTAAAGCATAACGCCCAGTTATCCTGCGGCAGGGTGCAGACGCCTACACTGGCCATGATCCTTGCGCGAAGCGAACAAATCAAAAATTTTGAGGAAAAGAAGTTTTACGGAATCGAGGCCATTTCCGGTAAGCTTCGATTTGGGTGGAAAGATAAAAAGAGCGGACAAAACCGCACATTTAATAAAGAATATATACAGGAGCTTTTAAAACGGTTGGGGCATAAAGAGGGCGTTGTTGTTTCTGTTGATAAAAAGGCTAAAAAGACCTACGCGCCTGCTTTATATGATCTGACCACATTACAGCAGGAGGCGAATCGGCGCTATGGTTTTTCGGCCAAAGACACATTAAATTATATGCAGAGTCTTTATGAGCGGCATAAAGTCCTTACTTACCCAAGAACGGATTCCAGATATCTTACAGAAGATATTGTGGAAACATTGGAGGAGCGGGTCAAAGCCTGCCGGGGCGGAAGCTTTTCACCAGTATGCAGCCAGATTTTAAAGAAGCCCATTAAAGGAAATAAGTCATTTGTGGATAATCGTAAGGTGTCCGATCATCATGCGATCATACCTACAGAACAGGGCGTGCGTCTGGCAGATCTGGAATATGGTGAGCGCAAGATTTATGAGATGGTTGTTTCACGCTTCCTTGCAGTCCTGATGCCTCCATTTGAATACGAACAGATTGACGTTGGGCTGGATATTGGCGGTGAGGTTTTTTCTGCTAAGGGAAAAATTATAAAAGACTTAGGCTGGAAAACGGTTTACCAGGATTTTTCAGAAGACGAGGACGATGAAAGCGATAATGACATGAGAGATCAGGTGCTTCCGGATTTTGAAAAGGGTCAAAAATTAACGATTGACCATTTGAGCATGACGGAAGGAAAGACGAAGCCTCCGGTGCCTTTTACCGAGGCAACGCTGCTGGCAGCTATGGAAAATCCTGTGAAATATATGGATACGATGGATAAATCCCTGGCGAAAACTTTAGGGGAGACTGGCGGCTTAGGAACCGTAGCTACACGGGCGGATATTATTGAGAAGCTGTTTAATAGTTTTATGATCGAAAAGAAGGGAAACTACATTTATCTTACATCCAAAGGCCGACAGGTCCTGGAACTGGCGCCAAAGGGACTGACATCACCGGAGCTGACAGCCCAGTGGGAGCAGAAATTGGCAGATATTGCCAGCGGAAAATTTTCCAAAAAGGACTTTGAAGCCCAGATACGAAAGTATACGGTTGATGTTGTTGATGAGATCAAAGCAAGCTCCAAAACCTACCGTCACGATAATATTACAGGAAAGCGGTGTCCTCAATGCGGAAAGCTTCTTCTGGAAGTTAATCATAAAAACGGAAGGATGCTTGTATGTCAGGACCGGGAGTGCGGATACAGAAAGAGCTTGTCCAAGGTTACAAATGCAAGATGCCCCCAGTGCCATAAAAAGATGGAACTGGTTGGTGAAGGTGAGAACCGGAAGTTTGTTTGTGTTTGCGGGTACCGTGAAAAGCTTAGTACATTTGAGGCAAGAAAAAAAGAAAGCGGCAGCGGTGTTTCCAAAAAGGATGTGGCAAGATACTTAAATAAGCAGAAGAAGGAGGCCAATGCTCCGATCAATAACGCTCTTGCAGATGCATTGAAAAATATAAAATTATAGATGACAGGTGCTGAAAAAAGCCAAAGGCTGCAAAGGACAGTGATATGTCCTTTGCAGCCTCTGGAAAATTACATAGTTTCATCATTTTCTTCTGCAATCTGTTCATCCATATTCATGATCTGGCGTTTTCTTGCCATTTCGTCATTTTCAAGATATTCATCATAAGTGCAGCTCTTATCGATGAGACCGTTAGGTGTTAATTCCATGATCCGGTTGGCGATAGTCTGTACAAACTGATGATCCTGAGAGGTAAAGACCATAACTCCGGGGAATTTTATGAGGGCATTATTTAACGCTGTGATGGATTCCATGTCCAGATGGTTGGTAGGTTCATCAAGGATCAGTGTATTGGCGCCGCTCATCATCATTTTGGAAAGCATACACCGGACACGCTCACCACCGGAAAGAACGGTTACTTTCTTTAACGCTTCTTCACCGGAGAAAAGCATACGGCCCAAAAACCCGCGGACATAAGTGTTGTCCTTTTCAGGAGAATACTGCATCAGCCAGTCAACGATGGACTCATCTGCATTTTGAAATTCCGGGGAATTATCCTTGGGGAAGTAAGCCTGAGTTGTTGTTACGCCCCATTTATAGGATCCGGAATCCGGTTCCATTTCTCCGGCAAGGATCTTGAACAGTGTTGTTGTGGCATTAACATTAGGGCCGACAAAAGCAACCTTATCTTCATGATTTAAGGTAAAGGAGATATTGTCTAAAACCTTAACACCATCGATGGTTTTTGAAATACCGTCAACAACAAGAACTTCATTGCCGATCTCACGGTTAGGCTTAAAATCAATATACGGATACTTTCGGCTGGAGGGACGGATGTCGTCCAACTCAATTTTCTCCAAAGCTCTTTTACGGGAGGTTGCCTGTTTGGACTTGGAAGCATTTGCAGAGAAACGCTGGATAAATTCCTGGAGCTCTTTGATTTTTTCCTCTTTCTTTTTGTTGGCTTCCTTCATCTGACGGATCATTAACTGGCTGGACTCATACCAGAAATCATAGTTTCCGGCATACAGCTGGATCTTGCCATAATCAATATCTGCGATGTGGGTGCAGACCTTATTTAAGAAGTAACGGTCATGGGATACCACGATTACAGTGTTTTCAAAGTTAATGAGAAATTCTTCCAGCCATGCAATAGCATCCAGATCCAAATGGTTGGTAGGCTCGTCTAAAAGCAGGACGTCCGGATTACCAAACAGAGCTTTGGCAAGCAGGACCTTCACTTTCTGGCCGCCGTCAAGATCGCGGAGATACTTTGTATGAAGTTCTGTTTCAATACCAAGGCCGTTTAACAGGATGGCAGCATCGCTTTCTGCTTCCCAGCCGTTCAATTCGGCAAATTCCGCTTCCAGTTCACTTGCATGGATGCCGTCTTCTTCAGTAAAGTCCTCTTTAAGATAGATGGCATCTTTTTCCTTCATGATTTCATAAAGGCGGGCATTTCCCATGATGACAGTATCAAGGACCAGAAAATCATCATATTTGTAGTGATCCTGTTCCAGTACAGAGAGCCGTTCACCTTTATCCATGGTGACTTCCCCTTTACTGGGTTCAATCTTTCCGGAAAGGATTTTCAGGAAAGTTGATTTACCGGCACCATTGGCTCCGATCAACCCATAGCAATTTCCTGGAGTAAATTTAATATTTACATCTTCAAATAAAGCACGTTTTCCAAGTCTCAGCGTTACATTATTTGCACTAATCATTCCACAATTCCTTTCTATTATTGAGCAGTGTTGCCCGTTTGCGTGTCCCTGACGGGATCGGTGACTTTAAGGGCTGGTTTTGCTGATACGGCGGAATCGTATTTGCCGCCAAAAATAAACATCGCCTTCTATTGTACTAAATTTTTACATTTTTTCAAGCTTTTTCAGGCGAGAAATGCAGTCCTTTTTAAGATAAGAATATAGGATAGCTTTGTACAGAAAGATAGAGTGAACGTTGACGGGAAAGAAGAAATCCTTTATGATAAGTATCGTACAATGTGTATGAGGTGATTTTTTAGTGAATGTATTAAATATAGAGCATATACATAAGATTTTTGGTGATAAGGTTATTTTTGATGATGCATCCCAGAGCGTTCATGAGGGTGACAAGATTGGTATTATTGGAATTAACGGAACAGGTAAAACCACATTGCTGAGGATCCTGGCAGGAGAAGAAGAACCGGATGACGGGCAGATCGTTTACAGAAATGGCCTGAAGCTGGCATGGCTGCCGCAAAATCCTGTATTTAAAAAAGAGGACACAGTTCTGTCCTATGCCGGAGACGGAGCGGAGAAATGGAAAATACAAAATTATCTGAACCAGCTGGGCATTGATGACCATGAGGCCCTTATGGAACATTTGTCCGGCGGACAGCAGCGGAGAGTTGCTCTGGCAAAAGTCCTGGCAGCGGATTTTGATCTGCTTTTGCTGGATGAGCCTACCAATCATCTGGATCAGGAGATGTTAGAGTGGCTGGAAGGCTATTTGAAAAATTATAAGGGAACCGTAGTCATGGTGACGCATGACCGGTATTTCCTGGATAAGATCTGTAATAAAATATGGGAGATCAGCCGCGGGACAATCTACAGCTATACATCCGATTATTCGGGATTTTTGGAGTTAAAAGCCCAAAGAGAGGAAATGGAGCTGGCAACAGAACGAAAGCGTCAAAGCGTACTGCGTATGGAGTTAGAGTGGGCAAAGCGGGGCTGCCGTGCAAGATCCACGAAGCAAAAGGCGCGGTTGGAGCGCCTGGAAGCATTAAAGGCCGGGAAAGCGCCGGAAAGTGATGACCGGGTGGCAATTTCGTCAGTACAGACCCGCATGGGGAAAAAGACCATTGAGCTTCATCATATCAGCAAAAGCTTTGGAGCGCAAAAGGTTGTTGAGGATTTCAGCTATACGGTTTTAAAAAACCAGAGACTTGGCTTTATCGGCCCTAACGGATGCGGGAAAACGACGCTCCTTAAAATCATGGCCGGACTTATGCCGCCGGATTCGGGAAGCGTGGAAATTGGCGAAACCGTGAAGATCGGGTATTTAGCCCAGGTGGAGCCGGATATGGACACGGATCAGAGGGTTATCGATTATATTAAAAACATTGCGGAATATGTACAGACGGCTGAAGGCAGGATCAGCGCCTCGCAGATGCTGGAGCGGTTTTTGTTTACACCGGATATGCAGTATACACCTATTTCCAGATTATCCGGTGGTGAGCGGCGGCGCTTATATTTGCTGTCGATCCTTATTCAGGGTGTTAATGTTTTTATATTGGATGAACCATCCAATAATATTGATATTCCGACTATGGCTATATTGGAAGATTACCTAAACAGTTTTTCCGGGATCGTGATCACGGTTTCCCATGACCGGTATTTTCTGGATAATGTGGTGGACCGGATTTTTGAGTTTGATGGAAACGGCCATTTAAAACAGTACGAAGGCGGATATACAGATTATATAAATGCTAAAAAACACGTGGGAGAAGATACAGGAGACGCTTCTGAAAAAAAAGGAGGGAAAGAGAAGGATAACAGCGGAAAGTCCTGGAAAAAGAATCAATCGGTTAAGCTGAAATTTTCGTTTAAAGAGCAGAAGGAGTTTGAGACGATTGATGACGATATTGCAGCCCTGGAAGCAAAGGTAGCGGCCTTAGACCAGGAAATGATGGAAAACGCCACAAATTCGGCAAAGCTTTCGGAATTACTGGCACAAAAGGAGTCTGCCCAGCAAGCCCTTGATGAAAAAATGGATCGTTGGGTATATTTAAACGATCTGGCAGAAAAGATCCAGGCACAGAATGGAAAATGATCCTTTATATCTGGTAGATTAGCACTGATAAAAGTAAGTGTAGGTGAAAACAGAGTTGTTTTAAGACCGCCGGATGTGTTCCGGATACAGGCATGTTTACAGGCGGCGGATGAGGAGGTCTTATGTCAAAAAATACGGTAAAGCCAGAGATTAAGCAGGCGCAGCCTCTGCCATTAGGGGCGCGGGAAGTTTTGGGCGGCGTTCGTTTCTCTGTAGATGTAACGAACAGTAAAGAAAAAACCTTTCTGCTGGTCATGGATCAAAGCACCGGAGAAAAGATTTATGAGATATGCATGAACGATTACCAGGCGTGCGGCAATGTGTGCGCGGTATTTATCAGCGGGTTAAAGGCCGGGCGTATTTATTATCAGTATATGCGTGCAGGGGAAGTCGTTGAAGATTTTTATGGAATGAAGCTTTATGGCGGGAATACATGGGGGATTTTCAGGCCGATGGAGGAGCGGGCTGTTTATGAACCGTGGAAAAGCAGCTTTTCATGGGATGAGGACCGCAGACCGGAGATTCCTTTTCATGAGTTGGTTATGTATAAGCTTCACGTTCGGGGATTTTCTGTACATCCTTCATCCAGGGTGCGCCACAAAGGAACTTTTTTGGGGATTTCGGAAAAGGCGGATTATTTTAAAGAGTTGGGGGTCAATGCTCTGGTATTGATGCCGGCGGTGGATTTCCCGGAGGTAAAGGTGCGGGAGCTGCCACCTGCCCTGCTGCCGCCTACTTTGGTACAGGCAACGCTGGAAAGCCAGAGGCTTCAGGACCTGACGATGCTTTCCAGTATGTCCGGCAGCAAAGAGCCAGAGACATATTTGAACTGCTGGGGCTATGGAAAATCACAGTTTTTTGCACCGAAAGCATCGTTTGCTTATAAAAATTGCGTTTCGGAATTTTGTATGATGGTCCAGGCACTTCATAAAAACGGCATAGAGGTGATTATGGAAATGCTGTTTGATGACAGTATGCCTCAGGGCGCGGTTTTAGACTGCCTCCGTCACTGGGTACAAAATTACCATGTAGACGGCTTTTGGCTGAACCGGGAGATCGTTCCTGTGGAAATGGCAGCAAAAGATCCTCTTTTGGCGGGGGTAAAGCTGATTTCCAGCGGTTTTGACCTTCAGCGGATTTATGGAAAGAGGATTCCAATAAAAAAATCTCTGGCATCTGCTGATGACGGATTTCAAAATACCATGCGCTGTTTTTTGAAGGGTGATGAAAATTGTTTAAGTGCTTTTGTGCATCAGAATATACAAAATGATGTGCAGCAGGCATCAATCCATTATATCACTACAAACAATGGCTTTACTCTGGCAGATCTTGTGTCATACGATGATAAGCATAATGAAGCAAACGGCGAGGACAACCGGGACGGAACTGACTATAATAACAGCTGGAACTGCGGTGCTGAGGGCACGACCCGCAAGCGTAAGGTGCTGGCGCTGCGCCGTCGGCAGATGTATAACGCTATGGTTTTTTTGATCTTCCAGCAGGGAACGCCTATGATCTATAGCGGTGATGAATTTTGCAACAGCCAGCAGGGAAATAATAATGCCTACTGCCAGGACAATGAGGTGTTTTGGCTGAACTGGCGGGATCTGAAGAAAAATCAAAAGCACTTTTTGTTTGTGAAAGGACTTTTGGAGCTAAGGGCAGCGCATCCCATCCTTCACCCGGAAAAACCGTTCCGTCAGATGGATTATTTAAGCTGCGGATTTCCGGATCTGTCCATTCATGGACCGCATCCATGGAAGGCATCGTATGACAGAGAAAGCCGCTATGTAGGGATTATGTACTGTGGGAAATATGCGCGAAAAAACGGACAAGAAGACAGATCCTTTTATTTTGCATACAACATGCATTGGGAAGCTCAGGAATTTTCACTTCCGGTACTGCCCAAAGGACAGCGATGGGAGAAAATTGCGGATACCTTCTATGAAGAACCGTGGAATGTGGAAGATGCCCAAAACCAGACCGTGCCGGATTGTGTGGTGCAGGGCCGGAGCATACAGATTTATATGAGTGTTGCCTATGAAAAGACCACTATCCGCTAATGCCCTAAAATGGATTGCTATTGTATCTATGACCGTGGATCACATGGGAGCTGTATTGTTTACGTCATGCATATGGATGCGGTGTATAGGACGTCTGGCGTTTATCTTATATGCGTTCCTGATTACCGAGGGATATATCCATACCCATAACCTGAAACGTTATATAGGACGGCTTGGATTGCTGGCACTTGTTTCAGAGATTCCTTTTGATCTGCTGTTTCACGGGAGCGTTTTGTATTGGGGATCCCAAAATGTTTATTTTACCCTCCTTTTGGGGCTTCTGGGGATTTATTTAATGGATCAGGCATTACAAAGGCTGCCTGTACAGATGCAGTTTTTGGCGTTGATCCCCATCGTGCTTGTCAGCCTGGCGGCTTATGTGATTTCCTGTGATTATCGGTATTATGGGATCCTGATCATTACCGTTTTTTATATTTGCAGGAAAAACCTTCCGGCAGCATTTGCCGGCGTGGGGATCATCCAGGCGCTGATGAATACGATCCAGCTTTTTGGCATGGCAGCCTTCCTCCCCATTGCCTTATATAATGGAAAGAAAGGGCGGGGAGGTAAGGGACTGCAATGGCTGTTTTATTTTTATTATCCCGTGCATATGCTGGCCATTTACCTGGCAGGGCGGTTATTGGGGATAATTTAATTGCTCCTCTGTAATATTATAGAGTATTTCAAGATATTTTTTGCCAAGATAGTTGGCCATGGGGAGATTCATATCCAGATAATTTCCGCAGTCTTTTGCGCAGGCACCGGGAACCGCCCCCTGATAATCCCGGATAAATTCAAAGGTTTCTGTGATCAGAGGTACAATATCAGCGGAGGTATAGTCACCGGCCAGGATCAGATAAAATCCGGTGCGGCAGCCCATAGGGCCAAAGTAGACGATTTTTCCGCCATATTGAGGATGATTGCGTAAAAATGTAGCTCCAAGATGTTCTATGGTGTGGACCTCGGCTGTGTTCATGACAGGTTCAAAGTTAGGCCGTGTCATACGCAGGTCAAAGGTTGTAAGTACCTCACTGCCCACATAGTCTTTGCGGGAAACATAAATTCCCGGAAGCAGGCGGGTGTGATCAATAGTAAAGCTGGCGATTTTTTCCATAAAGATATGCTCCTTTCCTGATTATCCATATCTATATATAAGAAAAAAATGAATATTTGTCAATACTTGAAGAAAGCAGGGGGATGTGATACACTTAAAAATGGAATATCCATATTATTTATTTCGTGGCTGACAGGGTGCGTAAAAAGCATTCTACATAGCCGCTGCCTTTCGAGGAGGAAAAGACTATGGCAGATAAATATGTTGCTTATGTGGGGTCCTATACAAGAGGTGAGAGCAAGGGCCTGAGTATTTTTGATTTTGAGCCGGAAACCCTGACTTTTAAATTGAGGGAAGTTTTTGAAATCAGTAATCCATCCGTTGTTCATATTTCTTATGACCAGAAATATTTATATTGTAATTGTGATGAAGGCGTTGCTTCTTTTAAGATTCTTAAGGACGGAAGTATTGTACTTATGAATAAAGCGACCGTTAATGGACTTCGTCCGTGCTATATGGCAACGGACCGGGCGAACCGTTATCTTGTCACTGCGGGATACCATGATGGGAAGCTGACTGTGCTTCGGTTGGAAGACGACGGCCGTGTAGGAAGCGTTACCGATGAGGTCTTTATGAAAGGCCTTGGCAGCGTAGCAGGAAGAAATTACCGGTGTCATGTAAACTGTGCCCTGTTTACTCCGGATGAAAAGTATTTGCTGGCAGTCGATCTGGGTATGGATCAGGTAAAGATTTATGAGTTTGATGCTGATACTGGTAAGATCAAGCTTCATGATATTTTGCGCTGTGAACTGGAGTCAGGCCCTAAACATATGATTTTCTCCAAGGATGGCAAATATGCTTATTTGACTCATGAGGGTAAAAATTATGTGACCAAATATTCCTATACCCCGGAACATGCTGTATTCAAGAAGATGCAGACCATTTCTACGCTTCCGGAAAAATATGATGGCGTAAACAGTGCAATTACATTAAAGCTGTCAAACGGCGGTACACATTTGTTTGTTACAAATTCCGGCCATAACAGTGTGGCTATTTTCAGGATCGATCAGGAAACTCAGCTGATGGAGCGTGTATGTGTGCTTCCGACAAGCGGTGATTACCCAAGAGATCTTCTGGTTGTTCCCGGCAGGGACAGCTTTGTATGTGTCAACCAGGAATCAAATAGCATGACCTGCTTTGATGTCAACTATGAAGGACACTATATCGCTATGGCAGGAGCGCCTGTTCCGGTGATCTGTCCTACGGCGATTGCTATCAGAAAAATTGAAGAAGATTAAACACAGCAGCCTTAAAGGCTGAGTGGTTAAACGGATATGAAATGATTGGGACAGAATTTCTGCTCCTGATCCCGAAAAAAGATCATCCTGTGAAATTCCCTTTTTAAAGTGGGAATATTACGGGATGATCTTTTTTAGACTGTTTTTTATTGGAACAGAAATTAGCAGGAAAATTCCGGCAGCTCGTTGAAGCTTTGATAATAGCGTTTGATCCCATCCATCCTGGCACTCATATTTTCCAGAAGAAGATCCAAAACAGTAAGGGCGGCCATAGATTCCACCACTACTACCGCTCTTGGAACAATGACCGGGTCATGGCGGCCTTTAATATTGATCTGGATATTTTCCATATTTTTGCTGACAGTCTGCTGATTCCTTGCAATAGAAGGCGTTGGTTTAACTGCAGCCCGGAAAATGATCGGGGAGCCATCGCTGAGTCCGCCTAAAACGCCTCCGGAATGGTTTGTACGTTTTTTGATCTGCCCGTTGTCTGCATAGAAGCTGTCATTATTTTCACTGCCGCTTAAGCGGGCTGCGTGAAAGCCGTCACCGATTTCAAAGCCTTTGACTGCGCCGATGGAAAGTATTGCCTGAGCCAGACGGGCATCCAGCTTGTCAAAGACCGGCTCGCCAATCCCGGGGAAAAGCCCTGTGATGCAGCACTCAATAATACCGCCGGCAGAATTGTGTTCTGCAAGCTTTTCATCCAGGTATTTTTGGGCCTGTTCTGCCGCCTGGAAATCCGGCATATAAAGGGGATTCTTTGGAATTTCATCAAGATCCAGGTGAGTGATTTCCACAGGACCAATGGCGCGGGTATAGGCACACAGACGGATGCCCAGTTCATTTAATATTTTTGATGCAATTGCGCCGGCAGCCACCCGGCCGATGGTTTCGCGCCCGGATGTCCTTCCACCGCCGCGGTAGTCCCGAAAACCGTATTTGGCATCAAATGTATAGTCGGCATGTCCCGGCCGGTAGTAGGAAGCAATCTGGGAATAATCCTGAGACCGTGCAGTTTTGTTGTAGACAATACATGAGATGGGCGTTCCCGTGGTTTTCCCTTCAAAAATGCCGGACAGGATATCCACCTGATCGGCTTCTTTTCTGGGAGTGCTGTATTTATTTTGACCGGGTTTGCGCCGGTCTAAAAAGATCTGTATATCCTCCTCACATAGCGTTAATCCTGCCGGACATCCGTCAATGACCACGCCGATGGCTTTCCCGTGGGATTCTCCCCAGGTTGTTATCTTAAAGCATTTGCCGTATGTAGAACCTGGCATATTGATCACCTCTGCATTCTTTTTAAATCTGGTATTATTTTCCCATAACCCGATCTATTTGACAAGCACAATCTCTGGTTTTTTATATGGCAGTGAAGGGGGATGGACACCGGGAAGGGTATTATTTCATGAGAATCTGCAAAAACCTCCGGAGGATCGGTTCCTATTTTTAGGAGAAAAGCGGGGAAAAATGATAATGAGAACGATTCCACAGTGATAATGTATGAAAAAATAAGAAAATAATTTTTAAAACTGGGCAAAAGAAATATAAAATACACAGGTTTGACGGTAGATATAAATTTTGACAATTGTGGAAAAAAATGTTAAATTACCCAAGAACACAAGAAGTAAGTCACAATCGTATTGTAAGATTTTAGGAGGTGTCTGCAATGACCAAACAGACTATTAGACTCGGTGATATTGAAGCTGCAAAAGAGTTTGTAAGAGCTGCTACTGGCTGTAATTTTGACATCGATGTTTACTTCAATAAAGTTGTTCTCGATGCAAAATCAATTTTGGGGATTTTAAGTATTGACCACCGAAATCCCATTACTGTTCAGTATGACGGATACAATGAGCGCTTTTCCGGATTGTTGGAAAGATATGCGGTAAATTAAAGCTATGCAGTGAATGAAATAGAATACCAAGAAGTTTTACACGATGCCCCCGGTTCGCGGAAGCTGTTTTTCAATGAGACCAATTGCAAAACAGTCATGTGAACCGGGGGCTTTTTTACAAAAAAATTACGTTGCTTTTTCTAAAGTTGATAAATAAATTACGGTTGCGTCATAATTTATTTACAAATAACCTTTATAATCGTTTTTGTTTGAAAAAACATGAAACCGAACAAAAAGACACCGGAAGCGGTGTCTGATTTTGAAAGGCCTGAAGGCAGGCTGAAAAGGAGGAACAATGTATAATACCATCTCAATGACTCAATTTGCCGCATCCATCACAGATGCCATGAACGCGGAACGGCCCAAAATGGCTCAGGAATCTGCAAAAGTGGTTCAGGAAGTGATCCGGCAGCAGGCACCGGAAGGGGTGGACCGTGTAATGATCTATAATCCGGATGCTGTTGGCATGTGGCTGTTTCAGAAATATACAGAAGATTTTGCCCCTGTACTTAAAAACGTACAGCTTGGTATCCCTGTAAAGACAGTGATGCCCTCGGTTACACCGGTATGCTTTGGAACTATGTATACTGGGGTGCTGCCTCAGGTCCACGGAATCATGAAATATGAAAAGCATGTGATCACAACAGACAGTTTATTTGACGCACTGCCAAGACAAGGAAAAAAAGTAGCCATTGTTGCAGTTGAAGGTTCCAGCATGGCTATTATTTTTGGGGAAAGAAATGTAGACTATTACATTCTTCCTTATGATGAAGATGTAACAAACAAGGCTCTGGAGCTGATCAAAGAAGATCGTTACGATCTGATCGCTGTTTATAATCAGGAGTACGATGACCAGATGCATGCTACCGGCGTTGAGTCTGAAGCTTCCATGAAAGCCCTGCATCACCATATTGAAAGCTTTGACCGGCTGGCAAATGCTGTGAAGGAGAACTGGAAGGATCATAACAGCCTTGTGTGCTGGGCAACGGATCATGGAATCCATCAAATGGAAAATGGCCATGGAAATCATGGTGATGATATTGAAGAAGACATGAATGTAATGCATTTTTACGGCGTATATCCCCGCCGGTAAGTTTGAAAAGAATAAGAAAGAAGGAGAGTGCCGTGAGCCAGATTGAAGTTTGCAACCTGACAAAATCTTATGACAAAAAGACCAACGTGATCGAGAATATCAGCCTGGAAGTGAATGAAGGAGAATTTATGATCCTGGTGGGACCTTCCGGCTGCGGAAAAAGTACCCTGCTGCGTATGATCGCCGGACTGGAATCCATTACTGACGGTGTTTTAAAGATCGGCGGAGCTATTGCCAACAATATGCGTCCAAAAGACCGGCATATATCCATGGTATTTCAGAACTATGCCTTATTTCCCCATATGACGGTCCGCCAGAATATTTTATTTGGACTGGATGTGCAGAAAGTATCTAAAGCGGATCAGGAAAAGCGGTTAAAGGAAACAGCGGAAATGATCGGCCTGACAGAATATCTTGACCGTAAGCCGGGACAGCTTTCCGGTGGCCAGCGTCAGCGTGTTGCCCTGGCAAGAAGTATCTGCAGCCATGCGCCTATTTGTCTTATGGACGAGCCATTATCCAACCTGGATGCCAAGTTAAGAGCCCAGATGCGCACCGAGATCCGCAGAATCCAGAAAGCCCTTGGCCTGACCATCGTATATGTAACTCATGACCAGGTAGAGGCTATGACCATGGGTGATCGGATCATGGTTTTAAATGAAGGAAAAATCCAGCAGATTGGAACTCCTCTGGAGCTATATAATCATCCGGCAAACCGGTTTGTTGCTGGTTTTATCGGTTCACCTCAGATGAATATTGCTTCAGCTGCGCTTATTGACGGCAGGATCGTAGTGAATAAAGCAGCAAGGATCGCCGCTGATCCTCAGCTTCTTGGCGAAGCTGCCGCTTTCCCTGCCTTTGAAGTAGGTATCCGTCCGGAGCATATTAAATATGCTGCTAAGAAAAATGAATGTTCCTGCGAAGTGGAAGTGCTTAACGTAGAAATGATGGGAAATGAAACCCAGGTTGTTTTTGATCTTGGCGGAGGCCTGTTTACGGCAAAATGGCCAGGGCAGTGGAGCCTTGATCCCGGTATGAAGATCAATGTAGAACTGGATCCGGAACGTTTTCATTTCTTTGACGCCCAGAGCGGGGTACTTTTAAGAGCCGCTGCTGTGGATGATTCCGAAAACGTAAGTGAGATCATGACCGCCTAAAAAGGAGGAAAAAGAGAATTATGAGCGTAAATCTGGCTCAGGGAGAGCAGCTTCCGGGCATCCGGGAGGCCAGCCTGTTTAAAGCGTTAAAGAAAGAGGAGAAAAAGCAGGCCCGGAAAAATTGGTGCAGCGGTATGCTTTATGTGCTGCCTTCCATAGCATTATTCGCAATTTTTGTTATCTATCCGTTTATCCGTACTATTATCCAAAGTTTTTTCCTTTCAGATAACCGGGGATTTTTAACATTATTTGTAGGACTTCAAAATTATATTGATCTGTTTCAGGATCCGGTATATCTGCAAAGTCTCTGGCAGACCATTATCTACACACTGATCACAGTTCCGCTGACGATTATTATTGCCCTGTTCCTGGCTGTTTTAGCCAGCAGTAATGTTAAGGGAGCCGGAATCTTTAACACGATCTTTTCATCTACCATGGGTATTTCCGTGGCCGCCGGCTCTGTTTTCTGGAACTTTTTGTTCCATCCTACGGTAGGTCTTTTAAATAAGATCATTAACGCCTTTGGCGGGAGCAATGTGGGATGGCTTACAGATCCCAAGATCGCTCTTGTATCTGTGTCCCTTGTATCTGTATGGATGAATATTGGTTTTTCTTATCTGGTGCTTATGGGCGGTATGAAAAATATTGATAAATCCTACTACGAAAGTGTAGAGATCGTAGGCGGCGGCTTCTTTTACCGCCTTCGCAAGGTAACCATCCCTCTGATCTCCCCATCCCTGTTCTTTGTATTTGTAACTTCCATTATTGGGGCTTTCCAGTCTTTCGGTGTTATTGATATGCTGACTCAGGGCGGACCGATGAACGGTACCAATCTTTTAGTCTACGGTTTGTATGAGGAGGCCTTTGTCAACTATCAGTACGGGTCTGCAACCGCTCAGGGTGTTGTGCTCTTCCTGATCATTTTTGTGATTTCCATGCTTCAGACGAAGCTGACAGAAAGGTGGGTAACTTATCAATGATCGAAAGCAGAACTCAAAAAATCATTATTTACATACTGCTGGTCATCAGCGCAGTTTTAGTCTTTTTCCCTATTGTATTTTCTGTAGCGTTAAGCTTGTCTGATAATATGGATATTGCCAATGGACAGTTTATTCCTACATCTCTGCATTTTGAAAATTTTGTTCATGCCTTCCAGACACAGCCCCTGCTGAAATACATGTTAAATTCGCTGGTGGTTGCTGTGGCATGTACGGTACTCCAGATTATCCTGGCCCTGCTGGCTTCCTACGCCATTGTATTTATCGACTTTAAAGGCAAGAGCATTTTATTCGGACTGTTTATGGCAACGATGATGATTCCGTCTGAAGTTCTGGTTATCAGTAATTTCCAGACCATCCGAAGCTGGAACCTGATTGATACATTTCCCGGATTAATTCTGCCAAGCCTTGCGTCTACCTTCGGTATTTTCCTGCTGAGGCAGAACTTGAAGCAGATTCCCTGGGAACTTCGGGAGGCCGGTCAGATGGCAGGTGTCAGTGACTTTTATTTCTTTCGTAAAGTCACAGTGCCTATGGTTAAAAACAGTATTGTAACATTAGCTATTTATAATTTCCTTGTAAGCTGGAATTCTTATATGTGGCCTTTATTGTCCACAACAAATGAGTCTGTGCGTACCGTTCAGATTGGTCTGCGCCAGTTGAAAAATGTAGACGGCAGCAGCGATTACGCCATGATCAGCGCAGGTGCCATTATTGTATCCATTCCTACATTGATCCTTATTTTTGCAGGACAGAAACGTCTTCAGGAAGGCTTGACCAAGGGAGCGATCAAATAAATATCAGAAGTAAACAAACACTCAATAAGGAAATCCCATAAGGGGATACCTGTATGGCCTGAGGGACAGGCCAAGAAGGAGGAAAATAATGTTTAAGAGAGAAAGTAAGAAAATTGTGAAACGCTGTACTGTTGTTTTAGCAGCCGCAGCCATGACAACTGCCGCTTTAGCCGGATGTTCCGGCGGTAATACAGCTCAGGCAGGAACAACAGCATCTGCCGGAGAGAGCAGCAACGGTGCTACAGAAGTATTATTCTGGCATGCTATGAGCGGAAATACTCAGACCGCGCTTCAGAAAGTTGTTGATGATTTTAATGCCAGCCAGAGCGAAGTTCATGTAACTATGGAGGCTCAGGGAAGCTATGATGAATCTATTTCCAAGTTCCTGAATATGAACGGCGGCAGCGGAAGCCCGGCGATCATACAGATCGGCGAGCAGAACCTGCAGGCTATGCTGGATTCCGGTCTTATTGCATCAGTGTCTGATCTTATTGAAGAATATAATTACAATGCGGATCAGCTCCTTCCCCAGGCTGTCAACTTCTATACCGTAGACGGAGAAATGTATGCTATGCCATTTAACTGTTCTTCACCAGTGCTTTATTACAATGTAGACGCTCTGGCAGCAGCAGGCTACGACGAAGCGCCGTCAACCTTTGAAGGCATTCTGGAATCCGCATCCGCCATCGCAGATGCCAATGATGGTATGAAAGCCTTCTCTATGCCGGTTTACGGATATGCTCTGGATCAGATGGTTACCAATATGGGCGGACTTATTATTAATAATGATAACGGACGTTCTGAAAGAGCCACAGAGGTAGCTTACCAGGACGAAATGACCCAGATCTTTAACTGGCTGAAGCAGTTGATTGATGCAGATGCTTTCATTAACTATGGAACAAGCAGTGATAACGTTATGACTGGTTTTAACCAGGGCGATATTGCCATGTTTATTACAACCTCTGCCTATGCGGCACAGATCGTAGACAGCGCTCCTTTTGAAGTAGGTGTAAGCATGCTTCCGGTTCCTGAAGGCGTTGAACCTCAGGGGGTATATGCCGGCGGCGGAGCATTGTGTGTGGCTGATGGACTTTCTGATGAAGTAAAAGCAGGAGTTATGGCATTCTTGGAATATGCAACATCTGCAGAGGTACAGGCTGTATGGGCCGGAGATACCGGTTATTTCCCAATTAATACAGATTCTTATGATACACAGACCATGACAGATATTTATACAGAAAGACCTCAGTTAAAGGTGGCTGCGGATCAGCTTCTTAATGCTAAAGAAACAGCAGCAACAGCAGGTCCCCTTCTGTCTCAGCTTTCTCAGTTAAGAAATGACCTTCAGTCTGCTCAGGAAATGGTTTACAACGGCGGCGACGTAGACGAAGCTATTGCCAGCGCTGTTGACAGCACAAATCGTCAGATTGAAACCGCGAACAGAAGTATCCAGAGCCAGGAATAAATAGAAAATACTCGGCTGCATCAATCGGTGAGCGTATTGGTACAGCGGACATAAAGGAAAAGCCGGAGATTGGCCATAAATAAAAGGCCAAAGCTCCGGCTTTTTTCGCGATACGTCTGCCAAGCAGACGGGATTATAAAAGAAATCTAAAAATTCAGTTGATAAAATGTAGATAAACAGGTATACTTATAATGTTAGCTAAAATTTCCCAAAATATGTGAGGTTTTTATGTATCGAATCATTACTACAGATGGACGGGCAAAACGGGCCGAACTTCAAACGGTACATGGGACTATCCAGACACCGGTATTTATGAACGTAGGAACTGTAGGAGCTATTAAGGGCGCTGTTTCTACCATGGATCTTCATGAGATCGGAACTCAGGTGGAATTGTCAAATACCTACCATCTTCACGTAAGACCAGGAGATCAGGTGATCAAAAAGCTGGGAGGCCTTCACCGTTTTATGAACTGGGACAGACCCATTCTTACAGATTCCGGCGGATTTCAGGTGTTTTCTCTTACTGGCCTTAGAAAGATCAAAGAAGAAGGCGTGTACTTTAATTCCCATATTGACGGGCGCAAGATTTTTATGGGGCCTGAGGAGAGTATGCAGATCCAGTCAAATCTGGCGTCTACCATTGCCATGGCTTTTGATGAGTGTGCCCCTTATCCCGCAGATAGGAATTATATGGTCAATTCAGTAAACCGCACGACCCGGTGGCTGAAGCGATGCAAGGATGAGATGCAGCGGCTGAACAGCCTGGAGGATACTATTAATCCCAATCAGCTTTTATTTGGTATTAATCAGGGCGGAACCTATGAAGATATCCGTGTTGACCATGCTAAAGCAATTGCAGAGATGGAGCTGGATGGGTATGCTGTCGGCGGTTTGGCTGTGGGAGAGACTCATGAGCAGATGTATCATATTTTAGATGAGGTTGTGCCCTATCTTCCTCAGGATAAGCCTACTTATCTTATGGGCGTTGGAACACCGGCAAATATTTTGGAAGGTGTGGATCGGGGCATCGACTTTTTTGACTGTGTGTATCCGTCGCGCAATGGCCGTCATGGTCATGTGTATACCAATCAGGGCAAACTGAATCTGTTTAATGCCAGGTACGAGCTGGATAGCAGACCCATTGAAGAAGGGTGTCAGTGTCCTGCATGCCGCAATTACAGCAGGGCATATATTCGCCACCTGCTTAAAGCGAAAGAAATGCTTGGAATGCGTTTGTGTGTACTTCATAACCTGTATTTTTATAATCATCTCATGGAGGAGATCCGTCAGGCCATTGAAGAACACCGGTATAGTCAATTCAAAAAAGCAAAATTAGAAGGCTTTTTGATAAATGATAATAAATAAGGAGGTCATGTTATAATGGAATGGGCAATCATTGTCGTTTATATTGTGATTTTTGCAGTATTTTTATACTTTATTTCCATCCGCCCGCAGAAAAAGCAGCAGAAGAAAATGGATGCAATGATCGCAGCTCTGGAGGTTGGTGACAGTATCCTGACTACCAGCGGTTTTTACGGTGTTGTCATTGATATTACCGATGAAGTTGTTATCGTAGAATTTGGCAGCAATAAAAACTGCCGTATTCCAATGCAGAAATCTGCCATTGTTCAGGTAGAAAAGGCAAACGAAGAAGAATAATAACCCATAAAAATAAGCCGGCGCTTTAGTGTCGGCTTATTTTTATGCGCCTTTATATATGCTTAAAGGCTCATAAAGGCTCTGACTGCATTTTCCAGGGCATCCTGGTCTTTTGCGGCCATCAGTTCCCGGGAGGAATGCATAGCCAGGAGAGGTACACCCATATCCACAGTTTTCAGAGGAATATGGGAGGAAACAAGAGATGCGATCGTTCCGCCTCCGGCTGCGCCGGAACGCTTTGCAAAACGCTGGCAGGGGATCTGATAGTGCTGGCACAGCTGGAGCATGGCGCCAACGGCTTCGCAATCCCAGGCATACTTTTGGTTGCTGTCAGATTTAATGACAAAGCCCTGTCCAAGGACAGGAAATGTAGTAATATCACTGGTGGATGTATAATTGGGATGATATCCGTGGCCAACGTCAATGGATAAGATCATGCTGTCACTAATGTGGCTGTAGCATTCTGCTGCGGATTTTCCAAATGCAGCCCATATTTTTTCAAGGACAAGGTTTAATGTCCAGGCATCGGCCCCCTGCTTTGTACGGCTGCCGATTTCTTCATTGTCAAAAAGGGCGCCAAGACAAATCGTATCGGATGGTGTACTTTCAATCAGCCCGTGAATGATTGCGGAAACTGCCGTTGTGTCATCCAGACGGGGAGCGCTGATAAATTCCTCATGAAGCCCCATGGATACGGGCAGATCCATATTATACAAATAAAGCTCATAATCCAGGATATCCTTTGGATCGATCTGCTCATGATCTGCAATATATTCCAGGAGAAGATCTCCCTGGTTCAGCGTATCTTCTACCATTCCAAGAACAGGCATCAGATGTGCCTGCTGGTCAATGGGCACCCCTTCATTCACCTTACGATTCATGTGGATCGCCAGGTTGGGGATAATGCATACCGGCTTTTTCAGATCGATGTAGCGGATCTGAGGATGAAGAAGATCGCTGCTGCGCAGAGCAAGCTTTCCGGCAACGGATAAAGGCCGGTCAAAAAACGTATTTAAAATAGGGCCGCCATAAACTTCCACATTAGCCTGGATATACCCTTTCTGGGTAAAGGTAGGCGCTGGCTTTAATTTTAAGCATGGCCAGTCGGTATGGCCTCCGGCAATACGGATGCCATTTTCCAATTTCAGTTTCTTTCCCAGCTTAAACGCAAAAAGCTCGCCGGAAAATGTCCGGCAGTAATAGGAATTTCCCGGAACCAGTGCCCAGGCATCTTTAAAATCCAGTGGAATAAATCCGGCAGCATCCAGTTGGGCGGCTGCATGGGAAACCGTGTGGAAAGGGGACACGCCTGCTTCCAGAAAATCGAATAAATGCCGGGTAGAATCATTTAGAGACATGAATAGACACTCCTTATTTCATCATTTTATCAATAAGTGTTAAAATCTCATCGATCTTTTGGGATGAGCCTTCGCTGCCCATAGATTCTTTAACACAATGCTCCATATGGGCATGAAGGATTTCTTTATTGATCTTATTTAAAATGGCCTGAGTTGCCAGAAGCTGATTGGAAATATCAATACAGTACCGGTCTTCCTCCACCATGTTCAGTATTCCGTCGATCTGACCGCGGGCGGTTTTTAAAAGACGGGTAATATTCTTTTTATCTGCCTTCACAGTACAGCCTCCTTTGTATGGTATTAAGCGCCTGGCAGCGCTGGAATACTGCAAGCAATAAAATACCATAAAAAATGATATGAGACAAGCGACAAAAGATCATAAATTTCATGCCTGCATAAAATTTTATAACTTTGTGTCGCGCAAAACACCGAAACTGAAGGATTACTGCCGGGAAAGCGGCAGTAATCCTTAAAAATTATTTATACCAGGGAGGTAACT
This sequence comes from Candidatus Scybalocola faecigallinarum, assembly GCA_018711005.1. GTDB lineage: Bacteria > Bacillota > Clostridia > Lachnospirales > Lachnospiraceae > Catenibacillus > Catenibacillus faecigallinarum. Next base: position 47,499 of record DVIT01000059.1, on the reverse strand, counting down.
TCATATCCGGCATCGGTCACGGCCTTGATCAGTACATCATCGCTGACATCTTTGCTTAAGGTGATCTTTGCATTTTTGTCCTCAAGGCTCACTACGGCAGTAACACCGTCAATGTCATTTAATGCTTTGCTGACACGGCCTGTGCAGTGGCTGCACATCATTCCTTCGATCATCATTGTTTTTTCCATAGAAAATTCCTCGCTTTCATTGTTTTTATAGGATGCATCCGACAGATCATGGCCGGATGGGATCAGTGTAATTTCAGGCTCCGGATGAACATTGGCAGTATCCTCTGTTTTTACAGGAGCAATGCCTTTGGGCTTGAAAAATTTCAGCCGGAGAGCATTAGTCACCACACATACAGAGCTGATGCTCATGGCTGCGGCGCCGATCATGGGATTCAGCTTTATCTGGAATAGCGGATACAGTATTCCGGCTGCCAGAGGGATCCCAAGGGTATTATAAAAGAACGCCCAAAACAGGTTTTCACGTATATTTCGGATCACGGCTTTTGAAAGCTGGATCGCAGTCACCACATCCAGCAGATCGCTTTTCATGAGTACAATATCCGCAGACTCAATGGCTACGTCCATACCGGCGCCAATGGCAATGCCCACATCGGCACGGGTCAGTGCCGGAGCGTCGTTAATGCCGTCGCCAACCATGGCAACGCACTGGCCGCTTTCCTGAAGGCTGCGCACTTCCTTTTCTTTATCCTGGGGAAGTACGTCAGAAATAACTTTATCTGCGCCCACGGTTTGTCCCACTGCGGCAGCGGTGCGTTGGTTATCGCCGGTGAGCATAACAACTTTAATGCCCATATGCTTTAATGCTTTAATGGCTGCCTGGCTTGTGGGCTTGACCACATCTGCAGCAGCGATCATTCCCGCCATATGTCCGTCGCAGGCAAAAAACAAAGGCGTTTTTCCCTGGCCGGCCAGCCGGTCCGCCGCTTCAAGCCATGGGCTGTTCGGATCGTTCAGGCCGGGAACCTGTTCTTCCTGGAGAAATTTCAGATTTCCGGCAATATAATGCCGTCCCTGGATATTTCCCCGGATACCCCGTCCGGGAACCGCCTGGAAATGGTCCACGGGCAGCAGGGCAATGTTTTGCTCTTTGGCATAGCCTGTGACGGCTCCGGCCAGCGGATGCTCAGAGAGCTGTTCCAGGGAAGCGCAGATTTGTAAAAATGTGTCCGTATCAAAATGATCCGCAGGAAGGATGTCTGTAACTCTGGGCTTTCCAAGAGTGATCGTTCCGGTTTTATCAAGGACAACAGTGTTGACCTTGTGAGCTGTTTCCAAAGCATCCCCGGATTTGATCAGTACACCGTACTGGGCGCCTTTTCCCGTTCCAACCATAATGGCTACCGGTGTGGCAAGGCCAAGGGCGCAGGGACAGGAAATGACAAGGACGGCAATACCGATGGATAAGGCAAAGGAGAAACTTTCACCCACAACAAAGTACCAGATCAGAAACGCTGCCAGAGCAATGATCATAACCGTGGGAACAAAAATACCGCTGATCTTATCCGCCAGCTTGGCAATGGGCGCCTTGCTGGCGCTGGCATCCTGGATAAGACGGATGATCTGGGATAAGGTGCTGTCCTCACCAACTTTTACCGCGCGGATCTTTAAGGCTCCGTTGCCGTTAATGGAAGCAGAAAGCACGCTGGCGCCTTTGCTCTTTTCAACCGGAATGCTTTCGCCGGTAAGGGCAGATTCATCCACAGCAGAATGACCTTCCTCCACCTGGCCGTCCACGGGAATCGAAGCGCCGGGACGGATCAGCAGAAGGTCTCCGGGAAGGACATTTTGAGCCGGGATCTCCTCCTCAGTGCCATCATCACGGATGCGGATGGCTGTTTTGGGCGCCAGATCCATAAGCTTTTCAATGGCTTCGGAGGTTTTGCCTTTTGAGCGGGTTTCAAGATACTTTCCAAGGGTGATCAAAGTAAGGATCATGGCTGCGGATTCAAAATAAAGATCATGCATATACTCATGAACCAGCTCCGGGATGCCGTGTCCCTGGCCATAGGCCATCAGGTAGATGACAAAAATTCCGTAGATCAGAGCCGCACTTGAGCCCACAGCGATCAAGGTATCCATATTGGGCGCTCCCTTAAACAGCATTTTGTAGCCATTAATATAGTATTTACGATTGACATAAATGACCGGCACTGTAAGAAGAAGCTGGGTAAATGCAAAGATCACAGCATTTTCCTCGCCTGTCAGGATCGACGGCACCGGAAGGCCCACCATGTGGCCCATGGCAATATACATGAGAGGGATCATAAAAATAAATGAAACGATCAGACGGAACTTCATATTTTTAATCTCCCCTGCCAAAGGGTTTGTGCGGGAAGTGGTACCGGCAGCAGTCAAGCTGCCGGTACCACTTGAACTTCCGGCGGTCGTTTGTGTGCCGGAAGCGGGCTGGCTGGGAGATGCGCCATAGCCGGCATGGTCCACAGCCTGACATATATCATCGGCAGAAAGCACGTTCTCGTCATAGTCTACCTTCATGGAAGCAGCCAAAAGATTAACGGATACGGAATTGACTCCGGATAATTTGGCAACGCTTTTTTCCACATGAGCAGAACACGCCGAGCAGCTCATACCGGTAACATTAAATGATTGTTTCATGATCAGAAACACCTGCCTTTAAAATGTACTCTATACCCCGGGAGGGGTGTCTGTATTTTTAGTATACTTCCGAACGGTATATTTGTCAAGGACAGTAATCAATAAAAATTTACCAATTGTAACTATTCAGCCATGCACGCTCGGATGCATGGCTGAATAGTTACTACCAATTAAAAAATGGGATCAACACGTTGACTGCGCTTATCGGTCCCCGTATTTCTTTTCAAAAAAGCGGACAGCACCGTAAAGCAAAGTAGCGATAATGCAAAGGATCACAATGCTCATCATGACCCAGTCCAGTTTGAAGATGTATGCAGGCATTGGGATAGGGTGTGATAGCCTTGCCGGATAAGCAAAGTGGCAGTGGGCTTAAAGAAATGAATCATCATAAAAGCAGATGAATTAAGATTGGAAATATGAAAGGATTTCGTTAAAATAAGTATATCAGGATTTCAAAGATATGTAAACTCTGTATTGTGTCTTGGATCAGGGACAGCATTAATAAACCGGATTACCGTTTAAACCGTTAATATAGGAGACTGAGAAATGTTATGTTTTTATGCTATTTAAATATGGCGGTTTAAATGGTTTGGCGGGTGGAAAGGGCAGGGGGATTAAGCGTGATACAATTTTTGAAGGAAGGCATGGATGACCTTGCAGCTGGGAAGCCCTGGCCATTCTTTGATGCAATGGCAGAGATTCGGAGGCGGCGAAGATGATTTTTATTGACAGATGGAAACATTGCCGCTATACTTAATGGCGTAATCGTTACAGATTACAGGTTACTTATTCACTGGCTATAAGAAAGGAGGACAACGATGAAACAGAGAAATTTAAGCAAATATCAGTTACATAATGGATCAGGAGTGCAGATTGTCCTTGAGAAAGGTCATTATAGCTGGAATTAATTTACTTTTGTAAAAATCAGTCTTTTAATTCTATCCTATGATTGTTGGATGATCTGCATCTCTTTTCAGAGGTGCTTTTTTGCGCCCATTTTTGGCCGGAAAGCACCTTGTTTGAGAAAGGATTTACATATGAAAACAATTCATGGAGTCTATACTTCCGCAAAAATATTCACAGACATAGTAGAAGATTATGCCCTGGCACAGATCCGGATGCTTTGCGACAATGAGGCATTTTCCGGCAGCCAGGTGCGCATCATGCCGGACGTTCATCCGGGAAAGGTGGGAACCATTGGCTTTACCGCAACCCTTACAGACAAGCTCCTTCCAAGCGTAGTTGGCATTGATATTGGGTGCGGCGTCCTTTTGGCCCGGATAAAACAAAAGAAATGTGAGTTCCAAAGATTGGATACGATCATCCGGGAAAATGTTCCCACAGGCTTTCATACCCGCAAAAGCGCCCACCGTTTTTATGAGCAGTTTGATCTTGAAGCCCTGAAATGCTCACGGCATATAAAAGCGGATTATATTGGGAACAGCCTTGGCACCCTTGGCTCAGGGAACCATTTTATCGAAGTGGATAAAGACGATGAAGGCCAGCTTTATCTGGCTATCCATACCGGAAGCCGGGCGCTGGGAAAGATGGTGGCAGAATACTATCTTAATGAAGGCCAGAAATATTTAAAGGCCCAGGGCTTGTCTGTTCCCTATGAGCTGACTTGGCTGGAAGGCCAGCTTATGGAGGATTATCTTCATGACATTAAACTTGTACAGCAGTTTGCGTCTTTAAACCGCCAGGCCATCCTGGATGAAATCGCTAAAGGGATGAAATGGAAGATTTCAGATGAATTTGAGTCCCAGCATAATTATGTGGATCTGTCCGGCCGCCATCGGATTTTAAGAAAGGGCGCAGTATCCGCTAAAGCCGGGGAGAAGGTCATTATTCCTGTCAATATGCGTGACGGTATCCTGATGGGCCGTGGCAAAGGCAATCCGGATTGGAATGAGTCAGCGCCCCATGGAGCCGGACGGCTGATGAAGCGTGAAGCTGTGAAAGAAAGTTATACCGTATCCCAGTTTAAAGGGGAGATGAAAGGCATATATTCAACGTGTATTGGGCGGGACACGTTGGATGAGGCTCCTTTTGCCTATCGTGGGATTGAGATGATCCTGCCGCTGATCCGGGATACTGTAGATATTGAGACACGATTAAAGCCAGTCTATAACTATAAGGCTGGCGGCAGATAAAGAGGTGAGAGCATGGCAAAATACCGGGAAGTCCCCTGCAAATATTATGTGGCTTTAGGCCAGTGCCAAAAAGGGCGGGAAGCGGAGCATAAAGGCTACTGCCAGCACTGCGGTAAATATGAGCCGAGAGCCAAAGTGCGGAGCTTAAATAAAAAGAAACAATACAATGAAAACATGTCTAAAAAATGGGAATAAATGAGAGCTCGAAAAGGACAGCGGGATCGCTGTATTCATTGTAATTTTACCCATATTTGTGTATAATAAAACCAGGGATAGCCTGGATAAAAATGCATTGAAAACCTGTGACTTGAGGATACCTTCAGGAACTTTATGAGGAATATCATATGATCTGAGGATGCATGAAATTATTTATTGACTTAATTAAAAGCAATGCGCTTGGACATGGGTGCCAGGCGCATTGTTTGATTAGAAAGGCGGGAATACATGGTAGAGCTGAAAAGAGATATTTATAGTAAGCTTGTCCAGTGGAAAAACAATGACAGTGGCAAGGTGCTGATTCTAAGCGGCGCCCGTCAGGTGGGAAAGACGTTTATCCTAAATAAGTTTGCTAAGGACAATTATAAAAAGTATATTTATATTAACATGGTGCAGACTTCCGGCCAGGAATTTCTCCAATGCCTTCAGATGTCAAATGAGTGGAAGCCGGGAGAGGCCCGGATCGAAAAGCCTCTCCACAAAGCCCTTACTCTGTTTGATCCGGATTTTCAGGATACAAAAGACACGATTGTTGTTGTGGATGAGATTCAGGAGTCTGCCAGGGTTTTTTCTCTGATCCGCCAGTTTTCTCGGGAATTTCAGTGCCATTTTATCGTTACAGGAAGCTATCTGGGGAAAACTATGAACAAGGACTATTTCCTTCCCGCCGGGGATACAGATGCTATGGTGCTGGATACTTTGTCGTTTGAAGAGTTTTTAAGTGGAGCCGGGAAATGTGAGCTTTACGAAAAAATAAGCCTTACGGGAGATGATCCCCATGAGAGCTATGATGAGCTGAGAGACTTGTACGATATATACATTCATATCGGCGGGTATCCGGCAGTGGTCAAAACCTGGTTGGAAACGGGAGATCTGGAAAAATGCAGGCAGGAGCTTGCCGGGATCATCCGTATTTTCGTGGAGGAATCTGAGAGATATTTTGACAGTATATTAGAAATCAATCTGTTTGAACAGCTCTTTCCCTCCATAGCCCAGAGTATGATTAAAGAAAGCAAAGGCTCTGCCAATCTGGTGACAGAGCTTTCAAAGGTTATTTTTAATGAAGAAAGCGACCGGGTGACAAGGAAAAGTGTCAATCAGGCCATTGGGTGGCTGTATCGGTCACATATTATCGGATACTGTGACCGGGCAAATGAATGTAACATTATGGACATTACTTATCACAGCCGGTTTTATTTCTGCGATGTAGGTGTGGCAAGATATTTTCTCAGAATGTCCGGCGCTGACCCGGCCACCATTGAAGGGATCGTTAATGAAAATTTTGTCTATCTGTACTTGCAGAAGCTGATCCGGGAACAAAAGATTGCCGGGACGGCTCCGGCCTTTGGTGTTTATAAGGGGGGAGAAATTGATTTCCTGGTAAGGAGCCTTGACACCTATGAGGACTGTGCCATAGAAGTAAAATCCGGGAAAAATGCCGGAAAAACAGCTAACCGTTTACTGGAGGACGGCAGAGTAGATAAGGTGTACTTCCTGAAAGGGGATACTTACGGTGGAATCTCTGGAAAGAAGTTGACCATCCCTGTCTATCTGTGTCGGAGGATTGATTTTTAGCTGCCGTAAATCACAGGGAACGGAGGTATGCGCATATGACATTGGTGATGAGGGACCAGGAAAATCAGGAGATTGGCAAGAAAATTGGGGAAACTAGGGTAAGAACTTTAGTTGAGAAGCTGATTGCGGATGGGAGATATGAGGACATTGAGAAGATGGTAAAGGATGAGGAATACCTTCAGGAGCTTTATGAGGAATATGGTATTATCTGATAAGACGGGAGATTATTTGTTTATTTAATAGAAATGCGCTTGAACATGGGTGCCAGGTGCATTTTTTTGGTGGAAAAATTGAAAAAATCATCATTTTATCTTGTTTTTTCTTCCTGTTTGTAGTATACTACCCTAGTAAATGATTGATGCGGTAGTAAACGCAAGTAATAAAACAAGTAGTCAAGGGAAAAAAGTAATCGAATAGTGCGGATAATTTAACGTTACGTTAAATATGGCTATCGCTTCTAGTAAATGATTGATGCGGTAGCAAACGCAAACAATAAAACAAGTAGTCAAGGGGAAAAAGTAATCGAATAGCGCGAATAATTTAACGTTACATTAAATATGACTATCGCTTTCATCTTAATTATTATAATTAAAGGAGAAAGTGAGAAGAAATGAACACAGAATTACAAAATCAGGAAAATGATGTACAACGGAAAGTACTGGAAGAAATTTTAGTGGAAGAAATGAGCGGTTTTGTAGCTTATTATGATCCTGAAACTAAAGAAGTTGAACAGGCTGATAGTTTAACAGTAGATTCTTTGCAAGAAGAAAAACAAATAATTGTTTTTCCTGGAAGCGAGGTTCTATATCCATATGGTGAGGCCATGCACGATTATTTAATTTCGGAAGGTATAGATGTTCCAGAAGGCAGAAAGGCAAAAAATTATGTATATGAGCAAGAAGGTGGCTTGTATGGTTTTTATGATTTTCGCAGAGAAGAAAGTCTTAGAAGAATGAACATATGGTTGAAAGAGCATAAGCTTAATCTTTATGCAGTATAGTAAGAAAGGTAAAAAGTTTAGGGATAGTCATTAGGCTATCCCTTTCTTTATTTTTGTGATCACCAGTGTTCTGATAGCAAAAAGTCCGCCAAATGCACGATCCGGATACCATTATCAATTCCCACATCCATGCTGTTTGTAGTGACTACATATTTCGGATAGTGATCCGAAATCTCCATTAAATTGCCAATCTCCCGATCTGAGTTTTCGGGCAGCTGTACACAAACCTGCACATAAACCTTTTCATCCCGGCGGACACCGATAAAATCAATTTCTTTGGAAGCGTTTTTTCCTATATAAACATTGTATCCCCGGCGCTTCATCTCCAAAAATACAATATTCTCCAATGCGCCATCTAACATCTTCCGGTTGTAACCCAAAAGACAATACTTCAAAGTCACATCCGCAAGATAGTATTTCTCCTGCGTCTTTAATATGCTTTTCCCCTGAATATCATAACGATGGCAGGGATAGATGATAAATGCCTGCTCTAGCCAGCGCAGATAATTATAAATGGACTCTGCCGATACAGTCCGATGTTCGCTTTTCAAAAACTTAGCAATGGAACTGGCTGAAAAGGTTTTCCCCATATTTTCAATAATATATTTTACGACACGGTCAAACAAATCCTGCCGGTTGATCCGGTGGCGCTTTACAATATCTCTGGAAATCACCGTATGATAAATGCCATTCACGATCTGATAGGCACTTTGTTCATCATAATTTCCTAAAGCAATAATTGGGAACCCGCCAAAACGGATATATTCTTCCAGAAGTTCCTTCTCAGAACGGGAATCCTGTTTTTTGAAATCCAAATATTCTTTAAAGGACAGTGTATAGACAGGGATAGACACAAAACGCCCGGTTAAATACGTTGACAGCTCACTGGACATGAGTTTTGAATTGGAACCGGTCACATAAATATCCACATTTTGTCCTTCCAGAAGGCTGTTTACACACCGCTCCCAGCCTTTGACCTCCTGTATTTCATCTAACAGCAGGTAACAGCGGCCCTTTCCCTGAATATTGTTAAGCAGTTCCTCATACATGTCTTTTGCGGAAATATCTTCCGGAATGTCCATTTCCGTGTATCGTTTCTGGATGATATGGTCCTCAGGAATCCCCCTGCTTCGGAGTTCAGCCGCAAGCATTTCAAAAATCGTTGATTTACCACATCGTCGTACCCCTGCAAGGATTTTCACCAAAGGCTGGTCGATAAAAGGCGTGATTGCATGAATATAGTCCGGTCTGATAATCATGTGAAAACCTCCCTTCAAATAAAATACTTTTTATATCATTATACTCAAAACTAAATGACTATACAATAGGTTTTTCTTGTTAGACCTGATAAACCTTAAAAATAGATCAATTTTTTCTATTTACAACCTTCATACAAATCTAACATTGCTACTATATTTCTATTCGATTCTTTAGCATACAATAATACAACTAGGAGGAATGTTTATGTGGAGTAAGACCCGAAAAGCGATGGAAGAAAGAATGGCCCCTTCTTTAAAGGGCAGAGTTTTTTATGATTTTGAATATTGCCGCCCCCATTACAGGACAGAGCCGCCAGCTAATCCAAAGTGCCACTGTACTTTTTGTTCTTATAATCGGTTTTTCAGGATTGTCATTGACAAAAAGGAAACCATTATGATAGCGAACAGTGATGTGTACTATAAAAGTGAATGGTATCCCACAGAGGAAGAAAAGCGAAGAAAAGGATTATTTGAGATCGCGGATGTGGCTTATGCGATGCATTTATACTTGAATGTATACTTAATAGAGGAATGTCTAAGCTGGGAAAATCCTTTGACGTATCTGTTTGCGGTTATGGATCGGCGTGTGGGCAAAAGAACTGTCCAAAGATTATATAAAGATATGGAAAATAAGCCACAATGGATACAGCGGTTTATCCGGTTAAGGGCAGAGGCCGAAGGAATTGCTGAGAATGTGAGCATAAAGAAAACAAGCGGTATTGATAATACAGACATTTCCGCATAGCAGCACTGCCAGAGGGAGAGATAAGCAGAGTATAGGCTCTGCTTATCTCTTTTCGGACAGAATAGATCATCCTTTATTTTTTTACTGCCTGATTTTGCGAAAGTACATATTCGGCCAATGCCTGACGGGATACTTTCCAATCTTTCCCGGGCTTGAAACCCTTTATCTGGCCGGATTTAAGCATTTTATAGACTTGTGTCCGTCCTATCTTTAGAATTTCTGCTATTTCAGGAACAGTCAAAATGTCATCATAAGATTCAAACATAGTCATGAGCCTCCTGTCATTGTCCTATAATCTGGGTCGTAAGCCCATACTGATGTGCAATGGCAATGATCTGTGGGAGATAAGAATTGAGCTTTTTCCTGGACAGTGGTGGAAGTGCCGGGGAAGCGCTGGTCGTGGAAATAATCAGATGAAAATGGGAATGTTCTCGTTGTGTATGCCTGTTATCTTTGTGATAGGAATAAGCTACAGGATAATATGGCCCAAACAATCGTGCAACCGCATCCGCAAAATAAAAGTACCGTCCGTAGGGTTGAGGGAATACAGTGGGAAATGAGATGATGATATGCCAGAGCTTCCGGGAAATCGTATGAGATGAACCCTCCCGTAATTGTTCAAAACTTCGGATGAAATGGCCTGGGTCCGGGGGATATTCAGTCAAGCCAAGGTTCCCATAAAATCTAATCGGCATAGGTTGTGGTTGGTCAAAACCAAAAATATAATTCAGGGCATTGTAAAAAGCATCGTCATTGGTATAAGTTTCTCTTTTTATTTTGATAATGATTTTCACAGTTTGTTTACCTCCTCGATCAGCATAGCCTTTGATAGATCAGGCATTGGGGTTGCAAGGATCAGATTGTTAAAGCTCTGCTTTAGCAGTTCTTTTTGCAGTGGAGAATATCGGGAGCTATCCTTAGAAAATATTTCATTACGCATAGCCTCCGAAAATGTACATTGATTTTTTTGTGCCAGGTGAGAGAGTGCCTCATATTCCTCACAGGTACATCGACATTTAATGATCTTTTCCAGATTTTTTCGCTGGGGTGTTTCTTTGTTTTTCTCTTGTTTCATAGCAGCCTCCAGATAAATAATTTAGGATATTCTTTTCATTAATGTTGGTTGTTTGTATTTGTTTACTGTTGATGTTCTTTGTTCTCTGATAAAGATAAATAGATATGTATATTGTATAGATAATATATAAGAATATAATAGTATTATTATTTATTAATAATACTATTATAAATATTAATACTATTAAGAATTATAATGCTATCCTATATAAAGAAACCTTTATTTTATTATGATTTAGCAGGCAACCCGCAGGATTTTATGGTACATCCATGGCAGGTGTATGTAAGGCTAAAGAGAGCCTTGCAGATAAATAACCTGTCATTTTTTGTGCCACAAAATATTAGCGGGTTGCCTCGGCAACGACGTTTATTTTTTATGTTATTCAATTTTATTTCTTAACAGTGGTTAATCTTAGAGACCGTCCGTTTTTATCCGGTTTTATTTAATGATAGAACAAACATTATAGAAAAGACGCGACAAAAGATAATCTTCATCGCGTCATCATTGCAGAATCTTTATAATTTTCAAAATCTTTTCTTTGTTTTCTGGTGAACACAGGCGCAGTTCTTTAAGGACTTCCTGTTCCAGGGCTGAGTCCGGATGGGCGTATTCATCGGAAAGAATGTAGTCCACCGTGACATCCAAAGCGTTACAGATCTGTACAAGGGTGGAGAGGGAAACCTTTACCCGGTTATTTTCAATATTGCAGATATGGGAAGTATTAACATCTGCTTTTTGTGCCACAAATTCCTGGGTGAGATTTCTTTCAATTCGCAGTTCTTTCAGTTTGCTGCTGATACGGGAAAAATCAATATCTTTCATAGTTACACCTCCAATAAAATTTGTTTTATAATTGTAAACTTTTTATATGTGTAGTATAATTACCTATAACTAAAAAATATTTAGTAATAAAAAATAGAGGGAAAACTAATGAAAAAAAGTGCAGCCGATGTGGAAAAGAGTATGATTCAAATGTGAATTTTTGTACGGTATGCGGACAGGATCTGCGAGACAGTACCGAAAGCAGTGCCGAAAAATAAAAAAATAATGTTTAAAGAAGATTGTATAAATTAAACCATAGAGTTTGTATTAAATTGAAAGGAATGAATATAAAGATGGCGAAAACAATCAAATTTAACCTAATCTGCGATGGAAACCCCGTGCGTACTATTGAGGATTTACAGAATAACTTTTCTATCGAAGATATGTTGGGTTATTATAATAACAAATTACTTCATAGATGGCTTAGTGTGCGAGGATACGATTCGGAACTAAAGGCTGTGACTGCTATTACTGACAATGATCCTTTGGAGATTATTAAAAAACTAATTCATATTTTTGATATTTCTGCTGACGAAAAGAAGGTCGAAGAAAGCATCTATATGCTTAAGTATCTGGAAGAACGCAAAGAACTCTGCGCTATATATAAAGATGAGAATTATAATGTAAAAAATATTATCAATGACTATGAAACAGGCTATCGTCAACTGGTAAATGGAATTATTGAAAATCCTAATAACGTAGCTGTAATTAAGGCAAATATTGCTGAAATAGTATCGAATTATGCTTGGATATTGAAATTAAACCATAGAAATCTGTTCTATGTATTACAAAATGAGTCTGTTTTAGCTGTAATGTGCCTACTTATGAACGAAAAATCCCGAAAATATTATCTCCCTTCAAAGATTACAAAGGAAGATGGAACTATTGCATTGGATATTGTAAAAAACTCTGATAAAGCGATGATGTTTGATAAGATTTGTGCCATGATTACAACAGACAGTTTCAATACTGCTTTGGGAGAAAACCTCATTTCATTTTCTGGAATGACGGATGGATATTGGAAAGATCTTGAGCCGAAGGGTAAGCGGTATATGATTATAAGCATGGGAAATGGGGATTATGTTCGGTCTGCCGGGTGTTCTGGTGGTGATTTGTCTGCGGACGATGTTCGCAACAACTTTGTTATCGTTGATGGTATTGATTATAAAAGTAATTCTGATACGCGTACATTGCGTTACATGGAGGTATAGTGATGAAGCGAAGCACAGTTAATATATTGGCTTCTTACATAGATGCGTTGCATCCAATCATTTATATCAATCATTTTGATTTTAAGGTGATTGATGATGCAATCGCCCAGGTCGGAGAAAACGCCAAATGTGTGGAATTTAATAATGCTTTGGGACTGGTGGATTTCAAAACCAAAAGCCCTATGCAGGAATGTACTTTAGAGCAGTTCTTGAGACTTACAATGGATGATGGCTTTGAACATGATACATTGCTTATTCTTAAGGACATTCACGGTGAATTGAATAATCCTAAGATTATTGCTCTTTTGAAAAGGATCGCAGAAAATAATCTCTACAATGATGATTACAATGAAACAATTTTTATTCTTTCCGAAATTACAGTAATACCGCGTGAGTTAGAGAATTATATCACGGTGTTTGATATTCCGTTACCGACAATCAATGAAATTAATATTCTTATCCATGAATTTATTAGTGACTTGAAAATTGTTGTTGCGGAAGATACCATTAATGATATTGCTCTATCATTTAAGGGATTGAATGAGTTCCAAATTAGGCAGATTCTAAATCTTGCATATCAAGATGGTGGGTGTATTGATGAAGAGGACAAGTTACTGATTCTTAAAGAGAAAGAACAATTTATCAAGAAATCTGGAATGTTAGAAATTGTAACGTTCTCAGAAACTATTGATGATATAGGAGGTCTTGAAAATTTGAAAGAATGGCTTGGTAGGAAAGCTAAAGTTTTTTCAAATTTGGACAAAGCTCTTAAGTTTGGCGTAGATATTCCCAAAGGAATTATGATTATTGGTATGCCAGGCTGTGGTAAAAGTCTGACGGCAAAGGCTACTGCCAGTTTATTTAAGATTCCTCTTGTGCGTCTTGATGTTGGGCGTCTGTTGGGTAAATATGTTGGCGAATCTGAAGAAAATATGCGTAAAGCATTGAAACTGTCTGAGGCAATTAGCCCTTGTGTCCTGTGGATTGATGAAATTGAAAAAGCATTTGCCGGTATTGGTGGCGAGGGTGGCGGTAATGATGTAACTACGCGGTTGTTCGGCCAATTTCTGACATGGATGCAGGAGAAAGAAAATACAGTATTTATTGTGGCAACAGCTAATGATATTTCCAGAATACCGCCGGAGTTTCTGCGAAAAGGCAGATTTGATGAGTTATTTTTTGTGGATCTCCCAAATGGTGAGGAGCGTAGAAAGATTTTAGAAATTCATCTTAAAAAACGTAAAAAATGGAATAAGTCTATTGATTCCATTGCGCTGATTAAGGAAACTGAAGGATTTAATGGGGCTGATTTGGAAGCGGTTGTTAAGGATACGCTTGAGATGGCGTTTATTAATGGAAAGTCAACAATTACAACTGAGGATCTAATCCGATCCGTGAAAGATACAAAATCTATTTCTAGTACCTTGAAAGATAAAATTAAACAAATCAAAGATACTATCAGCAAAATTGATATTAAACCTGCGAGTATTTCTAATGAGTAAAGCAGTAAGTTTATCAGAGATTTAGCAGTTCTGGAGGAATGAAGGTAGTGACCAGTAAAGAAAACGAAGAAATTCTTGCTATTGATGAAGAATTAGTAGCCCATATTTCTATAGAAGAAGCACAGGAGTTGAAACTTATCCAGAAGAATTTTATAGAAAGTTATCTTAAGTACAGAAATTCTATGGAAGTTGATGAGTGGTTACGGATGGTGATGGAAGAAAATCTTCCCGATTGTGGCGCGGAGAAAATTGCTCAGATAAGTGATGAGATTATTATGACTCTTAAAGTACAGGAAGAAAAAAAGGTGTCATTGGAAAAGGCAATTTCTGATGGGAGAAGTAAGGAGTCATGGTTTGCTAGTGAAGCCAAAAAGGCAACTTCCTATATGAGTGTACAGGAAGCCTCTAAATATTTGCAGAGGTTGGATAGTGCGTTAAAAACAGCAAATGAGTCTTTATATTCCACAATTCATACGCAGGCTGATGTTATTAGCCAAAATCCACATTTAGATGGATTTATCGCAGAACAGTATCATGCGCAAACCTTTAATTTAAATGCCGAAATAACAGGGAGTCCATATCGGGCAAAAGTGCTTGAACCCTCTGGTAAAGGGTATACTAAGAACTCTGTTGACATTGTAATTATTGATGAAAGCGGTCATGTGGTTAAACGTTATCAGTGTAAATATTGTAAGGATGCCGAAGCTACAGCAAAGGCTTTTGAACATGGTGATTATCGTGGACAACAAAAGCTTGTTCCAGAAGGTCAGGAACAGGATATTGCCAAAAAAGTTACAACGGTTATTGAAGCTCCGGATGGAACAACCAGTAACCCTCTTTCCAAAGAACGAGCGAAGGAATTACAAAATGAAGCGCAAAGCGGAAAATGGAATGATCTGAATTGGAATGAATATAAAGCGAAAGATCTTGCAATAGGTATTGGTAAACAGGCCGAGCAATCAGCACTGATGGGAGCTGCCATTGGTGTTGGTTTTGATATTGCTCACAAGGTTTGGAACGATGAGGAAATTAAAGGTGAAGAATTGATTGAAACGGCTATCGTATCTGGTGCAGACTTCGGTGTAAAGGCAGCAGCAGCGGGGGCATTGAAGGCAGGTGTTGAAAAGGGGGTTATTAAAGTGATTCCGAAGGGGACCCCTGCTGGAACGATTGCGAATATTGTTCATATTGGTATTGAAAATGTCAAAATCGTTGGTAAAATGGCTACTGGTGAATTGACCGCTAAAGAAGGTTTTGAGAAGATGGAACAGACTACTGTGGCTACGGTTGCGGGAATTGCTACAAGTACCAAAGGTTCCCTTATTGGCGCTACTATTGGTACAGCATTTGGTCCAATAGGGACACTCGTTGGAGGCTTTGTTGGAGGAACGGTTGGCTATATGGCTGGCTCGAAAGTGGGTGAAACTATAGTTAAATGTGCGCAGAAGGTTCGTGAAACAGCTAAAGAAGTCGTTAAGTCGGTTGGGAGAACGGTTGTTGATGGTATAAAATCAATCGGAAACGGAATTAGCAATTTTGTTGGTGGTCTGATAGGTGTGTTTGGCTGGTAGAATATAGATTTGAATTTTAGGCAACAAAGAATAGAAAGACATTATTGTAAAGCATTAACTACCTACACAATATATTCCTTTTTCAAAGGATGATATATTACTGAAAAGTCAAGAGCTTTAATTGTATATTTATAATGAAATCATAGTCAGGCAGGATTCTTTTCGGAATCCTGCCGTCATTTTTTGCGACATATTCCTGAGTGAGCTTCTTATCTAACCGTATTTCTTTTATTTTTTTCCCGATGATTTCAAAGTCAAGATCTTTCATAGGGGTGGAACGTCCTCCCTTTTTATGTGCTAATTGTAAGTTTTTTATACTTAGAGTATAATGAGCTAGAACTATAAAAAATATAGTGATAGATAATGAATAAAATTTAAAAGAACGTCAGATTATGACGTTGTAGCTTGTTATCCTTAAAGCGCAATGGAGGAGTACAAGATGGCAGGAATGGACAAGACCACCCGGATATTGCTGATGTATTCCAAGCTGTCGCAGGGTGGGAGAATCTATAAAAAAAGCTTTTGTGTGGAAACAGGAATAGATAGAAGAACTTTTGACCGGGATATTGAGGATGTCCGGCTGTATTTAAGTGAATCTTTTGACGGCAACAATCTGATTTATGACCGGGAGGACGAAAGTTATCATCTGGAAAATTTTTATAAGAGCCAACCCCTCAGCGCGATGGAGGTCATCTATATTCTGGAGCTTTTAAATTCCTGCCGGGCTTTGCGCAAAGATGAATTTGAAGGCTTAGGGAACAGTCTTTTAAATTCAGTGGAGATCACCCGAAGACGCTATATAAAAAAGACTCTTGAAAAATATGTCCAGGATTATTGGACAAAGAATCAGGCGGCGTTATTGAAAATGAACTGGGACCTTCAACAGTGTATTTCCGAGCGGGATAAAATTGAACTGCTTTTCCATGATGGGAGGAAAAAAGCAGTTTCACCGGTGGGTATTCAGATTTATGAGGATCAGATGTATCTGTTTGCTTTTGATATTTCGGGAACACTGCTGACAGTACCTATGGCAGATATTGCTTCATTTAAGATGGAGCATCGAAAATATGAGTTTGAATTATTACGGAAATTTCATTTGATACAATGGGACAAGCTTAAAATGATGATAGAGAAAGAGAGGCATACAAATGAAAAAAATTAGGTTCCCTTTAGAGATGGCAGGAGGAAAGATGGTAAAGGAACTGGACGAACTCCAGGAATATTTTGATCTGGAGAAGGCCCTGGAATATTTCCAAAATCGAAAGTTACAGAAATGGCTGGAAAATACCTATAATGATGATATTTTAGAGGAATTGGAGGAATTGACAGGAGACGAGGACGATTTTATAGAACGGTTTACAGAAGCCCTGGGCGTAGAAAGCCAGACGGTTCAGTTAGATGTAAAAGAAATATTGGATAAAGCCCATCTGAAGGAAAAGCTGAAACGTTCATTTACGGAAGAAGAAGTGGAAAAAATGGTCGAGTCAAGCGCAGACAGCCAGGAGAAGCTTGAGAAGCTTATAGAAGATGGAAAGAAGAAGATATATCTGCTGGACGGAACATATAAGATTTCCCGGAACGTCAAGAATATTGAATTTATAGGTGTTGGGGATTCCAAAGTGGAGATTGAAGAAAAGGATGGGCATAGATTTCTGGAACAAGGATTACAGTTCAGTGGCATAAGTCCGGCGGATGAAGAAAGCGATAAGATGATGGCTCTGAATGCAAGAAGTATTTTTCAGAACTTTTTGAAGCTGCTGGAATTGAGTTTAGAGCGTATTTAGGAGGGATAGACCATGCTGAAAGAAAAACTGAAGGATTATATTGATGCCAATGTACCGATTATTTACATCAATACTTATGATGACAATGCAGCAGAAGAAGAAATACTGGAAGTTACAGGCAGAAGAAAGGTCTGGGAATGGAACCAGATGTATGGGCACTTGAAACGGAAGGAAGTAGAAAAAAAGGAGATTTCCAATGTTCATGAGATCCTTAATGCTGACTGCACACTGGAACAGTTTTTGAAAACAGGCGTTGTAGAAAAGGAATTTAACCGCAAGGTGATCATGATCAAAGACATTGCTTTCTATCTGGAGAATCCGGAGATCGTAGCGCTTTTTAAGAACACCTGCTTACAGATCGAGTCAGGCGACCTTGATACAGTTTTTGTATTTATTTCATCCATCCTGAAAGTCCCGAAAGAGCTGGAGAAATATATCACTGTCCTCCATGAAGAATATCTGACCCAGGAAGAGATAAAGAAGGAGATCCTTGATTTTGTCCGGGAAAACTCGATTGGAAATGTCTATGATAAGACCCTGGAACAGATGTCGCTGGCCTTTAAAGGCCTTTCGGTGCTGGAAATAGATACGATCTTATCTCTTGCTTTCAGCCAGGAAGGCGAATTAAATGAGAGCGCCTTAAAGCTGGTGATGGAGCAGAAAAAACAGATGATACAAAAGGCCGGTATTCTTGAGATGGTGTCCTGCGAGGAAGAGATGAAAGATATAGGCGGCCTTGAAAATTTAAAGCGATGGATCGGGAACAAGGCCGAGGTATTAAAACGTATGAAGGAAGCAGAAGACTTTGGAGTAGAGCTTCCCAAGGGCGTTCTCATTGCGGGAATCCCGGGATGCGGGAAATCTTTAAATGCCAAGGCTTCCGCAAAGTTAATGGGGATCCCTCTCCTTAAACTGGACATGGGGCGTGTCATGGGGAAATATGTAGGGGAATCTGAAAGTAATATGAGGCGCGCCATCGCTTTGGCGGAAGCCATTGCCCCATGTGTCCTCTGGGTCGATGAGTTGGAGAAAGCTTTTTCCGGCATTGGGGGTAACGGAGGTGGAGCCGAGGTTACCACAAGGCTATTTGGCCAGTTCCTGACTTGGATGCAGGAAAAAAAGAGTGCGGTTTTTGTCGTTGCAACGGCAAATGATATTATGAAACTGCCTCCGGAGCTTATGCGTAAGGGAAGATTCGATGAGATTTTCTATGTTCAGCTGCCAAAGCCGGAAGAACGCCGGAAAATCTTTGAGATCCATATTGGCAAACGGCGTCCTCAAGACCTTGGAAAGATAGATATTTCCAAGTTAGTGGAAAAAACAGAGGGGTATAGTGGCGCAGACATTGAAGGTGTCGTAAAAGAAGGGATCGAGCGTGCCTTTATCAAAGGGAAAAATGAGGTATCCACCCAGGATATTTTGACAGCCATTGAATCCACTCATTCACTAAAGGAGATTATGGGGGATTCCATTACAAAGATGGAAAAGGAATATAAGAGCCGAAAATTTAAAAATGCGTCATGAAAGGAGAACCGAAGATGAGTACAGAAATGAAAAAAACAGATCATACCCAGGAACTGAATCTGCAAGTGGAAGGCTTGACAGAAAAGGAAGTGAAGGAAGTCCAGAAAATTTTTCAAAGGTTTTTGGATAAATATAAAGAGAATCCGGATAAGGAAACCTCAAAATGGCTTTTTGAGCAGCTTAAAGTAGAACTTCCAGAAAAAGAAGATGCGGAATTGCATAAGATTGCAGATGAGATCACAGAAGCGATCAAAGGTTATAACAATGATCTGGAAGATTTAAACCAGAGCTGCCGGAAAGGGATAACAAAAGCTTCCTGGCTTGCCGAAAAGCTTCAGGATGGGGCGAAAGGCGTATCTGTCAATGAGTTTGGAGAATACTTACGGGAAATTGATCAGACCATGACCCAGGCTAATATGCAGATGGCAAGAACGATCCTCCGGGCGGATGGTGATGTCAGTCAGTGCATAAACCTGGATGGATTTATTGCGGAACAGTACCACGTAAATAATTTTAATGCAAAAGCAGTCTTGGAAAAATCTCCGTACCGTGCCAGAGTTTGTGTCCCGGAAAACGGCCAATATGGGAAAAATTCTGTAGATGTCATGATTGATAATATCAAGACCGGACAAAAAGGCGTGGCCCGTTATCAGATGAAGTACGGCGCGGACAGTAAAGCGACGATCGGAATGTTGAAAGATGGAGATTATGCAAACCAGAGGCTGGTAGTCCCCAAAGAGCAGGTAGAAGATGTCCAGAAATATTTTCCAGATAAAACTGTGACAGATCATATCGGTGGTACGGATAAGATTGATATTCAGTCGGAAGGACTCACTAAAGAGCAGGTAAAATCATTCCAGAAGGATGCACAGAGCAACAGGATGATCCAAAGAACAGACTGGAATGTGTATCAGACAAAGGAACTGGCATTAAATATCGGAAAGCAGGCAGGACAGGCCGGGATTCATGCGGCGTTGTTAGGCACAGGAATCCATCTTGTAGAAAAAGCTGTAAGCGGAGAGCCGGTAGAAGCCGATGAAGTTGTCAAGACAGCGATTACGACAGGGGCAGACACAGGCGTCAAGGCAGCGGCCGGAGGCGCCCTGAAGGTTGCTTCAGAAAAGGGGATCATCTCCATTCTCCCACCAGGGACACCTGCAGGGACTCTGGCAAAGATCGCATGTGTCGGTGTAGAAAATGTGAAGATTTTATGGAAAGTGGTAAAAGGAGATCTGACTATGAGTGAAGCCCTGGAGCATATGGGAAGAACCAGCGTTTCTATGTATGCCGGACTCAGCGCGGGAGCGGCAGGCGCAGGTATCGGAGCGGCGGCTCTGAGCTGGATCCCTGTCGCAGGGCCTATTGTCGGAGGTATCGTTGGAGGCTTAGTCGGATATACAGCCGGAAGTAAAGTGGGCGAAAAGATTTTTGAGGGAGCAAAGAAAGTAGTGAAGGCTGGTGTCAAGGTTGTAAAGAGTGTTGTAGAAACTATTAAAAATACAGCGAGCGCGATTTTTGATAAGATATTTAGCTTCCTGCCGTTTTAGGGAAAGGAGAAAACATAATGAGATCATTTATGGATGTGGTTAGTGAGAGTTTGGGAATAAATGAGAGTATTCCAAGGGAATCGGATAAAAAAGAAGAAAAAGAGGATAATAAAGGAACTGTAAATTGGTCATTACACTCTGGTTTGATGGATGATATGTTAAAAAGTTTTGAGACTATTCCCAGACAAGATAAAACCAGTAAAGAAGATGCGGCTATCGCCGATATAAAGGAAATGGTACAGTATCTTGAAAAGCAGGTAAAGGGGACTTTACAGGAGTCAGACAAACAGAAAATCCGGCAGAAGAAAGAGTCATACAAAGCCAGTATTGAAATTTTAAGTGGGATACTTCTTAAAAGCATGTAAAGATCAGTAACAATCTTTGTGATCTTAAACAGGGAATAGGCGAAGGAGGAAAATATACTATGGGAAAATATACGGAAGAGAAAAAACAGTATTATATGAGCATAATCAAGACGATTTCCGAACATGAAGATTTTGGAAAAAGAAATCCGGTGGATATAGGGATCGACTGCGGTTATACAGAAGAAGATGTGCTGGGTATGATTGAAATGTTGCGGGCAATGCAGGAAGAGGAAGATGAAAAAAAGGGAACAAGTGGGAAAAACAATAAATATTATTTTTTACTTCGTCAAGACTATGATAAAGCTTGTATTGTATCTGTAGAAATTGATAGCTGGAAAGTAGAAATTGTAAAATCTATTGAAATGTTTCAAGGTGAATTATTAGGACCATGTACACGCATTGATAAGTGGCAGATTAAGGAAAATGTATTCGTATATACTATTAGACATAGTGAAAATGTAATAGGAATACGTAATAATATAGTGAAAGAAATTTATTGGGAGAATCTTGAGACAGGTGAGCAAAGAAAGCTATTAACAGATGAAAATATTAAAAATTTTGTCATAAGGGAATCTGATGTATGTATTGTAGTAGGTAATGATATTATACTTTGGAAAAATGACGGTTCCGTTTATAAGAAAAAATATGCTGTAGGTTTTGGCTTTAGTGATTTATTGATTGCGGCAGATGATAAAATATATGGTGTAGAGAGTTCATGTGTATATAAATTGGACCCCAATCTTGATAGTCAGGAAATTGGGAGGACCTCCGGTATGTATAAAATCGGAGCTGTGGAATATTTTAATCGAAGGCTGTCTTGGTATTGCTATGAGGAGGAAGTTCATATTTTTTCTGGTTCCAGCTGGAATTATAAAAAGTATACAGAAGGAGAGGAAAATTCTTATTCCTCAGGTCATAACGGATTTTATGCTGGAAGTCTGGATGTATACTCTGGAATTTTAGTCGGTGTTTTTTCAAAAAATTACAGGCTGCTCCAGGATGAAATATGGAGTATAGATAATAAAAATAAAATTTGTAGTTTTAAAAGAAAAACCAGTAAAGACAGCAATCAGGGACAAGTCATCAGCATACCGGAGAAAGATATTTTTATTGGAGTTGCCGGTGAGGACAAGAAGGCAGAATATTTGATAAAAATTGATCTTCGGAATGAGCGGCAGACACAGATTCTTCCCGTGAAACTTCCAAAAGAATAAATTTCAAATGATAACTGGATGGAATCCGGATTAGAATGTAGATTAATAGGACTTTCATGCCGGATTACAGTACCATGCTTCAAGGGTAAGAAATTGTAAAACTTAAAATATCTAATTATATATTATAATAGTGAACCAGTACATTAGGACAGGATCTTCATAGGTTCTGTCCTATTTCTTTGCGAAACGGAGGGGATAAGGAAAAAGAATTAGCAACACATTAACCGGAGCATAGGCACAGCTTATGCTCCAATTTTTTAGGGATTGGAGGGTTGTCATGGGTAAGATTTTACTGGTTGTCCTTGGCGCGATCGTTTCGATTGCCGAGGTCATCATTAACGACAGCGAGGATTGAATGGAGGTAATGGGCTTATGAAAATTCCAATAGTAAGGCTCAACATGCTGAAAGACAAGGAGATTGAGTTCGCAGGCCGGAGAATGTCTGCACCGGATGCGGCAGTGGAGTGTATCCGCCCGCTGATCGATGGGGCTGACCGGGAATATGTGATTGCCTGTGGTGTGGATTCAAAGCATCAGCCGGTCTATATTGAGCAGGTTGCTATCGGGACTGTGAGTTCTTGTACAGTCTCCGCGCCTGAGATTTTTAAGGCAGCTTTGCTGAGCAATGCCGCCGGACTGTTCCTGTTTCATAACCATCCGTCGGGCGAGCCTGAGCCAAGCCAGGAAGATAAGGATGTAACTACAAGGATAAGGCTGTCTGGCGAGCTGATCGGGATATACCTGATCGATCATATTATTATCGGCGATGACGGAAGTTATTTCAGTTTCAGAGAAAATAAACTATTAAAAAGATGCAGAAAAAACAGTCATAAGAAAATACAGAAAGATGGTGGAAAGGATAATGGAAATGATGCTGGAGAGATACAAAATGATGGCCAGCTTGATGGAGGGCGATTATGAACATGTGAAAAATGCGCTTTTCCTCAAGGCGGTCAATGCGGAAAGAAACGCTGAGCTGTTAGCGCAAGTGCCACATACAAGGATGGGCGATATTGCCCTGACCTATTGGGTAAAGATCGGTCAGGGTGTGGATTATGTTGAGAGTGCAGTCATTCGGTCGGACAGATTCCCGAAACTGGGAGTGGAGCAGCTTCACCATGACGCCCTGGCAAACAGCCCCAGGCTGTTCCCGCCGGTGCTGACGCCTATGGCAGATATGTTAGAACGGCTCATGGACAGTGGTGAAGCACTGCCGTTTGAAGCACCGGAAGATTTATGCGCTGCAGAAATGTTCTGGAAAGAGCAAATGCAGGCCTATATTTTGACAAACGAGAATAACATCAATGGCGCCTCCTGCCTGTGGTATCCGGGAATGATGGAACACATTTATAGAAGGATCGGCGGAGAATATTTTGTCCTGCCGTCATCTACCCATGAACTGATCCTCCTGCCCAAAGACGAGCGCCGGGCAGGGACACTTCATGAGATGATCCATACCGTTAATATCCAGGCAGTAGCGCCGGAAGAGATCTTGTCCTGGGAACTTTGGGTATACGATAGCCAGGAAAAGACAGTAAAGACGGTAGATATGTGACCGTACAGTGATGAAAAACCGATAAAATGATGAAAAGAAAATGAAAGTAAACGAATGAAAGGGGATTAAAAAATGTCAGCAAATGTAGAAACAATGTTTTATGTAAGGAAAGCGCCATGGCATGGCTTAGGGGTGAGGGTTTTATCCGCGCCGGATTCCAGGGAGGCGTTACATTTGGCCGGACTGGATTGGAAAGTGATTCAGGAGCCGATCTACACGGAAAACGATGAAGAGATCGCAGGATATAAGGCCAATGTGCGGGACAAAGACCGTAGGGTGCTGGGTGTGGTCAGTGACCGATATAAGATCGTGCAGAATGAGGAAGCTTTTGCCTTTACAGATGCCCTGCTGGGGGAAGGTGTCCGCTATGAAACTGCCGGGAGCTTACAGGGCGGAAAAAAGGTATGGATGCTGGCCCATCTGCCCCATGAATATATTATTTCCGGGGAAAGGATCAGCCCATACCTTGTATTTTTCAATTCCCATGACGGTTCCGGGGCGATCAAGGCGGCGATCACCCCGATCCGTGTGGTGTGCCAGAACACTTTAAATCTGGCGCTGTCCACGGCAAGACGCTCCTGGTCAATGATCCACACCGGGGACATTCAGGGAAAGATTACGGAAGCTAAAAACTCACTGCTCATGGCCGAGCGCTACATGGACAGCTTCGGACAGGAGTTGGAGGCCCTGCGGCGTAAGAAAATGACCGATAAACAGGTTCTGGATTATATTGAGATCCTTCTGCCTGTGGAGGAAGGAAGCACGGACTTGCAGCGTAAAAATATGGAACGGCTGCGGGAGGATATGAAGCTCAGGTATTTTGACGCGCCGGATTTACAGCAGGTGGAAAAGTCTGCCTACCGCTTTATCAATGCTGTGTCGGACTTCGCTACCCATTCAGCCCCATTGCGAAAGACAGCGAATTATAAAGAAAATCTGTTCGCAAAGACCGTGGAGGGCAATCCCCTCATTGATAAAGCCTATCAAATGGTGTTGGCGTCCTGAATATATTTGTATGAAATTAAAAGAAAGAACGAAAGAGGACAAGAAAAATGGAAGATATGTTAGGAATCCTTTATAACCATATCGTACAAGAATCCGGGGATTTCACAGAAAAATCCCGAGAAATGGAGACTATCATCCGGGAAAAAGTAAAGGCTTTAAATATGGGTGATACACAGACAGAAGAAATAAAGGCAATCATGTATGATTTCCTGGGGATCGCCCAGGAGGTTTATTTTAAGCTGGGGTTCCAGTATGGCGTCCGGTTCATGGTGGAGATATGGCCGGGACATGAGCCGGAGAAAGAGTGACGCCGGGGAAGATACCAGGCCGAAAAGAATAGAAATACAAAACAGGAGATTGTAAACCAAATAAATTTATGGAGGATAAATACATGCAGGAAATAAGACTGAAAGAGACCACAGAGCAGGATATTTATGGGATTTTATTCAGAGAAAAATTGCAGGCAGAGTGGATGGGGTTTCTGCGGCGGATGTTGAAAAAGAGCAAGGAGGATCTGATCCAAAATGCGTATAAGATCTGTACTTACCGTAAGATTTACCAGATCATGTCGGATGAGAGCCATTTTATGGATACGGCCCAGCTGAAAGCGCTGATCGTCTTTCCAGGGGTACTGGGGTATCTGTTCTGCCGCTGGCTCAGACAGGAGGATGCAGAGGATGAGGCATTGGAGAACTGTTTAAGGAGCGTTGTATTGGAACTGGAAAAAGAACATTCAGGGCTTCAGGAGAAAGGCGGCGCTGCGTGATGCGGCGCTGTTCCTTTGAATAGGCAGAAATACAGAAGGAGGTACTTCAATTATGAAAAAATTAATATCAACCGCAAACATGACAAAAGAGGCGTGGCTGCAGTGGCGTACCTGTGGCATCGGAGGCTCCGATGCATCCATTATTGCCGGGGTCAATGCGTATACATCCATTTATCAGTTGTGGCAGTTTAAAACTGGGCAGGAAGAACTGAAAGAAGCAGAGAACGAATATACACATTTTGGAACAATTTTAGAGCCGGTGATTAAAAATGAGTTTACACAGAGGACTGGGCTGAAAGTGAGAAACCGCAGGGCGATTTATCAGAGCGATGAATACTCGTTCATGATCGCTAATCTTGATGGTGTTGTGAATGACAATGGTGAGATGTGTGTGTTTGAAGCTAAGACTGCCAGCGCCTATAAGCTGGAAGTTTGGGAAAAAGGTGTACCGCTGGAGTATCTTTATCAAATTCAACATTATTTGGCGGTTACTGGCTGGAAACGGGCGTACATTGCTGCTTTAATTGGCGGTAATCATTTTATTTACCATGTAATCGAGCGAAATGAAACAATGATTTCCGAGATCATTGCCATGGAAAAACGGTTTTGGGAAAATTATGTGCTGCCAAAGATAGAGCCGCCCATGGACGGTTCCGAAGCGACAAGGGAATTTTTAAATGAAACCTATGCCCAGGCGGTATCGACAGTGATCGAACTGCCGGAAGAAACCTTGGAATTGTGTCAAGTTTATGATGATCTGAGCCGACAGATCGAGGCATTAAAGGAACAGAAGGAGGCTGTGACTAATCAAATGAAGTTTTACCTGGGTGAGAATGAAAAAGGCATCGTTGGCGACCGAGAGATTACATGGAAAAATGTGACGACAACGACCTTTGACCGGAAGCGACTGGCGAAAGAACATCAGGAACTGTACGATGAATACTGTACACAGAGCCAGTACCGCAGGTTTCAGGTGGCTTAGGCAGGCATAGGACAGAGGAAGGAGGACACAGCATATGGAACAGAAGATACGGTTATTGAGGGCAGACGAGATTGAGTGCAGGGTAGCCACGGTCAATGAAAAAGGGCTAAGCCTGCTCTTATATAAAGATGCGCGTACCGACCAGAATATTTTAGACGAGGTATTTACGCCTTTTGGCTGGAAACGAAGCCATCGGTGCATTGACGGCAATTTATATTGTACTGTGGAGATTTGGGATGAGGAAAAGCAGCAATGGATTGGAAAAACGGATGTAGGTACGACTAGCTACGCGGAGAAAGAAAAAGGGCAGGCATCGGATTCCTTTAAGAGGGCCTGTTTCAACTGGGGGATTGGAAGGGAGCTTTACACGGCTCCCTTTATCTGGATTCCTGC
The DNA here is from genome assembly GCA_018711005.1 of Candidatus Scybalocola faecigallinarum. Lineage (GTDB taxonomy): Bacteria > Bacillota > Clostridia > Lachnospirales > Lachnospiraceae > Catenibacillus > Catenibacillus faecigallinarum. The sequence continues at coordinate 20,590 of DVIT01000059.1, read as the reverse complement.
GGACAAAGCCAATATCCAGAGAAAGGCAGATAAATACGTGAGCTATGACCGTTTCCAGGTACAGGCTATTGGGTATAATGAAGCTAGGGAGATTACGGCCCTGCTGATTACGAACAGTTATGGGCTTGTGGTTTTTGACTACCATAAAAAAGAGGCGTCCGCCCAGACATTTCCGGGTCAGCAGGCAGAGCAGGCGGGGGCGAAAACTGGAAGTCCAAAGCCATCAGGACGAAAGGTGTCAGCAAAGACATCAGTACCAAAGACGGCACTGACAAAAGATCAGATGGTAATTCTGGAACAAGAGCTTCAGCGAACGGGGGTTGCCATAGAAACTATTTTGCAACGGTATCACATCGAAAAACTGGAGGATATGACCGGGGAAATATATGCCAGGGCAATCAGCGGTTTAAAGAAAACGGAAAGCAAAAAAACAGCAGCATAGGGTTTACAAACATTTTTGCGTTTAATCATCGTATATGCTATAATCACATAAGAAAAATCATCAAAAAGATGATAAACAGGAGAAGGAATTTATGCGTGAAATCAAAGTCTTTCATGGTTCTGACCATATTTTAAAGAAACCCTATTATATGGGAGGCAAAGATGATAATGATTATGGCAATGGCTTTTATACGACAGAATATGAGGAAAGGGCAGTGAGCTGGGCTGTACTGAATGGGAAGCCGGAAAATTCAATCGTTAATATATATCGCCTCAATATGGAGGGATTAAATATTTTAGATCTAAATTCCTGTGGAATATTGGCATGGATTACGGAGGTTGAGCGTATGTTTTATAAGGGTTCTCTGGGAAATCAGATATTTTTGAAATCGCCGAGAGCTTTTGAGCATATCCGCTGGGAAGCTGCCTATTCAGTAACGGAACAGGGAACGGAGGGAAATGAGGATATGAAGGCCCGGAGAGAAGTGAACCGGTTTTTGTCTGAGCGAACCAAAGCGATCCTGGTCAATGGTTATCAGGTTCCTGGAATTACGGCTCGCTATGCTATAAACCATCCGTTGGTCTATCACAAGGAGGATGATTATTATGACAATCCCGGCTTATGATGAAAGCTATCTGGACAGCATGATGCAAAAGACCCGGTATCTATTTCGTATCATTGCCCGCAATAGTCAACAGGCATTTGATGTCATTACAGACTATATGATCAGCGACTATCGGGAATATATGGATATGGGTAATCCTTTGTACTTAAATAAGACCCCAAAACAGATCTTATCCTCCATAGGTTTTGACGCAGACTTTAACGCGGAGATCAGTGACCTATATGATGAATTTATCTTTGATTGGATGGCCGACATTTATACATTGCTGCAATGGCAATATGGCCTCTGGTCAAAAGACATTGTAAAAAGGATACCGCCGGGAATATTATATAAAAAATATAACCCTTTACATGAAGCGTCTTTAGAAAATGGTATCCGTAAGCTTTATGATATTTATATGAAGAAATAAATCCAGTAATTGGCCCGTGGGGATGATTGCCCACGGGCCTTTTTAAATGGAGGTTTTTATGGAATCAAGAATTTTTGGTTACGCAAGAGTCAGCAGTAAAGAGCAGAATCTTGATCGACAGCTTTTGGCCTTAAAGCAATATGTATCAGAGGAAAATATTCTGGTTGATAAGGCCAGCGGCGCGAACCTTCAGCGGCCATCTTATCAGGCGCTTAAAGGAGCATTAGGTTTGCGTAAGGGAGATGTACTGTATATTACATCCCTTGACCGTCTTTCAAGAAATAAGGAGGACATAAAAAAGGAGTTGCAGTGGTTCCAGGAGCATGGAATCCGGCTGAAAATATTGGATCTGCCAACGTCCATGGTAGAAATTGCTTCGGATCAGCAATGGATTTTGGATATGATCCAAAATATACTGATGGAAGTCCTGGCAAGTATTGCCGAACAGGAACGCCGTACCATTAAAAAGCGGCAGCGGGAAGGGATTGAGGCGGCAAGAAAGAAGGGAAAACATCTTGGCAGGCCCTCCATACAGATGCCTGGAAATTTTGGAGATATTTATGAAGGCTGGAAGGCAGGGGAGTATACGGCGAAGGCAGCCATGGGGAAGCTGGGGTTAAAGCGTAGCACCTTTTACCGCATGGTCACGATTTATGAGAAAAAACATGACCCAAAAGGTCGGACCCTTTTGAGCCATGTTTGAAAAATCACTGAGCGATCTTTTGGGATACATATAATAGGAAGAAAGACAGTTTCCCATAAGGTAGAGGTTTTGGGCTGTGGAGTCACATTTTAGTCTTCGTTGTAATCTGCATTGAAGCCTGTGGATAGTTGATATATAAATTTTGCGTGGTCAAGACGAAGTTGATTCAAACCAATTTGTTCCGGACTTTTCCCAAAAGGTGAGTGACTAAATGGGAAATATAGCGGTTTAACAATGTCCTTATCTTTATAAAAGAGAGAAGGAAGGTGTTTGGGGTTGCAGTAATATTGTAATAATTGCTCCATCTGCTCTCTTAATTCGGTTTTTCCTTTAGGAATTGTAAAAGTAAGTTCTTTTTTTTCTTGCTTATGAGTGAGCGTATGCATCAGGTTGTCCCGAAAATACTGCATTTCCTCACCGTTACGCAAATTTATATTTAGGGGAGGCATCTCATCCATAGGAATGTCTGTCCAATCGGCTGTGATTAAAAGATAATAAGCGTCAATATATTTGCGGAATACATTTGTATCCAGAAGGTTATCAAATGTGTTGTTTATTTGGCTAATAATATAATTCCACAGATCAAAAATCAGAGGAATAGTCACCTTATTCATATGAAGTATAAATTCTTCCATGAGGGCCATGCTGGTTTGCCTTTGTAAATTTCTGCTTTTTGAAGATGGCCCAATGTAATGCATACTGCTGTTAGAATCGACCTTTAGGTAACGGTTTTCACTTAGCGTGTTGCTTGTAATAGCTTCACATGCGAAGTATATTAACATATGACGATTATATACAAGCGGCGTGTCCCGTAAAAGCTTAATGATCTTAAAAATCTCCTGTCCTTGAAAATCTGAATAATTCAAAGGCCCTGTTGCAGGTTCGTTACAATCGTAAATTTTGGTCAGTAAACGAAAGAGGCTATCAAACGATTGAAAACCATAAAATACATCCAAGGGATACGAGACCAGTAACTTATCACAACCATTGCCAGCAAGATTAACCGCTCCTCGGGATGACGCAAAAAGCGACCGATATTTTTGGAGCAATCGCGTTGGTGAGGGCAAGGCTCGATCAAAATAGTGTACGGCTTTATCGGAATATATAAAATCCGCCCACAGATTACAGTATGGAATAACTTGAAAGTATGGCACGCCTTTTGAGTGTTTGTGGTTGGGGACCGGATCACCAAAAAATGATGTGAGGATTTTTTTGGAATAGTCATCTCCACTTGATTTTGAAAATGTTTTGTAGCGCTGAGAATATAGATTACGCTTAAAAATTGAGTTATCGTGATCTTCTATTTCCTGGTCTTTTGGCAGCTTCTGGTTTTCACATTGCTCAAAATACCCTTTTTGAAATCGGGAATAGTGCCGGGCATTCATGTCAAATCTTGGTGAGGTTTCCGATTCTTGTGCTAAGTTTTTATACAGATTCTGAATGATACAATGGTGTAATATGGAAAGGCGAAGTCCATTACGAATGATTTTCGGGTATTCTATTCGAGATGGGTGTTGGTGCAAATTATATAAATACTCACCAAAAAAAGCCTTTTGCCCACCCTCAATGTCCAGGTAATCGGTATATGGACTTGTATACTTTAAAATAATATAAAAAATAGAATCAAAAAGCGCTGTGACATCCTGTAAAGACCACTTAGGGAGTTCTTTCCTATCTATAATGTCTATTACCTCGCGTGCGGCATCTTCTGGATCAATAAAATAAAAATATTTCAGCCGATAATATAAGCACAAATTGACATTTTTATCTTGCATAGTAATAATAATAGTCTCCTATGTTTTCTTTTGCATAAAATGCTAAATATAATGAAATTATATCAAAAATGGGTAAATATGTAAATGATAATTAAAAAATATAGATTTAATTTGAATTTATCGTTTCATAATCCTGGCCTATAATAAATTATGTAAAAAATTCCAAGGAAAAACAGGAGGTAAACTATGAAGAAACCGTTCAAAATTGATGTATCCATTCTCAAGGGCAGTGAAACACAAAAAAATGTTGACGACTTACAGCCAGAGTCCGCCGAAGCTAAGACGGATCAAAGCTCTGGATCAGAGCCAGAGCCGAAGATGACAGAACAGACTTCGACAAGTGAAACCAAATTAATCAAACCCTTTACAATCGAGGCAGGAAGCCCGGGAGATCTGACTAAGCCGTTCACCTGTGAGATCCCCAAACAAAATCCGGATTCCGGGCCACTGCCAGAGGCGGACACGGCGAAAGAAAAGTCGGCACAGAATCCCCAGCCGGAGGCAGATGAAGAACAGGAAAAAATTATTTTGAATCCCCAAGCCTATTGCACAAGTACAGATAAACCGGGACATCAAGTTGTTGTCAATGGTAGTGACGCATTAGCGGACTGTCTGGCGGACAAGGCAAAGGAAATCATCGCCAACATAGGAGATGCTGAATTACTGAAAACGTATCTTTGTGCTGCATTGGCATCCTATAAGAAAGATACCGGGCATGACTTGAATTTGAAAAACTATCTGAAAGAGGCCCAAAATAGTTCTTCACTCAATTTTAAGCTTTCCTTGATGCGAAAGGAGATCGTCGTGACCGATACGGAAAACGGAGAGGAAAATGAACTTTTCTATATTATGAGAGTAACGGTCTGCAAAAGAAATGGATTTTCAAAATCTTATGATGCACGGGTGGCAGGCAAAGATGTTAAGTCGGTCGAATGGCTCAAAAGAGCGACCAATTCCATAGCCATGATTCCGAAGGAAAAGGATGAGAAGATTGAATTTATGGAAATGGTGCAGGACTGCATAGAACGGGAGGATGCTCCTGTGGAGATTGTTTATCCAAATGCAGGGTGGAGGCAAGTTCCAAATGTGGGCTGGAGATACGTCTACGCTGGTGGAGTGATTGGCGCTGATAATCCATGGACTCATACTGGAAAAGAATATACATTATTGCTTAATGGCCCAGCCATCGGTACAGGAGAACTGTTTAAACTGGCCATGTCCATGGGTGAGGTTACCAAAAACTCTGTGGCTCTTGATACAATGATTTTTACCCATGCAACAGTCTTATCCACGCTTTTCAAGACGGCTGGCTTTCCGATTAATTTTGTTTTCGGCATTGTCGGCGTGACAAACAGCCGAAAAACAAGTTTGGTGCTTGCACTGGCAAAAATCTTTGGACGTAAAAATTTGGTGGCTGATGCAGAATTTGCCACAGCCACAAATTGCGGCATCGAGAAAGTATTGGGAACTTATCTTGATGCCCCTGTGATCGTAGATGATTTTAAGCCTGGAGCGACTCCGATGCAACAGAAGGCACTGGACAGTAAGCTGGATGAATTACTGCGCTTTTATGGCAATCGAGTGACGAAAAAGCGCATGACAGATTTTATGCCAGCAGGCTCAAAGAAATATTTCCCCATCAGCGGCGGATGCATAATAACGATGGAAATTGTCAATGGCGTCCAGTCATCGCTGAGCCGGATGTTTCTTGTGGAGCTGAAAGATGATGATGTCATCAACCCCAGGTTGAAAACTTATCAGACGGAACGCTGGATTTTACCGAGCCATATCTACGATTTTGTGGCCTGGGTTACGCCCCGATTTGACGCTGTAGTGAAATACATTGGCCGGTCTGTGGAAGATATTAGGGCGGAAAGACACTTTGCGCTGGCACGGCATAACGAAATGTATTCAGTTATGCTTACAACCTGTAAGATTTTGTGTCAGTATGCAGTTGAGAAAGGGTTTTGGACCCGGGAACAATGTCAGCAATTTTTGGCACATGCTACCGGCTGTTTTATGGCGGATATAAGAATGATGGAAGCTCGATTTAAAGCCTCTGATAAAGGATTATTAGCAATCCAGGCTTTGGGAGACGCCTTAAAATCCGGGAAACTGTCGCCGCTGGCCTTAACACCCGAAAGCTGCCAGAGACAAGCAGAAAGTTATCAGGATGACACCTATGTTTACATAAAAACCAACCGGCTATCTCGGCTGATTCATGAATATTGTCTCGCAAATTATATCCCGGACCCGATTGTCAACAACGAGGAACTTCTCAGTCTTTTAGAACGGCTGAAAGTTCTGGATATTTTGGAAGGTCCAAATGGCCGAGAAAGATCGAGAAAGCTGCCGATACAGCGCGGAAATGCCATGCGTTATTTATACCTGTCCAAAACCAAGATGGCGGAATTGTTGACAGACTAGGGAGGTTATAAACCGTTATACCGGCAGAACCGTCTCTGCGTGTATGGGTGAAAATTGGATTTTCATATACCTTTATGAGGACGGTTTTGCCGGTTAGACGGTCAGAACATGAAGGAGGTGATCCACGATGCGTATTTATATCCATTTCCCGACAATTTACAAAGACAAAAGTTATAACGATATAATCCATGGGCAATAAGACGACCTTTCCGGGCATAGGTTATTATAAAAACCGATGAGGTTACGTGCCTATGCCCGAAAGATTTTCAGATGTAAAAAAGGAGGCAGGAAAAGTTATGGACGATAATAAAATCATGAGCAGTTTGGCAGATATATTATTGCGTGCTGATCTGATCACCGCATCGGAAAAGGTGCGGATGATACAGCTCATCAGCCAGGAAGGGGAGCGCGATGCTTAAAGCTGTCCTTTATGCCCGTTGCAGTACAGAAGAAGAAAAGCAGAAAAATGCCCTGGAGCATCAGGTGGAGGAAGCCAGGGCAGAAGTCCGTAAAAATGGCTGGCTGCTGGTGGATGAATATGTAGAGCTAAAGTCCGGGACAACAACCCAGAAACGTTCGCAGTACAACCGGCTCTTTGGGGATCTGCTCACCGATAAATTCGATGTGATCGTGATTAAAAGCCAGGATCGTCTGATGCGCAACACCAAGGACTGGTACATTTTCGTGGATCGTCTGAGCAGTTCCGGTAAAAAGCTATTCATTTATATGGAAAGCAAATTTTATACGCCGGATGACGCTCTGATCACAGGCATTAAGGCCATCCTTGCCGAGGAATACAGCCGGGAGCTGAGCAAGAAGATCAATAACGCTCATCAACGCAGGCAGGCTCAAGGCGGGAATGTGATCCTCACATCCAATGCATATGGCTATAGGAAAAAGCCGGATAAAAGTATTGAGATCGTTGAGGATGAGGCCAGAGTCAAGCGCCGGATGTATGAGCTATGTGCGGCGGGATATGGCTGCCGCAGTATCGCAAATATATTAAAAAACGAAGGGATTGCCAATCGGAAGGGCAATCCTTTTTCAGACGCAGATATTTTACGTATGATCCGAAATCCCTTGAATAAAGGAACCGTAGTGATGCGCCGGGAGCATTTTGATTTTGCCACCAAAAGGATAATAAAAATCCCGGAAGATCAGCAATTCATTTATCCAAATAAAGTGCCTGCCATCGTGTCTGAAGAACTGTGGAATATGGCTAACGCACAGATTTCCGGGCGCAGCATACATAAAAAATCCGGTGATGATAAGGATTCTTCCATTGGTAAAAACCCAGGAGTGTCCATGCTTAGCGGGAAAATTTATTGCGGGCTGTGCGGCGTGCCCTATTACCGCAGAGTCCGGCACCGCTACAAAGATGGCGTGAAAATCTATGAGTGGAAATGCAGGCGCTATCTGGAAGATGGGCGCAGTGCAGGCAGCAAGATGCGGCCACAGCTGAGGAAAATCCCGGCGGAGCATGTTCAAGGGTGCGATAATATACACTTAGACGAGACACGGTTTATCAAACTGCTGGAAAAGGTCTGTGCTAGTCGATATATTACCAATAAAGATACAATCATCAGGAAAACCGTGAAGATATTAAAATTGGCTTTGCAGCAGTCGGATCGTGACCAGGAGCTGAAAGCCCTGGAATCTAGGGCGGAAAAGCTAAAACAAAGACTCAGCGTCCTGACGGATAAACTATTGGACGGTGTAATCTCAGATGCCTTATATCAGGAAAAGAAGGATGCGATGGAAAAAGATCTGGCTTCTGTTCGGGAAAATATCCGTCAGATTCAAGCGCAAACTGCCAATGAACGCCACATCCAGGAGCGAATTGCCCAAATAGAGTCGCAGCTTAATAACGGCAGCCTGATCGAGCAGGCAACAGTGGCACAAATGCTCCAGGAAATCGAGAGGATCTATGTGTATCCCGGGTACATGGAAATTGCCTTTGATATAAGTAAAATGCTGGATTTAGGCAGCAGCGCCGGATATGGGGAAGATCATCAAAATGAAAATGTATTACGGGTAGATTATGGAAATGCATTTGATTATTATGGACAGAAGGCGGAAAAGCGGGAATTGATTCTCCAGATGATGAAAAAACAGCCTGAGATCACCGCAAAAGGAATTGCAAAAGCTCTGGGAATGAGCCTTTCCGGGGCCAATTACTGCATCCGGGCCTTAAAGAAGGAGGGGAAGATTTATTTTAACGGCAAGGGCGGTAAGGGCCAGTGGGTTGTTAATGAGGTTTGATAAACATTCTAGCACAGGCTTTTGGTCTGTGCTAGAATGTTTATGGAGGAGGTGCCTTAAGTGAAGAATATTACGATAACGATGATGTAGAGATGGCATATCGCTGGCCTGAAAATCTTCTTGTGGCAAAAGACGGTGAAAAGGTTATCGGTTTTGCCGGATACGGCGAGAGTGAAGAAGCAGGCTACGGGGAGATTCTTGCTCTCTATGTCCTTAAAGAATATCATGATCAAAAGGTCGGGTATGCTTTAATGAACGCTGCCATAAAAAAGTTGGAAGGATATGATAAGATTCAGATTGCGCTTATATAGCATAATGGATATACTTATAGTATATTGGAAGACTAAATTGTACAGTCAGGAGGTAAAGTCAATGCAGTATCCCGATCCATATACACCTGGGGCTGGTTTTATGCCGCCTTATCTGGCGGGGAGGGAACGTCTGCTGGATAACGCTCAAAAATATCTCTCGGCTATTGAAAAAAAGTATCCCCAGCAGTCTGTGATCTATTTTGGTCTGCGTGGGGTAGGGAAAACCGTTTTACTAAATGCTGTAGAGAGGATGGCGGATAGCAGAAATATTTTGTATGAGCATATCGAAATAAAGGAACGAAAAAGCGCCAAAAGCGATACCGGGTATTTTGAACAGCAGATTGCCAGTGCATGTAAAAAGTTTCTTTATGCCCTTAACTTTAGTCATACCGCAAAAGGTTTGATTTCAGATATGACCGATTTATTTGTGGCTGTAGGCAAGGCTGCCGGTGAGGCTGGGATGGCCATATGTTTTTTTATTGATGAGATCCAGTATATGAAATCTGTAGAGATTGAAGCATTGGTAGTCGCTATCCATCGCTGTAACCAGCTTGGACTGCCTGTGATGATTTTTGGCGCAGGGCTTCCCTCAATAATAAAAACTATAGGTGATACCAAATCTTACGCAGAAAGGCTCTTTAAATTTGAAGAAGTGAAAGCTTTGAATACCAATGAAGCTAAAAGGTAATTATAGAACCTACAGTATGCTGGAGCGGCATGAGATTTGGCTATATAGATGATAATAGATAGATCAGATATGGTGATGTAAATGAAAATAAAAAAAGCGATTATTGAAAATTTTAAAGGTATTGAACATTGTGAAATTGAATTTGGCCCTGACTTTAATTTGCTTATTGGCGATAATGGTGTAGGCAAGACTTCTGTTCTTGAAGCGCTTTCTGTGGGCTTAGGGGGATTTATAGCCGGTATTGGCGATGTGAAAACAAAGCATTTTACGAAAGATGAAATAAGGATTATCCTGGAAAATACAGGGGATGGTTCCTATAATCGTAGATATATGACCCCGGTTTCGGTAAAATGCTGTGTGGAACTGGAAGATCAATCGGTTGAGTGGGTTAGGAGAAAAAATAGCCTGACATCCTCAAGGTCCACTGTGGAACCACGAACGATCTGCAAGATTGCAGAGAAAATGGCGAATGAGCCGGGACATATTTTGCCGATTATAAGTTATCAAAGCACTGCCCGGATGTGGATGCAAAAAAAGGAATCCTCTGAAAATATTTTTTCAGGTAAGTTTTATCGGACAGTAGGCTATGAAAATTGCCTGGAAGAAGCATCCAATATAAAAATGCTCATGAACTGGATTCGCCATATGGAAAAATTGGAGTGGAGAACCAAAAAAAATATAGCAGAATACCGCGGCGTAATGGCGTGTGTTCTGAAATTTATGAGAATTATGGAGGATGAAGAAATCCTTGGGGTTCAGTATGATGACCAAAGTGATGAGCTGGTTTTTGTTACAAAATCAGAAAGCCTGCCTATTCGGGCGTTAAGTTCCGGGTATCAGTCTTTAATATGGATGGTACTGGATATTGCTTATCGTATGGCTCTGTTAAACCCGGATTTAAAATCACATATTGCGGATGTCCCCGGGATTATCATGGTGGATGAGCTTGATATGCATCTTCATCCGAAATGGCAATGGAATGTGATCCAGGCATTACGAAATACATTCCCCAATGTACAGTTTATTGCCGCCACCCATTCTCCTATTATTATTTCTTCCTGTAAGGATGAGACACTGATCCGGATCAATAAAGCACATGAGATTGTATATGATAAAACGCCTTACGGTATGGATATTAATGAAACACTGTCCATGTATCAGGATAGCCGGGCAATGGCTCAGAATGTTGAAAAGCTGCTCGAGTGTTTTTATCACTGTATTGATAATGATGAGTTTGAAAGCGCGGAAACATATTTACAGCAGCTCATCGACCAGTTGGGGGAGAATCATCCTAAAGTAACCGGTGCAAAGGTAACCTTAAATTTTGAAAAAATGCCTTTGGAGGAATAAAAATGCGCTATATAGAAAAGGGAGAGGAACCCAGGTCGCTTACAGAATATAAGCAAAAGAAAGATGCTTATTTTGATGGCTATCCATATAAAGATCATATTAGAGAGCGATTATTAAAAGAGCAGGGATATTTGTGTGGATACTGTATGAGAAGGCTAAACAGTGTAAAGGATGTTAAAATTGAACATCTTTTACCACAGAGCAAACTTAAAGAAGATCCTAAAGAAGCCCTGAATTATAAAAAAATGATCGGCGTATATTATGGGAATCAAAATACCGCAAGAGACAAAAGAGCATTAACATGTGATGCTCATAGAGGAAATGAGGATTTAACAGTTACACCACTGAGCAAAACATGTATTGCTCAAATAAAATACAGATCGAACGGTGAAATCTATTTTGATGAGCCGGATATAGAGAAAGATTTAAATGAAACTTTAAATTTAAACTGCAATCAGGCCGATGCTTACCTGGTAACTAACCGAAAGGAAGCGATTAACGCTTGTAAAAGGCAACTGTTAAAATTACAGGAGAAGGGTATTTGGAAAGAGTCTATCCTTGAAGCAATGCTTAAACGATATGAAAGGACAGATTCTGAAGGAAGATATGAGCCGTATTCAGGTATTGTTATTTACTACTTAAAGAAAAAACTGAGGACAAATAAAAAGAACTGAAAAAATCATATATTGGAAGGATTTATCACCCCATAGGGCAGAGTCTTAAAATCGGACTCTGCCCTTAATTTATTTTTCCGGTACCTATACCTTTAGACGACCGCACATCCTGTCAGATGATGGCACGCCCGATCAGACGATAGCACATCCTATTCAAATGCCTGGGAGCCTGAATACCTGACTGCCATAAATGATCAAGTACCCCAGTCCTGCGTTGGCGGCCAGAAATTCTCCGATGATGACGCCGACCAGACACAGGCCGATGTTGACCTTCATGCTGCTGATCAGTGCCGGAAGATTTTGGGGAATGACCACTTTAAATAAAATGTCCTTTTTATTCCCGCCAAGGGTCTGCACCAGCAGGATTTTATCCGGGTCTGTATTTATAAAATCTGTATACAGATTAATAATGGTTCCGAAAACCGCAAGCATGATGGCACATACAATGATCGTTTTCATATTATTGCCAAGCCACACGATCAATATAGGCGCAAGGGCGGATTTGGGCAGGCTGTTTAAGGCGATGAGATAAGGTTCTATGATCTGGGAAATGCTCCGCTTCCACCATAAAAGGATCGCTGTGGCAAGCCCAAGAACCAATACAAGGAAAAAGCTGATAAAGGTTTCTAAAAGCGTAATTCCAATATGCATAAAAATTTCCCCGCCGGGAAGGAGCTGGGCAAAGGCAAGTACAAGGCGCAATGGGCTGCTGAAAATAAACGGGTCAATGATGGAAAGGCGGGTAGCAGCTTCCCAAAGGGCAAAAAACAGGACTAGGATCAGGATACGGTAAAAAATGACCCATTTTTTCTGGCGGCGGTGACGGCGCATAAAGTCTTCCTGAGTTAAAACAGGCACTGATTTAGTTTTCATCATGAAGTTCCTCCCAGAGCATATTAAAGTATTCCCTGAATTCCGGGGCGTTTCTCGCTTTTAGAGGTGTTTTTTCCGTGACCGATAAATGAATGGGCACGATGGTTTTAACTGTACCCGGGCGTTTTGTCAGCACAAGGACCCGGTCACAGAAACTGATGGCTTCTGAAATGTCATGGGTGACCAGGATGGCGCTTTTGTGTTCCCTGCGCAGTATTTTATAAATATCCTCGGAAACGCTTAATCGTGTTTGAGAGTCCAGTGCGGAAAATGGCTCATCCAGCAGGAGCATTTCAGGTTTCAGGGCCAGCGTGCGGATAAGAGCAGCTCTTTGGCGCATGCCGCCGGAAAGCTGGGATGGCCGGGAGTTCCTGAAATTTTCCAGATCATATTCCCGGAGCATCCGGTCGATAAATTCTTTTTTTTCATCTGTAAGCTGATGATGGATCTCAAGTCCAAGGGTAATATTTCGGTAAATGGAGCGCCATTCAAAAAGATGATCTTTTTGAAGCATATATCCAATGGGCGTTTCATCGGCCTTATGTGATCTTTCGGCCATTTTGATCTGTCCGGATGTAGGGATGAGCAATCCGAAGATCAGTGACAGAATCGTTGATTTCCCGCTGCCGGACGGTCCGATAATGCCCAGAAATTCATTTTCATAAACATCAAAGGAGACATTTTCAATGGCCTTGGTTTCCCCGGAAAGTGTATAATAGGAAAAATCAAGGGAATTTATCTCCAATATTTTATTCATCCATTATCCTCCTTTTTGCGGGGCCAAAGTGCCTTTGTCATGCAGCCTTGAATGCTGGTTCAGGCATAAATTTTATACTCTGGATGCCCGGTTATCATATGATTATTATATGCAAAATAAAAAAAATGGCGCTGATTGGAAAAAAATAAAATTTCTTTCAAAAAAGTGTCACGTTTTTGCAGGTACTTCCGTTTGATTATACAAAGAATTTACAGGAGGTCCTATTATGAAACAAAATTGTACAAACCCGGTTATTTATGAAGCCTTTGCAGGTATGTGCAAAATACTTAAGGAGGAGGGCGGCATTATGTATAAGGAAATGGCCATTGATATGGATATTGAGTTTAGCATTTTCAGTAAAATGTTATGGGGAAAACGGCCAATCAGCGAAAAGTACGTCAAAAAGATTTTTATGTATTTCAGCAATACCCGGTTCGCTCCTTATAATGCTGCGTTTCTGGAGTATATACGTGCTGTTTTGAAAATATCAGAGTCCAGTATGATTTATAAGAAAATGAAGGCAATGTCATTTGAGGACCTGATCCATTATTTGTTTTATGAGTTTGATATTAAAGAAATCGGCGAAGCGGTGGATCTGAAGCGTTTGTTTTTATTTTATCTGAGCAAATATTTTGGCCAGATCCTGGAAGAAAAGGCTAATGAAAGTATGGGGTATGCGGTTATTGAAGATGACCAGATCCGGCTATTGGAACAGAAGCTGGAGCTGATCCCTAACAGTATTATTGAAATCGGCCGCCCGAAAGAAAACGGATGGGATTCAAAGATCTGCATTATGGTTTGTCCAAGCCAGTGGCATGGGGAGCGGGAGATTTTAAGCAATCCTTTGTTTATTGAAAATTTCAGCGATTGTATGGTAGTGCGTCTGAAAGAGGATCGGTTGGAAAATCTGTGTACTATGGATCGGGCAGAAAACATTGGAGGAGCGCTGGCAGAATTTGAAGTGCTCCATACAGGGAAAATTTATCGCAGTGCCCGGGAACTGGCAGAGATGATCTTCAGGAAAGTATGCAAGGTGCAATAAACATAAACTTAAGGTGTACCCTCCTGTGACTGTACCCATGACGACAAGGATGGCAAAGGGATAAAAAGAGACAGTTGCAGGGTTAACAAAATGCCGTATTTATGTTATACTTGTGCTTACAGTTCTGCCATGTTTTCATATGGACTAACCATGAAAGGAGTAATGAAATGCAAAGAAAAAGATCCAATGCCGGCGCCATTTGCGCTGTGCTTGTTATTGTAGCAATGCTTATCGGCATATTTATAGGAATCCTGATCGGAAGGTCAATGAACACTTCCGGCGGACCGGCAGAAACGGTAACCGGAGAATCGGATACATCCGGAAGCGGCACTTCCACCGATGCTGCCGATGATGCCGGAGTTGTGACAGAGTCCGTCCCGGAAACCCTGGAAAGCGGAAGTGAAAGCGAGGCCGGAGCTACGGTTTTATCCATTAACGGCCGAAACATTTCCATGGAAGAAATTAACTATTACTTATACCAACAGAGAGATTATTTTGTGGAGCTTTACGGCGAGGATCCGTGGGCTACGGTGATGGACGACGGAAGGACTGTGGCTGAATACGCCAAGGAACAGCTTTATAATGATATTGTAAGAACCCAGATCCTTGTGGGCCAGGCGGGAAATTACGGTATTTCTCTGACGGATGAAATGAATGCCCAGCTGGCAGACTCTGCCCAGCAATATGTGGATGGTCTGGGGGCAGATATTTGTGAGCAGTTTGGTCTTAATGCGTCAGCCATTGCACAGGTTTACCAGGACGGGGAACTGAGCAGCTCAGTGTATAATGCTGTCCGTGATCAGTTAAGCACCCAGATGAAGGAAGACGCCAACTACAGCAGCCTTTCGGATGCAGATTTTGAAAATGCGGTCAATGACGCATATAATACCTTGTATGAGGGCTGGCTAGCTGAGGCGGATATTCAGACGACAGATATTTGGGATACTATCGTGGTCGGTTCCGTGGGCTGATATGGGAGATGGCCATGAAATATGATCAAATGACAGAAGGAATTTTTCTGGAGCGTCCAAATCGGTTTGTGGCCAGGGTTTTGGTAGATGGCCAGCCGGTTTGGGCTCATGTGAAAAATACAGGCAGATGCCGGGAATTACTGATTCCCGGCGTCTGTGTTTACTTACAAAAAAATGATGATCCCAGGCGGAAAACGGCATTTTCCCTTATTGCCGTCCAAAAGGGGGACCGGCTGATCAATATGGACTCCCAGGCGCCGAACGCAGTGGCAGAGGAGTATATAAGAGCCGGCCATATTGTCCGGGATCTGACGTATCTGAAAAGGGAATATAAATATAAAGATTCCAGATTTGACATTTACTATGAAGCAGGCCAGCGCAAAGGCCTGATCGAGGTTAAAGGGGTGACGCTGGAAGAAGACGGCATCGTCCGATTCCCGGATGCGCCTACGCTCCGTGGCGTAAAGCATTTGAATGAGTTGGCCCAGGCGGCAAAAGAAGGGTATGAGACAGGCGTCCTTTTTGTTGTCCAAATGGAAAATGTCCGATACTTTACGCCGAATATACAGACCCATCCGGAATTTGCCCAGGCACTGGCCCATGCAAAGACATGCGGCGTATTTGTCCGGGCATTTTGCTGCCGGGTGGAAAAAGATTTGCTGGAAATTGCCGGGGAGATCCCGGTCGTGTTGTAAATGATACATCAAGGGGAAAGAATATGAGTATTTATGAATCTTTAAATGCTGTCCAGCAGGAGGCAGTCTATCATACAGAAGGGCCGGTACTGATCCTGGCCGGCGCCGGTTCCGGCAAGACCCGTGTGCTGACCCACAGGATCGCATGGCTTATCGGGGAACAGGATGTAAATCCATGGAATATCCTGGCCATTACATTTACCAATAAGGCGGCCGGGGAAATGCGTGAGCGTGTAGATGAGATCGTAGGCTACGGCTCGGAAAATGTCTGGGTCAGCACCTTCCATTCTACCTGTGTCCGCATTCTCAGGCGGTTTATTGATAAGATCGGCTACGACAGGAGCTTTACGATCTATGATACAGATGATCAGAAATCTGTAATTAAAGAGGTGTGCAAGAAGCTGAATATTGATACGAAGGTGATCAAGGAAAGGTCTATTATGTCTGCCATATCCTCGGCAAAGGATGAATTGCTGACAGCGGATGAACTGGAGCTGCGGGCCTACGGGGATCTGTCCCGCAAGCGTATGGCCCAGGCTTACCGGGAGTACCAGAGCATTCTTCATAAAAATAATGCGCTGGACTTTGATGACCTGATCATGAAAACGGTAGAATTATTTAAAACTCAGCCGGATGTTCTGGACTATTATCAAAACCGTTTCCGCTATATTATGGTGGACGAATATCAGGATACAAATACGGCCCAGTTTAAATTCGTCAGCCTTCTGGCGGCAAAGTACAGAAATCTTTGTGTAGTGGGAGACGACGACCAGTCCATCTATAAGTTCCGCGGGGCCAATATTTATAATATTTTGAACTTTGAAAAAGAATATCCGGATGCCAAAGTGATCAAGCTGGAACAAAATTACCGTTCCACGAAAAATATCCTGGCAGCAGCCAATGAGGTGATCCACAATAATTCCGGGCGTAAGGATAAATCTTTGTGGACAGCTAATGAAGCCGGAGATAAGGTGACTTTTGAGCAGTACGACTCTGAATATGAGGAAGCCGCCGGAGTGGTGGATCACATTTATACGCTGACAAAGGACGGGCAGGCAAAGTACAGTGACTGCGCCATATTGTACAGGACCAATGCCCAGTCCCGTGTGCTGGAAGAAAAATTTGTCCTCCAGGGCATTCCTTACAGGATCATCGGCGGACAGAACTTCTACGCCCGCAAAGAGATCAAAGACCTTTTGTGCTATTTAAAGACCATTGATAACGGCAGAGATGACCTGGCGGTGCGGCGGATCATTAATATCCCCAAACGGGGGATCGGTGCCACCACATTAACCAAGGTGGATGCCTATGCGGTCAGCCAGGGGCTGAGCTTTTTTGAAGCCCTGTGTCAGGCAGACCAGATCCCGACCCTTGGCAAGGCGGCCTCAAAGATCCAGGGCTTTGTAAATATGATCCAGGTCTTTCGGGCCCAGGTTGATTATATGCCTATCAGCGGCCTGTTTTCCCAGATCCTTGAGGAAACCGGCTATATTCGGGAGCTGGAAGCTGAAAAGACTGAAGAAGCTATGGGCAGGATCGAAAATATTGACGAACTTATGAATAAGATCGTAGCCTATGAGGAAAGTCACGAGGACCCCAATTTAAGCGAATTTTTAGAGGAAGTATCCCTGGTGGCTGATATTGATAATCTGGATGAAACCAATGAGAAGGTCGTCCTTATGACGCTCCACAGTGCAAAAGGCCTGGAATTTCCCTATGTTTTTATGACCGGTATGGAGGACGGGCTTTTTCCAAGCTATATGTCTATTGTCAGCGATGACGCTATGGAAATCGAGGAAGAACGCCGTCTGTGCTATGTAGGGATCACGCGGGCCATGAAGCATCTGACGCTGACCTGTGCTAAAAGCCGTATGGTCCACGGAAATACACAATATAATCGTGTGTCCCGTTTTGTACGGGAGATTCCGTCAAGGCTTTTAGATGGCAGCGCCCTGCCAGATCCCTTTGGAGGAATCCGTTCAGGGGCATCGGATTACGGAAGCGCCATGTACCGCAGCGGCGGTATGGATCGGGGCGGCGCTATGTACCGCAGCGGCGGTATGGATCGAGGCGGCACTGTGTACCATAGTGGCGGCATGGACCGTGGTATGGCTGCCGATAGAAGCCAAAACAGCGGCAGCGCCGCCGGATCCGGTACGCGCACTTCCAAGTTGGAGGAGCTTTTAAAAAGCCAGAAGATCTTTAAGGGCAGCGATATTTTTGATAAAAAGAAAACGTCATCATCAACGGCCCTTTACGGCGGGAAAATGACCGTTAATGCCAGCCAGAAGCTTGAAATGTCGAAAAATAAGTCCGCCGGACTGTCCTACGGCGAAGGGGACCGGGTCCGCCATATGAAGTTCGGGGAAGGTACTGTGGTTAAGATTTTCAATAACGGTGAAGACTATGAAATTACTGTAAATTTTGATAAAGCCGGTGTGAAAAAAATGCGCGCCAGCTTTGCAAAGCTGACAAGAATATAACTATTTTGTTGTATTTTTCCCCTGTTGGTGGTATACTAAACCTAACATTATATGCGGAAAGGATGTTGTGCGATGAATAAACTTGAGGACGTATTAAGCCTTGCGAAAATTTCGGATTTTCTTCAGAAAAAAGATTCTGAAAGTGAGAAAGAAGAAAAAAGAAGAACAGCGGTTATTGTCATTGCAGTGGTTGCCGGCCTTGCCGTAATCGGCGCTATTATTTTTGCTGTTTATAAATATCTTACAGCAGATGATTATGATGACTTTGAAGATGATTTTGAAGACGACTTCGATGATGATTTCGAGGACGACTTTGAAGACGACGATCTCGAAGACGAAGACGCTGAGGAAGATTCTGATAAATAATGTAATGCCGGAGTCGAAAGACTATGGGTTCATGCCTGCATGAAAGCATTGTCGTATGACTTGAAAAAATAAGATTATCCCGTGAAATCCAGGCCGCTGCGGTATTGGATCACTGCGAGATAATCTTATTTTTTGCTCAGGATATGTAAAGTTTGTGGGAGTACAAAGTGCGGAACGATCCGCGTCTCATACCCATTTGAAATAATGCCACCCCGCACAAAGCGGAAGAATGGAGATGACTATGAAAAAAGGTGAAATATATGAAGGTATTGTAGAAAAGATCGATTTCCCTAATAAAGGGAAGGTGTGGGTCGATTCTACGTGTGTTATTGTGAAAAATGTAATGCCCGGGCAGAAGATCCGTTTCAGGATCCATAAAAAACGTAAGGACCGGTGTGAAGGCATGCTTTTGGAAGTATTGGAAAAATCTTTGCAGGAAGTATGTCCCCCGGTCTGCAAAAACTTTCCCGCCTGCGGCGGATGTATGTATCAGACCATGGATTATAAGGATCAGCTGGCGATGAAAGCCCAGCAGGTAAAATCGCTTTTAGATAAAGCGCTGAAGGACAGTTCCATGGTGGAGACGGATGGCACATCAGCTTCTGTTTTTGAAGGCATTTGCCCAAGCCCCCTTCAGTGGGCCTACCGTAATAAGATGGAATTTTCTTTTGGGGATTCTTATAAAGACGGGCCGCTGGCTCTGGGGCTGCATAAAAAAGCCAGTACATATGATATTCTTACGACGGATGACTGCAAGATCGTCCACAGTGATTTCACAAAAATCCTCAGCTGTGTTCTGGATTATTTTACAAAAAATCCTCAGCCATTTTACCGGAAAATGCAGCATGAAGGCTATTTGCGCCATCTGCTTGTGCGTCGTGCCCAGGTTACCGGAGAAATTCTGGTCAATCTGGTGACCACAAGCCAGAAAGAGGTTGATCTGACCGGTCTTGTTTCGGAGCTTTGCGGTCTGAGCCTGGAAGGGCGTATTGTAGGTATCCTGCATATTATTAATGACAGCCTGGCGGATGTTGTTCAAAGTGATGAAACTCGGATTTTATATGGCAATGATTATTTTTACGAGGAGCTCCTTGGCCTGAAGTTTAAGATCACGCCGTTTTCTTTTTTCCAGACCAACTCTCTGGGGGCTGAGGTCCTTTACAGCCTGGCCCGCAGCTATGTGGGAGAGACAAAGGATATGACTATTTTTGACTTGTACAGTGGTACGGGAACCATCGCTCAAATCCTTGCTCCGGTGGCAAAAAAGGTGATCGGTGTGGAGATCGTGGAGGAAGCTGTGATCGCAGCCAGAGAAAATGCTGCCTTAAATCACCTGGATAACTGTCAGTTTATTGCCGGAGATGTCCTTAAAGTCCTGGATACGATTAAAGAAAAACCGGATTTTATCGTTCTGGATCCGCCGCGGGACGGCATCCATCCTAAGGCATTGGAGAAGATCATTGATTATGGTGTGGATCGCATGGTTTATATTTCATGTAAGCCCACCAGCCTGGCAAGAGACCTGGAAGTCCTCACCGCAAGAGGATATAAAGTCGAACGGGTAAAATGCGTTGATTTATTTCCGGGAAGCGTCCATACAGAAACTGTGTGCCTCTTGGGCAAACGAAAACCTGACACTACGGTAAAGATCGGTATAGATATGGAAGATTACCGCAGAATCAGGGATGAGGAAAAAGCAGAATAGAAGCCTATCTGCCATTGAAAATAGTATACGGA
>DVIT01000058.1 GCA_018711005.1 Candidatus Scybalocola faecigallinarum | reverse complement strand
AAAGAAAGGTGCAATAAAAAGGCAGAGGGGAAGTTCGGCTTTTTGAGGACTGTCAGTCAGATACAACGAGCAAAAAAGCCAAAAAACGCTCTTTATATAAACAGAATATATTTTGCTCGTCAAAGCTGGATGAACAATAACAGTTTTTGACAAATGTATAAAAATGTAGTAAGATAAAAAAGAGTTTCTGTGATGATTTTTCATGTGAAACCGGCAGCTGTTTTCCGGTATATGGGAGAACATCACAGCATAGGATAAATAACGAGAGGATAAAGCTGTCTGACGGCATGTACAGGCAGTGGGAAGGTACGAGGTATGAATTTATTACAGGCGATTTTTATGGGATTGATTCAGGGACTCACGGAGTTCCTGCCGGTCAGCAGCTCAGGTCATCTGGCAATCTTCCAGCAGCTGTTTGGCATCGAGACAGATACAGGTGTTTTATTTGAGGTTTTGCTCCATCTTGGAACACTGATTGCTGTATGCATTGTGTTTTGGAGGGATTTTAAGAATCTGGTGGTCCATGGTGTGGGACTTATTGTGGATGCGTGCTTTAATGGCTGGACATTCTTAATGAATAAGATCAAAAAGGAAAACCGCAGATACCGCCGCCTCATTAAAAATGCTTACCGCAAGTTTGCGGCTTTGATCATTGTGACCACGATCCCCACAGGGGTCATTGGTGTTGTCTTTAGCGGACTGATCGAACAAGCATCCAACACATTGATCGTGCCGGGGGTATGCCTGGTGATCACTGCGATCATCCTGCTTTTGGTGGATGGTCGGCCTAATGGCGCAAAAAAGGCAAAGGCTACAAAGTACAGCGATGCTGCACTGATCGGTGTAGCACAGGGCATTGCCACCCTTCCGGGGATTTCACGGTCCGGATCTACTATTGCAGCATGTCTGTTTTTAGGACTTGACAGGTCTTTTGCTGTAAAATATTCATTTTTAACATCCATACCGGCCATCCTGGGAGCCAATATCCTGGAACTTCGCCACCTTGGATCATCAGCTGTTAACGGTGCATTGATTTTAAATTATCTTGTAGGCATGATCGTTGCCGGTCTTGTTGGATTTGTATGTATAAAGGTAATGATTAATGTGGTCAAGCGTGCCAAGTATGAATATTTTGCTTATTATTGTGCAGTGATCGGTGTGATTGCTATTTTCTGTTATTTCTTTATCCGATAACTACTGAGATTTTGTTGCGAAACGTTTGAAGGCATCCTATGCGGACAGATGTTTCGCAATTCATTTTAAAGGAGGATGATTCCATGGCTGCAAGGCAGACAGGAACTGCCCGATCAGGAACAAGAGGATCGGCGAAGAAAGGCTCTGCGTCTGCGGGCACTACAAAAAAAGGTACTGCGTCTAAGCGCAGTACAGCAAAAAAGACGGCGTCTAAAAAGACCGGAACGGCTAAGAAGGGCCGCAGGGCAGGCGCTAAGGGAGATGTTGATTACCGTCAGCGCAGCGGTATGTATGACGAGATCGAACTGATCATAGCACTGGCGGTTTCCATACTGCTTCTGCTGAGTATTTATGATTTGTGCGGTACTGTGGGCAACCATATTTCCTATTTTATTTTCGGAGTTTTTGGATGGATCGCTTATCTGATTCCCTACATGGTGTTTTTCGGAACAGCTTTTTACATATCCAACCGGCACAGCCGTATTGCTGTGGTAAAGATCATTTCAGGAATTGTGGTGTTTATAACAGTAGCCGCATTTTTGCAGATGACGACCAACCCCGGGACAAATTATGTGACCGTCCTTAATTACTATGAGGACAGCGCTGTGTATAAAAATGGCGGCGGTCTGGTGGGAGGCGCTGTTTGCAGGCTTTTGACTCCTTTATTTGGAATCCCGGGCACCTATCTTATTATCGCATCACTTTTTGCAGTGAGCGTTGTGCTTTTTGCCGGAAAGTCTGTCTTTGTTGCAGTGGCTGTCCGGATCCGCAAAGCCTGCAAGGAAGCGGCAGAGCGTCATCGCCAGCGTGCAGCCCTGATGAATGAAGCCAGGGAACAGCGGCGTCTGGAGCAGGAGCAGGCCCTGCTGGAAAACGGCGAAGAACCGTATGATGATTTTGACGATATTGATGATTATGAAGACATTGATGAAGATATTCCGGAACCTAAAAAGCCTTCCCGTCGGCGCAGGAAGCGTGGCAATAAGGATATGATCGAGCCGGAAAATGCTTATGGACAGACCGTATCGCCCATTGGCTTTGCCCTTCCTAAAGCAGATGCCGCTGCCCCGGAGGATAAAGACGACGATAAAGAAGCCGCGGGGCTTAAGAAAGCAGAGTCAGCAGAGACTGCTGTGGACACGACGGCCGACAATGAGGCCGGAGGCGCTGACAGCAGCGCAGCCCAGGGCGCTCTGCCGGAAATCGAGCTTCCGGACTTTACCATTACCCGTATGGAACCGGTGAAAAAAGATGTCCAGACGACAGACTTTGAGTTTACGCCGGATCCGGTATATTTGGCCCCGGAAGATATGGACGATATAGGAAGATCGGATTTTGAAAGTGCTAAACAGGAGCCTGAGCCGCTTATCGATATTCCTGAGTTTATGCAGAAAATGCCGGGAACAGGGTCGCCGACAGATCCCGGGGCATTGGAAAAGACCCAGCCTCTGCCTATAGAAGATATTGAAGCTGCGCTTTCCGAAGATGTTCCTGAAATGGAACCGGAGATCCGTGAGCGCACTGTAGAAGAAAAGTATACCAACCTTCCGGAATATGTATCCGGACAGGCGGATGTTTCTCCGGCCCAGGCTGTGAAGCAGGCGGCCCGTCAGTCCAAGGCGGACAATACGCCGGAGCCGGTAACGGATGCCCAGATCGCACCGCCGGTGAAGGAATATGAATTTCCGCCGCTGGAGCTTTTAAAACGGGGCAAACCGGCAG
Organism: Candidatus Scybalocola faecigallinarum; assembly: GCA_018711005.1. Classification (GTDB taxonomy): domain Bacteria; phylum Bacillota; class Clostridia; order Lachnospirales; family Lachnospiraceae; genus Catenibacillus; species Catenibacillus faecigallinarum. Next base: position 56,071 of record DVIT01000058.1, on the reverse strand, counting down.
CGTCTACGGCAGATTCCGACATGTATTTAAAGGAAACGGCCAAAAAGCTTCAGGAAACCCTGGACAGCTTTGGCGTTAAGGTCCATGTGACCAATGTAAGCTGCGGGCCTTCTGTGACCCGTTATGAATTATCGCCGGAGCAGGGGGTAAAGGTCAGCCGGATTTTATCCCTTACCGATGATATTAAGCTGAACCTGGCGGTGGCTGACATAAGAATCGAAGCCCCTATCCCGGGAAAAGCTGCGGTAGGTATTGAAGTTCCCAATAAGGAAAATACCACGGTTATGCTGCGGGATCTTTTTGAAAGCAATGAATTTAAAATGAGCAAGTCCCTTATTGCTTTTGCTGTGGGACGGGACATTGGCGGGCAGGTGATCATTGCCGATATTGCCAAGATGCCCCATTTGCTTATTGCGGGAGCTACCGGTTCCGGTAAGTCCGTATGTATTAATACACTGATCATGAGTATTATCTACCGGGCAAAGCCGGAGGATGTGCGGATGATCATGATCGACCCTAAGGTGGTGGAATTAAGTGTTTATAACGGGATTCCCCATCTGCTCATTCCCGTGGTCACAGACCCGAAAAAGGCGGCAGGCGCCCTGAACTGGGCTGTGGCTGAGATGGACAAGCGGTATAAAAAGTTTGCCCAGTTAAATGTACGGGATATGAAAAGCTACAATGCCAAGATCGAGGCCGCAGGCAGTGAGACAGAGGAACATCAGCGCCTGCCTCAGATCGTTATTATCGTAGACGAGCTGGCAGACCTTATGATGGTCGCTTCCAATGAAGTAGAGGATGCCATCTGCCGTCTGGCACAGTTGGCCCGTGCCGCCGGTATCCACCTGGTTATTGCGACACAGAGACCATCAGTGAATGTTATTACAGGTCTGATCAAGGCAAACATTCCGTCCAGGATCGCATTTTCTGTGTCATCGGGCGTGGATTCCAGAACGATCATTGATATGAATGGTGCGGAGAAGCTGCTTGGAAAGGGAGATATGCTGTTTTATCCTACCGGTTATCAAAAACCGGTCAGAGTCCAGGGGGCATTTGTTTCCGATGAAGAAGTCAATGCTGTGGTGGATTTCCTGACAAAAGATCATGAGCAGCCGGTATATAATGAGTCGATCGTAAGCAGCATCAGCTCCGGGCAGCTTTCCTCAGAAAAGGGTGGTGCGCCGGAGAGGGACGTTTACTTTGTGGAAGCCGGACGGATGATCATTGAAAAGGATAAAGCATCCATCGGTATGCTCCAGAGGGTTTACCGCATTGGCTTTAACCGGGCGGCCCGGATCATGGATCAGCTTTGCGAGGCCGGCGTGGTAGGGCCGGAGGAAGGGACAAAGCCTAGGAAAGTGCTGATGAGTCCTGAAGAATTTGAAAGATACGTCGAAGATTATGTATGATGAAAATATATTTAAGGAGGAAGTTGTCATGAAAACAGATATTGAGATCGCTCAGGAGGCAAAGATGGAGCCCATTAAGGATGTGGCTGCAAAAATCGGCATCCAGGAGGATGACCTGGAATTTTACGGAAAATATAAAGCCAAATTAAGCGATGAGCTGTGGGAAAAGATCAAGGACCGGGAAAACGGAAAGCTGGTCCTTGTAACTGCCATTAATCCTACGCCTGCCGGCGAAGGAAAGACGACCATCAGCGTTGGTCTCGGACAGGCGCTGAACCAGATCGGCAAAAAGGCTGTTGTAGCTTTAAGAGAGCCTTCCCTGGGGCCTTGCTTTGGCATTAAAGGCGGAGCTGCCGGAGGCGGATATGCTCAGGTCGTTCCTATGGAAGATCTGAACCTGCATTTCACCGGAGATTTCCATGCCATTACATCTGCCAACAACCTGCTGGCCGCTATGCTGGACAACCATCTTCAGCAGGGCAATACCCTTGGCATTGATCCAAAGCAGATCGTATGGAAACGGTGTGTGGATATGAATGACCGCGCCCTGCGCAATATTATCATCGGTCTTGGCGGCAAGATGGACGGGGTTGTCCGGGAAGATCATTATGTGATTTCTGTGGCATCAGAGATCATGGCTATTTTGTGCCTGGCTGCAGACATGCATGACCTGAAGGAACGTCTTGGCCGCATTATCGTGGCATACAATTACCAGGGCGAGCCTGTAACTGCTGCAGATCTGAAGGCTACCGGCGCTATGGCTGCATTATTAAAGGATGCCATCAAGCCGAATATGATCCAGACGTTAGAGCATACGCCGGCCATTGTCCACGGCGGACCATTTGCCAATATTGCTCACGGCTGCAACAGTGTCCGTGCCACACGCATGGCCTTAAAGCTGTCGGACATTGTTGTTACAGAGGCAGGGTTTGGCGCTGATCTTGGCGCTGAAAAGTTCTTTGATATTAAGTGCCGTATGTCCGGATTAAAGCCGGATGCAGTGGTTTTAGTAGCAACGGTGCGGGCATTAAAGTACAACGGCGGCGTGGCAAAGGCAGATCTGTCCCAGGAAAATCTTGAGGCATTAAAGAAAGGTATTGTAAACCTTGAAAAGCATATTGAAAACCTTCATAAATATCATGTGCCAGTGATCGTTACCTTAAATGCTTTTGTCAGCGATACCCAGGCAGAGCTGGATTATGTTAAGACCTTCTGCGAAGAAAGAGGCGCTAAATTTGCCCTGGCCCGTGTATGGGAAAACGGCGGCAAAGGCGGCGAGGAACTGGCGCGCAAGGTGGTTGAAACCCTTGAGACAACCCAAAGCCATTTTGAGCCATTATATAAAGATGAGCTGTCCTTAAGAGAAAAGATTGAAACTGTTGCCAAGGAAATTTACGGCGCAGGAAGCGTTACTTATTCTCCGGCAGCTTCAAAGGCGCTGGATAAGATCGAAGCTATGGGCTTTTCAAACATGCCGGTATGCATGGCAAAGACCCAGTATTCCTTATCCGATGATGCCAAGCTTTTAGGACGTCCGGAAGGCTTTAACATTAATATCCGTGAGGTTTATGTATCTGCCGGAGCAGGGTTTGTGGTTGCCATTACAGGCGCGATCATGACCATGCCGGGACTGCCTAAAAAACCGGCGGCAGAAGGCATTGATGTGGATGAATCCGGAAAGATCACCGGATTATTTTAAGGATAACAGGAGGCATGAAGGATGGCGCAGTTAATTGACGGAAAAATGATTTCCGCTCAGATTAAAGATGAGCTTAAAGAAGAAGTTGCAAAAATGAACAGTCAGGGCACAACCGTGACCCTGGCAGTGATCCTTGTAGGGCAGGATCCCGCCTCCTGTGTGTATGTGCGCAATAAAAAGCGGGCCTGCGAATATATCGGTATCCGTTCCATTTCCTGTGAAATGCCGGAGGAGACCACACAGGAAGAATTGCTGGCAAAGATCCGTGAGCTGAACCAGGATGATTCTGTTGACGGTATCTTAGTACAGCTGCCCCTTCCGGCCCATATTAATGAGGATGCGGTGATCGATGCCATTGATCCGGCAAAGGATGTGGATGGTTTCCATCCCCGCAGCGTGGGGGCGCTTTGTATTGGCAAGCCGGGATTTGTGTCTTGTACCCCGGCAGGGATTATCCAGCTGTTAAAGCGCAGCGGCGTGGCGATCGAAGGAAAGCACTGTGTTGTAGTGGGCCGCAGCAACATTGTGGGAAAGCCTATGTCCCTGCTGCTGCTCCGTGAAAATGGCACAGTGACCATATGTCATTCCCGGACGAAAAATCTGAAGGATATTTGCCGCAGCGCGGATATTCTCGTGTGCGCCATTGGAAAGCCAAAGTTTTTTACAGAAGAATATATTAAAGACGGGGCTGTGGTCATTGACGTAGGTATCCACAGAAATGCGGAAAATAAATTGTGCGGTGATGTGGATTTTGAAAAGGCAGAGCCTATAGCTTCAAAGATCACTCCCGTTCCCGGAGGCGTAGGCCCCATGACCATTGCCATGCTTATGTCAAATTGTGTGGAAGCGGCCAAAAGAAAAGCACAAAAGTAAGGAGTAAATACATGAATATTTATTTTGTATCCCTGGGATGCGATAAAAATCTGGTGGACTCTGAGGTTATGCTGGGTATGCTGGCTAAAGAAGGCTATACGCTGACAGATGATGAGACGCAGGCCGATATTATTGTAGTAAATACATGCAGCTTTATCCATGATGCCAAGCAGGAAAGTGTGGAAACACTTCTTGAAATGGCCCGGTATAAACAGTCCGGGAGCGCCAAGGTGCTGATTGCTGCAGGATGTCTTGCCCAGCGGTATCAGCAGGAGATTTTGGATGAAATCGAGGAAGTGGATGCGGTTATCGGCACCACAGGCTTTGGCGATCTGTGCCAGGTAATCCGGGATGCCCTGAACGGGCAGCGTCAGGTGGATGTCCACAGCCTGGATGAGTTGGTTATGCCGGATGTGCGCCGGGTGCTGACAACAGGGGGCTACAGCAGCTATCTTAAGATTGCCGACGGCTGTGATAAACACTGCTCTTACTGTATTATACCAAAGATCCGGGGGGATTACCGCAGCTATCCCATGGAGCAGGTGCTTAGGGATGCACGCCAGCTTGCTCAGGCCGGGGTTAAGGAGCTGAATATTGTTGCTCAGGAAACGACCATGTACGGCAAGGATCTTTACGGACACAAAACCTTTCATGAGCTGCTCAGAGAGCTGTGCCGCATTGACGGCATTCGCTGGATCCGGATTTTGTACTGCTATCCGGAAGAAATTACCGACGAATTGATCCAGGTTATGAAGGAAGAAAGAAAGATCTGTCACTATCTGGATCTGCCCATCCAGCATGCCAGTGATGATATTTTAAAACGCATGGGCCGCAGGACGACCCGGGCAGATCTGGAGGCGATCATTGGAAAGCTCCGCAAGGAGATCCCGGACATTGCTTTAAGAACGACCCTGATCACCGGATTTCCGGGGGAAACCGTACAGGACCATGAAGAACTTATGGATTTTGTGGAAAAGATGCGGTTTGACCGTCTGGGTGTTTTCACCTATTCGCCGGAGGAGGGCACAGCGGCAGCCCTTATGCCGGATCAGGTGGATGAGGATGAGAAGGGACGGCGCCGTGACTGCCTGATGGAGCTTCAGCAGGGGATCGCTTTTGATATTTCAGAGTCCTGTGTGGGGCGGATAATGGATGTGCTGATTGAAGGAAAGCTTCCTGAGGAGGATATTTATATTGGCCGTACATACAAAGATGCTCCGGATGTGGACGGATATATTTTTGTTTCGGCCCAGGAGGAGCTTATGTCCGGGGATATTGTCCCGGTACAGGTGACAGCCTCCAATGAATACGATTTGATAGGAGAAGTGCTTTATGAATCTGCCCAATAAACTCACCATATTAAGAGTTATATTAATTCCTTTTTTTGTAGTGTTTTTGCTGGGAGCTGAAACCTTCGGCCCCTGGTCGGTCTATGTGGCTCTGGCGATTTTTGTGATTGCCAGCCTGACAGATATGCTGGACGGAAAGATCGCCAGAAAGTATAACCTTGTAACGAATTTCGGAAAGTTTATGGATCCCCTGGCCGATAAGCTGCTTGTGGTATCTGCCCTTGTGTGCTATGTGGACATGGGACGGATCCCTTCCTGGATCGTACTGATCATTATTGCCAGAGAATTTATTATCAGCGGTTTCCGCCTTGTGGCCGCTGAGTCCGGCATTGTTATTGCAGCCAGCTACTGGGGAAAAATAAAGACTGTGGTTCAGATGGTTACGATCATTTTTATGATGCCAAACTTTGGCGGAACTGTTGTTTTTTGGATCGAGCAGATCCTGATCTATGCATCCCTGATCCTGACGGTCGTATCTCTGATCGATTATATTGTAAAGAATAAAGAGGTGCTGCTGAATGGAGGGAAGATCTGATGGTCGCTGAACTGATTTCTGTTGGGACCGAGATTTTACTTGGAAATATTACAAATACTAACGCCCGTTACCTTGCGGAGCAGTGTGCGTCTCTTGGCCTGTCCTGTTATTATCAGGTCACTGTGGGAGATAATCCGGATCGCCTTGAAGGGGCCCTAAAGCAGGCCCTGAAACGGTCCGACGTTGTGATCCTTACAGGAGGACTTGGACCCACAAATGATGATCTGACAAAGGAGATCGCGGCAAAGGTTCTTGAAAAGCCGTTAGCTGAAGATCTCCATACAAGGGAATGTATCGAGACGTATTTTAAAAACAGTATGCACCGGGTGGTCACAGAGAATAACTGGAAGCAGGCCCTTGTTCCCCAAGGGGCAAAGGTTATTGACAACCACAACGGGACTGCTCCGGGACTGATCATGGAAACCCGGGATCAAAAGTGCGTGATCCTTCTTCCGGGGCCGCCAAACGAACTGTACCCTATGTTTGAGCAGGATATACGTCCTTACTTAAGCAGCCTGACCAAAGAGATTATTTATTCCAGGACGGTAAAGATCGGCGGCCTTGGGGAAAGCTTCGTGGCTACTGAAATCAAGGATCTGCTGGATGCCCAGACCAATCCAACCATTGCTCCTTATGCCAAGACCGGCGAAGTTCATTTGCGGGTGACGGCGAGAGCGCGGACGACGGAGGATGCAAAGAAAATGATCCGCCCGGTTTTAAAAGAGCTAAAGCACCGGTTTGGGATCAATATTTTTGCAACTCATGAGGAAGTGAGCATGGAAGACAAATTAGTTTCCATGCTGCAAAAGCGGGGCTGGACCATAACAACCGCAGAAAGCTGCACCGGCGGTCTTTTGTCCGGACGGCTGATTAATGTGGCCGGAGCGTCCAATGTGATCGATCAGTGTTTTGTGACCTATGCCAATGCGGCCAAACATGCCCTTTTAGGCGTTAAAAACCATACCTTAAAAAAACATGGGGCAGTCAGTCCGCAGACAGCCAGGGAGATGGCCAAGGGCGCTGCCAAAGCAGCCGGGGCTGATGTGGCCATTTCGGTAACAGGGATCGCAGGTCCCGGCGGCGGAACAAAAGAAAAACCGGTAGGGCTTGTATATATTGGCTGCTCTGTGAAAGGCTATATAGAAGTGATGGAATGTCATTTCAGCGGGAACCGCTCAAAAGTGCGGGAAGCAACGGTGGCCAGAGCCATTGACTTTGCCCGCCGCTGTGTGATAAGATACAGCAAATAGAATCTGACTTGCTTCACAGTTAGGATAATGTTATGGAGTGACATGATGAAAAATATTAAAAGGAATATACTGCTTATCATGGGTTTTTGCGTATTTTTGCTGATGGCCGGCTGCTCATCCATAAAACCCTTGTCTGTGGATACCACGTTAAGTGTGGATCAAAATTTCCGCGGGGAGAGAGTTATGACAGCTGCCATGAGCCAGCGGGAATTTAATGCGCTTTTTGACGGAGATATAGAAGGATTAAATCAGCTGCTTACGGAAAATTCTCCGGCGGATCTGGATGCAAGGGCACAGCAGACGGATGACGGCGAAGTAGAGATCACGCTGAGTATTCCTTTTTTGTCCTACGATGAATATTATAATAAGATTATGGCTATTTTTTCCGGAAGCAGCAGCTATGATGCTGAAAATATGCCGTCGGTCTATTTTGAATACTCAGACAGCCTTTTGAAAAAAGGATTTATCATTGAAGAAAATTTTACATCCACAGAGCTGTTTTTCTGGCTGACCGATGCGATCCTGTCAGAAAATTCCAAACTGGAGGGCATGACGGATCAGGATCTGTTTACGCCCGGAACTACGACCCTTATCTTTGACGGGGAAGAAATTCCGGCAGAGAATTGTATCAGTATATCCCGCATGGAGTCCAATGCTTTGGATACGATTACTGTGGAAACAACATTAAACAGCAACGGAAGCTTTGACGCTGTCATTGATTACCAGGCCGGAACTCAGGTGGTAGAAAGCCTGGGACAGGATCTGACAGAAATTATGAATGACCTTGTTCCTGAAGGGGGATCTTTTTCCTCCAGGACAACAGAAGATGGAACTGTATATACGATCAAGGTCAGCGCTGTCAGCACTCAGGACTATGTGGACAAGCTGAACCAGGCTCTGCACACGGATAATACAGTGTTTGAAGTAACTGAAGAAAGTGATGAGACAGATACCCTTAGGGCCCAGCGGCGGATTACCCAGTATCTTGACGGTTCCTATTTCCTGGACTTTTCCGATCCGGATACAGTAATGACCTATGTTTTAAAAGCATCTCCGGAGCATTCCTTCGAAAACTGCGAAAGTACCTATCGTTATATTAAGAGCTGCAACTTTGAAAATACGGATGAATACTGTTCTACTTATGTAACTGTGTCACCTTCGGATCAGATCACCCTTTCCCTGGGGTATAGCGTAGATATTGACAAAGTGGAAGTTGATACGACCATGAATAATGAAAGGGACTTTGTGCGGAACCTGATCTTTACCCTGACCTCTGAGCAAAACAGCATTATCGGCCAGCGTTTTGAAGAACGGATCCAGTCCCGTGTCCAGGATAATATTACTTATGAAAAGACAACCTCCGGAAGCAATACAGTATACACGGTGACCTTGTCCGCAAACAGCGCCCAGAAGCTGTCAGAGCTGACCTGTACCTTCCTGGACGGCAATGATTCTATGAGTAATTCCTCACTGACCGGTGGCCAGTCCCAGGAGAACCGGCTGAACAAGATCCGGTACGAGTATACGGACAAGATCGATCTGTCCATTTTCCTCAGCGGATCCCAGTCCACAAAGGGTCTGTATTACCGGTTCCAGTATCCGAAAAATTTTACCGGCCATTTTGTTGAAAATAACAACTATGAAAACGTGCTTGAGGACTATAATGTACTCACCTGCATTACCCACAATAAAGTGATCGAGGTACGGTCCTATGCGGAAAAAGCCAATGTTATGGGCATTTTGCAGCGCGTTCTTCTGCTTTTGTCTCTTGCAGGAATGCTCATTGTTATTTTGCTGAACCTGGGGGCTATTTTAAGATGTGTGAAGAAGCGCAGCTTTGACGCAGAAGAATTTGGCCTGTTTACAAGCCGGGGATATATTTTCATAACCATTTTCGCAGTGTGCGCGGTGGTCTTTGTTATTTCGGCCATACGGCTGCTGTTTGGGGTGTACTAGGTAATAGTTTTGACGGCTGAATGATGATTGTTTTAGAATAAAACGAGGAAGGGATGGAGCTTTTAATACTCCATCCCTTTTAATATGTCCTCTAAAGGTATGTTATAAAGTTTTGCCAGGGCAGCCAGGTTGGCCATGCTGGGGGAAGATTCTCCGGTTTCCCATTTTGAAACGGCTTGGCGGGTAATGCCAAGGCTTTCAGCCACATATTCCTGAGTCATATTATTTTGGATCCTGAGATTTTTAAGGATCTCGCAAAGGGGCCGTTTTTCCTGGACGGAGCTGTCCGCGGTGTCTGAGGCTTCATGGACATGGCCTGTTTGTTCTGCGTTCCTGTTGTTTTTACCCCGGATATACTTGATCAGGGCAAGGATGATCAGTATGATAAGGGTCAGAAAAAGGATGAGAAGGATCAGGTTAACGATAACGACTACAGAAGAAAAAAACATAAACATTCACCTCCCTGTGGATATGAGCCTGCAAGTCTTTGCTGCTCACTGCGATATATCTTTATCGTGTCTTTAGTGTACCACAGGAGACCGGTTGCGGCCACCGATTATCCCGCAACTTTTAGTTGCGCCTGCTTTTTTGCCGGGATTTGAGCCACCGGTAGATTATAAAACAGACCACACTTCCGGCAATGACCAGGCCCAGGATCATTATTGCGCAGTGAAGGAAGAAGGTATCCGGAAGGATGGTAATGACCGGATCCGTGTCCGCGCTGAAGATCCAGTAGTCATTGTTAAAGAAAATGTGGTGGAAAGTAATAAATGCCTGATCCCAGTTTAAACTAATGAGGAAACCGAGGATCAATGGAATGGCAATCGTGAGTATGGACGCATATTTTAAAAAGCGCCAGTCCTTTTTGCGCCGCTGCCATAAAATTGCTGTCAATCCTAAAATGAATGTGATCAAAAGGGTGATCTGGATGGCAACAAAGATGACTTTAACTTCCTCAAAATGGATGCGTCCGCTTTCGGACATGGCCAGGGTTGGAAATTCCAGGGTATTCGGTCCGAAAATGGAGTTATAGTCAATAAGGACATCGTAATTGGCGCGGATCTCGCTTTCTGCATATCCGGAGGTCTGGGAAATATTTAAGTGATCAATGTCAAAATAGTACAGGGGCCGGAAATTTAATGTAAAAACAACAGCAGAAGAAATAATGAAGAAAACCAGGATCAGGCCCAGAACAATCTGGATCCCAGTCTGGCTTGCCTTTTTTGGGTTCATGGAAATGTCCTCCTTTATGTATTTTCCTGTAAGTGATGCAAAATTTGGGGACAGCCGGGCCGTCCGGCTGCGCCTGTTTTATGATAACACACTTGCCCTGGTGTTGGCAACTGGCAGGGTGTGTGCGCTGACAACGGATATTTGTACGCCAAGGACGTAACTTTTTCATTCTAAACTATTGCTAAGCCAGAGGCAATATGCTATAATCGAACCTACAAAAACTTGCCCATGGCATAAAACAAAGATGAAAGCGAGGCTGTTTTCGATGAATCTCATATATAAAAGTACACGCGGCGGTGAAGGCGTTACAGCATCTCAGGCAATTTTAAAGGGGCTTGCAGATGACGGCGGATTATTTGTCCCAAGCCAGATCCCGGTGTTAGATGTGCCGGTAGAAGAATTAGCTAAGATGACCTATCAGGAAGTGGCCTATCAGGTGATGAAGCTTTACCTGACAGACTTTACTGAGGAAGAACTGAAAAGCTGTATTGATAAAGCGTATGACTCCAAGTTTGATGCTGAGGAGATCGCACCTATGGTTTACGCAGACGGCGCCTATTATCTGGAGCTTTTCCATGGGGCTACCATCGCATTTAAGGATATGGCTCTGTCTATTTTGCCCCATCTGATGACTACCAGCGCCAGAAAGAACCATGTGGATCATGAGATCGTTATCCTTACGGCCACATCCGGAGATACGGGAAAGGCAGCTATGGCCGGATTTGCTGATGTTGAGGGAACAAGGATCATTGTATTTTATCCCAAGGACGGCGTCAGCCCTGTACAGGAAAAGCAGATGGTGACCCAGAAAGGGAAGAATACTTTTGTGGTAGGTATCCACGGAAACTTTGACGATGCCCAGACTGGCGTTAAAAAGATGTTTAATGACAAGGAACTTGCTGCTGTGCTGGATAAAAACGGTTACCAGTTTTCATCGGCCAATTCCATTAATATCGGACGTCTGGTGCCCCAGATCGTTTACTATGTTTATGCCTATGCCATGCTGGTACATAACGAGGAGATCCAAAATGGAGAGAAGATTAACGTTGTAGTGCCAACAGGTAATTTTGGAAATATATTGGCGGCTTATTATGCCAAGAACATGGGCCTGCCCATTGACCGGCTGATCTGTGCGTCTAATGAGAATAAGGTATTGTATGACTTTTTCTCCACAGGTACATATGACCGGAACAGGGATTTTGTCCTGACGTCATCTCCGTCTATGGATATTTTGATCTCCAGCAACCTGGAGCGCCTGATCTATAAAGCTGCAGGTGATGATCCCAAAAAGAATGCAGAGCTTATGGCAGCCCTTTCCGGGGAAGGAAAGTATGAGATCACTTCTGAGATGAAAGAGGCCCTTAAGGATTTTTACGGAAATTATGCCAGCGAAGCGGAAACTGCCGCTATGATCCATGATATTTACGAAGATACCGGCTATGTGATCGATACCCATACAGCAGTGGCAGCAGCTGTTTACAAAAAGTATATTGATGCCACCGGCGATATGAAAAAGACAGTGATCGCATCCACGGCCAGCCCGTTTAAGTTTGCAAGAAGCGTTATGACGGCCATTGATGAAAAGTATGCATCCATGGAAGATTTTGAATTGATCGACGAACTGTCCAGGATCGCTGATGTGGAAGTGCCAAAGGCTGTGGAAGAAATCCGCACCGCTTCGGTACTGCACACCGCTCAGTGCGATGTGGATGAGATGGAAGCTACAGTAAAGAAGTGGCTGAATATACAGGAATAGGAATATACAAGAATAAAAATAAGCGCCTGAGGTTTGACCACCTGCAGGCGCTTTACTTTAAGTTACCTATGTTTTTGGCCCCCGGGCTTTACCTTTAATACCCTAATTCTTCTCCCACAAGGATCACTTTAATACGATTGGGCACAAAGCTGCGCCGGGTAATAACGATCTGGTCGCAGATACAGTCCGGGCTCAGACAGTTGGCGCACCGGCCCAGCTCCCGGCAGGGGGTATTGTAGTTCAGACGGACGGCATTTGGCGGAGCAGCCATGTTGCGCACCCGGTCTACGGCGCTTTTAACGTCGGGAACGATCTTATTCATACCGGCAATGACGATCACATTGGCCGGACCGTGGATCAGGGAGGCTACCCGGTTGCCGGTGCCGTCAATATTTACCAGCTGGCCGTCCAGGGTAATGGCGTTAGAACTCATAAAATAATAGTCGCATCCGGCGATCTTTGAAAAGATTTCCCGCTTTTCTTCCGGGGTTTTTGCTGACGCCCGGTCATAAATGATACAATCGGATTCATTGATGGCGTCCACAAGGCCAATTTCGTTTAAAGTCATAGAGCCGCCCCAGGAAACGCTGGATTCCGGGGAAAGATAGCGGCAGGCCATATCCAGGGCTTCTTCTTTTGTCGCTGCATAATAAGCCTCGATCTGGCGCTGGCTGAACTTTTCAATCAGTGATTCTGCCAGATTTTCATAATACTGTTTTTTTGGAGTCATGGGTATCATTCCTTTTTATTTTTTATGATGTTGAGGTCAAATTAAAATTTGATCTCTTGGTACTACGGATTTCTTGGCACTTCGGGATAAAGAATGTCTGAAAAAATGGAAAGCTACCGGTCCCATTTCTCGCACAGATCGTTTAATTCCCGGATAAAGGCTCGAAGATCCTTATTGGCTCCGCCTTCATTATGGTCAATAACCTGGGAAAGACGCTGGCCGGCCTCGATCAGCTGCTGGTATACCGGATTCATATGGCGCTTGCCGCCGGATGGGACAGCTTTAGTTGTTTCCACTTTCTTTTGGCTGCCTGCATACAGACATTCCCCGGAGATCAGATCATAAACTGCTCCGTTATAGGGGGCTGTGGCCTTAAGTCCCAGTTCATTTCTCAGACGCTGGGCAAAAATTTCACAGACACTGTCCTCTCCGTGGTTAATAAAAACCTGTGACGGAGCCGGAGTAAAGCTTTTGATCCAGTTGATCAGGCCCTGGTCGTCGGCATGGCCGCTGATCCCGGACAGCTGGCAGATTTCCGCTTCAATGTGGATATGCTCGTCAAACAGGCGTACCTCCCGGGCGCCTTCTACAATGGCCCGGCCCAGGGTTCCTACAGCCTGATAGCCTACAAAAAGAATGGTGGATTCCGGCCGCCACAGATTATGTTTTAAATGGTGGCGAATCCGGCCCGCTTCACACATGCCGCTGGCAGAGATGATCACTTTAGGATTCGGATCGGAGTTGATCGTAATAGAATCATCGCTGGTAATGGCAACCTTCAGGTCCGGGAAATTAATGGGATTGATTCCCTGCCGGATCAGGGCAAGAGCTTCATTGTCAAAGTAATCGTACATGCTCTGGGAAAAAACCTGAGTGGCCTCCACTGCCAGGGGGCTGTCAACATAAACTGTAAAATGATCGTGGCCTTTGATCAGTCCGTTATCTTTGATCTGACGGATAAAGTAAAGCAGCTCCTGGGTACGGCCTACGGCAAAGGAGGGGATCACCACGTTCCCGCCACGATCCAGTGTGCGCTGGATGATTGGCGTGAGCTGGGAAATGTAATCGATCCGTTTATCATGGCTGCGGTTGCCATAGGTGGATTCCATAATAACAATGTCCGCATCGGTCAGATACTGCGGGTTGCGGATCAGCGGCTGGTCGGTATTTCCTATGTCTCCGGAAAATACGATCTTTTTCTTTTCGCCGTTTTCTGTAACTGTGATTTCAATGCTGGATGAACCCAGTAAGTGTCCGGCATCAACAAAGCGTATGCGGATCCCGGGGAAGATCGTATAAGTATCTTCATAATTACAGGCCACAAACTGTTCCCGGATTTTTAAGGCATCTTCAACCGTATAGAGGGGGACATAAGCCGGTTTTCCTGCACGGCGGGCCTTCCTGTTGCGCCATTTTGCTTCAAATTCCTGGATGTGTGCAGAATCCTGGAGCATAATATCGCAAAGGCGGCAGGTGGCTCCTGTCGCATAGATGGGCCCTGTAAATCCCTGGGCGCCTAAAAGAGGGATTCGGCCGGAGTGATCAATATGTGCGTGGGTCAGCAGTACCCCGTCAATTTCCCCGGCAGCAACGGGCATTTCACAGTTTTCATAGGTATCCGGTCCCTGTTCCATGCCGCAGTCAATAAGGATGCGGTGCCCGCAGGCCTCAAGGAGCGTACAGCTTCCGGTAACTTCGTGGGCAGCTCCTAAAAATGTCAGTTTCATAGACGGCCCTCCTTTTTTACTTTATATATTTATTATACGTCATAGAAATACAGGTTGCAATGGAAACGGATTATCAAAAGTATTTTACATATTTTACGTTTATTTTACAAAAGCCCAGCCTAAAATTTACAAAGTCTGTTTATACTGTGTATGCAGTTGTAAAATGTCCTTCCTTTTGGGAAAAGATACTGTAAAATAGATAATAAAAATATAGGAGATGGGATATGTCTTTGCAGGATGTAGAAATGATCTTTAGGTTCATTGGCGGTCTTGGAATGTTCCTGTACGGAATGCATGTCATGTCCGATGGACTCCAGAAATCTGTGGGAAATAAAGTCAAACGTCTGATGCAGGTGCTGACAGATAACCGTTTTATGGCCGTCCTGGTGGGTATTGCAGTAACGGTGATCCTGCAGAGTTCCTCGGCAACTACCGTTATGGTGGTGGGATTTGTTAATGCAGGCATTATGAACCTGGGACAGGCCGTGGGCGTTATTATGGGCGCAAACATAGGGACCACGGTGACCAGCTGGATTGTTTCCATGAATGAATGGGGCTCCTTTTTTAATCCGGATTTTTTTGCCCCTTTGCTGATTGGTGTCGGCGCTTTTATCTTACTGTTTGCAAAGCAGGATGTGATCCACCAGGCCGGAGAAATCCTTGCCGGGCTGGGCATTTTGTTTGTTGGCGTGACCTTTATGTATGAAGCGGCAAGCCCATACAGAGATGCTCCTGTTTTTTCTTATGCCTTTGGGGCAATGGGAGCAAATCCTTTCCTTGGGATCATTACGGGACTGGTCATTACAGCGCTGATCCAAAGCTCCAGCGCATCCATCGGTATTTTGCAGACCCTGGCAATGAGCGGCATGGTAACATGGAACAGCGGTATTTATATTATGCTGGGACAAAATCTGGGAACCTGCGTTACGGCTCTTATTTCAGGAATTGGTGCGCACAGGACGGCCAAACGGGCCGCCTGGCTTCATTTTTTGTTTAATGCTATCGGCATCTTGGTGTTTGGTGTGATCATGGGCGTAATCTTCCATTTTTACCCTGCGTTTGCCTGGTCATATATGGGCAGCGTAGAGATTTCTGCGTTTCATTCAATATTTAATATTGTCATTACGCTTCTTTTGTTCCCTTTTTCCGGGCAGCTGGTCCGTCTGACAGGATTGCTGGTGCAAAAGAAATCGCCGGAACAAAAGCCGGAGAAGACCGGGATTTCTTTAAGACATCTGGACGAACGTATTTTGGAAAATCCGGCTTTTGCTGTTGAAAATACCGTGGCCGAAGTAATACGCATGGGACAGATCACCTACGAAAGCGTTAAGCTGTCATTTGATGCCTGCCTGTTTAACAGTATGGAAAAAGTTGAAATGGTCTATCAGTATGAAAAAGATATTGACCAGATGGCACGGGAAATTTCAGATTATCTTGTGAAAATTTCCGGCCTTTCACTTTCAGAAAAACAGCATCAGACCATTAATCATCTGTTTTATACGGTCAGTGACATTGAGCGCATCGGAGATCATGCGGAAAACCTGGCGGAACTGGCTCAAATCAAGGTAAAGAATCATATTGAATTTTCCCCGGCTGCCGGCAAAGAATTACAGGGCCTTATGGAATACGTCACCAACAGCGTCGTCTACGCCTTCCGCGCCCGGCAAAACCCGGAAATGGCCTATGTCACCAAAGCCAGAGAATACGAAGAACAGGTAGACTATGTGGAAAGTGAATTAAGAGAAAAACATATTGAACGTCTGGCCGCCAGCCTGTGTACCCCCCGTTCCGGCGTAGTCTTCTTAGACATCCTCACCAACCTGGAACGCATCGCAGACCACGCAGATAATATTGCCAGCTACGTCCAAAATGAGTTATAATGTTCGCGAAAGCAATGAGCCGGGCGTGAAGGAACAAATAGGGATCGGCTGCTTGCAGACGAACCCCTATTTGGGACTGAACATCGGGCGAAGCCCGCGACCTCGTGTGCCGCAGGCATACGAGGTTGGCCCGGCGGGGCAGTGAAGAACGGCCGGCGATGCGCCGGGACGAGTACCCGGGCGATACGCACAATATGCGGCAGATTTTTTATAAGGAGGCACAATTTGATTATGGAAAAAACAATCTACTACATTGAAGATGACGCAAATATCCGTGAGCTGGTGATCTATGCCCTTAAAGCATCCGGATTTCAGACCATTGGTTTTGAAAATGCCAGAGATTTTTACCGGGGGATTAAAAGCGTACTTCCGGATCTGATCCTGCTGGATGTGATGCTTCCCGATGAAGACGGCATTTCTGTTTTGCGTAAACTGAAAAAAGACGATAAATATAAAAATATTCCGGTGATCATGCTGACAGCAAAATCTACGGAATACGATAAAGTCATCGGCCTGGATCAAGGGGCAGATGATTATGTAACAAAGCCTTTTGGCGTTATGGAGCTGGTTTCACGGATCAAGGCCGTGCTGCGGCGCAGCAATGAAAATACCCAGGAGGAGATCATTACTACAGGACGGCTGGCGCTGAACCGCAAAAAGCATACAGTTATGGTAGACGACCGGCCGGTAGAGCTGACCTATAAGGAGTTTGAGCTTTTAGATTGCCTTATGAAAAATAAGGATCTTGTTATGACCCGGGAAAAGCTGCTGGATACTGTCTGGAATATGGATTACGAGTGTGAAAGCCGTACAGTAGACGTACATATCGGTATGCTGCGGCAAAAGCTGGGGGATGCAGGCTCTATGATTGTAACTATCCGGGGTGTGGGCTATAAGCTGGAGAGCCGGCCATGAAAAAAAGAATTTTCAAAAATATGTGTCTTCTGGCCGGGGGCATCTGCGTCTTGGCCTATACGTTTTTATTCTTTTTATTTAATTTTGTTTATGGAGCCCAGACAGAACAGTATGTCAGAAATGAAACCCGTTTCCTGGCAGAAATGGTTAATGAGATCCCATCCCATGAGGCATCTCTTAAATATATGGAAAACCTGGATTGTGTAGATGATGCTCGAATTACATGGATTGATAAGAATGGAACCGTGCTTTTTGACAGTCATGAGGACTGGACAGCTATGGAAAACCATGGTGAGCGTCCGGAAGTCCGTGAGGCGTTAGACGAAGGAGCATCTTCAGTCGTGCGTCAGTCAACCACCCTTCAGGAGCGGACAATTTATTATGCAGTGCTTCTTGAGGATGGCACAGTGCTGCGTATGAGCATGAGTACGGATAGTGTTTATGCGCTGTATATTTCCATGCTTCCGGTACTTATTGTGATTCTGTTGATCTTTATCGGTATTGTTATGGTTTTGGCCCACCGGATGACTGATGCCATTGTCCGGCCTATTAATAATCTGGATCTTGTTAAGCCGGAAAACGGATGTCCTTATGAAGAATTGGAGCCTTTGCTTGCCCGGATACACCGTCAAAATGAAGAACGCCAGAAAAATGAAAAAATGCGCCGGGAGTTTTCAGCCAACGTTTCCCATGAGCTTAAGACCCCGCTGACATCCATTTCCGGCTATGCGGAGCTGATGAAGGATGGTATGGTTCAGGCCGGAGATGTGCCTGTTTTTGCTGAGAAAATCTATAAAGAAGCGGCAAGGCTCATCGGTTTGGTCAATGATATTATTAAAATTTCCAGACTGGATGAACGCAAGATCGGTATTGAAAAAGAGCCGGTAGAGCTATATGCAATGGCGGAGGATATTTGCCAGCGACTGGAAACTGTAGCTCAGAAATTTAAAGTGTCTTTGGATGTGCAGGGTGAAGATGTTGTAATCCAGGGCGTTCCCCAGATGATCGACGAACTGATCTATAATTTATGTGAAAATGCTATTAAATATAATCAGGCCGGAGGAAGCGTCCATGTGCGGATCAGCAGGAAAATGGATAAAGCCCAGATCGTTGTGGAGGATACGGGAATTGGTATTCCCAAAGAGCATCTGGACAGGGTATTTGAGCGTTTTTACCGGGTAGATAAGAGTCATTCCCGTCAGACCGGAGGTACAGGCCTTGGACTGGCAATCGTAAAGCATGTGGTAGAATACCACGACGGCAGCATTTCCCTGGAAAGTGAAGAAGGGAAAGGCACAAAGATCACCGTGCTTTTATAAATATAAGATCATTAAACGGCAGAACAGTCCGTACATCCGGGCAGTTCTGCCGTTTTTTACATAGAAAACCCCCACTTGAGAATCATGGCAGAGCATGGTATAATAGCCGGTAACCGGCTATTATACCTGCGCATAAGGCCATGATATAATAGCCGTTAGCCGATATGCGGCTGTTTCACATTTATTTCAGAAAAGAGGAAGCTATGCCAAAAGCATTATATATTGCAGAAAAGCCCAGTGTGGCCAGAGAATTTGCCAAAGCTTTGAAGGTTGAGGGAAGAAACCGGGACGGCTATGTGGAATCGGAAAAGGCCATTGTCACATGGTGCGTCGGCCATTTGGTGACGATGAGCTACCCGGAAAGCTATGATCCCCGGCTGAAACGCTGGTCTTTGGAAACACTGCCTTTTATTCCTAAAGAATTTAAGTATGAAGTTATACAGGATGTAAAAAAACAGTTTGATATCGTCAGTTCTCTTTTAAACCGGCAGGATGTAGACACGATCTACGTGTGTACGGACTCTGGACGGGAAGGAGAATATATTTATCGTTTAGTGGAGCAAATGGCCGGCGTTCACGGAAAGCGGCGGCTTCGGGTGTGGATCGATTCTCAGACAGAGGAAGAAATCCTCCGCGGCATCCGGGAGGCTAAGGATCTTTCAGAGTATGACAACCTTTCCGCTTCTGCCTATCTCCGGGCCAAGGAAGATTACCTTATGGGGATTAACTTTTCCCGGCTCCTGACCTTAAAATACGGTCAAAATATTTCTAATTTTATGCATACCCGTTATACAGTCCTTTCTGTTGGCCGGGTCATGACCTGTGTCCTTGGCATGGTCGTGCGCAGGGAGCGGGAGATCCGAAACTTTGTGAAAACCCCATTTTACCGGGTATTGTCTGTGCTGTTGTTTAATGAACGGGAATTTGAAGCAGAATGGCGGGTGCAGGAAAAGTCCAAATATTTTGGATCCCCTGCCCTGTATAAAGACAACGGATTTAAGAAAAAAGAGGACGCCCAGGCCCTGATCGCCCTTTTGGAAGGGACCGATCCCTTCTTGGCTAAAGTTGTTTCCATAGAGCGCAAAAAGGAAAAGAAAAATCCGCCCCTTTTATATAACCTGGCGGAGCTTCAAAATGAATGCTCCCGGATGTTTAAGATCAGCCCGGACGAGACCCTTAAGATCGTCCAGGAGCTGTATGAGAAAAAAATGGTCACTTATCCAAGAACCGACGCCCGTGTCCTTTCCACAGCTGTGGCTAAAGAAATCCATAAAAACCTGGGAGGCCTTAAGACATTGGACGGCCTTGGCGGA
This sequence comes from Candidatus Scybalocola faecigallinarum, assembly GCA_018711005.1. Classification (GTDB taxonomy): domain Bacteria; phylum Bacillota; class Clostridia; order Lachnospirales; family Lachnospiraceae; genus Catenibacillus; species Catenibacillus faecigallinarum. Next base: position 36,127 of record DVIT01000058.1, on the reverse strand, counting down.
TTTGCCGGGGAGATTTTGGAAAATGGAAGCTATAAGAAAATTGCATCTACCCGCTATGTCAACGATAAGCAGATCACAGACCATTATGCCATTATCCCTACCGGACAGGGGCTTGGGGCCATGCGCAGCCTGACGCCGCAAAAGTATGGCGTTTATATGACTATTGTGCGGCGTTTCCTAAGCATATTTTTCCCGCCGGCCGTTTACCAGAAGGTGTCCTTAGTGTGCAGCATTGGAAATGAATGCGTCTATGCCAGCTTTAAGGTTCTTTTGGAGGAAGGGTATTTAAAAGTGGCAGACAGCGGCAAAAAGGCAAAAGAACCTTCCGGCGAAAGTAAAGAAAAGAGCAGCGCCCAGGAAAATGCAGATAATAATGAGACCGAAGATGTTAAGTGCGACAGCGCCTTTCTTGAAGCGTTAAAAAAGCTGAAAAAGGGGGATGGTCTGAATATTGGCCGCATATTTATTAAGGAAGGGGAAACCTCGCCGCCGAAACGGTATAATTCCGGTTCTATGATCCTGGCTATGGAAAATGCCGGGCAGCTGATTGAAGACGAGGAGCTGCGGGCACAGATCAAAGGCAGCGGGATCGGCACCAGCGCTACCCGGGCTGAGATCCTGAAAAAGCTTATGACGATAAAATATCTGGCGTTAAATAAAAAGACTCAGATCATAACCCCTACCCAGCTTGGGGAAATGGTGTATGATGTGGTGGATTCCTCCATCCGTTCCCTGCTGAACCCGGAGCTGACGGCCAGCTGGGAAAAAGGTCTGACGTATGTGGCCGAGGGGAGTATTACGCCGGACGAATATATGGCAAAGCTGGAGCAGTTTATTATATCCAGGACAAACGGTGTTTTAGGACTGAACAATCAGTATGCGGTGCGGGAAAAGTTTAACGCAGCCGCGGCATTTTATAAAAAATCCGGCTGAACATGGACAATTTCCTTTGACCGTGATAAAATGTTGACCATGAATGGAGGTTAAAGATATGTGTGGTATTGTAGGATATATAGGCATTCATGAAGCCGCCCCCATCTTACTGGAGGGACTTGGAAAGCTGGAGTACCGGGGATACGACTCTGCGGGCCTGGCAGTTTATGACGGCGAAAAGATAAATGTAATAAAGACAAAAGGCAAAATCAAAAATTTAAGAGCGCTTTGCCATGATGGAGCGGATTTAAAGGGTACAGTGGGTATTGGACATACTCGCTGGGCAACTCATGGCGCTCCTTCGGATGTAAATTCCCATCCTCATATGAACTCCGGTGAAAATATTTCCGTGGTACACAATGGGATCATTGAAAACTATATGGCATTAAAAAAGCGGCTGGAGCGCAAAGGCTATACGTTTCAGTCAGAAACAGATACAGAAGTGGTCGCTCAGCTGATGGATTATTATTTTGACGGGGATATTCTTTCCACAGTAGCCAAGGTGCTGACTCGTGTGGAAGGCTCCTATGCCCTGGGCATCCTTTGTACAGATAATCCGGACGAGATCATTGCCGCAAAAAAAGACAGCCCGCTGATCGTTGGACTGTCTGATGAAGGGAACTTTATTGCGTCTGATATTCCTGCGGTGCTTAAATATACCCGCAAGGTTTATATCCTTGAAGATGGAGAGATCGTGCGTCTGACAAAGGACGGCGTTTCTATTTATAATATGGAACTGGAGCCTGTGGAAAAAGAGGTGACAGAAATCCTTTGGGATGTGTCTGCTGCTGAAAAAGGCGGATACGAGCATTTTATGATGAAGGAGATCCACGAACAGCCCAAAGCAGTCAGGGATACCATTAATCCGAGAATTAAAGATGGTGAGATCGTCATTGAAGAACTTCATATGACCCCGCAGCAGCTGCGTCAGATCCAGAGAATCTTTATTGTTGCCTGCGGTTCTGCATATCATGCCGGAGTTACAGGCAAGTATGTGATCGAGCAGCTTTCCAGGATCCCGGTGGAAGTGGATCTGGCATCCGAGTTCCGTTACAGAAATCCTATCCTTGACGAGCACTGCCTTGTGATCATTATCAGCCAGTCCGGTGAAACTGCCGATACTCTGGCGGCAATGCGTGAGGCGAAAAAACACGGTGTGCGTACGCTGGCTGTTGTTAATGTGGTGGGCAGCTCTATTGCCAGAGAGGCTGATGATGTGCTTTATACATGGGCCGGTCCGGAGATCGCTGTGGCAACAACGAAAGGCTATACAAGCCAGGTCGCTGCCCTGTATTTGCTGGGCATGTATTTTGGCCGGGTGAGAAATACTTTAGACGATGCACAGTATGCCCGGATGCTCCAGGAGCTGAAGGAGCTTCCTGAAAAGATCGAAGCGCTTTTGGAAAAGAAGGAAGATATCCAGTATTTGGCCAACCGCTATATTGGCCTGAAAAATGTTTTTTTCCTTGGCCGTGGTATTGACTATGCCACAGCGCTTGAAGCGTCCTTAAAGCTTAAGGAAATTTCCTATGTCCATTCCGAGGCCTATGCTGCCGGTGAATTAAAGCACGGCCCCATTGCCCTTATTGAAGAAGGGACGCTTGTAGTCGGCATTGTTACCCAGGAAGCTTTGTATGGAAAGATTGTCAGCAACCTGGTGGAAGTAAAGAGCCGCGGCGCCTTCGTTCTTGCCGTGACCAATGAGGACAACACAGACATTGAAAAAACCGCAGATTTTGTATTCTATGTGCCAAAGGTTTATCCTATGTTTACTGGCCTTGTGGCAACGATACCATTGCAGTTATTTGCATATTATGTGGCTGTGGCCAAAGGCTATGATGTGGATCAGCCAAGAAACCTGGCAAAATCTGTTACCGTAGAATAAATAAATGGGAGTGGATACAAATGACAGAAGTTACATTGGGGAAAACCGGGATCACGGTCAATAAAAACGGATTTGGAGCGCTGCCTATACAGCGTATTCCCAAGGCGGACGCAGCCGCGCTCATCCGGAAAGCCTATGACCATGGGATCAATTTTTTTGATACCGCCCGTTCCTATTCTGACAGCGAGGAAAAGCTGGGAGAAGGGCTGAAAGGGATCCGTGACCAGGTGTACATTGCCACAAAAACACCGGCTCAGACCGGAGAAGATCTGTGGAAGGACCTGGAAACATCTCTTGAAAAGCTTCAGACAGATCATATTGATATTTATCAGTTCCACAATCCGGCATTTTGTCCAAAGCCGGGAGACGGCACAGGACTTTATGAGGCTATGCTTGAGGCTAAGGCTCAGGGAAAGATCCGTCACATTGGCATTACCAATCACCGCCTTGCTGTTGCAAAAGAGGCTATCCAGTCCGGGCTTTATGAGACGCTCCAGTTCCCGTTCTGTTATCTGGCCACAGATAAAGATATCGAGCTGGTGTCCATGTGTAAAGAAGCCGGTATGGGATTTATCGCCATGAAAGCTCTTTCCGGCGGGCTGATCACAAATTCAGCGGCAGCCTACGCCTACCTGGCCCGGTATGATAATGTGCTGCCCATTTGGGGCGTGCAGCGGGAAAGTGAGTTGGATGAATTTTTATCCTATATTTCATGTCCTCCGGAAATGACGCCGGAAATTGCACAGCTTATTGAAAATGACCGCCGGATGCTGTCCGGAAATTTCTGTCGGGGCTGCGGCTACTGTATGCCGTGTCCGGCGGATATTGAGATCAATAACTGTGCCCGTATGTCCCTGATGCTGCGCCGTGCTCCGTCTCAGGCATGGCTGACACCGGCATGGCAGGAAAAGATGAAGAAGATCGAAAATTGCCTCCACTGCGGAAAGTGCAAGTCAAAATGTCCTTATGGACTGGATACGCCGTCCCTTCTTGAGCGCAATTACGAGGATTATAAGCAGGTACTGGCAGGAAAGGTATCGGTGCAGTAAGGGAGTCAGGATTTCTATAATGGTATAAGGCGGAACATTTCATCGTGAATGTTCCGCCTTATACCGTTATAGTTTAAAAATATCTGCATGTGTTCCTGTATCTCCAAAAGCGAAAGATCAAGACCACGTTTTTTCATGAGCTTATAGCTTTTTTTGTAAGCGGTTGTGAATTTTAAAGTATACACTTATTCTCCAAGTGCCTTCCGAAGGTCGTTCATATTGGTATATCCCTTGACGTCAGGATCATGGGAAATGCGTCTGGCTTCGTCCATAGCGTCAAGTGTGCGCTGACTGTAACGAGGGAGTTCAACACTAAACGGAAGTCCGCCTCTGAGAACACATTGATGAAGAAATAAATTAACAGCACTGGACATGTCAAGGCCGAGATCGTTGAATAGATCCGAGGCCTTTTTTTTATTTCTGCATCAATTCTGATTTGAGTAGGAGCTGTAGCCATAGAATCACCACCTTTTAAGTATATTAAAGATACTTTGGTTTACAATGTCAATCATAATGCCTATAAAAAATAATGAAAAGAATAGACGGATTAAGTGTTAGCCGTACTAATGGAGACTTTCTCTGACATGTAAATACTTGACAAAACCTCCGGAGAATAGACATTTTACAATTTTTTTGTCAAGTGTTGTCCATTGATAAAAACGGATCCTTTGATGTTCAAATGTTAAGAATTTGAAATACCAAAGGATCCGTTTTTTATGTGCCCAGCCTCTTGACGCCTGCAATAATTGACATTACAATAGTTGTATATGCAATAATGAAAAGGAGAGGTGAAGCTACATATGATAAAACGGATTTTTTCGTTTTTTCATCAATACAAAAAGTATGCGGTTCTGGCAGTGATCTGCATTGTGGCAGAATCTATTTTTGAATTGATCATTCCGCTGATCATGGCGGATATTGTGGACGAGGGCGTGGCCAATGGGGATCGGGCGCTGATCTTTATTAAAGGCGGGCAAATGCTGATCTGTGCGGCGCTTGCTCTGCTTTTAGGCATTGGCAGTGCCCGGTTTTCTGCCCTGGCAGGCCAGGGACTGGGGGCGGAGCTTCGGAAGGAAGAATACCGCCGCCTGCAGGCCTATTCATTTTCCAATATTGACCGGTTTCGGGTGTCATCTTTAGTGACCCGCCTTACCAGTGATGTGACCAATGTACAAAATTCTGTATCAACAGGCCTGCGTCCGGCGGTGCGGGGACCGGTTATGCTGGTGATTGCCACAGGGGTGGCATTTTCCATTAATGCCCAGTTGGCCATTGTCTTTTTGGTGGCCCTGCCCCTTTTGGCATTCCTGCTTTTTCAAATCATAAGTCATGTGCGGCCTTTGTATACAAAAATGCAGTCCGCCATTGATATGGTCAACCGGATTATCCGGGAAAATCTTACAGCGGTCCGGGTAGTAAAGGCCTGTGTCCGGGGAGAGTACGAAAAAGAAAAATTTAACCAGGTGAATGAAAATCTTATGTCCGTTTCCCGCAAGTCTTTTCAGTTGTCCGCATTAAATATGCCTGCTATGCAGCTGGTCATGTATGGCACTATTTTGGCAATTTTATGGTTTGGCGGCCGGCTTATTAATAAAGGCGGCATGCAGGTGGGCGAGCTGACGGGATTTTTAAGTTATGTTCTTCAGATTCTTAACTCACTGATGATGATTTCCAATGTTTTTATGATGCTGACCCGATCACTGGCCAGCGCCAGCCGTATTGTGGAAGTTATTGACGAGAAGATCGATATTACTGATGAAAATGCGGCGGATATTTCCGTGACCCGGGGAGAGATTGAATTTTCCCATGTTTATTTTAAGTATAAAAAGGATGCTGCCGAGTATGTGCTGTCGGATATAAACCTCCATATTAAGGCCGGAGAAACCGTGGGGATCATCGGTCAGACCGGTTCGGCCAAGTCCACCTTAGTCCAGCTGATCCCAAGGCTTTATGAGGCTACAAAGGGCGTTGTGTCTATTGACGGCCATCCGGTCCGGGAATATCCTTTGGATCATTTAAGAGATGCTATTGCCATGGTACTTCAGAAAAACACCTTGTTTTCCGGCACTTTAGTGGAAAACCTCCGGTGGGGCAAGGAAGATGCTTCTATGGATGAAATACGGGAAGCCTGCCAGATTGCCTGTGCCGATGAATTTATTGATCGGCTGGACCATGGCTATGATACGGAAATGGGCCAGGGCGGCGTTAATGTGTCCGGCGGCCAGAAGCAGCGCCTGTGTATTGCCAGGGCCCTTCTTAAAAAGCCTAAGGTGCTGATCCTGGATGATTCCACCAGCGCTGTGGATACGGCCACAGAAGGAAAGATCCGCCGTCAGCTGTCCCAAAAGCTTCCGCATATGACAAAGATCATTATTGCCCAAAGAATTTCTTCGGTGCGCCATGCCGATAAGATCATTGTCCTGGATGACGGGCGCATTAACGGCATCGGCACCCACGAGGAGCTGATGGCGGGAAATGCCATTTATCAGGAAATTTATGAATCTCAGAAGGAAGGAGCGGAGCTGTAATGGCCAGATATGTAGGATATAAGCGTCCGAAAAATACAAAAAAGACATTGAAAGCATTGATGAAGTATATGGGAAACCATAAATGGATGCTGGCGCTTGTGGCCCTCCTTGTGTTTATCAGCACCGGAGCCAATATTATGGGAACCTATTTGTTAAAGCCGGTAATCAATCGTTTCATCCTGCCTGGGGATATTAAGGGATTGGTCATGGCTGTGGCTGCCATGGGCGTTATGTATTTGTGCGGCGTACTGGCGACGTTTGGCTATAATCAGCTTATGGTCATTACCGGACAAAAGGTGGTCAGCGAGATCCGAAGGGATTTATTTGCCCATGTGCAGAAGCTGCCTTTAAAATATTTTGATGCCCATACTCACGGGGATCTGATGAGCCGTTTTACCAATGATGTGGATACGGTGCAGGAAGCCTTAAATAACAGCTTTACAATGCTGATCCAAAGCTTTCTTATGGTGACAGGGACCATTGTCATGCTTCTGGTGCTTAGCGTGCGGCTGTCTTTGATTGTTATTGTGTTTTTGATCTTCATGTTTGTACTTATCCAATTCAGCGGAAAGCGCAGCAGAAAGTATTTCACTCGGCAGCAGGAACAGCTTGGCCGGATTAACGGCTTTGTGGAGGAAATGGTGGCCGGACAGAAGGTTGAAAAGGTTTTTAATCATGAGCAGATCGACTTTGAGGAGTTTTGCCGGAGAAATGAAGATTTACGGAAAGCGTCCACCAGCGCCTTAAGCTATTCCTCCATGATGGTGCCCTCAGTCGTGAGCCTGTCTTATGCCAACTATGCAGTGTCTGCCTGTGTGGGCGGCCTGTTTACCCTGGCAGGGATGTTTGATCTGGGGAGCCTTGCATCTTATTTGGTATACGTGCGCCAAAGCGCTATGCCGCTGAACCAGTTTACGTCCCAGGTCAATTTCCTCCTTGCGGCATTATCCGGCGCGGAGCGTATTTTTGAAATGATGGAAGAACCTGTGGAAATCGACGACGGGGAAGTGACGCTTTGTAATGTAAATGTTCATGACGATGGAAGTATGGAAGTGGCTTCCGGGTATACGGGAGATTTTGCCTGGAAAGTGCCCGGGGGAACATCCTTTGATGATTCTATGCTGGCCAAAGGCGCGGTGCCTGCCGGGGATGGGAGTATGCTTGTGCCTTTGTGCGGCCGGGTTGATTTTAAAAATGTAGTTTTCGGCTATACCAAAGAGCGGCAAATATTAAATGGCATCAGCCTGTATGCCAAGCCGGGACAAAAGATTGCTTTTGTAGGCTCTACAGGCGCAGGAAAGACGACCATCATTAATCTGATCAACCGGTTTTATGAAATTGACGGGGGACAGATCATTTATGACGGCATTGATATCCGTGATATTAAAAAGGACGATCTGCGCCGCTCACTGTCCATGGTTGTCCAGGAAACCCATTTGTTTACCGGGACTATTGCCGATAATATCCGCTACGGCCGCCTTAATGCCACAGATGCGGAGGTGCGGGAAGCGGCTAAGATTGCCAATGCAGATTCCTTTATCCGCCGTTTGCCGGATGGCTATAATACAATGCTTTATGGTGACGGAGCCAATCTGTCCCAGGGCCAGCGCCAGCTTCTGGCTATTGCCCGGGCAGCCATTTCCCAGCCGCCTGTGCTGATTTTGGATGAGGCGACCAGCTCGGTAGATACGCGAACGGAACGGTTGATTGAAAAGGGCATGGATGCTATTATGGAAAGGAGAACAGTGTTTGTTATTGCACACCGTCTGTCTACAGTGCGTAATTCGAAGGCAATCATGGTCCTTGAAAAAGGCGAGATCATGGAGAGGGGCGACCACGAGGCTCTGCTGGAGCAAAAGGGCCGTTATTATCAGCTTTATATGGGCCAGTTTGAATTGGAGTGATGATATGGAAAAAAAGGAAATCAGAAAAGCGCTTATGGATGCTGAGTTTGCCAGAAAGCAGCTGCTCAAGCCGTATTTTCTGGATCTGGGACTGACACTTGGGCAGGGACAGCCAAGGATCCTGCGGACGCTTAAGACCAATGGCTCTATGACCCAAAGGGAGCTGGCGGATCTTTGCCGTATGGATGTGACCAACATGTCCAGGACACTGGACCGTCTGGAAGAAAACGGTCTTATCCAGCGAAGCCGCCCTCAAAACTGCCGCAGGTCTAATCTGATCGAATTAACAGAGCTGGGCCATGAAAAGGCCGGAAAGGTTGTGGATTATTTCCAGCGCCTGGATGAAAAGCTCTGCCGCGGATTTACGGAGGAAGAAATGGAGCAGCTGTTGAGATACCTTCAGCGGATCATTCAAAATCTTGATGGAGAAGATTTATGAGAAAAGCAGAAATACAAGTGAATTATCCCCATTATTATAAAAATTTTTCATGCATCGGAGGCGCATGTCCTGCAACCTGCTGTGCGGGCTGGAATATTTCCATTGATGACCGGTCGCTGAACGTTTATAAAAAGGCAGGAGGCGCCTTTGGAAGCCGCCTCCGGTCGGCGGTGGACTTTCAGCATGCCCGCTTTAAAAGTGAGAGCGGGCGGTGTCCGCTGCTGGACGGGCAGGGCCTGTGTGATATTTATAATCATCTTGGGAAAGCGCATATGTGCCGCACATGCCGCACTTATCCCAGGCATATGGAAGATTATGGAAATGTCCACGAGGTCATGCTGTCCTTATCCTGCCCCCAGGCGGCCCGGCTGATCCTGCTGGATTCCCGGCCCTTTTCCCTCCATTCCGGGGTAAAGGTATACCGGCTGTCCAACCGGCAGGCCAGACAGGCCGGGCCGGTGCCTGGCATGGCCCATGTGTTTTGGGTGCGCAGCAGGCTGTTTCATATGTTGTATGATGAAAAATATCTGCTGCCGGTCCGTTTAAAACGTATGCTGCGAAGCTTTTCCGGCGAAGACCACTGGCTGGAGGAATGGCTGTCGCCCAATGCCTTTAATAAGGCTCATATGGCCCGGCGTTTGGCCATGCTTTTTTCTTTGACACCGGTGTGTGACGGGTGGGAAGAATTTTTAGAGCAATCCGTGGATATTTTAAACGCATCATCAAACACGCCGGAAGCGCAAAGCAGCTTTTTGAAAGGATGTGCAAAGCAGGATTATTTGTTTGTGAATGTGGCGGCCCATTATCTTTATATGTATTTTGCCGGAGCGGTCTATGACCGAGATATGGCAGGAAAGGTCCGGCTCATGGTCTTTCATGTATGCACACTGTCCGCCTTATCCTACGCCCGGTGGCTTATGGGACGGCCTCTGGAAGAAGCCCTGGTGGACAGCGCCTGGATCTATTCCCGCCAGGTCGATCACGAAGACGTAAACCTGCAGGCCTTGGAGATGATTTTAAAGCAGTGATCCGGCGGAAACAGAAGGCGTTTCCGCTGCCTGTGAATCGAAAAAAACTGTCACATTTTTAGCCGAAAAAAGTCCAAACTCATATTGAAATATGAGACAAATAAGTTATAATAGCCATAGAATGGCTATTATAACTTTGCGCATCAGGCGGTTTTTGCGGAACCGCAAAAAACCGCTGCGCATCCGCCGGAGGCAATAGGCCGCGGCGCGGCCATATTATAATAGCCATAGAATGGCTATTATAACTTTGCGCATCAGGCGGTTTTTTAGCAGATATAGGAGGTTATTTTTTATGATCAAAGTTACTGTTTGGAATGAATTTGTACAGGAACAGATGGATGTTAAAGCAGCAGAGCTGTTTCCGGGGGAGGATCAGGCCGAGACCCGTCAGTGGCTCATTGACCGGGCGCTGGAGATTAAAGAAGTTCATCATGGAGCCATCCACGATACATTAAAGGCGCTTTTGGAAGAAGATGAGGAGATCAAGGTATGCCATGTGGCTACTTTGGATATGGAAGAATGCGGACTTACAAAAGAAGTCCTGGATGATACAGACGTTCTTGTATACTGGGCCCATATTGCCCATGATAAAATGCCGGATGAGATTGCTGAGCGTATCCGTGACTATGTACTCCGGGGCATGGGATTTATCGCTCTCCATTCAGCGCATCCAAGCAAACCCATGCAGAAGCTTTTAGGAACAAGCGGAACACTGCAGTGGCGTGAAGGGGATTTTTGCCGCGTATGGAATACATGCCCAACCCATCCTATTGCACAGGGCATCCCTGCATCCTTTGAACTGGAAGAAGAAGAAATGTACGGAGAATTTTTCGATATTCCAAAACCGGACGACCAGGTATTTATCAGCTGGTACAGAGGAGGAGAAGTTTTCCGTTCCGGATGTACATGGACCCGCGGCTATGGAAAGATCTTTTATTTCCAGCCAGGCCATGAGACAAACCGTTCCTACTTTAATGAAAATGTCCGCAAGATCATCCGCAATGCCGTAAAATGGGCAAAACCGGTAATGCGCGTGGGCGTTCTTGAGTGCCCAAATGCTGTGGAATCTCCGGAATCCAAATATCAGAAGTAAACCGGAAGGTTTTGGCTATGGATCAGGCTTTAATGGCTGTCCTTGAGAAGATCACACCTGAGGAACAGGCGATTTTAGACGGCTGTTCCCAGGTGAGCCGGGAACTATATACAGACCGGCGGGACTTTGTCATTGACAGTGACAAGATGCTGGAAAAGGGCAAGCTGATGGATATACGCACCCATACCCGGTTTGTTCATTTTCCAAAGCATAAACATAACTATATTGAAATCATCTATATGTGTTCCGGTAAAACGGAGCATATTATTAACGGGCAGGACCAGGTATGCCTTCATCAGGGCGAGCTTCTGTTTTTAAACCAGAACTGTTATCATGAGATCCTTCCGGCGCGGAAGGAAGATATTGCCGTCAACTTTATTGTGCTGCCCCAGTTTTTTGACGAAGCCTTTAAAATGATGGACGATGAAAATATCCTCAGGAATTTTATTATCAGTTCTTTGACAAAAAGCCAGGATGATGCCAGCTATCTGCTGTTTAAGGTGGCAGATGTGCTTCCGGTGCAAAACCTTGTGGAAAATCTTGTCTGGTCATTAATCAACGGACAGCCGAACCGTCGGCAGATGAATCAGGTGACCATGGGGCTTTTGCTGCTCCAGCTTGTGAATGTCTCTGACCGTATCCATTATGGAAAGGGCAATCCATATGAGCATCAGGCCGTACTCCAGGTGCTGCGCTACATTGAGTCCAATTACCGGACCGCTTCCCTGCAGCAGCTGTCTCAAATGATGAACGAAAGCCTGTATCAGCTCAGCCGCTTTATTAAAAAAAATACAGGCCATACATTTAAGGAACTGCTTCTTCAAAAGCGTCTGAACCAGGCGGCATTTCTTTTATCAACAACAAAGCTGCCGGTATCGGATATTATTTATCATGTAGGATATGACAATACAAGCTATTTCCATCGGGTGTTTCGGGAAAAGTACGGTATGACGCCTAAAGAATACCGGGAAAAACAATGACCTGCAGGCAGACCCGGGGCTTTGTAACGCGCAGTGTCCATTTCCTCTGATTTCTGTCAATTCTTTTGCATTTCTGTCAAATTTTTCAAATAAAAGCATTTGATACTTTACAAAGTTGAAGTATATAATTGCATTATCCGATAAGGTTGAATTATGGCAGAATAGGCAGAAGAAGCGACAAAGGAGGGTTTTTATGGAAAAGATAAACTTTATTGTTATTGATGACAGCGACAAACTGAGAGATTTTATCAAACAGCTTGTGGCTGAGGAACAAAGTGAATATACTGTAGAAGAACAAAAGCCTCATCCGGCAGTGTCTGAGGATATGAAGCGGCGGGTGACAAAAATAATCCAGGATCTTGGCGTTCCCGCCAATATTAAAGGATATGCATATCTGAGAGATGCAATCTTGATCTCTATTGCAAATCCGGATGCCATTAATTCTATCACAAAGGTTTTATATCCGGAAGTGGCCAAGCAAAATCAGACAACGCCCACCCGTGTAGAGCGTGCCATCCGCCACGCCATCGAAGTGGCCTGGTCACGGGGAAACAATGAAATGGCTGAAAAGATTTTTGGATATACCGTAAATCTTACCCGGGGAAAGCCGACAAATTCGGAATTTATTGCGCTGATTGCGGACATGATGCGCATTGATCCCCAGGAACGTCAGATTATATAAAGGAAGATCACCAGTTTGAGAGTCTTGCCTAAACGTTTAAATCCGGGTATGGATAACAATTTTTTTCGCTGTATTTTACTTTATGGGATGCAAATAAGGACGGTTGAATTATCAAATCGCGTCCTTATTTTTATGCGTCTGTTCAGGTATAATAAAAACAATAAAGTATGAACGTTACATAAAGGATAAGGAGCGTATTTTTATGGGAAAATATTATCTTGCAGTGGACATTGGGGCGTCCAGCGGGCGGCATATCCTTGCACATCTTGAAAATGGCAAGATCCGGCTGGAGGAAATCTGGCGTTTTGACAATGGCATGAAGCTTAAAAACGGACATTTATGCTGGGATCTGGATCATCTAAAAAAAAATCTGATCCTTGGCATGCAAAAGTGCGTCCAGCTGGGCAAGATTCCTGAAAGTATCGGGATCGATACATGGGCTGTGGACTTTGTTCTTTTAGATGAAAACGGAGGCCTTCTTACGGATGCTGTAGGCTATCGTGACAGCCGTACCGAAGGCATGGATGAAGAAGTTTATAAGATCATCCCCCAGGATGAACTTTACGGACGTACCGGAATCCAGAAGCAGATTTTTAATACCATTTATCAGTTAATGGCTGTAAAGAAGGAATCACCGGAGACTATGGACAAGGCTGATGCCATGCTGATGATCCCGGAATATCTGAATTATATCCTTACAGGTAATAAGGCGGCGGAGTATACCAACGCCACCACCACCCAGCTGGTCAGCCCAACGACCAATGACTGGGATCATGAACTGATCCGTATGCTGGGATACAGAGATTCCATGTTCCAGCCAATCCATATGCCGGGATATGTGGTAGGACATTTGCTGCCTCAGATTCGTGAACAGGTCGGTTTCGACTGTGAGGTTGTCCTTGTGGCGACTCATGATACCGGATCCGCCGTGTTAAGCGTGCCGTCCAACGGGGACGATGGTATTTACATCAGTTCCGGCACATGGTCATTAATGGGAGTAGAGCGGAAAGATGCAGATTGTTCGGCGGACAGCATGAAGGCCAATTTCACCAATGAAGGCGGCTATGATCACCGGTTCCGTTATTTGAAAAATATTATGGGCCTTTGGATGATCCAGTCTGTGCGCCACGAGCTGAACGATGCCTACAGCTTTGCCCAGCTTTGCCAGATGGCAGAGGAATGCAGTGATTTCCCATCCCGGGTGGATGTAAACGACAGCCGTTTCCTTGCTCCGGAAAGCATGACCGGCGCAATACAGGATTACTGCCGCCAAAGCGGGCAGCCGGTCCCCGAGACGCCGGGAGAACTGGCGACAGTGATCTACCAGAGTCTGGCCAGCTGCTACGGGGAAGTGGCCGGAGAAATCGAAGCCATCACTGGAAAGAAATATACAAAGATTCATATTGTAGGCGGCGGCTCCAATGCAGACTATCTGAATGCCCTGACTGCAAAGGCATCGGGACGGACGGTGTACGCCGGGCCAACAGAAGCCACAGCCATCGGAAATATTGTGGCCCAGATGTTAAAGAGCAGGGAATTTTCTTCTCTGGAAGAAGCAAGATCCTGCATTTTTGATTCCTTTGGCGTTAAGACCTTTCTGCCATAAAGCGCTGTAAAAAAACACCCCCAAAGATCGGGGGTGTTTTTTAATGAGCTGCTGGTGCTGTTTAATTGACGGATCTGAAAACCGGCTAACACTGCATTTACAGTAGTATCCGGGAAGTATCCGCACTGGATCATCTGTTGGATGACCTGGGCCTGGCGCTGTCGGGCAAGCTCAGGATTTGTATCCGGAGCATAAACAGAAGGGGCGTTGGGGACTCCGGCCAGAAGTGTGCATTCATCCTCATTCATCTGGGAAGGCTCTTTGCCGAAGTAGCCCATGCTGGCCTCGGCAATGCCATAGTAGCCGCTGCCAAAGTAAATCGAGTTTAAGTAAAGTTCGAGGATTTCATCCTTAGTAAAGGCCTTTTCCATATCTATAGCCATAAATACTTCTGCAATTTTACGGGTAATATCCTTTTCCTGAGAAAAATACTGGTTTTTAGCCAGCTGCTGGGTGATAGTGCTGCCACCTTCCACAAAGCTGCCCGCCAGAAGATCATGGTAAACAGCTCTGGCGATGGCAACAGGATCAATACCGCCGTGATGATAGAAACGTTTATCCTCGGTGGCGACCACGGCGTCTTTATACATTTCCGGCATTTCATCAATGGGAGTATAGCTGTCCGATGACCGGATCTGGGCAGCCATTTCCTCCAGGCTTTTTTGATCCAGCGCTTCTTTATAATAATTATAGCCTTTTAAAGTCACATATCCCCCCAGACACATGAGCGCGCTGATAATAAGTAATAAAATTGAAAATAGTAATTTCCGCATGGCCCTCACATCCTTTTCTTTTCATGCAAAATGAATTGTTTTTTTTTACACCTATAATATAAAAAAATTTCAAACCTTCTGCCATCGAATGGGCTTACAAATCCGGGTTCAAACCTTACATTCATGTAAGCTGGATGGGGGTGTCTCCGGAAGCCGCTTAGCCGGCCCAATGGTTAAACGGCGTTTATTTTTAAAAACAGGTATTGCAAAAGAAAGACGGGTAGTGTATAATGGAAATGCTAGATTGATATTTTTTTGTCAATCTTAAAATGATGCATAAACGGCCGGTGATTTCCAGGGAAAAAGGAGAAATTACGCGACAATCCCATGTGGGAGACTGTTGCGAAAAGGCATGTTTTTTGCTGTATAATTTATAGATGCCGCATATAAGACGGCATGAACGTTTACTATGATCAAAGGAGAGATTAGGATGAAAGAAATCGTTATTGCAAGTGCATGCAGAACAGCGATCGGCAGTTACGGTGGAACATTAAAAGGAGTATCTGCAGCAGATCTTGGTGCAACTGTTGTAAAAGCAGCTGTAGAGAGAGCTGGAATTAAACCTGAACAGGTAGATGAGGTAATTTTTGGTGATGTGCTTCAGGCAGGTCTTGGACAGAACGTGGCACGCCAGGTATCTATTAAAGCTGGACTTCCTATCGAGTGTACAGCAATGACTATTAATATTGTATGCGGCTCCGGTCTTAAGGCTGTAGCTCTTGCTGCAAACCAGATCATTGCCGGCGAGTCCGAGATCGTTGTATGCGGCGGTACTGAAAATATGAGCGCTGCTCCATATGCTGTTCCTACAGCACGCTGGGGAGCCAGAATGAACAATGTCCAGATGATCGACATTACTGTTAATGACGGTCTGTGGGATGCATTTAACAACTACCATATGGGTATTACAGCTGAAAATGTTGCAGAGCAGTATGGTCTGACAAGAGAGATGCAGGACGAATTTGCAGCAAGAAGCCAGAACAGAGCAGAAGCAGCTGTTAAGTCCGGAAGATTTAAAGATGAGATCGTTCCTATCACAATTCCTCAGAGAAAAGGCGATCCTGTCGTATTTGATACAGATGAGTTCCCAAGATTTGGCACAACAGAGCAGACACTGGCAAAACTCCGTCCGGCATTTAAGAAAGACGGTACAGTAACTGCCGGAAATGCTTCCGGTATTAACGACGGCGCCGCTGCATTAGTTGTTATGTCCAAAGAAAAGGCTGAGGAACTTGGCGTTAAACCGCTGGCAACGATTGTTTCCTATGCAACAGCCGGCGTTGATCCTAAGATCATGGGCGTAGGTCCTGTACCTGCAACAAAGAAAGCCCTTGCAAAAGCTGGCCTTGAAATCAAAGATATGGATCTTGTTGAGGCTAATGAAGCATTCGCAGCTCAGTCTCTGGCAGTAGCCCGTGACCTTGGCCTTGATATGGAAAAGACAAATGTCAATGGCGGCGCCATTGCTCTTGGCCATCCGGTTGGCGCATCCGGCGCAAGAATCCTTGTAACACTTCTTCATGAAATGGAAAAACGGGATTCCAAGTATGGTCTTGCTACACTTTGCATCGGCGGCGGACAGGGACAGGCACTTATTGTTAAAAGATAACTAAAACTAAAAAGGAGAAAGGCTATGGCTAAAGTAGAGCAGATAACAGCTGCCCAAGCAGCAGCCCTTGTAAAAGACGGTATGACAGTAATGGTTGGCGGATTCATGGCAAACGGTACACCGGAATGCATTATTGACGCCCTTGTAGAAAGCGGCGTTAAAGATCTGACCATTATCTGTAACGATGCCGGATGGGGCAGAAAGAAAAATAAACAAACTGGTGAGTATGAAGGCAAAGCCCGCGGTGTGGGCAAGCTGATCCAGAATGGCCAGGTGAAAAAGGTGATCGCTTCCCATGTAGGCCTGAATCCTGAATTCGGTGATCTTTACACAGAGGGAGCGATCGAGCTGGAGCTTGTCCCTCAGGGAACTCTGGCAGAACGGATTCACTGCGGCGGCGCCGGTCTTGGCGGTTTTTATACACCTACAGGCGTTGGTACAGTGGTCGCTGACGGCAAGGAGACAAAAGTAATCGATGGCGTGGAATATATTCTTGAAAGACCACTTCATGCAGATGTGGCTCTGATCGGCGGCAATGTTGTGGACGAAAGTGGAAATACCCGCTATGCCGGCTCAGAAAGAAACTTTAATGTGGTTATGGCAACTGCTGCCGATACGGTAATCGTTCGTGCGCGCCAGATCGTAGAATCCGGAGCTATCGGTGCAGACTATGTGGAAACACCGGGTATTTTTGTGGACTATATTGTGGGAGGTGAAGCATAATGACAGCTGTAAAGAATTTTATTGCCGCACGTGTTGCAAAGGAACTTCATGATGGTGATATTGTTAATCTGGGCATTGGTCTTCCCACATTGATCACCGACCACCTTGATCCGTCCATCCATATTACCTTCCAGTCGGAGAATGGCTTTGTAGGCTTAATGCCTGTGGAACCAGGCAAAGAAGACCCTCATATTGTCAATGCCGGCGGTATTCCCGCAGGAATTGCTGATGACGGCGCCTTTTTTGACAGTGTCACATCCTTTTCCATTATCCGCGGCGGCCATGTAGATGCAACTGTATTAGGCTCCCTTCAGGTGGATGAGAAGGGCAACATTGCCAACTGGATCATTCCCGGAAAGATGGTTCCCGGTATGGGCGGAGCCATGGATCTTGTTGTAGGCGCCAAAAAAGTAATCGTAGCGATGGAGCATACAAACAACGGTAAGGCAAAGATCCTTAAAGAGTGTACTTTGCCGCTGACGGCCAAGGGCCAGGTAGATATGATCATTACCGAGATGGGTGTTATGGAAGTGACTCCTGAGGGTATTGTGCTGAAAGAGTACAATCCTAAGTATACGGTTGAACAGATTCAGGAAGCAACAGAAGCAACGCTTATTATTGCCGATGATCTTCAGCCGATGATCTGATAAGAACATATCCTGTTTTGCAGGAACCATCATACAAAAAGCTGTCGGAAAGTGAACGACTTCGCCAGGAGCGGCCGGGGACTTCCCCTTTGGACCGAATCCCGGTGAAGTACGCAGCAATTTAGCGGTATGGCTGAATTGCTGTGGGAAAATTCATTTTCTGACGGCTTTTGTTGCGTTTAAGGGAAAAAACATGTATAATATGAATTTAGAACGCACTTATCCTGCGAAATACATGTAACTGAGGTGACAAAATGGAAGTGGCAGCAGATTTGCTGAAAAAGATACAGGATTCGTATAAATCTTTCAGCAAAGGACAGAAAAGGATTGCCAATTATATTTGTGAAAATTATGACAAAGCTGTAAGTCTGACGGCTGCAAAACTGGGAAGTATTGTAGGGGTCAGCGAGTCTACAGTGGTAAGATTTGCTACAGAACTGGGGTTTAAAGGCTATCCTCAGTTCCAGAAGGCTCTTGAGGAGATTGTTAAAAATCGTCTCAATTCTATTCAAAGGATGGCCCTTACTAATGACCGGGTTGAACAGGGCCATATTGCAGATTCCATTCTTCGTGGAGATTATGAAAATATTAAACAGACCCTGGACGAACTGAACAAAGACGAGTTTAACGCCGCTGTGGAGGCAATTTGCCGGGCAAGGCGGATTTATATTGTCGGTGGCCGAAGCTCAGAGGTCCTGGCCAGATTTTTTTACTATTACCTGAATTATATTTTTGATAACGTGAAGATTGTAAGTACAAACAGCCTGGCAGAGTCTATGGAGGACGTTCACCGGATCAGTGAAGCGGATGTGATCATTGGGATCAGCTTTCCAAGATATTCCATGGACACGGTGCGGGTTATGGAATTTTCAAAGCGCCGGGGGGCGGTAGGGATCGCTCTGACAGACAGCGCTGCATCGCCTATGGTAGAATATGCCGGCTACAATCTGTTTGCAGAAAGCAACATGGCGTCTATTGCAGACTCCCTTGTAGCGCCCATGAGCGTGATCAACGCTCTGATCACAGCCCTTAGCCTGAAAAATAAAGAAAAAGTTACAGAAACTATGCGTACACTGGAAAATATATGGGAAGAATATGGAGTATATAAAACTTCCCGGAATGAGGAGGAGTAGAGCCGGCCTATGGAAAATAATGTAGTAATTATCGGCGGCGGCGCGGCCGGGATGATGGCGGCCATTACAGCAGCCAGGAGCGGTCATAAGGTTCATGTCCTGGAAAAAAATGAAAAGCTTGGGAAAAAGCTTTTTATTACCGGAAAGGGCCGGTGCAACGTGACCAATGACTGCGATGTGGAAACCTTACTGAAAAATGTCGTAACAAATTCTAAATTTCTCTACAGTGCCTTTTACTCCTTTAACAGCCAGGATATGATGGCTTTTCTTCAGGAACTGGGCCTTCCGCTGAAAACAGAGCGGGGGAACCGGGTATTTCCCGCATCGGATAAATCGTCCGATGTGATCCGGGTGTTAGAACGTCAGATGAAGCAGCTGGGCGTATGCATTCACTTAAAAAGCACAGCCAAACGGATCGTGATCCGGGACGGCCATGTGGCGGCTGTGGAATATGACCACGAAAATCAAAAAGAGCTGCTGCCGGCAAGCCGTGTCATTGTGGCCACCGGAGGCCTTTCGTATAAATCCACCGGTTCGGATGGCGATGGCTACGCATTTGCCAAAGACGCCGGGCATACGGTAACAAAGCTGATGCCTTCCCTGGTGCCTTTAAATATTCGTGAGGACTGGTGCAAGAGCCTTCAGGGCCTTTCCCTGAAAAATGTCCGTGCAGAGTTTTATCAGGGGAAAAAGAAGCTGTACGAGGATTTTGGGGAAATGCTCTTTACCCATTACGGTGTCAGCGGTCCCCTTATTTTATCCGGGAGCGCCTATATTTTAAAGGCATTGGAAAAAAGCGAGCCCATCCGTCTGTGCATTGACCTGAAGCCGGCCCTGTCTTTTGAACAGCTGGATGCCCGCATCCTGAGAGATTTCGGGGAGAATATTAACCGGCAGTTTGGCAACAGCCTTTCAGCGCTGCTCCCGTCCAAACTGATCCCTGTGGTCGTTGAACTGTCCGGCATTGACGGGCGAAAAACAGTCAACGCCATCAGCAGGGAGGAACGCCACCAGCTGGTCCGGCTGTTAAAAAATCTGACAATGACTGTG
Source organism: Candidatus Scybalocola faecigallinarum (assembly GCA_018711005.1). GTDB lineage: Bacteria > Bacillota > Clostridia > Lachnospirales > Lachnospiraceae > Catenibacillus > Catenibacillus faecigallinarum. Next base: position 16,065 of record DVIT01000058.1, on the reverse strand, counting down.
GAAGGAACACGGGATTACAACGAAGCGATCATTACCCGGGGCGGTGTTTCCGTAAAAGAGATCAATCCTTCCACCATGGAGTCGCGAAAAGTTTCGGGCTTGTATTTTGCCGGGGAAGTATTGGATCTGGATGCCCTTACCGGCGGGTTTAACCTTCAGATCGCATGGTCCAGCGCGTGGCTGGCAGGAAATAACCTTTAGGAGGTAATCAAAGTGGGATTTAATATTGCTGTGGACGGGCCTTCCGGTGCAGGGAAAAGCACCATTGCAAAGGCCGTTGCCAAAGAGCTTGGCTTTATTTATGTGGATACAGGGGCAATGTACCGCGCCCTGGCCCTGTATGTTTTAAACAACCATATTCCTTCCGGGGATGAGGCGGCTGTGGGCCGGGCCATTGAAAATGTTTCAGTGACGATCCAATATGAAAACGGCGTTCAGCAGGTGCTGCTGAACGGGGAAAATGTTACCGGACTGCTGCGCCAGGAGGAAGTGGGCAAAATGGCTTCTGCCATCGGGGCCTACGGAAAAGTCCGGGAAAAGCTTTTAGGCCTTCAGCGGGAGCTGGCAGCGTCTAATGATGTGATTATGGATGGCCGGGATATTGGGACCAACGTGCTTGTGGATGCGCCCCTTAAAATTTATTTAACAGCCTCTGTGGACGCCAGGGCCATGCGCCGCTATAATGAATTAATGGAACGGGGCGAGGACGACACCCTGGAAAATGTTAAGGCCGGTATTGCCAAAAGAGATTATGATGATACCCACCGCGCCCTGGCACCTTTGCGTCAGGCTGAGGATGCAGTTTATCTGGATACATCGGATATGGACATTCCTCAGGTGATCCGGGCAATTATAAATTTATATCATGAGCGGAGGACATCGGCATGGAAGTGATTCTTGCTAAGACCGCCGGTTTTTGCTTTGGTGTGAAGCGGGCGGTCAATATGGTTTATGACGAGATCGGCAAAGGGAATGTGTTTACATACGGCCCCATTATCCATAACGAGGAGGTTGTTGCTGATCTTAAGGGCCGCGGCGTGGATGTGATCGATGATCTGGACGACGAACGTCTTGTCCCGGGAGTTTCTGTGGTCGTCCGGTCTCATGGTATTTCCAGAGCAGAATATGAAAAGCTGGAAAAAAGAGGCGTGCGTATTGTGGATGCAACATGCCCATTTGTAAAGAAAATTCATAAAATTGTAGAGGCCCAGGCCGATGAGGGGCGGAGCATCATTATTATTGGCAATGACCGGCATCCGGAAGTGGAAGCTATTAAAGGATGGTGTAAAAGCCCTGTAACCGTCATTGAAAGCATTGACGAAGCCGATAGATTTTGTGCAGAGACGTCTGAGAAGTTGTGCATTGTATCACAAACGACATTTAATTACAATAAATTTAAAGAATTAGTTGAAATTATTTCAAAAAAAGGTTATGATATAAGATGTTTAAATACTATCTGCAATGCGACGGAAGAGCGCCAGACCGAAGCAAGACAGATAGCAGCCCGTGCAGACGCCATGATCGTTATTGGCGGACGTCATAGCTCAAATACTCAGAAGTTATATGAGATTTGTAAAAATGAATGTGAAAATACTTACTATATACAGACACTGACTGACTTAGATCTAGCGAAAGTAAAATCTATGAGAAATGTAGGTATTACCGCAGGGGCATCCACCCCAAATAATATTATCGAGGAGGTTCATCAAGCATGTCTGAAATGAGTTTTGAACAATTATTGGAGGCATCATTAAAAACAATAAGAACAGGAGAAGTCGTGGAAGGTACCGTAATCGACGTCAAAGAAGACGAGATTATCTTAAATATAGGTTACAAAGCAGACGGAATCATCACAAGAAATGAATATTCCAACACACCGAACCTTGATCTGACCCAGGTTGTACACGTTGGCGATACCCTCCAGGCAAAAGTTCTGAAGGTAAACGACGGTGAAGGACAGGTCCTTCTTACTTACAAGAGACTGGCTGCTGAAAAAGGCAACAAGAGACTTGAAGAAGCTTATGAAAATCACGAAGTCCTTACAGCAAAGGTTGCCCAGGTTCTTGACGGCGGCTTAAGCGTTGTTGTTGAGGAAACCCGCGTATTTATTCCTGCCAGCCTTGTATCTGATGTTTATGAAAAGAATCTTTCCAAGTATGACGGACAGGAGATCTCTTTTGTGATCACAGAGTTTAATCCGAGAAAACGCCGTATCATCGGTGACAGAAAGCAGCTGTTAGTTGCTGAAAAGGCTCAGAAGCAGAAAGAACTTCTGGAACGGATCTCTGCCGGCATGACTGTTGAAGGAAAAGTTAAGAATATTACAGATTTTGGCGCATTTATCGATCTTGGCGGCGCTGACGGCCTGCTCCACATTTCTGAAATGTCCTGGGGCCGTGTGGACAACCCTAAGAAGTTCTTAAAAGTGGGCGATGACATTAAAGTCCTGATCAAAGACATCCAGGGCGACAAGATCGCATTAAGCCTTAAGTTCCCTGAGACAAATCCATGGCTTACAGCTGCTGAAAAGTACGCTGTTGGCAATGTTGTTGAAGGCAAGGTTGCCAGAATGACAGATTTTGGCGCATTTATTGAACTGGAGCCAGGCGTAGATGCTCTCCTTCATGTATCTCAGATTTCCAGAGAACATGTTGAAAAGCCATCCGATGTTCTTTCTGTAGGCCAGACTATCACAGCAAAAGTTGTAGACTTTAATGAGGCAGACCGCAAGATCAGCCTGAGCATTAAAGCGATGGAGAACACTGAAAAGGCTGATCAGGAAGAATCCACAACAGAAGAAGAATAATATGGGATCCCATGAGGGTCACCGGCGGCCTTACGGGGCGCCGGGATTTCACAGAAAGCAGGAATATAAGTCTATATTCCTGCTTTTTAAAAACAGGAGAACAGTCTGGCCGGAAAAGCAGCGGTTTTTGCTGCACCGGCCTTATGGTGCAGAGGTGGATTATGGAAAAATACAGCCTTGTTAAGTTGAGAAGTTATGTAGTACACCTGGTGATTGGTGCGGCGGTCCTGATCTTTGGCGGGAGCGTCCTGTATTCTATTTTGTCCGAGATGATCCAGATTTATGATCCTGCCAGCAAATATGCTTACATTTGCGGGATCATTTCCTGTGCGCTGATCCTGATCATAGGGCTTTATTTTCTTGTCAAAGCGTTTAATTTTGAAAATCAGCTGTTTAAAGGTGTTTCGCTTGAGGAGCGGGCTGAATTTTTCCAGGAGCTTGAGGAGGACCGAACCTTATTTTTTGACCGGTATATGTTTGTGACCCGGCATTTTATTCTTGTTTATATAAAATCCTGGAACCCGTCTGTAAAGCTTTTACGCATTGATGATCTGATCGCATGTTTCGGCAAGCCTTATTATGCCAGCAGTGATGAGCTGGTGCAGTATGATGTGATCTTATGTGATAAACGGTTTCATGTGTACCGGTGTATTGTCAAGGGAAAAGCTGCCGGTATGATGGAAGAAGGCTGGAGGGCCGTATGCAGTATGGCGCCGTGGGTGATCCATGATGACTATGAGGAATTTTTTTCCGGCATAACTCAGCGTTCTAAAAAGAAATCCTATCTTAAAGTGGTGGAACACAGAAAGGCTGTGACCGAAGTTTCCGAGGACACGATCCAGGATATGGTTGTCAGCGCCGCAGATGTGATCCGTTCCTTTAATGAAAAAAAACAGGAGGCTGCCGCAGATGAAGCTGCGCAAAAGCCGCCTGCAGAGGAGATTACGCAAAAGCTGCCCAAAGAGGAGATCACTCAGAAGCTCCCCTGGACAAAAAGACGTAAAAAACGCTGAATCGCGGAAAGAAAATCAGGATCGTCCCAAAGGGTCTGGCGGTACTCAAACCACAGGACCTTGTCCTCATATTGACGTTTAAAGGCAGGTGAAATGATCTTTTCCGGCTGGGGAAGGAACACACCTGTCTTTTTGGTGTAGCAGGTTTTGGCAGTTGCCTTTTTGCGGCAGTCCTTATCCACATAGGCGGCAATACTTTTATGGATTGCATAGTCTTCCTGAGGAAGATAATAGTAATCTTTAAAATTATCATAAAAGTATTTCATTTCGCCCTGGATCAGGGGCAAATCAAGCCGGAGCTGTCCGGGCCGGACACAAAGCTTCAGCGCCAGTTCCGGTTTCCCGGGAAGGGGTATGACTTTCTCCGGGAGGGCAGCCGGAAGCGCCAGCTTTGGTGTGAGAGTCACCGAAAGGCTGCAGCCGGTGCAAGGCTTCTGTGTGCCGGCCACAGCAGCGCCGGGCGAATGAGCGTCTCCTGTAGCGGGGAACTGTGATTTGGGATCCCGGCACAGGGAAACGTCGCCGTCATAAAGGACGCGGCGGTAGGCAAGGACAGGGAGGATAAAAAGCATATCCTTAATGTCCTCAAAATTATGGAGCAGCAGAAGATCTTCCATAGCGCTGGTGTGGGTTTTTACATAAGCCTTGTAAATGGGGATCAGCGCGCCGCCGGAATAGGTGTCCTCCCGGTATATGCCAAGAAAGCGTTCTACGGTTTTTTGCTTAAGGTTCTCAAGGGAAAGCAGTGTTTTTAGGGAACGGACTTCTTTATAAAGATCCACATGGTTCCAGCGGGAAAAATCCGGGGAAAGACCGGCCTGCATACATTTTTTCTCAATAAAGGGCAGGTCAAAGGTTGTGCCATTGTAGGAAATAATTGCAGGGGCATTTTCAATCGCCTTCAGGAAATGCTCTAAAACCATGCGCTGTTCCTCAAGGCTTTCGTCCTCAGCCATCCACTGGGTAAGCTGCCAGTGCCTGCCGTCAAACGTGCAGCACCCCATGAGATAAAGGGCGCAGGAAGCCGGGGAAAAGCCGGTAGTTTCAATATCAAAAAAGACGCCTGATCGAAGCAGAGGTTCATTCTGGATCAGTTCAATGGCATCGGTACAGGCAGAAGGAAAATCTTTTTCTGTGATCGTATATGTGCGTGTAACCATAAAATCTCCTTTATATATCGATTGCTTCGGGTCTCATTTCATTATAGTTGCTGCCTCCGGGATTGGCAAGTGTACAAATCTATAGTTGATTTCCCGAAGGAAATCCCATATAATAGAACTGATGTTTGCGGCCGGGCTGCCGGACAGCTGTGGCGGCAGCAATCTGCAAAAGAAAAGGGAGAATGGAATGATCGCATATATAAAAGGACAGCTTGAGATGACAGGACCGGATTATATTGTCGTAGAGAATAACGGCATGGGGTATCAGATCTTTATTCCGGTATCCTCGCTCCAGCGTCTGCCCCAGCGGGGAAATATGGTAAAAATATATACATACCTTTATGTCCGTGAAGATAATCTTTGTCTTTACGGTTTTTTGACTCGGGATGACCTGAATATTTTCAAGCTCCTGATCACAGTCAATGGCATTGGCCCTAAAGGGGCTCTTGGAATTTTATCCGCCATTTCGCCGGATGATCTCAGGTTCGCTGTTTTGGCGGGAGATGTAAAGACCATCTCCAAGGCGCCGGGAATCGGCAGCAAGACGGCCCAAAAGCTGATCCTTGAATTAAAGGATAAGCTGAGCCTGGAAGATGCGTTGGAAAACGATGCAGCTGCAGACAGCCTTCCGGAAGGATCCGGATCTTCGGACAGTAAAAATGAGGCGATCCTGGCCATGGTTGCTTTAGGCTACAGCCAGACACAGGCCCTTCAGGCCATACGCCAGTGTGAGATCACAGAAGATATGGGCAGCGACGCTATTTTAAAAATGGCACTGAAAAAAATACTCACATTATAAACAGATGGAATTTTTGATAAGGAGGATGGCATGAACCGTCGAATCATCACCACTGAGCTGGTGGAAGAAGATATTAAAATTGAAAATAACCTGCGGCCAAAGCTCCTTAAAGATTATATTGGACAGACAAAGGCAAAGGAAACCTTAAAGATTTATATTGAGGCTGCAAAGCAGAGAGAGGAACCGCTGGATCATGTACTGTTTTACGGGCCTCCGGGACTGGGAAAGACAACCCTGGCAGGGATCATTGCCAATGAGATGAACGTAAACCTGAAGGTGACCAGCGGCCCGGCCATTGAAAAGCCGGGAGAGATCGCCGCGATACTGAACAGTCTCAGCGAAGGAGATCTTTTGTTTATTGACGAGATCCACCGGCTGAACCGTCAGGTGGAAGAAGTGCTGTATCCGGCCATGGAAGATTTTGCTATTGATATTATGATCGGAAAAGGGGCCACCGCCCGCTCTGTCCGGCTGGATCTGCCAAGATTTACATTAGTGGGAGCGACTACCCGCGCCGGGCTTTTAACAGCGCCGTTAAGAGACCGTTTCGGCGTGGTCAGCCGCCTGGAATTTTATACGCCCCAGGAGCTGAGCCAGATCATCTGCCGTTCAGCCAGGCTGCTGAATGTGGAGATCAATGCCTACGGCGCCCTGGAGCTGGCCCGCCGTTCCCGGGGAACCCCAAGACTGGCCAACCGGCTTTTAAAGCGGGTGCGGGATTATGCTCAGGTGCGTTATGACGGGGTGATCACAGCGGATATTGCGGCGGAAGCTTTGGATCTGCTGGAAATCGATTCTTTGGGGCTGGATCATATTGACCGGGCCATTATTATGACCATGATCGATAAGTTTGACGGAAAACCGGTGGGCCTGGATACCCTTGCTGCGGCTATCGGCGAGGACGCGTCCACGCTGGAAGATGTCTATGAGCCCTATTTGATCAAAAACGGCCTCCTTTCCCGGACGCCAAGGGGACGGGTTGTCACACCGGCGGCTTATGAGCATTTCGGCCTGCGTCCTCCCCAGTGAATCCCGGGGCTGCTGTTTTTTCAGGGTTGTGCTTTTTGGTGCTTTCGTTTATAATAAATGTATTCACGAAGAATAAGGGTTAGGAGGACTGCTTCATGTCATCAAAAACAGATATACAGGTCGTGATCGGCGGCAAGGTTTATACGCTTAGCGGATATGAAGGCGAGGAGTATCTTCAGAAGATTGCCTTATACATAAATAACAAGATGGCCGAACTGAATGACACACCCAATTACCGCCGTCTGAACTCAGATATGCAGAAGATCCTGCTGGAACTGAATATGGCAGACGACTATTATAAAGCAAAGAGCCAGATCGAGCTGCTGGAACAGGAGATCGAAGATAAGGATAAAGTGGAATATGACCTTAAGCATGAGCTTATTTCCGCCCAGATCCGCCTGGAGGAGTCCGGCAAAGAGATCGAAAATTTAAAGACGGAGATTAATGAACTGCAAAAGCAGATCGTGAAACTGGAGACAAAAGCGTATCATAAGTAATAAATGGGGTGTTGCATGTTTTATTATTATGCAGCACTTTATTTTTTCTGTGAAAGCCTGGTGACCGGCTTTTATGAGAGGAGTTGTTTATGAAAAAAATAGAAATCCTGGCGCCGGCCGGCTCCTTTGAAAGTATGGTGGGAGCCTTTAGCGGCGGTGCGGACGCCGTATATATGGGCGGTCAAAAGTTCGGGGCGCGGGCCTATGCCCAGAACCCGGATGAAAACGGCCTGCTGGAGGCCATAGATTATGCCCATATTCACGGGAAGCAGTTATACTTAACCGTTAATACATTGCTGAAAGACCGGGAGCTGGAAAAGGAGCTTTACGCCTATCTGGCGCCTTTATATACCCAGGGGCTTGATGCCGTGCTTGTTCAGGATATGGGCACGCTTTGCGCTATCCGGGAATGGTTTCCTGAGCTTCCTGTCCACGCCAGCACCCAGATGACTGTTGTATCGCCGGATCATGCCCGTCAGCTTAAGTCTCTTGGCGTTACCCGGATCGTTCCTGCAAGGGAGCTTTCCTTAGACGAGGTCCGACAGATCAAAGAGGTTTTTCAGGGAGAAATCGAGTGCTTTGTCCACGGGGCCATGTGCTACTGCTATTCCGGCCAGTGTCTGCTCAGCAGCATGATCGGCGGCCGCAGCGGCAACCGGGGACGGTGTGCCCAGCCATGCCGGCTTCCCTACAGCCTGTACGACGGCGAAAAGCAGATCAGCAGCCCTAAAGCGCCCTATCTGCTCAGTTTAAAAGATATGTGCGCATTGGAGTATATTCCTGCGTTGTGCCAGGCCGGCGTCGATTCCTTTAAGATCGAGGGGCGCATGAAACGGCCGGAATATGCGGCGTTTGTGTCGTATGTTTACCGGAAATATACGGATCTTTACTTATCTGCGGGAAAAGAAGGCTATCACGTAGATCCGGAAGATGTGCGTGCATTAATGGAGCTGTATAACCGGGGCGGCTTTTGCAAAGGCTATTATAAGCAGCATAACGGCCCGGAGATGATGACCTTTAGCCGTCCCAATCATCAGGGACATTGTGTCGGTTCTATTAAGCGCCGGGGAAAAACACCGGTTTTTGAACCGTCGGCTGCTGTGGGTAAAGATGATGTGCTGCTTCCGGAAGGCGGCAGCGACAAGGAAGGCATGACGGTAAAGGAAGCGTATGTGCCGGGACGGACATATCCCGTGGCCCAGTGGCAAAAGTTCGGCCCCGGGACAAAGGTCTATCGTATTTATAACGCTTCCCTTATAGATGCCATTAATAAACAGTTTTTATCCAATAAAAATCAAGAAAAGATTCATGTTTCATTAACACTTTTTAAAGATTTTCCTGCTAAAATAGAATTAGCGTATGCCGGCTTTTGTGCCAAGGCCCTGGGGCCTGTAGTGGAGACCGCGTCAAAGCATCCCCTGGTGAAGGCGGATGTGGCTGCAAGGATTTCAAAAACAGGAAACACCCCGTTTTGCGTAGGATCCGTGGATGTGGCAATGGACGATGATGCTTATCTGTCTGTGACCGGGCTGAACCAGCTGCGCAGAGACGGGATCGAGGCGCTGATCTGTCAGATCAAAGGGGCATATGCCCGGGAGCTTCCCCAAATGCTGCCAAAGGCTCCGGCCAAAGACTTTGGATGTTTGGGCAGAAGCGCCGGCGTACCTTCTGGGTATGGACCGGAACGGACTGCTTTAGTAAGCCGTCTGGATCAGGCGGCCATTCTGGCACAGGAGAAGCTGGTTTCCCGGGTTTATCTGGAGCCGTGGCTTGTGGGTGAGCCTGGGATCAAAGAGACGGTAAGAGCGCTGAAACAGCAGGAGATGGGTGTGTTTCTGGCGCTTCCCCACATTTTTAGGATCCATAGCCGCAAACGCTGGCATGAGCTGAAAGGGCTGCTGACAGAGCTGGATTTTGACGGATACCTGGTCAGGAACATGGAAACCCTTGAATTTGTAAAGGATGAAGGACTTTTAGACGGCAAAAAGACCATGATCTCAGACGGATCATTATATACCATGAACCGCCGGGCCGTGGCGTATTTTCAGAGCCTTGGCATTGACCGGACAACCGTTCCTGTGGAGCTGAACAGCAGGGAATTGGCGGCACGGGGGTGCGAAGGGGAGGAAATGATCGTTTACGGATACCCTCCGCTGATGATCACAGCCCAGTGCCTTTGGGGAAATGTCCACGGCTGTAACCGCCAGTCTGCAGCAGCTGAGCTGAGCGATCGGACCGGACGACGTTTTCCTGTGAGAAATGTGTGCGGGGATTGCTATAACCTGATTTACAACAGCCTTCCTCTTGTTCTTTATGATCAGGAGGAAAAACTGGACCAGCTGTCTCTTGGCGCATGGCGCTATAATTTTACATACGAAAGTCCCCAGATGGTGCGCAGGATCCTTTCCAATCCTCATGAGAATATACTTAAGGCATTTACCCGCGGCCACTTTAACCGGGGAGTAGAATAGGCAGGTGACTTATGGTTAATTTATTAACGCAGCTTTCAAAATATTTGCTGATCATTCTGGCAGCCGTCTATGCCATGAAATGTTTTACTGTGTTTCGGTCAAAGCATGCCTGGGACCGCGGATCAGTTTACATGACGCAAAATATCCTTATGTTTCTGATCCATTTTATTTGTTATCTGATCATTTTCATGAATGAAAGGACATTGGCTGTACTGGCATTTTATATATTTCAGGTGATCTTTTTTGTGGTTACCCTGGTGCTGTATAGTGTTATGTACCGCCATGCCAGCCGGCTGCTGGTCAACAACATGTGCTTTTTAATGATGGTCGGATTTGTTATGCTGACCCGGCTGGATTTTGACCTGGCGATCCGCCAGTTCTGCATTGCCGTGGCTGGTGCGGCGGTAGCTCTGGCTATTCCCGTGATCATTGCCAAGATCCGTACCCTGGATCGTTTCGGCATTGTTTACGGTATTTTATGTTTTCTGGTACTGGCGTCTGTCTTTGTTGTGGGACGGTCTGCCAACGGCGCCACAAACTGGATCCAAATCGGTCCCATCGGTCTTCAGCCCTCAGAGCTGGCAAAGGTGATCTTTGCCTTTTTTGCAGCTGCTATGCTGTGCCGGCGGACGGATTTTAAGTATCTGGTTTTTGTATCTATTTTTGCTGCCGCCTTTGTCCTTTTGCTTGTAGCGGAAAACGACCTTGGTGCGGCCGTGATCTTTTTTATGACTTATCTTGTTATGGTCTATGTGGCCAGCCAGAAGGCGCGCTACCTTGCGATTGGTTTTGGAGGACTGGCGGCGGCGTCAGTAATCGCCTACCGGTTTTTCGGGCAGGTCCAGGTTCGTGTTCAGGTATGGCTGAATCCGTGGGCGGATTATTCCGGAACCGGTTATCAGATCGCCCAGTCCCTGTTTGCCATTGGCACAGGAGGATGGTTTGGAATGGGCCTTTACCAGGGTGCGCCAAGAGATATACCCATCGTGGAATCGGATTTTATTTTTTCAGCCATCTGCGAGGAATTAGGGGGCCTGTTTGGCATATGCATTATTCTTGTATATATCAGCTGCTTTATTATGTTTATTAATATCTCTCTCCAGCTTACACGGCCGTTTTATAAGCTGCTGGCCATCGGCCTGAGTGCAGCCTACGCATTCCAGCTGTTCCTGACACTGGGCGGTGTAATCAAGTTTATCCCTCATACCGGTGTTACGCTGCCTCTGATCAGTTACGGCGGAAGTTCCATTTTATCTACGATCATAACATTTGCAGTGATCCAGGGCTTGTACCTGTTAAAACAGAAAGAAAGCGAGGCACAGATCTATGAAGAACAGCAGGAATACGCGGCACAGCCAAGGTAAGAATACAAACGATTCTTTTATGTTCCCTGACCGGGACGATACCTACTTTGAACTGCCGGATGATGACGGCTATGATTCCTCTATAGATTCTGGCAGCTATGATGATGAGTATGATGACGGGTATGATACTTTTCAGGATGACTATGATTATGAGGATGAGCCGAAGATCCCCCAAAGGGGCGGAAGGCCGGGAACAGGCTCCGGCAGAGGTGCTAAAGCCCCGTTACGGCGCAGTGTTGACGGCGGCCGCTATGGTGAGTCCGGGGAACAGAGGATGTATAAAAAAGCTTCCAGGGATCAGGAAAAACAGATCCGCAAGGAGGAAGCAAAGCGGCCCAAGGGGGTTAAAAACCGGGAAATCCTTGTGGTTATGTATGCATTTATCTTCCTTTTTGTTGCTGTGATCGGATATTTTGTCTACTATAATGCACTGGGCAGTAAAAGCGTGATCAACCATCCGGGAAATGTCCATATTGCCAAGCTTCAGGAAAAAACCACCCGGGGACGGATACTGGCTGCAGACGGCTCTGTTTTGGCACAGACGGTTGTGGATACCAGCGGCAATGAAACACGGGAATATCCTTATGCCAATGTGTTTGCCCATGTGGTAGGAACGTCTGAGATTAATAAATCCGGTCTGGAAGCATCCAACGAAGGTGATCTGCTCATGTCCAATATTAACCCTCTGACCCAGGCGCTGAATGAGCTGAAAAATGAAAAAAATCCCGGAGATGATGTGGTAACAACGCTTGATACACAGCTCCAGCAGGTGGCTTACAATGCCCTGGGCAATAACGACGGCGTGGTGGTGGCCATTGAGCCAAGTACCGGAAAGGTGCTGGCTATGGTGTCAAAGCCGGACTATGATCCCAATACCCTGGAAGAAAATTATTCCTACATTATTTCCCAGGAAGGAAATAAAAGCCTGTTAAATCAGGCAACCCAGGGACTTTTCACACCAGGCTCCATTTTTAAGATCCTGACGACACTGGAATATATGAAAGAGGATTCCGGCTATAATAATTATACGTATACATGCCAGGGAAGCATTCTGCTTTCCGACGGCGCCAGCGGGCAGCAGGGTCTGTCCTGCTATCAGGGAACGGTCCACGGGACCCAGGACCTGCTCCATTCCTTTTCCAATTCCTGTAATGCTTCTTTTGCCAATATTGGTACACAGCTGAACGCTGCAAGCTTTACCCAGCTGGCAAATACTATGCTGTTTAACCGGTCGCTGCCTACAGAAATCTCTCATGTTAAAAGCAGTTTCCAGCTCAGCGATTCGGACAGTGACTGGCTTAAGGGGGCTACAGCGATTGGCCAGGGCTATACGACCATGACGCCCCTTCATGCGGCCATGATCACCAGCGCCATTGCCAATGGCGGCGTTCTTATGGAGCCTTATCTTGTGGATCGGATCCAGAGTAATGACGGAAATACTGTGTCCAAAAACATGCCGGAAAGCTATGGCAATTTAATGACTGCCTCAGAGGCATCTATTCTAACGGATATGATGATCGAAACTGTCAACAGCGGAACCGCCGCTTCTTTAAGCGGCATGGGCTATACGATTGCCGGAAAGACCGGAACCGCCGAAGTGGAAAATTCCGGAAACAATGCCTGGTTTGTGGGATTTGCTCCGGCTGAAAATCCTCAGATCGCGGTCTGCGTCCTTGTGGAAAATGCCAGCACCAGCAGCTCTTATATCGCGGTGCCTATTGCCAAGCAGCTTTTCCAGGCATATGTGAATTAATATATGGCCGGATCAGGTAGTTGTCCAGTCCGCTGAACTGTCTATCAAAAGCCTTGTCAATCCGGGGGAAACAGTGTATACTGTTTACAGTGGAAGAAACACACCCTGACTGACAGGAGGAAGTGCAATGACTGAGGCAACAAGTTGCGGCGGTGTGGTTATATTTAGAGGTAAGATCCTTCTATTGTATAAAAATTATAAGAATAAATATGAAGGATGGGTATTACCAAAAGGAACTGTTGAAGAAGGCGAAGAATATAAAGAAACAGCGATTCGTGAAGTTAAAGAGGAGACTGGTGCAAGTGCGGCGATCATTAAATATGTGGGAAAAAGCCAATATACTTTTAACACGACCAACGATCTGATCGTCAAGGACGTACACTGGTATCTGATGATGGCTGACAGCTATTTCAGCAAACCACAGCGTGAAGAATTTTTTGTGGATTCCGGCTACTATAAGTATCACGAAGCTTATCACCTGCTGAAATTTACAAACGAAAAACAGATTCTTGAGAAAGCCTACAATGAATACCTGGAACTTAAGCGGAGTAATCTTTGGGGCTCAAGAAAATATTTTTAGCACCTGTTAAGGGCTGCCTCATGTGGAGGCAGCCCTTTTACAGTTGTGCGCGTCTGTTCCCGGGAGGATGGAAAACATGCTGTTTAACAGCATCCAGTTTTGCGTAAAGGGACGCATCATGTTCCAGTATCCGGCGCCTTTTAATTTGTATTTTGAAATGAGCTTTAACTTGGCAAGGATGCTGCGCACATCTTCAAACCATACTTCATGGCTGTCCTGAGCATCTGTATAAGTAAACCAGGGCGCCTGGGCGGTTTCATCGTACTGAATCACAGAACCATAAGTGCGGGCCAGGGCGATGGCCTGAGGATTGCTTACAGAAACGGCCCGGGTCTGGCCTTTGATCCATGGCAGGGGCCAGTTATATCCATAGGTTGGAATCCCAAGGAGGATCTTTTCCCGGGGAATGCGGGTTATGGCAAATTCCACTACATCTGTGACCGGGCCGATAGGAGCGATGGCCATAGGTTCTCCGGCAGGATAGCCCCATTCATAAGTCATAATGAGAACCATGTCTGCCGCCTCGCCCAGTGCCTTATAATCCAGTCCTTCCACAAGGGTGCCGGAGGCATCCTCGCTGGTTTTGGCGCTTAATGCGATGGTAAGATGGCATCCGGCCATGTGGAGGCGCCTGGCCAGGGCGTGGGCAAAACGGGCATAGTGTTCCCGGTCTTGTTTTAAAACAAATTCAAAATCCAGATCAACACCGGAATATCCGCGGATCAGTACCGTTTGGACAACTTCATCAATAAAAACCGGCCATTGGGACGGATCCCTTAAAAGGTTATGGGCAATATCACTGTCAAACCCATAGGGTTCCCGCAGGTTTGAAAGGACCATGTGGGGCGCTGTTCCTTCGTTTTTGGCCACAGCCACCAGCGCTTCGTCATTAAGCCCTTTAAGATGGCCGTCGGGAGTTATTTCCCAGGTAAAGGAGTTAAATATTGTAGTAAAGGGAAGGGTTTCCAAAAAAAGGGAAATGTCAATAAAAGGATAAGCATATGCGGCAGCTGTAATATTTGTCTCCGGGTGGGCATGATAACGGATGACCAGTTCATCTCCGGGATAAATATACGTTTTCTGGATCAGTCCCGGATTGTTCCGGTAAAGCTGGCGCAGGGATATGTTATGATGAGCTGCAATTTTACACAAGGTATCCCCGGCCACCACATGGTGAAGCTGCTCAGGAAAAAGAATGAGAAGGGCCTGACCTTCCGCCAGCCCTTCTCCAGGTGTCAGCCCGTTAAGGTTGCAAAGAAGATAGGGAGATATTTTATAGTCGTGAGCAATAGATGAAATGGTTTCATGGGCCTTAACAACGTGAATGAGCATAAGATGGCCCCCGGACTTTTTTATATGTATATGCAGGTTTTGCGTGTATGTTGCTACTGACTGACGGCATTATTTACATCCCGGAGAAAGCTTTCCCAGGCATCGGGATTTTCCACATAATACAGAGGGCAGGCTTTTCCGGTAACGTCATAGTGGCGGATCACATCCGTTAAAGGATCCAGCTGATAGGTCTGGCACAGCCAGGCGGTCAGTCGCACAAGAGAATCATAAGTCATGGTGTTAAATTCTCCCGAGGCGTCCGGATGGCAGCACTCAATGGACACTGTATCAGAATTTCGGTCATTGGAGCAGTAAGCAATTTCATTAAGGGGGATACACTGGATCACTTCCCCTTCAAGGCCTACTACAAAATGGCTGCTGGCATAGGCGTCCTGGGTGGTGGCCAGCTGCTCAAAATAATTCCGGTTGCTTTGGGCAGTTGTATTGGGATTTCCCACATAGTGGACAACAATTGCGTTGACCCGGACCAAAGGCGTCTGGGGGCGGGAATATGCGTTGGGTGTGAGAAAATCCTCGGTGACCCACTGAGGCGCCTGAACAAGGACAGGAGCCAGCACCAGATTGGATTCCGGAATCGATGCCATTGTTGTGGAAGCGGCATGGGACAAAAGCTCCGGGGCAATTACAGAGGTAATGCCGTATCCGGAAAATGAGACCACAAGGGTAATGGAAATGACACCTAAAAAACGCAGCCATTTCCTGGGGATCCTGGGGCGAAAATGAGGCGTGCCACCGGGATGCGGTCTGTGGGCAGGAGCGGGAGCCGGCCTTTTGGAAACGTTGGAAGAAGTCTCCGGCTTTTTAGGAGTGCCGGAAGGCACCGACGGCTTAAAGCTTTTACCGCCGGATACACTATGGACAGATGTATGGGCAGGGCCTGTTTTCTTGATGGGATTGAAGTACACGCAGATCACCTCTTTGGATTATGTATGACACCAGGGTCAAAATACTTTTTGATCTTAATATCTTAACTTTATTCTAGCAGAGGATTGTATCCGAATTGTAACAAGATGGGTTAATGTAACAAGATGTGTATTAGGGAAGGGTGGGAAACGTTTGGTATTGAACCGGGGCGAGAGAGGATGCATCCTTTTATCTGGTTTCGGCTCTGAGGTAGTGTAAAAAACTTTGTGGCTTTGGTAAAAAATAGCTCCTTTTTGGTAAGAATTATAGATATGACAATTCTTATCGAAAAGGAGTTTATTTATGGCAGTAGCAAAAGACCAAATCCGACAGATTA
>DVIT01000012.1 GCA_018711005.1 Candidatus Scybalocola faecigallinarum | reverse complement strand
TTAGATAAAATACATATATTTTAATTGTATTTATTAATATTGTTATATATAATAAATATTGGAGATAAAAGAATAACGATAAAACGAAAGGATAAAAATGACATGCCTGCAGCAGATTCTATTTATTTGCAAATACTGTCCTCTATGAATATTCCCGTCCAATACTTTGGCACAGATTATTCAAAAATCCGCACTATCGACCATGGTCTAAGGCAGTATCTTGCATCGGAAGATACATATATTAAATTTATCCAGCTATTCCAGCAAAAAACATCCTGTTCAAAAATCATTAAAGTTCAGGATTCCATAACGCTGTATTACTATTTTTATAAAATGCCCCATATATCCGCAAACGGGAAGCTTTATTTTTGCATTGGCCCGGTCCTGCGAAAAGAGATCACAAAGGAGGCGCTGAATGAGATTGCCAAATCATACCATCGGTCTAAGGCGGACCTGCCGGAACTATTCACATGTTTTTCCCAATTTCCTGTACTTGAAAATCTGCCGGTGTTTGAAAAAACCCTTCTCGCTATTACATCAGGCATCTTTGGACAGCAAACCGCTCTCGAACAGCTTCCAGCCTCAGCGCTTGAAATCCCCTTCTCCACAGCGTCAAAAAAGACTCTGCCAGAAGTGCGCCTGGCAGATACCATTGAAAATTTATACTGCCTGGAAAACCAAATGATGGATGCGGTTGCCGCAGGAGATGCGATGGCGGCTTTTGACGCATTTCAAGAACAAAGCCGTTTAAGCTTTCGCCCCCGGCCAGGTACGCTTATACGGAATGAAAAAAACCGTCTTATTGTATTCAACGTCCTTTTGCGAAAAGCTGCGGAAAGAGGAGGCGTGCACCCGGTTTATATTGATGATCTTTCCTCCCGGTTCGCTATAAGTATTGAAGCGGCATCCTCTGTATCTCAATTAAAAACATTTCCCGAAAAAATGATCCAGGATTATTGCGCCCTGATCGCCCGTCAGTCCATTAAAAATAAGCATCCGCTCATACAAAGATGTCTTCTATATATACGTCAGCATTGTCAGGAGCCTTTATCTTTAGAAGATCTGGCCCGCGTCCATTTTGTTTCAAAGCAGTATCTTTCCACATTATTCCACAAAGAAACCGGCCTGAACCTGACCAGTTATATTCACCAGTGCCGTATCGAAAAAGCGTCAGAGCTTTTAAAAACCACTGGCAGTCCAATCCAGGAAATTTCTTTGCAGTGCGGTTTTCAAAGCACATCCTATTTCTGTGCATTATTCAAGAAATATTACGGGCTGACTCCCAAAGAATATCAAAAGCGGGCCATGGAACAGAAAAAATAAGAATCCCCCTTATAAAACATCCGATCAGACCTGAATGTTTTATAAGGGGGCGCGTTTTATATTCTATAGGCGGACATTTTTAAATAATGACCGTCCTGTATGCGTCACATATCCCGGCACACCTTACGTATACAGTAAAGGCACATGGGCACAATATAGATACATGCCATAATCCAGGCTGTCTGGTCAGCCCAGCAAATGGCTGTATAACCGTAAGCGCCAACAAACACAAAGCTGACAAAAGTCCTGGCGATCATTTCCATAATTCCGGAAATCACGGCCCGCCCCGAATAGCCAAGGCCCTGGGTGCACATGCGGCATACATTTAAAAAACCAAGACTCCAGAAAAAGTATCCCATATACCGCAAATATTGAGCCGAGGCGTCAAGCACCTGTACTGAATCTGCGCTGACGAAAAGCATGGACAAGATTCTTCCAAAAAGGATCATAATGATCCCGGCAATCAGCCCATAAACCACGCCGGCGATAAGGCCCTGGCTAAAGCCTTTTCGGATCCGCCCTGCTTCCCTGGCCCCGGCATTCTGGCTGCAAAATACTGAAACCGAGGTGGCGATCGCGTCAAAGGGCGACATAACAAACTGCTTGATCCTTGATGCCGCAGTAAATCCGGAAACATACACGCTTCCAAGGCCATTATTGGCAGACTGCATGACCATGCTTCCAATGGCTGTAATGGAAAACTGCAGGCCCATAGGTACGCCCATTCCCAGCATCATGGCAAATGTAGTTCCGGTCAGATGCTGATCCTTGTGCGTAGGAAGCAGCGAGGTAAACCGTTTAAAAATAAAAACAAGACAGCATATACCACTGACGGCCTGCGAGGTAATCGTTGCAATGGCCGCTCCGGCACACCCCCAGGAAAACACAAGGATGCATAAAAGATCCAGGCCAATATTTAAGGCCGCTGAAAATGCCAGAAATACAAAGGGCGTCTTACTGTCCCCCACAGCTCTGAGTATGCTGGAAAGGAGATTATATAACAAAGTAAACGGCATTCCCAGGAAAATGATCAGCAGATACCAGTAAGCATCCTCATAAATATCTTCTGTAATAGACAGGATATGCAGGATCTGCGGACACAGCAATGCACAGGCCGCGGTCAGCACCGCTGCCGCTCCGGCTGTTAATATAAGGGCATGGATAATGCAGTTGCGCATCCGCCCATAATCCCCGGCGCCAAAATAGCGGGCAACAGGTATGGCAAAGCCGTTGCATATACCACTGCAAAATCCCAGCACCAAAAACTGTACGCTGCTGGTAGAGCCTACACTTGCCAGGGCATCCGCCCCTAAAAACCTTCCTACAATAGCGGCATCCATCATATTGTAGGTCTGCTGCAAAAGATTTCCGATCAGCAAAGGGATGGCAAACCGGAGCATCAGCTGTATAGGGCTTCCCTTTGTCATATCTTTTGTCATAAAAATTCCACTTCTTTCGTTAATCTTATTGTTTACTGTTCCCCCGCGAACATCCACCTGTACAGCGCTATATCAGATCAATCCAGGTCATATTGCTCTTTTAAATCTTCATAATATTCCTGTCTAAGCTCGTCCACCCGGCGCTTATTGGCCTGATCAGCGAAATGGATACATACGTCCATGACCATCATGATGGCAAATCCGCCAATGCACATATAGATCAGCCAGCGCATACCGCTTTTGATCGCAGGGGCCATCATCCGGTCACTGATCTCATTAATATTTAAGACCTGGCCATAAACCCGCTTCCTGCAAAAAGGACATTGAAACTTTCTGGCATAATAGCTGTACTTTGGCCGCTGGATAAACATTCCGTTCCTTACTTCTGTTTTGGAAATACTCCTGGAACGGACCATGGAAGACCTGGCAAACTCAGCCGGACCGGCCGTATATGTATGACCGCACTTCACGCACTTTATCTGACCTGTAAAATCTCCCTTAAAGATCAGATCTTTGCCGTGGCGTATCCACTGGATAGCACAAAAGATCACCCAGCCCAGCAGCAAAACCCCCATGATCATTACAAGGACCCACCTTATCCACATCATCTTACACCTCCATATCATCCCGTTGATCCGCACATCTGTCCCCAGTTTTATCGCACACCAACCGGACAGATTGCTGCGCTTAATAAAGGTTATACCATATTCACGAGCAAAAAGAAAGGAGAGATTTTTCGGTCAGTAACTATTCAGCCATAAGCGAGAATTTAGCTGCGTCAGCAGCGATAAAGCAGCGTTAGCTGCGAATCCAAGCGGGCATTGCTGAATAGTTACACCGGTCACTCCATACGGTAGTGACCGGTAATATCTTCCCGCTCCTCCAAAATATCCTCCTCATAGTTTAACTGAAATGGACTGTTATGATGGATCACATAAGGGATCCCTTCTTCATTTCTCCGGTCAGACACAATACCTATATGATTTTCAAAGATCACAATATCCCCGCCCTGCCATTCTTCGATCTGATGAATGTCCAGGGTCAGAGAAATCCCGTTATTTTCAAAAAACACACTAAGGTTCCTCACCCGGCGGAAGTCTATATTGGCATCCGGCGTATCAATGGCATAGTCCTGAGGATGAGTCTTAATATCCTGATCCACCAATGCCTGAAGATCAAAGCCGGCAGACTTTAACCCAAAGGCCACCACATCCGTACAAACACCGTAGCCATCATCCGGATAGCCGGAACTATAATATTTGCTCTTATACTTTGGACATGTCTGCACATAGGCAAGAGCGCCTTCCAAAATATCGGTCTGATCCTTAATCCCATCGCCGTCCACATCACCTTCACAAAGAATCACCGGCGCTGGCCCCGGATACTTATCAGCCGGCCGTTTTGCAGATGTGATCTGTATCCCCCCGCCATATATTGCGGCAATAACAATGCCGATGAAAATGAGAATAATAGCTGCGGCCGCCAGTACAGGGATTACTTTTCTTTGTTTCATCGTTCCCTCCAAAATAGCGACCGTTCAGCAAAATGAACGGTCACAAAATATTCTCTTTTTATGGATTAATTATACTTGATTTCTCAGACATGTGCAATAGTTTTATCGAACATTTGTTTGTTTTTATAACTACGATTAGATACGCTCTGTTGACATTGACAGGACGTATATGAAAGCCGCCGTTGGCTGGATTAGCTACATCACCAACAAACAGGAATTGCCATTCTTTTACTATTTCTACTTTTCCAGCTTTAATGTAGTTGTTATGAAATGTTTTTTACAAACCCGAAATGTCGCTCTACTTTTTCTAATGTTTCATCGACTGTGCTTTTTGGAGTTCTTTCAATCCAATAATAAATACTATCTTTTATATCTTTATATTTTTTCTCGTTAAGACTTTTCAAGGCTGCATTGCATAATGCCTTTGCCCTCTCAATATCAGATGCACTATTTATAAAAGCACAAAATCCCTGGTGATCGGGACGATTACAGTAATCATCAACTAAATTTGAAGGTTCTTTTATTAAAAAGACTATTCTTGATGCTTCCGTGAATTTTTCAGCTTCTTCTACTGTTAAATGACAGTCACATAATACAATCTGATTTTGTGAAAGACGAATCAAATCTAATAAAACAAAATCTAATTGTTCTCTTGTATTATCAATCAACCATTTTTTGTATTCCGCTACGGTACGTCCAAAAAACTCATGCCCCACAAATTCCGGCTTACTATTCCGTTCTTTTTCTTTTATTCTACCACAATTCCTAGAGCGTAAAAATATCTTCTTTTTCAGGGTGATTTCCTCCTTTATGGACATGCGGCCTTTGGGATTTTGGGGAGAACGGTAAAGGGAACTAAATGGAAAAAACGGAATGGATTGGCCCCCTCATTTTATCTGGTTTAGACCTTGATCTTCATTTCCCACTTTATGGCCGTAGAATTTAGCCTACTCCTTAGGCCTGATTCAGCGTTTTGAGAATTTCAGCCGTAGATTTTGGATCATACTTCGGCTTATATTGAGATTTTGCAATTTGGGGTCTAACCATTTAAGGAAAAAATTAGACCCTAATAGACGTTTTTCTGATCTCAGCCGAACATATACGGAAAATTCTACGGCCAAATTATACAAAATCTATTTTCCAGCCGAAGTGTGCCGTGTAATCTCTACCCGCAGAGCTAAAAAGCGATTCGACCGCCATACCCCCTATTGGGAAAGAACCGAAAATTACATTTGTATTCGTAGCTTGCAAAAAATTACGGATCTCGCCGAAAAAATCGTGTCTTTAACCGTAATTACCTGCCAAATGATATAGACTTTTCTGAAGCTTACCCCTGCCCCCTGTTCCCAACCACCAGGAAGCCCACCAGCAGAATAACCGTCCACACCCATAACAGCAGGGGCCATGCCCCTGTCAGCGCCGCCGCCAGCAGCATGAGCAAGGGAACAATGTATTTACGGGGATGGTGCCACAGATCACTTTCCGTTTTCCAGCCCCGGATAGGATGTGCCCACTCTAAATATACGGATAGGGATGCGCTTTGAAAGGCAAAGACCAGTGCCATCCACAAGGCTGTCACGGCAGCGGACCCGGAAGCGCCGCCAATAAGACCGCCATTGATCAGCTGCCAGCTGCACAGATAAATACTGTAAATCATCAGATTGACCATACTGATAAAAAGGCCATACTTGCGGCAAAACCGCCGGGATTGTCCGGGAAGGATATGAAGGGCCTGTTCCAGCGCCGGATCACCGGACAAGATGGTACACACCGGCGTATTTAAGCACAATAGGGCAAAGCCTAACGGCAGGCCGCTGATCCCGGAAACGCTTCCAAAAAGCCAGGGAAACAGAGCAGCAGCTGCGCAAAGCCCCAGTGTATTCAAACAGCAGCTTTTATTGGCCGTAAAATAACGCAGCAGATATACAAAAACACTTCCCCGGCCTCCAGTATGGCAAAAGGGCCGCCTGGAACTTGTTTTGTGCAAAAATCCATAAGCATCTGCAAAACACAAATACAGCACAGCGCCAAAGCTGCTGGCCACGGCCATAAGCGCCACCATTTCCCGGCACAAAGGCCACAAGATAACCGTAAAGATCCCCGCAGCCCACACAGGGGGAAGCCAATAATTCTTTTTTTTCCACAGCAAATACATTGCACCGGTCACCAAACATGCCATACAGCCGCAAAGGATCCCGGTAATGATCTCTGCCCCATCCAGCTGGCCTGCGGCCAGAAACAAGGCCCATACAGGCAATGTTTTTGTAAGGATCGTATGGCTTCCAAGCATAAATACACAGGCCAGCACAAAATCACGGTTTTTAAAGGGAAGCACAAACATGCCCTCCATGTTTTCCATAAGCCTCCGTCCAAAAAGCATCTGGGCCATGATTCCTCCGCTAAATGCAGTTGAGGTCAGATAAAAAACAGATGGGGCAATACGGACTTTTAACTGCGTTCCATAAACAGCCAAGAACAAAATCACACAAATCGTCAAACTTTTTGCAATGCCCTCATATTTTGCACCAAAATATTGCTTAGCAAAGGCCTTCATCATGACTTTCATCCCACAGCACCTCCCGGATATGCTTCGCTTCAATATCTCCCCCGGTAAATTCCCGGCGTATCCTGCCCGACTCAAGGACAAGGACCCTCTGGGAGGTAAGGCAAATACTTTCCAAAACATGGGAAGAAAATAGAATCGTCCCATAAGCCTTATAGCCCCTCATAAGTTCATATAAAAACTCTGTACTTGAAAAATCCAGGCCATTAACAGGCTCATCCAGAAAAAGCAATTTGGGCCGCAAAGCAAACCCGGTAATAAGCCACGCTTTTTTCAGATTTCCCGTGGACAACTCCTTTAAAAGAACATCCTGGAACGCTTCAAAATGAAACCCTTTCACCAGATGGGATACATCCGGACGGGCCAAGCCATAAGCCGCAGCTACATAGTCCAGATATTCCCGGAATGTAAAATACATAAAGGAGCTGTCCTGATCAAACACCACATACCTCTCCTTCTTAAAATCCGGATCCCGAAACAGTCCTGTGCGGCCGCCGGAAGCAAATTCTTGCCCTTTCCACCAAAGATGGTCCAGTGAAAACCCCGGCAAAAGTCCGGCGATTGTTTTTATGAATGTGGTTTTCCCGGCTCCGTTAAGGCCGATCAGCCCCACAACCTCATGGGTCCCAAGCTCCAGACAAAGCCCGGAAAGCACCGGATACTTCCTGTCATACCATACGTTTAAATTGTTTACGGACAAAAGCGGCTCATAACGCATTTTTATCACCCCTGCTTATTTTTCTTCCACAAACTATAGGCAGAAATAAGAAGCATAGCCCCCAATACCAGATAAAACAAAGCAAAATAAAAATTTTCTGTTATTAAGCTGTAAATCATACATACAACAAATACAATACCAAGAATCATACGAATATAAAAGTGACGCATAAAAATCCTCCTAACTGTAAGTTCAAGCGTTTTCTTAACACACATTTATCATAGCATGGCCCATGGCACTGTACCAAAATGTCCGCAAATGGCAGGTTTTTGACCGCGAAAAAAACTCCGGCGCTCTTGGGCCAGAGTTTTCCAGGATAATCCACATATAAAATTTTAATTTGCCGCTGTCTGGACTGGCTGAAAGGACAGAGTAACGACAGCGCAAAAAATCCCGTCCCCATAATCCGTATTAACCACTCCGTCATAGCGCATGGCCGCAGTCCGGGTGCTTTCCAGGCCCCAGCCGTGAAAAGCCTTATCCTCCTTGGACGTCACCCACTTGCCATCCGCCCGGGACGGCTCCCTGCTGCAGCCATTTTCCACTTTAATGATCAGCATATCATTAATACGCCGAATTGTCAGGGACAAAAAACGTACAGACGCCGGAGCATTTTGGAGGGCCTCCAATGCATTATCCAGCAGGTTTCCCAGGATGGTTGTCAGATCAACGCTGCGGATATTGGTATTCCGGGGATATTCAATATTCACCTTCGTCTGAATATGGAGACTTGCGGCCAAAGCCATTTTACTGCTGATCAGATAATCCACCGCCTTATCCATGGTCCATGTATTTTGGGAAATCTCCCCGACCGGCCCCCGCAGAGCCTCACAATAAGCCGTAGCTTCACTAATATTTCCCTGGATCAGACATTGATAAATGGACTCAATATGATTATGCAGATCATGGTACAGCTTGGCATTATCTCCATAAATCTTCCGCAAAGCCTCGTAGTCCCGTTCCACGATCCGGGCCTGAGTCTCCTTTAACCGGGCAATCTGAGCCTCCATTTCCCGCTGGCGGCTGAGACGGTAAAACAGCAGTGCAAAAAGCAGCACCATTGCCAGGATGATCCATGTGCCCACCGCATCCTCATCCAGCGAAAGCCGTGTCTGTTCAGACAGCGTAACAACGGCCGCCAGGCCTGCCACTGCTGCCACAGAAGCTGCCCGGAAATAAGCACGGGCATCGCCTTTGTACGCCAGAAAAAGTCCGATCCCCACCATGATCAGACGCACCGCCCAAACACCCATCCTGTGTTCTATAGTATCCGGACGGATAAACCCTTCCCGCAAAAAGAATACGCCCAGCCAGGAAGACATAAGAAAATCCCATAATCCCACGCCAATTTCATAAAAGAGGATCAAAAACAGGCTCATTTGCAGCCGTTCCCGTTTAAAATACCAGGCAGCAGCCCCTAAAAAAAGAATTTCCCCGGCAGCAGTTCCCGGGCCAGGCAGAAATAACGCCCCAAAAACAGCCAGCAAACCGCCTAAAACAACAGTGGATACAAACGCCTTTTTATTTAAGACAAAATCCCCAGGCTTTGCCACAAAGCAAAAACCAAGGAACAGCCGGAGCATATTGGTCACAGCATCTGACAGCAATATATACCATTCCATCATATATGCTCCCCCCAAAACCGGTTGATCTGATCCTTAACGCCCTGCAAATGAGAACGGCTCACCGGCAGCGCTTCTCCATTTTTTAAAACCGCCACGCCGCCGCTGATCTTCATAATATGGATCATATTTACAATATATCCCCGGTCAATATAAATAAACTCCGGCGCAGCCAGCTCCTCATATACCTGCTGAAGACTCTTTCTCACCTTTGAAGTCCCGGTAACCGACACAATACTGGAATTTTTCCCGTCCCTGCGGATATAATAGATGTCCTTATAAGGAATTTTCTCCATGCGATTTGCCGTCCGTATCACATACTCCTGCCCTGCCTCCAGCTCGATCAGCCTTGCCGCATCCTTCACTGCTGCAGCAAGCCGTACCTCCAGATGATCCTTAGGTACATATCTGAAAATGGACAGTTCAAAAGCGTCAATGGCATATTCCCTGTGGGAGGTCACAAAAATAATCTTCACATTGGGAAGAAACTGCTTAAGCTGTCCGGGAATATCCATGCCGCTGATCCCGGGCATTTCAATATCCAGCAGGATCAGGTCATAGAAAAATCCGTCGTCCGTTATATCCCAAAGAAGATTTTTCCCGGACGTATAGGCCGTGATCTCATAACCAATACCACAGGCCTTTAAACAGTCCTTTACTATATTTTCATGACGGGCCACTGCCCGCGCATCATCATCGCAAATAGCAATTTTAATCAACACGATCCCCTCTCTTACCGTATTTCTGCTATTTTTCCTTACAGTTTGGCAATAAGCCTTGCCGCCTGCTCAGAGGTTTGATCCGAAACATCCAGCTTCAGAGTATCCAGACCTGCATAACACGATAAACGGTCCAGACTGCGGCCGATCACATCCGGCTGCCGGAGGCCGCCGCAAATATCCTTTTCCAGACGGCTGACCAGAACGTCCCGGCGGCACACCAGGGAAATGGTGATCACCCTGCAGTCCTGCAGCCTCAGCGCCGACTGTATAGCATCAATAATCCCCTGCTCATGCATGACCCAGCAAAAAATAACATTTTCATAAGCAGTACAGCTAAGAAAATTATTCAGCACATGGCAAATATTATCCAAAACCATTGCCTTTGTCTCATCATTGACCACAAAAGGATCTGCATCCCAGCACCAGTCACCGTCCAGAAAAACCGCCCGATCCAGTTTCTTTTTTAGCAAGCGGCACACCGTCGTCTTACCCACACCCATGGGGCCGCCGATCAAATATAAGGTTTTCATACGATTACCTCACTGTTAAAATACTGCTCCTGAAATCCCACCGCACTTTTAATCTCATCTTTTGTAAAGGTCATCCCTTCCAGGGCTGCAACCAGCTTGTCCTCCACATCATCATAACGATGGATCACGGCAATAACCCTGGCTGTATATTCTTCCACAGGCTCACGAACACCAAGCAAATAAACATCCAATGCTTCACCATCCCCGGACAATGTTCCTGGAATGAACCCATAATTCAGTGGATAAATCATAGATTTATGTTCCGGATGACAGCTGCCGGCAGGACGGTCAATTTTTATGTAAACCATTTTTCCAAGATAACCATAGGCCTGAGCCCTGCACAGCATGTCTGTAATAAAATCATGCTTTCCCGCCGTATAGCTCTGGCGGGGCGTATATCCCTCCCCAACGCAGCCTCCCGTGACCTGCTCTGACATAGAGACTTTCACAGACTCATATGCCTTTGCCGCAGACAGATTATGATTCAAGTAGTCCCTGAAATTTATATAATTATTCCATGCCGGACTGTCTGTTAAAGTCACATGGATAAAGTGGGTCTGCAATTCACCCGAACCATCGTAACAGCTGCCGCAGGCAAAAAGAAGCTGCCCCTCCAGCTGGCATGGGCGGTAATAAAAACCATTTTTCTCCAGTTCTTCCTTAAGGCTGAGTATATGCTGAAAATCATCCACAGCCACAGCAATATCAATAATGGGTTTTGCCTTGATCGCCGGCACTGCCGTACTACCCACATGCTGAATATCCTTTGCCCGATTTCCCAGAATTTCCCATAATTGGGAAATCGTCCTCTGGGCCTCTGTTTCCCATGCCTTTTCATGGGGACACAAAAAGACCTCTCCACGTTTTAGTCCCAGCATTTTACTAAAATCCTTCCTTACAAAAACTGCCTTTTTCCTTCCAATTATAAGCCAAGGGCTTCCATCTCCGCTGCCACCGATGCCTCACAGGCGCGCATGGCTAAAATGGTCTTTTCCATGAGTTCTTCCAATGTCCAGCCCAGACGCTGTGCGCCTTCATCAATGATCTCCCGGGAACAGCCGGCAGCAAAGCGTTTATCCTTATATTTCTTTTTAAGGCTTTTCACTTCCATATCCATAACGCTTTTTGACGGGCGCATTTTTGCAGCTGCGCCGATCAGTCCGGTCAGTTCATCCACTGCAAACAAAACTTTTTCCATATCATGTTCCGGCTCTACGTCCGAACAGATCCCGTAGCCGTGGCTGCACACGGCGTGGATCAGCTGAGGCTCTGCCTCTGCCCCGGCCAGCAGCTCCAGCGCTTTTTTGCAGTGTTCCTCCGGATACAGCTCAAAATCAATATCGTGGAGCAATCCGCAGATGCCCCAGAAATCCTCATCCTCACCATAGCCTAATTCTTTTGCAAACCACCGCATACAGCTTTCAACTGTCAGCCCATGCTGAATATGAAACGGCTCCTTATTATATTTCCTTAAAAGCTCCAGTGCAGATGCATGTGTAAAATGTGTTGTCATCGATCATTCCTCCAAAAGCTGCAGCGATCCGGCTATACCAGGATCGCTGCTCCAAAAATTTTCTGTATTTATCTTAGCACAAGCTCCGGAGGAATACAATGGATTCGTCTTTTTTGAAATCCATCAATGATGGTGCCTGATCAATCCGAAAGCTTTAGAAAATTCCATAACAAGCACAGGAACTAAAATCAGGCAAAGGCCGATAAGATACAGCTTTCCGGGGAGACGGATCAGGCCAAATAAAGCAGACAGGGGTGTAAACATAACAGCCAGGACAAGGGCAAGGGAAATAAGGACTGCCCAGTTCAGCTTATAAAAGAAGGAATTTATCTGACGCTCAAGTTGTCTTGTACTCCATTGAGATTTTACAGCTTCCTGCATATAAAATTCTCGTGCGTTTTCATTCTCCACTCGCATTAGAAGCCGATAATGCGTCCAACTCAATTCGCTACGCAGTGCGTAGCCATTTGGAAACGTTAAATAAAACTGTCGCACATTTTTCAAATTGGCAACAGTAAATCCTTTTCCGAAATCCTGTGTCATTTGCTTTGACAATTCTTTTAGCAAGCCTGTACCATACTCCGCCTTTTCATTGCCACCCTGTTCCTCAATGATTGATTTTCCAATATTCCAGTAGGCTTCAACCATTGCAAAATTAGCCGTTTGATAGACTTTATTTCTCGCCGAAATTAAAATTTCTTTGATTTCTTTATAAAAAGATGCATTCATCTTATCAAAATTACCCTTTCATTTTTCAAACTATTTATTAATCTTTCTTTTTGAATTAGCAAGAAATGTATTCTGGAAAAACGGGCCTTTGTATGCCTCTTCATCCAAAAAACCGAGAATAACCTTTATCTGTTCCTTATCATTTGGGATAACAACTTTCTTATTCTCAATCTCAATTGTTATCCCAGCGTCCTTAGCCAACCTTTTAATTTCTGATGCTTTATAATTTACAAGCACATCAGAATCATTAATCATTGCTATTTTTCTCCTTATCCAGGTATTAGCCGTGTTCTTAAATGCCTCTGTATCTTCAAAAGATAGTTTGTCACTTGTTGTAAATGCCTGAACTTCTTGATCTGTTGCTGATCTATAATATTCACTCAAATCAAAAATCTGCCGTGCAAAATAGAACGAAGAAAATTGTAATTCTCCTTCTGTATAATAGCAATCTGCCGTATCAGAAATACTTATGCCAAAATTTCTTTCTCTTCTAATTTATGCTGATTATTCTGTCAAGTTTTTTGCGGCTTAGAGAGACTACTGTTTCTGTATGCACACTATGCCCAAACATGTCAACACACTGTACCACATCCACCTTATAGCCGTGTTCGCTTAAATATTTTAAGTCCCGGGCCAGGGTGGCCGGATCGCAGCTGACATAAACGATACGCTTTGGCGCCATTTGGACCATGCATTCCAGAAGGGATGCGTCGCAGCCCTTCCTAGGCGGGTCTACAACGATCACATCGGCGTAGACGCCGTTTTTTTCGTACTCCCGCGGGAGCACTTCCTCGGCCTTTCCCACGAAAAACTCCACGTTATCCATGTGGTTTAGGCGGGCATTGTTTTTAGCGTCCTCAATGGCCTGGGGTACGATTTCCACCCCATAAACCTTCGATGCTTTCTGGGCCAGGAACAGAGAAATAGTTCCAATGCCGCAGTACAGATCCCAGACTACCTCACCAGGCTTTGGGTCGGCAAATTCCAGGGCTTTCTCATAAAGGACCCGGGTCTGTCCGGGATTTACCTGGTAAAAGGACAGTGGTGAGATCTGGTAGGCAATATTTCCAATGTAATCGGTAATATAGGGCTGGCCCCACAAGGTTTTTACCAGGCTGCCCAGGATCACATTGGTCTTTTCCCGGTTTATATTAATGCTGATGCTGGTCATCCCATCCACGGCCGTTAAGGCATCCACAAGGGCATCCCCGTGAGGAAGGCTGCCGCCGTTAATGACCAGACAGACCATGACCTGGCCGGTGGTGCTGCCGATACGGGTCAGCACATGGCGCACAAGGCCCTTCCCGGTCTGTTCGTCATAGGGCTGTATTTTGTATTTTTCCATCCAGTTTTTAATGATGCGGATCAGTGTTTCATTTAGCGGATGCTGTATGTAGCAATGCTCTGTGTCCACAATAGCGTGGGTGTGACCGGCATAAAAGCCCATGACGATCCTTCCGTCTTTATTTTTTCCAACAGGAAATTGGGCCTTATTCCGGTAATAATAAGGCTCCTCCATGCCCAGGATGGGAAGCATGGTAAAATCCCGGAGTCCTCCCACACGTTCCAAAAGGTTGCGGACCTTGTTTTCCTTAAAACGCAGCTGTTCCTTGTAATCCAGGTGCATGATCTGGCATCCGCCGCAGGCCCGGGCTACAGGACATGGCGGCGCGACTCTGTAGGGCGACGGGGTAATGATCTCCATAAGCCGGCCGTAACCGTAGTTTTTCTTGGGCTTAATGATTTTTGTGCGGATCTTATCCCCGATCAGGGCGTCTTTAACAAAGACTGTGTAGCCGTCGTTTTCATCTCCCTGGTTTAGTCTGCCAATGCCTTCACCGTTGGTGCCCAGGTCTGTGATCTCCAATGTAAATTCATCATTTTTTCGGATCATATATTTTCCTTTCTGCATCATTTCAGGATATTTACTGGTTCTGTTTTGATGTGCGGCGGATGTTGGAATCCAGGATCCGGTTAAAGCCCAGCCATTCCGTGCTGTCCCCGGCATTTTTAAAGATTTCCGTCATGGTCTGCATTTTGGCGTCTGTATTATCTGCCAGGTTTAAGGCCATGGCTTCCATAAGGGCCGGCTTTTTCGGAGAACCGTATTCCAGCTCGCCATGATGGGCTACAATACAGTGCTTCAGTTCATTTTCCAATACCTGTGGAAATCCCGGAATGTCCCGGATCCGGTCATGGATCATTTCTACGCCAATAACAATGTGTCCGATAAGCTGTCCCGCATCTGTGTAATCATTGGCAGGAAACAAAGACAGCTCTTTGGTTTTTCCAATGTCATGAAAGAGGGCTGCTGTCATGAGCAGATCCCGGTTCAGCATGGCATAACGGGTGCAGTAAAAATCGCACAGCTTCATAACACTTAATGTATGCTCCAGCAGTCCGCCCACAAAGCCGTGATGGACGCTTTTGGCGGCAGAGTGTTTCACAAAGCTTTGGATAAATGCTTTATCCTTGACAAAATAACTTTCTGCCAGGGCTTTTAAGTGGGGTTCCCGGATGCTGGCAATGTACGCGGTCAGTTCCTTGTACATATCGTCGATCTTATACTGGCTTACAGGCATATAATCCTGGGGATCATACTCCATTTCCTGCACCCGGCGGATTCGGCGGGCATTCAGCTGGAGAGAGCCCTGAAAGCTGGTCACCTGGCCGTCAACCTTAATAAAGTCCAGAGCTTCAAAGTGTTCAATGCCTCCGGAAATTTCCCATACTTTTGTGTCGATCGTTCCGGTTTTGTCCTGAAGGATCATGGAATAATAGGTTTTTCCGGCTTTTGTTTTCATAGTCTGTTTGGATTTGCAAAGATAAATATCGGAGATGTTTTCTCCTTCTCTGAATGTTTCAATAAATTTCATGACAGTCCTCTTTCTATATAACATGATGACCGCCACCCCGGCAGGCAAAACACGCTTTTGCCCGGCCTGAAGGCTCTGGCGGCATAAATTACTTTGGATATTACAAGCCATATTGTATTATACTGCAAGCATGTGGATTTTACCATATAAAATTACAGGGATTGCGCCATGCCCGCCGGGATTTAACAGTTCAGCAAGCGGAACTGTTAAATACACTCACATTGTAACTATTTATGATGGATCAACAATAGACTTCCATTTTCCTGCCATATAGGTTACAATAGGAATGATTGACTTTAAAAGAATCGCAGGTGATAAAAATGAATGAAAAAGCACTTCGCATCCTGGAATATCCAAAGATCATTGAAAAGCTTACAGAGCTGGCAGGTTCGCCTATGGGCAAGGATCTGTGCCGGAATCTGATGCCGTCCTCTGATCTTGGGACAATCTGTCAGATGCAGATGGAAACCAGTGATGCCCTGGCCCGGATCTATGCCAAAGGGAATCTGTCTTTTTCCGGCCTTAAGGACATTCGCGGCTCCCTGCTGCGGCTGAAGGTCGGTTCTGCCTTAAACATTCCCGAGCTTCTGGCCATTGCTTCCCTTTTGGATGTGGCCCTGCGGGCAAAATCCTATGGCCGCCGGGAAAACAGCCAGGGCAGGGAAATCAATGAAGATGCCAAAGCTTCTCAGGACAGTCTGGATGCTATGTTTGCATTGATCGAGCCTTTAAGTCCTTTAAATAATGAGATCAAACGGTGTATCCTTTCTGAGGAAGATATTGCCGATGACGCCAGCCCGGGATTAAAATCCGTGCGGCGGAATATCCGTCTGACCAATGACCGGATCCGGTCCCAGTTAAACACCATGGTTAATTCCCAGTCCATGGCATCAAAGCTCCAGGACAACATTATAACCATGCGCAGCGGACGCTACTGCCTTCCTGTAAAGGCGGAGTACCGCAGCCAGGTCCAGGGTATGATCCACGACCAGTCGTCCTCCGGGTCCACATTATTTATTGAGCCTATGGCTGTTGTGAAATTAAATAATGACTTAAGAGAGCTGGAGATCAAGGAAAAAGAAGAAATCGAAAAGGTGCTGGCACAGCTGAGCCAGCAGGCGGCTGAACATGCCGAAGCTTTGGAAGATAACGTTACGGTGCTGACACAGCTGGATTTTATTTTTGCCAGAGCGGCTCTTTCCCGTACTTACAGCGGAACAGAGCCCCGTTTTAATGAAAAGGGTTATATTAATATTAAAAAGGCCCGCCATCCTCTGCTGGACAAAAAGAAGGTGGTGCCCATTGATATTACTATGGGCAAAGACTTTAAGCTGCTGATCATTACCGGCCCCAACACCGGCGGTAAGACGGTATCCTTAAAGACTGTCGGCCTCTTTACCCTTATGGGCCAGGCAGGACTCCATATTCCCGCCTTTGACCAGTCGGAGCTGTCTGTTTTTGAAAATGTGTTTGCTGATATTGGCGATGAGCAAAGTATTGAGCAAAGCTTAAGTACATTTTCCTCCCATATGACAAACATTATTAAAATCCTTGAGGAATCCAACTATAAAAGCCTTGTGCTGTTAGATGAGCTGTGTGCCGGAACGGATCCTACCGAAGGTGCGGCCCTGGCCATTTCCATTTTAAAAAATCTTTTAAAACGGGATGTGACGACCATGGCCACCACCCACTACAGCGAGCTGAAGGTTTTTGCCCTGTCCCAGGAAGGGGCATGCAATGCCTGCTGCGAGTTTGATGTGGCAACCTTAAGCCCCACCTACCGTCTCCTCATCGGCGTGCCCGGAAAGAGTAATGCCTTTGCTATTTCCGAAAAGCTTGGCCTTCCGGAATATATTATTAATGACGCCCGGAAAAATATGGACGCAGCGGACCAGGATTTTGAGGATCTCCTTTCAGATCTGGAATCCAGCCGCAAGACCATTGAGACGGAACGGGAAGAAATCGAAAATTACAAGTCCCAGGTGGCAGCCTTAAAACAGCGCCTGGAAACCAAACAGGAAAACATGGCCCAGCAAAAGGAACGGATCCTTCGGGAAGCCAGGGAACAGGCCCAGAAGATCCTTCAGGATGCCAAGGATTTTGCAGACCAGACCATCCGGGATATGAACAAGCTGTCCGCCGGCGGCGGCAACGCCAAGGCCATGGAGGCCAAACGTACTGCAGTACGTGAAAAGCTTAATAAAGTAGGCAGCGGCCTGACCCTTGCTTCCAATGGAAAGAAAAACAAGCTCCGTCCCCAGGATATTAAGCCGGGAGACAGTGTGATGGTGCGCAGCATGGGGATCAAGGGGATCATTTCCTCTGCCCCGGATTCTAAGGGCAATGTTCAGGTACAAATGGGGATTTTAAAGTCCAGAGTCGCCTTAAGCGATTTGGAGCTTTTAGATGAAGAAGTGATCAAGACTCCGGTACTGAAAAAGACCGGCGCCGGAAAGATCAAAATGAGCAAGTCCGCCAGCGTTTCCACAAGCATTAATCTGATCGGGAAAACGGTAGACGAGGCGATCCCGGAAATGGAAAAATACCTGGATGACGCTTATCTGGCCCATTTGTCTCAGGTCACCGTGATCCACGGCCGGGGGACCGGAGCCCTTCGCAACGCTGTCCACCAGCGGCTGCGTAAAATGAAAAACGTTAAGTCCTTCCGTCTTGGAACCTTCGGGGAAGGGGAGACCGGCGTTACCATCGTAGAATTTAAAGACTAACGGCCTGTGCCGCCGGATCCGGCGCATAGGAAGTGCCGGATCTCAATATATTATATAAAAACAGCGGTGCCCGGGCAAGCGCTGTTTACCCGGACGCCCATCAGACAAAGAAAGGACTCTCAATGATTGAACTGATCAAAGCAATAATTTTTGGTATTGTGGAAGGTATTACCGAATGGCTGCCTATTAGCAGTACCGGACACATGATCCTGCTGGATGAGATCATGCCGTTAAATGTCACTGCCGACTTTTTGGAAATGTTTTTAGTGGTGATCCAGCTCGGCGCCATCCTGGCCGTTGTGGTCATTTACTGGAAGCGGCTGTTCCCCTTTGGGGTAGAAAAGGTCCAGGGCAGGACAAAATTAACCGTAGACCAGCCAATGATGATTATGTGGCTGAAAATACTCATCGCCTCAGTCCCTGCGGCCATCGTGGGTATTTTCCTGGATGACTGGCTCAACGCCCTGTTTTACAATTATATGACTGTGGCTATTATGCTTATTCTTTTTGGTGTGCTGTTTATTGTAATTGAAAACAGCCGTTTCAGCAAAAACGCCAGGGTTAATGCCATTAGTGATATTACTTACACGGCAGCGCTGATCATCGGCGTTTTCCAGATGATCGCCGCTGTATTTCCCGGCACCTCCCGCTCCGGCGCCACTATTGTAGGCGCCCTGCTTATTGGTATTTCCCGGACCGTGGCCGCAGAATTTACATTTTTCCTGGCCATCCCGGCCATGCTTGGAGGAAGCGCCTTAAAGCTTTTAAAATTCGGCTTTCATTTTACGTCCCAGGAGCTGATGATCCTTATTGTAGGTATGGCAGTTGCCTTTATCGTCTCCATCCTGGCTATTAAATTTCTTATGGCGTATATTAAAAAGCACGACTTTAAAGCTTTCGGATGGTACCGTATTATCCTGGGTGTGATCATACTTATATATTTTGCCGTCCAGACGTTCTGATCATTTGAGACAAGGGGCAAAAAGGCATGAGACACGGACTGTCCCCACGTTGTGCCCCTTGTCTTATTACATTATAAAAAAGGAGTGACATACATGTCAGATGCATCAAAAATTTTAGAAAGAAACCAGGTGGATCCAAAGGATACCTGGGCCATTGAGGATATTTTTCCTTCTGATGAAGCCTGGGAGGAAGCGGTAAAGAAGCTTGCCGCTCAAACCGATGAAATCGTAAAGTACCAGGGTAAGCTTGGGGAAAGCGCAGCATCCCTTTACGGCTACTGCACCTTGGAAACGCAGATCAATGAAAATATTGACAATATTTACGGCTATGCACAGCGCCGTTATGATGTGGATACGACCAACAGCACATACCAGGCCATGTCATCCAGAGCCATGTCCGTTTATGTAGACTGTGTGGGACGTCTGGCATTTTCCAGCCCCGAGATCCTGGCTATCCCCGATGAAACGCTGGAACAGTTTTTTAAAGACGAGCCGGGACTGAATGTTTACCGCCGCAGCCTTATGGAAGTGCGCCGGTTAAAGGATCATATCCTGTCTCCTGCCGAGGAAAAGCTTTTAGCCGCTGCCGGAGAAGTAGCCAACGGACCTGAGACGATCTTCTCCATGATGGATAATGCCGATGCCGCATTTCCTCCGGTACTGGATGATGACGGCAATGAACTGCCGCTGACCCACGGAAGCTTTATTTCTCTTATGGAAAACAGCAACCGCCGCATCCGCAAAGATGCATTTATGAACCTGTACCATACACTGGATCAGCACAAAAATACATCTGCTGCTGTTTTATCCGCTCAGGTCAACCAGTTAAAGTTCTTTGCCCAGGCCAGAAAGTATCCTTCCACCATTGAGGCTGCTTTAAATGTGACAAATGTTCCGGTAAAGGTTTATAAAAACCTGATCCAGACCGTTCATGACAATATGGGCTATATGCACAAGTATATGAAGCTGCGCAAAAAGCTTATGGGCGTGGACGAGCTTCATATGTACGACCTGTATACATCCATGGTTCCGGATGCCGATGTAAAGGTTTCCTTTGAGGAAGCCAAGAAAAATGTTATGGAAGCCGTATCTGTCCTTGGACCGGACTATCAGGCCATTTTAAAAGAAGGCTTTGAAAACCGCTGGATCGATGTTTATGAAAATAAAGGAAAACGCTCCGGCGCTTACTCTGCCGGACATAAGGTTCATCCGTTTGTCCTTCTGAATCATAAAGATACATTAAATTCAGAATTTACCCTGGCTCATGAAATGGGACATGCGATCCATTCCTGGCTGTCCAATAAAAACCAGCCTTCACCGGATGCAGAATATGTGATCTTTGTTGCTGAGGTTGCTTCTACCTGCAACGAGGCGCTGCTGATGCAGTATCTTCTGAAAAATACAGAAGATAAGAAAGTCCGCGCTTACCTGATCAACTATTTCCTTGAGCAGTTCCGTACGACTCTTTACCGCCAGACCATGTTTGCAGAGTTTGAAATGAAGATCAACGAAGCCAGCGAAAATGGCGTTGGCCTTACAGCAGACTACTTAAAAGAACTGTATCATCAGTTAAACGTAGAATACTACGGCGACGACGTTGTTGTGGATCCTGAAATTGACATTGAATGGGCACGTATCCCCCATTTCTTCTACAATTTCTACGTATTCCAGTACGCTACAGGCTTTTCCGCTGCCATGGCTCTGTCCCAGCGTATTTTAAAAGAAGGGGAAAGCGCTGTGAAGGATTACATTTCCTTCCTGTCCGGCGGCTGCTCCAAAGATCCTATCTCACTCCTTCGCGGTGCCGGTGTGGATATGGAATCTCCAAAGCCTATTGAAGAAGCATTAAACCTGTTCTCCAGTCTGATTGATGAAATGGAAGAACTGATGGCCTAAGCCTTGGCCTGCACCCATAGAAAAAAGCCCATCTTCCCATTCCGGGTAACCCGGAGGGGAGGATGGGCTTTTTAATACCTATTTTTTCCAGTGAAGGCGGTGGAGATCGCCTTGTTTATTTAACTGTTCAAAATCATTTTGCCGCAGCGCCTCATACAGGGCAATGGCCACAGAGTTGGACAGGTTCAGTGACCGTATCTCTCCCATCATCGGGATGCGTACGCAAAAGTCCTCATATTCCACAAGGATTTCTTCCGGGATCCCGGCGCTTTCCTTGCCAAACATCAGCCACGCATCTTCCGGATAGGACACATCACTGTAAGAGTGCTTTGCTTTTGTGGTAAACATATAAAGCTTTCCGGCACACTGAGGATTTTTTTCAAGGAAGTCCTTAAAATCGTCGTAAATAGTCACATCCAGGTCGTCCCAGTAATCCAGGCCGGCACGCTTCACAGTTTTATCGTTAATGCGGAAGCCCAGGGGCTCGATCAGATGGAGCCGCGTGCCTGTGGCAACACAGGTCCGCCCGATATTTCCTGTATTGGCCGGCATTTCCGGCTCTAAAAGGACAATGTTCATCATGGCTTTTCACCCTCCGGGTGTTCCTTAAGATAAGCCACAAAGCGAGCAATACGGTCTGTAGCTGTCTTTAATTCTTCCAGAGAATAGGCATAGGAAATACGCAGGAAGCCTTCACCGCAGTCGCCAAAAGCGGTTCCCGGAACTACAGCTACTTTCTCAGCCTGTAAAAGTCTCTGGGCAAATTCGTCGGAGGACATGTTCAGGCTCTTAATGCTTGGGAATATGTAAAATGCGCCAAAAGGCTCAAAGCATTCCAGTCCCATTTTGCGGAAAGTGTGAATGAGGAACTTGCGCCGCTGGTCATAAGACTGGCGCATTTTTTCCACCTCGTCATCGCCGTATTTTAATGCCTGTACAGCTGCATACTGGCTGGTGGTCGGCGCGCACATAATGGCAAACTGGTGGATCTTTGTCATCTGCTCAATGATCTCTTTCGGCCCGCAGGCATAGCCAAGGCGCCATCCGGTCATGGCATAGCCCTTGGAAAAGCCGTTAATAAGGATGGTCCGCTCCTTCATTCCCGGCAAGGAAGCAATGGAAACATGCTCCACCCCATAGGTAAGGGCGCTGTAGATTTCATCGGACATAACGAAAATATCTTTTTCAATACATACCTGGGCAATGGCTTCCAGATCTTTTCTTTCCATGATCGCCCCTGTAGGGTTGTTAGGGAAAGGCATGATCAGCACCTTTGTCTTTGGGGTAATGGCATTAAGAAGATCTTCCTTTGTCAGGCGGAATTCATTTTCTTCCTTCAGGTTAATAATGACAGGCACGCCTCCGGCCAAAATAGTACAAGGTTCATAGGAAACATAGCTTGGCTGAGGGATCAGCACCTCGTCGCCCGGATCCAGCATGGCTCTCAGGCCAATATCAATGGCTTCCGATCCGCCTACGGTTACAAGAACCTCATGCTGATAATCATAAGACACATGGCAGTGCCGCTCCAGATAATTGCAGATTTCCTCCCGCAGCTCCTTTAAGCCGGAGTTGGATGTATAAAATGTCCGTCCCTTTTCCAGGGAGTAAATGCCTTCCTCCCGGATAAACCAGGGGGTATCAAAGTCCGGCTCGCCTACGCCAAGGGAGATGACTTCCGGATCGTTCATTTCAGTGACCAGGTCAAAAAACTTTCGGATGCCGGATGGTTTAATCTCTGTGATGGTTTTGGATAATGGATTTCTCAAGGTGTAATCAGCATCCTTTCTTTTTTAGTCTCCGGGATCATGATCGTCCCGTGGTCTTTATATTTCTTTAAAACAAAGTGGGTCGCTGTGCTTAAAATAGATTCCATTGTAGCCAGCTTGGATGATACAAAGTGGGCTACCTCCTGCAGGGATTTGCCTTCCAGGATTACCATCAGATCAAAGCCGCCGGATATAAGATAAACGGTATCGACTTCGCTGAAATTGTAAATGCGCTCTGCGATCTTATCAAAGCCCTGGCCCCGCTGAGGTGTAACACGGACTTCGATGAGGGCAACGACCTTATCCACAGAAGTATTGCCCCAGTTAATGATCGTATGATAGCCGCAGATGGTCTTATCTCTTTCCATTTCATAAATCGCCTGAGCTACATCTTCTTCCTTTTCGCCTAAAACAACGGCCAGATCCTCTACACTGATCTTACTGTTTTTCTCTATAACTGACAAAATTTTCTCTTTCATTCCACGTATCATCCTTTCCATATATTTTGCTGCGGCCATTCGTCCGGCCAATCATCATCCGGGCGGAAAACCCTGCCCTTACCGGGCCTGTCCCCCTTTCGGCAGCTCCAGGCCTGAGGGCGGCTCCAGATAGCGCACCTCGTCATCATTCATGACGATCCGGTCATTGTCCTGGGTAAACTGGCCGATCACCGCCGCCGGAATGCCCTGGCTCTTTAATGTCTGTACCAGACGGTCGCCGTGTTCCGAAGCAATGAGCAGAGCGCCCATGGACGGGATCTTGTACGGATTAACATCCACAAAATCACACAGCTCCACTACTTCCTGCCGGATGGGGATCGCCTTTAAATCTACCCAAAGACCGGTATGTCCGGCCTGGGCCGCTTCCCACAAGCCGCCAAACACACCGCTTTCCGACAGATCATATAAAAAGCAGGCTTCCTCTGCCAATGCCGCTGCTGCTTCCCGGGTCACAGAAAAATACTGATCCATGCCTGCAATAGCCGCGGCAATATCATAGTTATATTTATTTACAAAAGCTTCATGATATTCCTGTTCAAGAAGCCAGGCGCCGGACATGCCGGCCCATTTGGTCATAATAATACTTTGCCCCGCCCGGGGGGCCGCCGAGGCCCCACCCCGGCCGGCCCCTGTCCCCGGTCTCATAACGCCAAGGCCGGTCACACCGGCAATGACCCGGGAAACGCCTGGGCTGACCTGGGTATGGCCGCCTGCCAGATCAATATTTTCCGCCTGGCAATCCGACTCTATCCTATGGATCATTTTGCGAAACTCCGGTTCCTGGGTTTCTTCCGGCACCGTCAGGGAAAGCATGATCCCCGCCGGCACAGCCCCGGAGCAGACCAGGCTGTTGACTGCCCTTGGCACAGCCAGGGCCCCGGCCTGAAAAGGCGTCCCTTCCACCGTATTCACAGTGACTGTCATATATGTATCCGGCCCGGTTTGTATCTGCTGATACCCAAGCCCAGCTTTAGGTTTACATAATACATTGTCATTTCTTTTATGGATCTGTTTAAATACAGACCTGTCTAAAATGCTTTCTTTTAATTTTCCGATTTTCAAAGACAAAAACCTCCCTATGCAGCCGGATCCGGCTGGGGTGTCACAGCGCCGCCCCCGGAGGCGGCACTCCCGTCCCCAGGCGCCTGGGTCTGGGGCGGTGTTGTTTCCGGCGCCGATGTCTCAGGTGCGGATGTTTCCGGCTGCTGAGTTTCCGGCTGCTTTGTTCCCCGGGTCACATAACGGGGATAAGCATTGTAAGTGCTGCGGTTGATCAGCTCCCGGCTTTCCAGGACACCGTCCACATAAACAAGCTTATAAAAAGATGCCACATAGCCGGTATGGGCCGCCTGGGTCACCTGCTCATAGCCTATCGGCATGGTGGGATCTTCAGTCACCACATCCGCGCCGGGATCCATGGTCTGCTCGGTCACGCTTTCAAACTCCAGCGTCCGGTTGGACGGCCGGGTTTCCTTGCCGTAAAAGGTCACTGTTACAGAGCTTCCGTAAGTGTAGGCCTCAATGTAAACCGGGTAATCATAGTCATTTCTGAATTTAAAATCAATGGTCGGTTCCGCAATGGTGGCGTCTGCCCCTAAAGGCACATAGCCTACCGTCATCATATGGTTGGTCCGTTCCAGCACTGTCAGCTCGGAACGAAGCACGGTATTATACAAAGTAGAGGATACCTGGCAAATGCCTCCGCCCATAGTATCTACATTTTTCCCGGATGCATAGCCTCCGGCAATATAATAGCCGTTTTCCGCGGTAAATGGGGCAACCTCCTGGGTAAATGAAAATTCATCGCCCGGATACAGGATCGTCTCGTCAATCTTTGCTGCTCCGTTTTTTATATTTTCAATACGATTATAGCCGCTTCCTGCAAAGCTTGTGGTGTATGTTCCAAGAACGTCCTGGACCACAGAAAGCTCCTGGGCCGTATGGGCCGGAGCTGCCTCATCAAAGGCTGCCGCAATGCTCAGATCCTGCCGGTCCCAGCCGCCTTTGATCGTATCTGCAGCTGCCTTGGCAGTCTCTGAAGCCTTTAGGGTGCGGCCAATCACTTCATCGGTAATGATCAGCTGTCCCCCGTGGCGGACTAATATGGCATCCTGAGGATCTCGGTTCACTTCCCCTGCCCGCTCATTTAAAATACTTTCAAGAGCCGCCTGGTCGCATGTAAACTGGATCTGATAGTCCCCATGGCCGTTTTGCACATCTCTTAACGCTTTATAGCGGGTCAGGATATTTCCGCCGCTGCCGATCTGGCTCAGCTTATCCACCACCCCGGGATCTGCAATATCGACCCCAAACTGGGAAAATGGAATATCCATCACCGTGCCGTCGCTGTCTGTCAGATGGAGGGTACGGCCTTTAACAT
The DNA here is from genome assembly GCA_018711005.1 of Candidatus Scybalocola faecigallinarum. Classification (GTDB taxonomy): domain Bacteria; phylum Bacillota; class Clostridia; order Lachnospirales; family Lachnospiraceae; genus Catenibacillus; species Catenibacillus faecigallinarum. The sequence continues at coordinate 125,388 of DVIT01000012.1, read as the reverse complement.
CTTCCACAAAGCTGTTTAACGCCGCCTTGGCCTCCTCCGGGGTCATGTTGCTCAGATCGATTCCTTCCACTTCCACGCCTTCCGGGATCACCGGCTCATCCGCCGCATAGCCTGTCCTTCCCGGAAGAATACAGCAAAACAGCACAAGGCCCATAATGGCCAGTATATTTCCTAATAATTTTTTCATAGGCGTTTTCCTTTCAGCTGCGGATCATGCTTTACACGGCAAAGCCTGCAAAAATACCGGCAATCATGGACACAATAAGAATACCGATGATCACGCCGGAGATGATCCTTTTTGATTTCCGATTATAAAACATATGCGATTCCTTCTTTCTATAGATTCCCCCGTTTTTTCCCGGGGATACCATAATTTAATAAAATTTTATCAATAGCTTTAGACATTTGGCTGCGGTTCATCGCCTCTATATCTTCGTTAAAGTCTATTTTATGATATTTGATCAATTCATTCAAGTAGGCTTTTTGCTTTGGCGTGGCCGGCTGGACCTTTTTTTCTCTGTAAATCAGGGGTGCCGGCGCAAACAGCGCCTCATGGTCATTTTCATAGTAATGGGCCATCGTCTGATAAAGCTTGGCCGTAGCCAGGGCGTCGTGGTAGGCTCTGTGGGCCTGGTCATTGACAATGCCGTAATGGTCGCATAAGGCGCCAAGGCTTTTGGACACAAGTCCGGTACACACGGTCCGGGCGATCTTTAAGGTGTCAATGCCCTTTTTTTCAAAGGCATAGCCGCACCGTCCGGCATACTTTTTGGCAAAGCTGTAATCAAACATCAGATTATGGCCAATAAGCACATCGTCCTCACAAAAGTCCACGAACGCTTTCATAACCTCCTCAATGGAAGGCGCATCCGCGGTCATGGCGTTGGTGATCCCGGTAATTTCCGTGATCCGCTCTGTGATCTCCTCCTCCGGCCGGACAAAGGTCATAAACCGACCGGCAACGGCCCCGTCCCGCACTTTCAGGGCGCCAAATTCAATAATACAATTTTCTTCCACGCTCAGGCCTGTGGTTTCCAGGTCAAAGGCAACATAAGATCTAAGCATCGGCTGCAACCTCCGTTTTATCGCCGGACGGGCACAGATCCTTTAAAAAGCACTGCCCGCATTTAGGGCTTCGCGCGGTGCAGATCTCCCGTCCCAATGTGATAATATGCATATTATATAAGATCCAGTGGTCTTTTGGAAGCACTTTCATCAGATCATACTCGATTTTTTCCGGATCCTTTTCCTTTGTAAAGCCCAGCTTCCCGGAAATCCGTTTCACATGGGTATCCACCACAATGCTTGGATCATCATAAATATTTCCCCGGATCACATTGGCCGTCTTGCGGCCCACGCCGGCCAGCGTTACCAGCTCCTCCAGGGTTTTGGGGACTTCCCCGCCGTAAACATCTACAAGCCTGCGGCAGCAGGCAATAATATTTCTGGCCTTTGTGACATAAAAGCCTGCGGAATGGATATATTCCTCCACCTCTTTTTGATCAGCTTCCGCCAGGTCACGGGGCGTAGGATACCGCTTAAACAGAGGGCCTGTCACAATGTTGACCCGGGCGTCTGTACACTGGGCGCTTAATATGACAGCCACTAACAGCTGCCATGGCTCATTATAGTTCAAATAGCAGATTTTTTCTGTGCCGTAGCGTTCATCCAGCCGTGCCAAAATCTGCTCTACCCGGCGCTTTTCCCCTTGATTTTCATTATTGGGCATAAAGATCCTCCTTTAACCAGACGGTACGGGCCCCATAGGTGAGACTGTCTCTGTGCTGGTACATAAACAATACGCCGCCGTTATTTTCAGCCACACCCCGGCCCTTTGCAGCGCTTTCCGGGATATTCCACGAAAAAATCTCCACATGGGTCAGATTGCGGATCTGGCGGTAGTTTTTATCATCATATTCTTTAAAATACTTTTCACGCATCTTTGGTGAGGAATAAAATGCGGCCACAGCCTTTTTCCATTCTGCCGGATCCGGCGCCCAGGACGGCCGCGTCTTTACTTTTTCCCGCAAATAAAGATCATACCGGAGGATCTCATCAAACAGCGGCTGGGAAAAGTCCAAAGCCCCCGTCTGCCCCTTTAATTCCCCGGCAGCAAACTGCCGAAGAAAATCATAGCGTTCCAGCCGGGAAAACTTCCGTCCGGCCATGTTTTGGGACCGGTACGTTTCGGCCAGGGCCTGAAACAAGGCAAAGGGCGATGAGAAGAAATGCAGCAAATATTCCAGGCTGTAAATAAACTGAGTGCTGTTATAATAAACCTCTACCATTTCCTCAATATCTTTCAAAAACAAAATCTCATCAAAAGTGATCCACTTGGTGGACATAACTTCATATACAGGTCTTGTATGGTATACAAGGCCATAATCCTTTTGCTTTTCATGCATTTTGGACCCTTTCAGCACCTTTAAAAATCCCATTTGAAGCTGCTGGGGCCGCAGCCCGTACACATCATTAAAGGACTTTATAAAGCTGTCCAGCCCTTCATAGGGCAGGCCTGCGATCAGATCCAGATGCTGGTGGACATTGTTCCCCTTTCGGATCCTTCCTACAATACGCGACAGCTTTTCAAAATCCATGACCCGGTCAATTTCCCGGATCGTCTCAGGGTTGGTCGACTGGACGCCGATCTCCAGCTGGATCAGCCCCGGCCGCAGGGCTGCTAAAAACTCCAGTTCCTCATCATTGAGCAGATCCGCCGTGATCTCAAAATGGAAGTTTGTAATGCCATTATCATTTTCCTTAATAAAGCGCCATATTTCCATGGTCCGGTCATGACGGCAGTTAAAGGTCCGGTCCACAAACTTCACCTGGGGCACCTTATAATCCAGGAAAAGCTTAAGCTCCTCTTTCACCAGGGAAAGGCTTCTAAAGCGCACATGCTTATCAATGGAGGACAAACAGTAGCTGCAGGAAAACGGGCAGCCCCGGCTGCTTTCATAATAAATGATCCGGTTTTTAAACACTTCCATATTTTTATAAGGAAATGGGATCTGATCCATATTTACCGGCGGACGTTCTCCATTTTCCATGATCCGTCCATCCCTGCACCGAAACGTAATGCCCCTGATCCGGGACAGCGCCTCGTCGGTCAAGCCGCCGGTCACAGCTTCCGTGCTGCAGTCCCCTTCAGGGCTCATGCCGCACAGTCCCTGAACCAGCTCCCGGAAAGTATCCTCGCCCTCTCCGCGCATGACCAGGCGCACATGAGGATTTCGCTCCAGAACATCCCCGGCATCATAGGAAACCTCCGGGCCTCCCAGCCAGATTTCAAGCCGGGGGTCTGCCTTGTGCATCAGATCCGCCAGTTCTTCCACCATATCCAGGTTCCATATGTAACAGGAAAATGCCAGAACATCCGGCTTTTCCCGGTAAAGTCCGGCAAGGATCTCATCTATATAATTATTAATGGTATATTCTCTCACCACAGTCTCCACCCCATGGATATGGCGTGTACAGCCTTTCAAAGAATAAACAGCCAGATTGGAATGTATATATTTGGCATTGATCGCCGCCAACAGTATTTTCATGTATTACTCCACTTCTGTGCCCTGGGGCACCTTGATTTTAACAAACGGGGACTCTTGCTTCATTTTATAAAAAACGCCTGCCAATGTCAATGCAGCCGTAATTTCCGGCTGGTAACCGTTCAGGCTTTGTGATAAAATTGAGCCATGCCTGCGGATCCGGTATGGCATGGCAGTGCCACTGTCCTGTCAGACAAAAATACACGAGCAGTTAAGGAGGATGACCATGCATAAAATATTTATTGTGGAAGATGATACCGTTATTGCATCTGCGATTGCAGAACAGCTGAAAACCTGGGGCTGCGGGGTGCGCTGTGCTTCGGATTTTCAAAATATACTGGCAGAATTTGCCGACTATTCCCCGTCCCTTGTGCTTTTGGATATTTCCCTGCCATTTTTCAACGGCTTTCACTGGTGCAATGAAATCCGCAAGGTTTCCAAGGTTCCCATTATGTTTATTTCCTCTGCCTCAGACAACTTTAACATTATCATGGCCATGAACATGGGCGGGGACGACTTTATCGCCAAACCCTTTGACATGAATGTCCTGACTGCAAAGGTGCTGGCCATCCTGCGGCGCACCTATGATTTCGGCGCATCCTCCGGGCTTTTGGAGCATAAAGGCGCTATATTAAATACCGGAGACGCGACTTTGACTTATAATGATGAAAAGATCGATCTAACAAAAAATGATTACCGGATCCTTTTGACGCTTATGGAAAATAAAGGAAAGGTGGTCAGCCGGGATACCCTTATGACGCGGCTGTGGGAAACCGACTGCTATGTGGATGAAAATACCCTGACCGTCAACATTACCCGGCTCCGGAAAAAGCTGGAGGCCTGCGGCCTGACGGATTTTATCCAGACCAAAAAAGGGATCGGTTATATTATCGAATAAACAAAAAACATGATCCAATGATGTGAGGCGATATATTTATGGAAAAGAAACCTTTCTCCCTGTTTTGGGAATATATAAAAGCTTACCGGGCCATACTCCTGGCCGCCTTAGGCTGCTGGGCCATTGCCGCCGTTATTTTTTACCTGTACAGCCTGCCTCTGGAAGCTGTGGCCTACGCCTTTGTTTTGTGCTTTATCTTTGGTTTTATCCTGTGGATCCGCTCATTTTCCAAATTTGTACAAAAACATAAAACCCTCCAGGATATTAAAGAGCGGATCACCGTGGAACTGGATCCATGGACGCCGGGCGCCGTTCTTCCTGACCGGGATTATCAGGAGATCATCACTGCCCTGTACGAGCACAAGCAGGCCATCGTTGCCAAAAATGACAGCAGCCGCACAGAAATGATGGATTATTATACGATGTGGGCCCATCAGATCAAAACCCCCATTGCCGCCATGGACCTGCTGCTGCGCAAAGAAGATTCCCCCCAGAACACAGCCCTTGGTGCAGAGCTGTTTAAGATCGAACAATATGTGGACATGGTCTTATCCTATTTGCGCCTGGACAGCGATTCCACGGACTTTATCATTGCGCCGTGTTCCCTTGTAAAGATCGTGCGCAGCTGTATCCACAAATACGCCCGGATCTTTGTCCTGAAAAAGATCCGCCTGAACTTTGACGAGGATGAATTTTATGTACTCACTGATGAAAAATGGCTGTCCTTTGTCATTGAGCAGATCTTATCCAATGCATTAAAGTACACGAAAACGGGAAGTATTACCATCCGCATTGACCCGGCCCGCCCGTCTCTGATCATTTCAGACACAGGCATTGGCATACGTTCGGAGGATCTTCCCCGGATCTTTGAAAAAGGCTTTACCGGATATAACGGCCGCTCCGGCCAAAAATCCAGCGGACTGGGCCTGTATTTATGCCGCCGCATTTTAAACAAGCTTTCCCATACTATAGAGATCACTTCCGTTCCCGGCGAAGGGACAACGGTGTCCATTGGCCTGGATACTTACAAAAGTGTAAGGTTCCCCGGGGAAATGTAAGTCAGACTTATGGCTTGCATTTCCCTGTTTTGCTATACTTCTCACTGTAAGAAGGCCGGCCCGGCGGTGTGCGCAGCAAACGCCGGCCTGTCCCGCAAAAATCTTTTGTATATGAGGTGAACGTATGACGATTCTTGAAGTGAATAATCTGAAAAAAGTATATACGACCCGCTTCGGAAGCCAGCAGGTACAGGCATTGAAAAATGTGTCTTTTTCTGTAGAGGCCGGAGAATTTGTAGCCATCATGGGTGAATCCGGATCCGGAAAGACAACGCTTTTAAATATCCTGGCCGCCCTGGATAAGCCCACCAGCGGCGAGGTACTGCTTAACGGCAAAAACATTGTAAAGATCCGGGAAAAGGAAATTTCCGCTTTCCGGCGGGATAATCTGGGCTTTGTTTTTCAGGATTTTAACCTTTTGGATACCTTTTCCCTGAAGGATAATATTTTCCTGCCTTTAGTCCTGTCGCGTACCCCCTACTCTCAGATGGAACAACGCCTGACGCCTATTGCACAGCGTCTTGAGATCGGGGATATTTTAAATAAATTCCCGTATGAGGTTTCCGGGGGACAAAAGCAGCGTGCCGCCGTGGCACGGGCCCTGATCACAGATCCGGCGCTGGTTTTAGCCGACGAACCAACAGGCGCTTTGGATTCCCGGGCATCCGACAGTCTTTTAAGGCTTTTTGAGGATATTAACGCCGGCGGCCAGACGATCCTTATGGTCACCCACAGCACCAATGCCGCCTGCCATGCCAAACGTGTCCTGTTTATTAAGGACGGGGAGGTCTTTCATCAGATCTACCGGGCGGGGCAAAGCTATGAGGCTATGTATCAGAAGATTTCCGATACACTGACACTCATCGCCACCGGCGGCGCAAGAAAGCTTATGAGCTTTGAAGAAACATCAAAAACAGGTGGTGAGCGCCATGCGTAGACTTTTTTATCCAAAACTTGCCTTCCAAAATCTGGGAAAAAACCGGCGCAGCTATATTTCCTATATGATCACCTGTATTATTACCATCGCCATGTATTATATTATCTCTGCGCTGGCCTATGCCGGACAGCTGGATCAGCTTTATGGCGTTGCTGAGGTCCGGATATTCCTTGAATACGGCCAGTGGATCATTGGTGTTTTTGCTGTGATCTTTTTATTTTACACCCACAGCTTTATTATTAAACGAAGGAAAAAGGAGTTTGGCCTTTACAATATCCTTGGCATGGAGAAAAAGCACATTGCCCTGGTCCTTTTTTATGAAACGCTCTACTGTGCCGCCATCACCATTATCCTTGGATTGTTTTTCGGCATTGTTTTATACCGGGCAGCCCTGCTCTTTCTGATGAAGCTTGTCCACATTTCCGAAAGCAGCCTTGGCAATCCCATTTCCCCGGCCAGCGTACAGCTTACCATTGTGTTTTTCCTTATGATCTTTGCACTGACCTTTTTAAGCACCCTGCGCCAGATCCAGATTGCCAGCCCTATCCAGCTGCTTAAAGGCTCCAACGTGGGCGAAAAGGAACCTAAAGCGCGGATTTTCATGGTCATTGCCGGCCTTTTGTGTCTTGGCGGAGGATACTATATTTCCATTACTGCAACTTCGCCCCTTGATGCTGTGATGCTGTTTTTCATTGCAGTGATCCTGGTAATTATAGGAACTTACCTTTTATTTACTTCCGTGACCATCGCCGCCCTGAAGCTGATGCGGAAAAACAAGAAATATTATTACAAGCCCAATCATTTTACATTTATTTCCGGCATGCTCTACCGTATGAAGCAAAATGCCGTGGGATTGGCCAATATATGTATCCTGTCCACCATGGTCCTTGTTATGATCTCCACCTCCTTCCTGCTGTATATTAGTATTGAGGATCAGCAGCGCACCAATTATCCGAGACATATTCAGGTGGATATTTCTTCCATCGATCCTGCGGATGTTCCTGCGGTAGAGTCATTTATTGACGGGATCATTGAGGAAAATCAGATACAGCCAAAAGATACCCAAAAATTTACTGAAACCTCCCTTATGGTGCTTAAGGACGGGAACCGTTTTTATGGCAGCAATGAAACAAGCTTTTATACAGATACATCCGCCTGGCTTTTGCTGTTTTTATCCCTTGAGGATTACAACGAAATTACCGGAAGCTCCCTGACACTGGAAAACAGCAATGATATTTATATTAATCCCATAAGGCAGGCCGTGAGTGGACCGCAGCTGGTCCTGGATACGACGCTGCTGAATGTAAAAGGGACGCTGGATGATTTTGAGATTGCAGACAGCGCCTCAAAATACATGGTCAATACCTGTTACATTATTGCCAAAGATTCCTCTGCCATCCAGGAAATGACCCGGTCCATCGGCCAGGCTTACGGCTATTTCACCAACTACTCTTATACCTTTGACCTGGACGCAGACGATCAAACCCAGATCGCTGTAAAGGACCAGCTCCAGGCAGCGGTATTTGACAGCGGCAATGCTCCGGCTGAAATTTCCGGCTATGTTTCCTGTGTGGCAGAATCTACGGACGGCTACTATCAGCTTTACGGCGGACTGCTCTTTATCGGCGTCTTTTTAGGCATCCTGTTTTTAATGGCCACTGTGCTGATCATTTATTACAAGCAGATGACCGAAGGCTATGAGGACCGGGAGCGTTTCCAGATCATGCAAAAGGTGGGCATGAGCCGCAAAGAAGTGAAGGGTTCCATAAAAACCCAGGTACTTTCCGTGTTTTTCCTTCCCCTGGCAGTTGCATGTATCCACACCGGCTTTGCTTTTCCTATTGTTTCCCGGCTGCTGGCCATTTTGCAAATGTACAATACAACTTTATATATTGCAGGCCTTATATGCACCATCGCAGTCTTTGCCGTATTTTATACCATTATCTACACCGTAACGGCCAGGATTTATTATAAGATCGTTTCAAATTAAACCAACAGCCCCGGAAAGACCATTTTCCGGGGCTGTTGTTATGTCCTTTGGGATTACCGGGGAAGATGCCTTCCCCGGCTGCCGCTTGCCGGGCGCACTTACGCACAAAAAAATAAGGAGAGTAAACGTTATTTCTAACGATACTCTCCTTACAAGACTATTGAATCCATTGGACTTTACCTCATCTTTCGCTGAATTCTTTAATCTTCTCTAAAATGATTCTCCTGATACCTTTATTACTTTCAGCTCAATCAAACTTTCTTTTAATTAAAATAAAATCTGATTTACTTTTGCTGAGTTGATAAAAAATATAAGGTGAAATTTTAAAGCTTTTTGGGTTTTTAGCTTAAGTCTTCGGTGGTCCGTACCTCTCTTTCGCCTTATTTTATCGGGTTTCTTTTGATGGTTTTATTATAACCTCTGCCAGCATAATTGTCAATACTTTTTTACATATTTTTAACTATAATTTTACTTCTCAAAATTATTTTTCAGAATTATCAGACAATATCTTTTTAAACACAATAGCTTTCCGGCGTTTATCTGTTTTGCTTTCTTCCTTGCCCCTGCGGCGCCGTTCCTGCCTTTGGGCCACTTAAAGACTTCTGGTGACTGCAAGCCCCAGGAAATAAATCACAGCCATACACAAACATGGAATGGCAATAACCACCAGCTGGGGCCATGCCAGGGCGCTTAGCAGATAGCGGTAGACTGCCAGGGATACATAGCCGCCTGCTGCTGCGCAGATACATGGAAAAATAAGGGACTTGGCAGCACTAAAGGAAATGCCGCATATGCCTGCGATCCTCAGGGTATGCAGTCCGCACAAAAGAAGGCTTCCGGCCAGCATTCCCCAAAAGTATCCGGAAATGCCCATACGGGGGACAAGGACCACCACGCACAGGATGCGCACGCCTACGGAAAGGACGTTATGAAGCAGCGTCAGGCGGGTCTTTCCAAAACCGTTAAGAACACTGGCCAGGGCGCCGGACATATAGATAAAGGGACATAAAAAGGCAAAGATCGTTAAAAATTGCCCGGCCATTTCATCTTTAAAAAATACCATGCCAAGGCTGTTTCCAAAAAGGATGAAAATACTCATACTTAATATGCCGATGAGCAGACAATAATGAATGCTTTTGGATACAGCCCGCCGGACAAGGGGATAATCCTTTTTTGCCGCCGCTTCAGCCACTGCCGGCAGGAGCATGGATGCCAGGGCATTGGTCAGGGTTGAAGGAAAGCTGATAAAAGGCATAGCCATACCGGTAACAACACCGTAGATTTCCATCGCCTCGCCGGATGCTGTATAATAAAGCTTCAGCATGGCCGGGATAAGGATGGACTCAATGCTCTGGAGCATGGTCAGGGAAAGACGGTTTACAGTAAGAGGAATGGCGTCCCCCATAAGCTGGCCAAATAAAGTCCTTCTATCGGCTGTTCTGCCGTGCCTTTCACTTAAATGGCGCTGGAGCCGATACACATGAAACTTATAGGAAACCAGCGTATAAATACAGGAAATCCCGTCTCCGGCCGCCATGCCCCATACCGCCATAACAGCCCCGGCTTCATTTCCCGTAAAAACAGACACAGACAGCATATAAATGGACGATACGCGGCAGATCTGTTCGATCAGCTGGGAGACCGCCGGCACCCCGGTCTGCTTCATGCCGTAAAAATAACCTAAAATACAGGAATGGGCTGTTGAAAAAGGGATAACAATGGCTAAAACCTTCAGGCACCCGGCACATTCCGGTTCTTTTAAAATAAAAATACTGATGGGCCCGGCCAGGACATAAACGCCCGCAGCCAGCACACAGGCCAGAAGCATACTGATCCCCACGGCAATTTTTACAAGCCGCCGTATATTTCCGTGCTTTCCCTGTCCTGCATAGGCAGCCGTCAGCCTGGAAAGGGCCGTCTCGATCCCGGAGCAGCAAATGGCATTGCACACCATAAAAACCGGAAAGATCAGCTGATAAATCCCCATTTGCCCTGCACCGATGGTATTGGCTAAAAATACCCGGTTATAAAGGCCCAGCACCCGGGTAATGACCCCTGCGCCGGCCAGGATCACGGTTCCCCGTAAAATCTGCGTTTTCAGAGATATGCCTGTTGATTCCATCCTTTTATTCCCCCGGAAGCAGTCTTTGGTAAAATATATTCCCCAAATGCTGAAATAATGCCCTGCTCATTGACAGGAAAAAGCATTCGTGCTACCGTAGTATAAAAACAACTTACTAAAGCGAGGAATATTCATGAGTAACTTTATTTTCAGCCTAAATGCCACGCTCCCTATTTTCATCCTTATTGTCCTTGGATGGATCCTGATGCGGCTGGGAATCCTTACCAAAGGGTTTAACAGCGCTGCAGACAAATATGTGTTTAAAGTAGCCCTGCCGGTGCTGCTTTTTAATGATATTGCCACTGCGGACATCCGTCATGACTTTGACGCCAGTTTTTTCTTTTTCTGCATGATCGCCACCACTTTGATGTTTTTAGGCGTATGGTTTTTTACGAGTATTTTTATGAAAGATAAAACCATGGTGGGCGCCTTTGTCCAGGCCAGCGCCCGGGGAAGCGCCGCTGTCCTTGGCATTGCATTTGTAAATAATATTTACGGATCCTCAGGAATGGCGCCTATGATGATCGTGGCCGCGGTTCCTTTATATAATATATTTTCCGTGATCATCCTTTCTGTCTGCTCCAGCAATAAAAGCGCGGACCAGGGACACCAGATCCGGAACACATTTTTAAATGTGCTGAAAAATCCTATTATTATCGGTATTGTTGCCGGGCTTCCCTTCTCCCTTCTGGGGATTGACATTACCGGTCCGGCGTTTACCATTCCCTACAAGGCCATTACCAGCATTGCAGATACGGCGACTCCCATCGCCCTCCTTGTTGTGGGCGCCGGTTTTGAAGGTCGCAAGGCCATTAAAAAGATCAAGCCCACCCTGGCAGCTACATTTATCAAGCTGATCCTGCTGCCTGCCATCTTTTTCCCTGCCGCTGTGGCCATGGGCTTCCGCAACAGTGAGCTTGTTGCCATCCTTGTCATGCTTGGCTCTCCCACAACAGTCACCTGCTACATTATGGCCAAGAACATGGGCAATGATGAAGTGCTTACATCAAGCATTGTGGTTACTGCCACCCTCTTTTCCTCTGTCACATTAACATTATGGGTGTTCCTTCTCCGCTGTCTTGGCCTGATCTGACCCTCCCCGGGCTGCCGCAATTGCGGTATCCCGGGTGTTTTTTTACCTGACGAAATGTGTATATTTTACAAAAATTTCTGTATAAAGAGACAATTATTCCGGATTTAAAGGTCATTATTCGGAAATATACACAATTTACTCAGTCTTTTTCTCTGGAAAATTTAAACACGCTCTTTAATTTTTTTACATTTTAATCTTGACTTTATATGTTTTTTATCACTTTGCCTAATTTTTACAAATTTTTTATAAACTCGCACTAGCATTTTGGCCAAGAATAGTGTATACTGAAAATGTAAACTTCAGGTTGTTAAAGTACAGCCTGATCACCATTTTTCCTATGCTTCTCTAGCAGGACAGGAGGTGTGCCTATGGAAAAGCAGGTTGTTGTTGGCTCATCAAGTGGTACATACCCAAAACCAATTTCGTTACTCGTTCAAACAGCTTCACGGTTCGACAGCAGTATCTACTTACAGAAAGGCAGCCAGACGATCAATGTTAAAAACATTGTTGGTGTACTCGGAATATGTCTGAAAAGCGGAGATGAAATTACACTATATACATCGGGAAGGGATGAGGAGAATGCCCTCAATCGGATTGAAGGTTTTCTTTCGAAAATGTGACGGAATCCATACAGGAAGGTTTTGATAGGCAGCGGGCCCCCGTACTTATCAAAGCCTTTTTGTATGTTGAGGCTTTTCAGGCAGCATGTATCTGAAAGTCTGAACCGCCGCTTCCTGGCAAAAATTGCTGTAAAAAGCGCCTTATCTTTTTAATAATTTTTTAAAAAAAGCACATAAAATTTTCAAGGTTTTCTTTTATAATAGGATAAGACCATAAACAAAGGAGCGACTGACACATGGCCAAGAAAAACTATGTTTCAATTATTTCAAAGGTAATGACCGTATTTCTGATCATTGCGTGTGCCGCCCTGGCTATTGCCGGATACCGGGCCGGGATTTTTGAATCTGTAGAGACCCTTCAGGCATTTATCGGCAGCGCCGGACTTTGGGGGCCGCTGATCTTTATGTTCATCCAGGCACTCCAGGTGATCATTCCTATGCTGCCCGGATTTGTTACATGTATTGCCGGAGCATTGATCTTCGGGCCCATCGCGGGATTCATTTACAGCTATATTGGCGTATGTATCGGTTCTGTCGCTGCCTTTTACCTGGCCAGACGGTACGGCACTTCTCTTGTAAAAAAGTTTGTTAAAGAAGAAACCTATAATAAATATATTTCCTGGCTGGAAAAGGGTAAAAAGTTTGATATTATTTTTTTACTTGCCATATTTCTTCCCACCGCACCGGATGATGTCCTATGCTTTGTGGCCGGTCTGACAAAGATCCGCTGGAAAAAGTTTGTGACCATCATCCTTCTGGGCAAACCCTTTGTCATTGCCCTTTACAGTGTGGGAACCGCAGGTTTTTCACAGATCCTTAATTTTTTATGATCCCCCAAATAGCCGCTCATGCGGGTGGGGTGGCTGTGAATAGTAACCAGCCAGGCGTGAGGACAGGCTCCCTGTCCTCACACCATCCTATTAAATATCAAATTCCATTTCAAAAGGATCTTCTGCAGTGCATGGCGGCCACAGCTTCAGACCGGGACCTTCCGGACTGCCGTTTTTCATAAAGTTGGTCCAATAAGATACCATAGTTTCGGCCAGACGGTCATCTCCTTCAGTCAGCGGGCGCCAGCACCGTTTCTGTGTGCCGAACATATACCACAGCTCTGACGAATGGAACGCCCCGGCGTCGTCTCCGGGCATGCTCCGCTTAAAGTAATACACATAGGACGGTGCATGACCCAGCTTTTCCATAGCAAGTGCCCAGCCTCTGCAGCTCTCACGGAAACGGCTCTGCTGGGAAGCGGCTTCTTCCGGGGTTACGGTAATATCATTTCTTGTTGAACCGATCATGGTCGGCACATTGGCAATGGTTCCGTTTTCAACCGCCCCGTCATAGGTCTGTGTGCGGAACTTTCTGTTAAGCACCGGGCAAAAAACCAGCCCCTGCCCGGTTGACATAAGTTCTTCTGAAATTTCTCCCTGAACCGCCAGCAGTGTCTCCATGGACACGGCTCTCAATTCCTCCAGGGAAGCAGCTCCGGCCTTTTCCGCCACCATTTTTCCGTACTCAAAAGCCTGGTCCAGGGTTACATCCCGCTGAACGACCACCGGATAGCCGGCGCCGCTTTGAAGGATGGCCTTGGCAAATTTGCCTTTGGCATAAGGTGTGGAAAGAAGGGTCTGGACACTGATGCACCCGGCAGACTGGCCAAAAATCGTAATATTTTCCGGATCGCCGCCAAAGGCCCGGATATTTTCCCGGATCCAGTCCAGGGCAGCAATCTGATCCATGATCCCGTAATTGCCGCAGGCCACATCATCCTCAGCTTCCAGCCACGGATGGGCAAGGAAACCGAAAACGCCCAAGCGGTAGTTGATGGTTACCAGGATCACGCCCTTTTTTCCGTAAGCCCCGGTGCGAAACTCTGCCTCATGGCCGCACCCGCCTAAAAATGCACCGCCATGGATATAAACTGCCACCGGAAAGGAATGTCTCTCCTCTGCCTCCCCGGCCAAAGCGTCTTCCGGCACCCAAAGATTCAAATACAGGCTGTCCTCCGACACTGGTGTGGCAAATACCTTTTCCTGGTAAAACTCTTTTCCGTAAAAAGTATCCGGCGTGTTAATATCATTCTGGGCGCTGCGGCAGCTAAAGGCATCGGCCTTTAAAACACCATCCCAGGGCATGGGCGGCCTGGGAGCCTTAAACCTTAAATCTCCTACAGGGGGCATGGCATAAGGAACGCCTTTAAATACAATACATCCATCCTCTTTTACCCCCTGAAGCTTTCCGTACTTCGTTTCAACGATCATTGATGACATTTATCTTACCTCCATCCTGAAAAATCCCAGTCATTCAAAAAGCCCGCCAGTTCACCGGCCGTCATGTCCCTGCCGTATAACCGGACCGGTCTGTGGCTCTGTTACTATTATACACAGGATCTTCATCCGGGTCAAAGCTGATTTTTCCGGTAATCTGACGGAGAAACACCGCAAATGTTCTTAAAGATCTTCATAAAGTGCTTATCGTTTTCATATCCCACTTTATGGCTGATATCTGTGATCTTCAGATCGGTTTCCACAAGCAGACGTTTCGCTTCCCGGATACGCATATTTTTCAGGTAATTGACAAAATTCACTCCGGTATATTCCTTAAAGGCCAGGGAAAACAGGGAATAGTTCATGGACACATAGTTGGACACCTGGGCCATATTCAGATCCTTATAATAATTTTCATGGATATAATCCACAGCTTCCCGGATCTTCCTTTTATTCTGATCTGAAACAAACTCATCGGAAAGACAGCCAACGATCTGGCCGATCCATGTTTTAAATTCCGTCATAAAAGCTTCGGCATCTTCAAAATTAAACGGCGATTCATATTTTAGCAGTCCTTTTTTATCCTCCGGAATCAATGTCTGATAGACATCTGTCATCATCTTTTGGATATTTTCTGTCATTTTCAAAACATCTACCGGCGATCTGCGCCCGTGTCTGGCCTCAAAGTACATGCCTTCAAAACGCCGCAGGGCTGTATCTCTGTTTTTTGTAGAAATCTGCCGGACGAACTGTTCCACAAATTGCTCCATATCCTTAAGCTCTGCCTCTGACGGCGTATATTCGCTGCATTCGGAAAACCGCACCATAGGCCTGCATTTAATAAATGCATCCACTCGTGCATCCCTGGCCTCATTGCAGGCCTGGCTGCACTGATAAAAATTCGCCTGGCTGCTGCTGACACCAAAGCAGCGGATCTGAGTCTGTTTGCTCCATTCCTCAAAATACCGCACCGGTAAAAGGAACAGGTTCTGTCCCTGTACATTTTCCAAAAATACGCCCTGGAAATTTTCCTCGCTAAAGCCGCTCCTTTGAGGCGCGCAGATGAGTACATATTCCTCATCGCCATATATCTCCCGGTACTGCTTCTGGGCATTGTCCATATCCCCCCGGGTCATATTGGATTCCTGCATAAACTTGATCTGATGATAAAGGAGCTGTATCTCCTTTTTGGCTTTTGTAATATTTTTCTGCTGCTTTTTCTCAAGATTTACAAGGAGATCTTCAATGGTTTCCCGCTTTACAGGTTTAAGCACGTAGTCAAACACGCCGTGTTTGAGCATCTCCACAGCATAGTTAAAATCATCATAGCCGCTGATCACTACCACATCCGGCTTTTCCTCTAAGGTTTCCATCTGGCGCGCCAGCTCCAGGCCATCCATTTTGGGCATACGGATATCCATAAATACGGTGTCGATCTTCCTGGACCTTAAAATCTTCATGGCTTCCTCGCCATTACGGCATTCCAGGATCTCATCAATATGCACCGGACTTCTTGAAGCCATAGCGGCAATGCCTTTTCGTATTAATTTTTCATCTTCCACGATTAATAAGGTCTGCATTTTTATCATCCTTTTTTTCAGAAAATCTGGGAAGGCGCACCGTGATCTTCGTATAGCATCCTTCCATGGAATGGACAGTCAGTCCATATTCCTCTCCAAACTGCATTTTTATACGATAATTAACGTTTTTCAGGCCAATCCCGTGTTTTGAATCCGGATCATCAATTTCTCCGTTGATCTTCTTTTCCAGAAGCAGCCGGTGTTCTTCATCCATACCCACACCGGAATCGGTAATCGTAATGGCAAAATCATCACCCCAGGCAATGGACTTAATATAAATCGTCGCATCCTCTCCCAGCTGGGCGATTCCGTGAAGGATGGCATTTTCCACAATAGGCTGCAGGGACATTTTAGGGATCCTCTGTTCATAAATTTCCCCGTCAATATTCACAGACAAAATAATGGCAAAATCATACCGCAGGTTCATCAGGCGGATATAATTCCGGATATAGGCAATCTCCTCCCGGATCGTCACATTGCTTGACGTCCATTTCAGGTTGTAGCGCAGCAGCTCACCTAGAGCGGTAATAGCGTCAGAAATCTCATACTTTTCATCAATTTCCGCCATCATTTTGATAGATTCCAGCACATTGTATATAAAATGGGCATTAATCTGATTCTGGAGGGCTTTAATCTCTGTATTTTTTACAAGCACCTCCCTGTCAATCTTATCCCGCATCAATACCTGGATATTATCCAGCATTGCATTGATCTGGACGGCCATTTCACTGATCTCGTCCTTGCCGGAAACAGGGATGCGCTCATCCAGATCCCCGTCCTGTACCTTACGCACCACGCCAAGGATTACATAGAAGCGCTTAAACAGAGACTTGACCGTAATATTGATCACAATAGCCATGACCAGAAAGACAAGAATGATCACCAGGATGTTTTGTGCCTGCTGCAAAAACATTTGCCTGGACTGCTGGGCCAGACTGTACAGGCATACATATGTTCCCGAAAATTTTTCCATGTACTGGCCGGCAATGATCACCTCGTGGCCGTTAATGGATGTATATATATAATCATAGGAGGTTGTCCTGGGAAGGACATCGATAATTTCCTCTTTTGAGTTTTCCCAAAAGGAATTTGCCGATGAGGATACAATGGTGCCATCCTCCTTTACAAAACAGCTCCAGCTGTATTCATCCGCAGAATAGATCCTGGGAAACATTTCCTCCATAGATACGACGGCCTCAACGACACCGATCTCCTCTCCCCGTCCATTGGTCATGGTGCTGACCAGGGAGATCAGATGATGCTGATCCGACCGGGAAAGAAGGTAGTCCGGATAATCCATCTGCCATGTCCCGGATTCAAAGGTGGCCGCCCACGGGAATCTTTCCAGACGGTCCATATGGTACAAAATAGGATCCATTTCCGGAAATGAATTGTTATAGGCATAAACACGGATCTGGTACAAATACGGGTTACTGTTGACCATACTCTCCATTGTATTAATATTGGTCTTAAAAAAATCATAATACTGGTCAGGCGTCATTTCTTTTCCATCTTTCAGATCTTCCAGAAAGTCCTTCAGCTCCCGATCCTCTAAAAAGATCTGGGCAGACATATAACACAGCTCTGTCATTTTCTGGACAGAAGAATAGTCCTCATCCAGCCACCGCAGCGTCTCCTGGATACTTTGGGAAACAATCATATTCTTTGTTGTCGTAAAAGAGTTAATCGTAAAAAACATGAGACAAACTGCCAGTACCAAAAGAATGACAATGGTAAACTTTTTATTCAATTTGTAACCGTTAAAAACTTCCTTACCTTTTTTTCTCATTCTTCCATTCCTAATTTTTGTTTATTTAACTTGTACATCTGAGTTGCGGCTGCCGCAAACTGGGCATACCCCTCCTCCTCCCGGGTCTGGACATATTCCTCCAGGATCCGGTCAAATTCCTCATCACTGTCTGCCATGAGAAGCTTTGGCAGCGTTATCCCCCACAAATACTGCATATGGTCATACAGCGCCGCTGTCTGGGGATCTGAAAAGCTTAAGTCATACTGGCCTGTATATGCCACATAAGGCCGGGTCCAGTCCCGAAGCTGGGCAAAGCAGTCCAGCATAGGCGTCTGCCACTGAAGCTGGCTGACACCGTTTTGCAGCATCCAGTACGTGTCATCAGCGCCATAAACGGCCTCGTAGGCCTCCCGGTCTGAATTCAAAAGCGACAGCACTTCAGGCTTTATGGTAGTCACATCCCCCTCCTGGGTGTACATGGTTCCTTCTTCTCCAATATAGGCAAGCTTTTGCCCTTCCTCGCTGAGCATATAGGTCATCAGCTCAATGGCTTTCTCCGGATTCTTGCAGTTTTTGGAAATATAGGTCAGCGACCATCCATTGATCCCCTGGGTCGGAAGCACCGGATCGTCGCCGGCAGAATTTCGAGGCCCCTCAACAGCCATATAGACTCTTTCCGGATCCTCCAGATAGATCTGCTTCTGAGGGTCTTCAATATCTTTATTTTGATAGAGCAGGCAGAAATACCGTCCCTGGACAAGCTTTTCCTCCAGCTGGGAGCGCCGGTCTATAAAGATCTCATCCTTTAAATAGCCGTCCTCTCCAAGCTGGCGGAATACTTTCAGCCAGCGGATATACTCCGGATCTGTATAACGATCATAATACTGGCCGTCCTGCTCATAAGGAATGGCCAGAAAATTCAGAAGGTAGTTGTCAAAGGATGTACACCCGTTTTCCGTAAAGGAATCACAGCCAATAGGGATCAGCGGTTCCCCATCCACCTCCGGGAACATTTCCGCCGCAGCTTTCACCGCTGCTGCAAATCCCTCCGGCGTAGTCATATCCGGGCTTCCTATAGCCTCGTATATATCTTTCCGTACAAGAAAGTTCTGATGAGAGGTCAGTTCATTATTCTCAAAATCCTCATAAGTAAAAGAATAGTTGGGATAGCCGTAAATATTTCCGTCAGACTGGGTATACCAGCGCACCCGGGATTCATCAACTACATCAAAAAAATCCGGAGAATATGCTTCTGCCAGCACATTTAAAGGATACACCATGCCGCTTTCGATCATTTCCTGGTTCTGGGGTTCCCACCAGCCAATGGTCACAATATCCGGAAGGGTTCCGGAATTAATCATGGAATCCAGTTTTTCAGTTTCAGTTCCTTTAGGAACAATAAATTCTATATCGACCCCGGTCTCCTCTGTGATCTTTTTTGAAACAATATTTTCTCCCCACTGGGAATCGAACCATGAATAGTTAATATACCAGTCCAGTGTAGTAGTGTCCTGTGCCTCCGCATCAGCGTCCTCTCCTGATGTCTCTTGTGTCCTTATAAAGCTGACAATGCCCAGCCCCACACATACTGCTGCAATCATAGCTGCCAGGAGGATTTTTCCTTTCATCTTCCTTCTCCTTTCAACAATAAGACAGATATTTTCCAATACTTTCTCTGGTATGAAAAATTCACATCCGTCTGAACCACAGGAGCAGTGTAAAATCCGTAAAAAATTCTGAATCCTTCATACCACAAAAAGCCGTCAGGCAATTTTATGCATATACTATTATACATAAAAATCACCTGACGACCAGTCTTTAATTAAACGTATAGATTACTCCTTAACACCGCCTGCGGAAATACTGCTGATAATGTACTTAGAGCAGAATGCAAACACGATCAGGATCGGGATTACGGAGATGGCAACTGCCAGATAAATAGCACCCTGGTTTGTAGAAATATCGTTGGACGCTCTTAAGGAAGCGATCATAACCGGAAGTGTGAACTTGCTCGGTGTATTTAACAATACCAATGGTGTCAGGTAGTTGTTCCAGCTTCCGATGAAACCGCCAATGGACATGGTAGCAATACCAGGAGCCAGGAGCGGGAGAATAATCCTATGGAAAATATGAAGTTCTCCAGCACCGTCAATACGGGCAGCTTCCACCAGGGCCGGATGGACAGATACTTCACAGTACTGTCTTAAGAAAAATACTGTACCGGCGGATGCAATGGATGGCAGGATCAAAGGCAGATAAGAGTCTGTAAGTCCCAGCATGGAAACCAGATCATAAAAACCAAGGAGACTTAACTGTGCAGGAATCATCATGAAAATGACGATACACATGGTAATCACTTTATTGCCTTTAAATTTGTACATATGCAGACCATAAGCAGTCAGAGCCGAAAAGTAGGCAGAGAAAACTGTACATGGCACAGCAACGATCAAACTGTTTAACATACCCTGGAACAGGTTAAAGTAACTAAATACTGTCTTCCAGTTGTTTACCAGAGCGCGGCCCGGAATCAATGTAAAGGAACGCACAATTTCCTGTCCGGTACGGGTAGCATTAACGATCATTAAAAGGAACGGCAGAAGACAGATGACTGCCAGAAGAATTAATGCAATATATAAAATAACGCGTTTAATCTTTGTAGCCATAATTATTTTCTACCTCCTCTCTTTTTCTTCGGCGTACCGTCATTGCTGGAGCCAAGGACTTTCAGCTGGATAATGGAAACAATCAGGATCATAATAAAGATTGTATAGGCGATAGCAGCAGCGTAGCCAACCTGATTATTTTCAAAACCGAACCGGTACAGGTACATAACCATGGTCTGAGTTGTTCCGGATGGGTTACCGTTTGTACCGCCGCACATCAGGAACGGAACATCGAACAGCTGGAGACCACCGATGAAGGATGTAATACTTACATACAGAAGGATGGGCTTTAACAGAGGAAGTGTGATCTTTGTAAATACTTTCCAGCGGCCTGCACCATCAATAGCTGCAGCCTCATAGTATTCTTTGGAAATACCCTGAACACCGGCCATGAGCATGATAAAGGAGTTACCAAACCACATCCAGGCGCCGATAATGGATACAACATACGGAGTTACATTTACATCGCCAAGCCAGTTAATACTTGTACCAAGCAGCTGATTAACTGTACCATATTTCCAGTCAAGAAGGGTCTGGAACAGGAATGCTACAGATGTGGCAGCGATCAGGTTTGGCAGATAGAATAAAGCACGGAAAATGCTTAAGCCGCGGATCTTATACTTAATATCACTAAATACAATCGTCAGCAGGAATGCGAGGCCTAACTGAACAATAATGTTCACGCCCCAGATTTTAATGGTGTTCCACAAATCCCGCCAGAAAAACTTATCATTGATAACACGGATATAGTTATCGATTCCGTTAAAAATCGGGTTTCCATAGCCGGGATAATCGGTAAAGCTTAAGTACAATGTACGAACAACGGGATAGATGCAGAAAATGATAAATATAATAACAAAAGGTGCAACAAACAGGTAACCATAGCCGGTCTTATTCAGATCCTTCTTTTTGGTTTTAACAGGTTTTCCCGATACCGCAGTGTTTTGGGATGCCATAGCATACGTCTCCTTTCCTCAGATATAACAGGAGCTGCCGCTGTCCGGCGGCAGCTCCTTGTCAGACACATATTTCACGGAACCAGAGGTTTCCGTCACATATTACTCTCTGTTTACTGTAATATCCGGATATGTGGATTCAATCTGATCGTAGAAATTGCTGATGGCTTCTTCCTGCGTCATCTCACCTCTCTGGATCGAACCGATTGCAGCATTCCAAAGGTCATTACACTCAGTATCCATCGGTGTTACGTTAGAGTAGTCGATATGCTCTGCAAGACCGAGGAACAGTTCATACAGTTTCTGGCCGCCATAGTATTCGTTCTCGTCATCTCTATGTTTCTCAATTGATGGGATCCAGGATACAACGTCACCTTCAGAGGTCTCGATCCACCAGTCAAGTGTTTCTTCGTTTGTTGTACAGAATGTAATGAAATCCCATGCAAGATCTTTGTCTTCGCTGTTAGGATTGATACCAAGGAATGTACCGCCGCTGAATGTGTATGTGGGTCCCTGGCAAACGCCCCATTTACCGGAGTTATCCGGAGCATTGTCACGAAGTGTTAATACGCCCCAGCTTGGAAGACCGAATGCAAATACTTCAGTTTCGCCTTCAGCAGCTGCAGCAGCTGCGTCTACGGCTTCCTGATCCCACATATCAACTTCGTCGCCAACCAGAGGAATCGGGCCGTTCATAGCCTGATACCATGTTGTAGACCATGTATCAACATAGCAGGTCAGATCCTGTGTATAAAGCTCAATAGCAGTGTTCATCTGATCCATACGGCTCTGAGAAAGATTCAGGGTACCGTCAACAATCCATGGCTCATTGCCTGCAAAGAAGCCAAGCTCACCAGTAGAAGCGAAGATTCTGTAGCCTTTTTCTTTCATCTCCTGACCGGTTGTAAGTATGGAATCATATGTAGCAAACTTTTCACCGATCACTTCCGGATCTGATGTTCCGTAAACGTCTTCAGCAATATCACGGCGATAGAAGATTGCGGAAGGTGTGATCTGATAGGAAATACATCTCTGATTGCCTTCGGAATCCTGTCCGGCTGCCCAAACGTAATCTACGAAGTTTTCAGCATACTGCTGTGCGTTATAAGGTTCCTGGTTCAGGTCTTCAAAGAAGCCTGCCTCAATAAATGTCTGAATGGACTGTGGCTCTGCACACACAACATCCGGGTCTTTAGCGCCGGATCTTAAAGCGTTCTGAACCTTTGTAGGATAATCTGCCGGAGCTGTAACAACAACTTCGATAGCTACATCCGGATGAGACTCAACGTACTTATCAGCAAACTGCTGCATATCCGCTGCCATTGTCCAGATAACCAGCTTCTGAGAAGCATCAGCCTTGCCGGAAACCTGAGCATCATCTGTAGAAGATTCTGCTGCAGCATCTCCGCCGTCATCAGCTGCCGGAGCTTCGCCGGTATCACCGCAAGCTGCCATGGAAAAGATCATTGTTCCAGCTAAAACAGCAGCAAGCAATTTACGCATTGTGTTTTTTCCTTTCATAATTTCATGTCCTCCTTACATAAAATCTCTGAAGAAAGCCTCTCCACAGGAACGGCTTTGTTCATCTCTTATCATTTCCGGTTCCCTGACCGGACTGTAATATGATTATAGTTTTTTTATACAATTTTTATAATGGTACAAATTTTTTATTGGTGTCATTTTTTTAGTTTTTATTCAAATACTAAGCACTTTATCCATAAAAAAACTCACCGCACAAGTTTATTACCAGCAAAGTGTCACAATGCTGTGAGGCGCCAGGTCAATAGATGCCCCCTGGCCATTGGCTCCGGCATTCACATGGACCGTTTTATCCTGGCGGTTCAGCAATATTAACACCTTTTCTCCGTCAGGATTGACAAATCCTGCACACTCTGCTTCACTGCAATAGGAAGAAACGCATACAGCGCTGGCACCTGGTTTAACATATCTGCTGAAATGGCCGATATAATAGTAGCTGAGGTGCTTTTCCACCTTTGAAAAATCTTCCGTACACATCAGGGGAGCATCACAGAAGTTGCCTACATGGTTAGGGCCGCCCTTGCTGTCTAAAAGCAGGTTCCAGTCTAAAAATGCGCTGACGCCGTTTTTAAAGTTGCCGATCATATCATGGGCATACATTTCCCCTTTATGCACCTCATTGGAACGGTCAAAGCGGCTGTATTCCACACAGCCTTCTGTAAAGAAGATTTCCAGCTGAGGGAAACGGCGGCGGATCATATCCAGATTTTCAAAATGATCGCCCGTATACCAGTGGATACCTACGCCGGCGACATATTTGTCTGCCCCTTCCTGGGCCATGGAGCCGCAGGTGCGCTCATACGCACACTCTTTATTGTGGTCCCATACAAAGATCCGTACATGGGAAAGCCCTGCAGCTTCTAAAGCCGGACCAAGGTATTTTCCGGCAAAAACGCCTTCCTGGGCTGCGCTGTATTTGCAGGAATCCCATGTCTGTACAGCATCCGGCTCGTTCTGTACAGTCACCCAGCTGACCTGAACGCCACGGGCTTCATACTCTTTTATAAAACGGACTATATACTGGGCCCAGCGCTCATAGTATTCTTCCTTTAAATAACCGCCGTGGTTCATTTCATTATTGGTTTTCATAAATGCCGGCGGGCTCCACGGGGAAAGTAAAAACTTTAAGTTTCCGCCGCACTGAGACTGTGCTGCTTTGATCAGGGGAAGGATATACTTTTCTTCACGGTCTAAAGAAAACTTTTTAAGCTCTGTATCTTCCGGGTCTTCGTCAGCTGCATAGTTGGACAGAGAAAAGTCACAGCTGTTAATATGGGTCCGGCCAAGGGTATATCTTAAGCCTTCATCAGAAAAGCAGGCTTTAATAAACGCTTCTTTTTCCGTTTCCGGCAGCTGTGAATAGCAATAAGCTGCGCTTTCCGTAAATGCGCCGCCAAAGCCGTGGATGGTGTTCATCTTAAGCTCCGGATACAGGCAAACAGCCTGCATACAGGACAATTCCCGGGAATCTGCTGCCGATTCTTCCCAATACTTATTTTCCTTAGTGTTTGTTGTAATAACCTTCATATTATATTCCTCCAGTTGATATGCTCAAACAGCCGCAGCGCCAAACCCGGACTAGCCTGGTCTGTCGGTGCGGCTGTTTATGGGCAAAGCTTCCGCTGCCTTAAAAATCATGCCTTACAGGATCATGCAAACTCTACGGTCATCTTTGTATACTCACCGCTGCGAAGAAGCCTTGCATCTTCTCCGGTAACAGCGGTTTTTGTTACAGAACTTCCGTCTGCACGTTCCAGGGAAATTTCTTTAATAGAATAACCGCCGGGGATCAGGGCCTTAAGGCCGTTCAGTCTGTAAACCGTCTTGATGCTTCCCAGGAAGGTAGTTTCAATCACATCAACACCTTCAGCCAGGTAAGACGGGATACATGGCATAAGATCCAGGGTCAGTTCCCCATCCTTCATGACAAATGGCCGACTGCCAAACATCATCAGCTGCCAGATCTGCAGAAATTCTGCTGTAGAACCGCTTAAGCGGGCTACAAAACCTTTGCCATGGATCTTCTTGTTTGGATTTGCGCTGCTGGCAATGAAAGAGGAGTTTTCCAGCGGGCTTCTTCCGTACATATCTTCCGGAAGGAAGCAAACAGCCGCATCGTGGAAATCCTGTTCAAATTCCTCATACAATCCGGACTTCAGCAGTTCAAGCAGATACTTGTATTCCATATGAAGCCATACAGATTCATTTTCCAGCCAGCCGGGGGTAAATGCACAGGCTCTGCCCAGCTCAAAGGATGCCTCAGACAGGGACGCATTCACTTTGTACATTTTCAGCGGCTGGTCATACAGACGGCTGTTTTTAACATTGTCATAAACGGTCTTTTTAAGTCCGTCAAAATCTTTAAGCTTCAGCATATGCACAGAGCCTTCAAGGAAATCCGGTGTCCGCTCTACCTGGAATTTCAATGGCATCAGGCCATCCTGGGTTTTTTCATATTCCGGCACATCATAATAGAAGTATGTGGGGCAAACCGGGCCGCCGACTCTCTGTGCCTTTTCAATGCCTTTTTTCATAACAAGGGCGTAAGCATCCAGCACCTCCAGCTGCTGTTTGCTGTTCCATACAACCGTCTTTCCGGAAACAGATTTTGCTGTTTTTGCCCAGAAAGCTTCTTTGGCATTGTTAATATCCGTCCAAAGGCCATAAGCCTGTCCGTCGCCTTCCATTTCATCTACATGATCTTTGCAGGCTTTTGCTACGGCCAGGGCAAGCTCAGCCACTTCTTCCAGTAAGGCAACATCTCTGCCGCTTTCCTGTACGGCTTCCTTTTCCCAGCAGATCATCCGGTAAACTTCGTAAGCCTCTGCCATGGAAGAACCTAAAAGTCCCGGCAGACCATTTAATGCGTCATACCAGCCCGGCTTTCCGCCTTCCATTTCCACACCCATGCCATAGGGATCCAGGGCAGCCACTTTATTGGCTGTCAGGGTAAGCATTTTGGACATAAGGTTGGTGTGTACTACATTCTGTGCCTCATCCTTAAGATAACGATTTTCAGGAACAGAGGTATCTACATTTTCCTTCAGATAATGGTACTGGCGCACACCGTGATCGGTTGCAACGTAGCGCTGTGTTCTTGGAAGGATCTCCATCCGTGCCTGGGTAAATAAGTAGGAATCATCATCATAAAGAAGTTCTTCCTTCTTTTCCGGATAAACGGCCAGGTACGCATCCACAAGATCCAGGTTGTAGGTCCAGTGATCGCTCCAGTGACCTTCCCCATAGCTTGTGGTATCCATACGCAGGGATGCATCCAGAACTTCTTCAAAAACTTCCTGGATATTGTCAACACCGGCATTTTCCAGGGCTTTATAAAGCTGTCCCGGAGTATAATCACCGTTGGCAAGGAAATCCATGCCGCCGATCTTTCCGGTCTTTTCAAGAACAGCTGCGCCTTCCGGGGTTTCCGTTTTAATGCGGTAAGTCATTTTATCAATACTCAGCGGGTTATATCCGTTGATCTGAAGCGCATTATAAAAAGTCTTAATGGCACTATCGCCTACAAATGGGGAATAAAGCATATCGCTTCTGCGGTTCTGGTTAACATCGCGGAAGTTGCCGTTACCCTGGGAATAATATTCAGGAAGCATGGAGAAGAAGTTGTAATCTCTTTCCATATCTCCGTGCTTTCTGGAATACAGGTAAAAGATCTGGTTCTTTCCAAGTTTTACAGGATATCCGCCTCTCAGCAGGTTATCCAGATAATTCTGGCGGCAGTATGCATCAAAGACAGGATCTGCGGTCTTTGTTGCGATCCGCTCTGTAATCTGAGTGGTCAGCGCTTTTGCCTGAGCCTGTTTTTCCTCAAACCATCCATCGGTTAAAAACTTGCCCACCATAGTATCGTAAGCCTTCCGGTTCTCGGACATGCCGTAAAGTTCTTTAATATTAAGGCTTTCTCCGGCCTTTAATTCTTTCTTCGTGCCAAAGAAGCTGGTGGGTACATCATTGCAGGTTACCTGCTCTTTTGCCATAAGCTCATCAACGCTGTGGGACATAAATCCGTAAGCGCGCATCAAAGTGCTGTCATACTCAAATAATACTTCGCGGTCCACAATCACCGGAAGGAGCTTTGAGCCATCCTGGCAGTCTTTAGCTAATGCGTAGTTAAAGCCTTCGATCTGGGAAACCTCAGCAGAATCCTCCATACTGGCCCGAACCTTGAACTTAGGCTGGCAAAGCTCGGTATCCAAAACCTGCATCCATGCCTTTGTCGTCTGGCCCATCTCCTTCATAGCGCCGCCGCTGACCCCATAGGGAAGCACTTCTGCCATACCGTCGATCACTTCCAGCGCCATGTCTTTTCCGGAAAGGTTTGTAACCTTTACCGAACGCATCAGAGCTGCAAGAGGCTCGCCGGGAAGTGTCTCATACTCTACAGTAATCTTATAATCCGGCGTTTCTTCCTCAATAGTCAGGCTGTTCATACCAACACGCATCACCTGTTTCTGTGCAGGATCCGCAAAGGCCTCTGTACAGCTTCCATTGATCTTTAAAAAGGTACGGAAGCCCATAAGAGAGGTACGCTCATATGCCTGATGGGCAGGGTAAAATTCCATAATACCATGGTTTTTATCCTGCACGCCAAAGCAGGAGATGGCCTGTCCGCGGTTGACATAATAGCACCACAGAGGAATCCCCAGCTCTCCGCTGATACCTGGGAGAAAGCTTGAAAACAGAGATTTCTGCTGATACTGTTCCAAAATGTAGTTCATTTCCTTATCTAACATAACTGCCTCCTGTTATTTTATAGCTTTGGGGCCAAAGGCGGCCTGGCCTCCGGCCCAAAGTTTTATGATCCACATGCTTATGCAAGGATGACTTTAATTTCATTAACCGTATCGGATGGGAGAGACTTGATAAACTCTCGCTGGATAATGCCGCAGTTTTCTTCATTAAAATACTGCCGCCCGTTAATAAAGATCTCCTCCACTTCATAGTCTCCGAAATCTTTATGCTGCGCATTGACATAGCTGATGTCCAGCAATTTTCCGGCAAATTTTAAGGAAACGCCGGCAACGCCGTTACTGTCAAACTGGGATGCCAGAAGCTTCGGCGCCAGCTGAAGATGTCCTTCCCTGCCCCGTACGCCGTACATCTGAGTCAGTACGGTAAGCACCATCCAGCTTCCTGCACCGGTAAGGTAGGAATAAACGCCCTGTCCTCTCGGGGTAAAGTATTCAGGAATGCCCGGATACATATGGCTTGTTTCAAAGTCGGCTGCTTTTTCGTATAATGAAGCAATGGCTTTATAACCTTCCCGGACAAAGCCTCTGGAATACAGGGCATAGGCGTACATAACGCTCATATGGCAGAATACGGCTCCGTTTTCCTTATGGCCATAGGCAAATCCGAACATTCTTCCCATATCCATGTTATTTTCCGCAAAATCCGTATTCAGACGATAGCCGCCGATCTCCTTTTTGTACAAATACTTTTCTGCAGCCCGGCTGATCTGCTCTACCTGCTCATCCAGGGCTGTTCCGGATAAAATAGTAAATACCTGTCCGGTAAGCATCATTCGCACGCGGCCATCCTTAACGCCTTCAGCCTGCTGTCCGTGATTGTTGTAGTAGCCGTTGAACCAGCTCTCTCCGGCATCGTCATGAACGATTTCCATGCAGCGGATATGATTATTGATCCAAAGGCCCATCTGCTCCAGGACATCGGCCAGATGGTCAATGTCAATCTCTGCCAGCTCACCGCTGACATGGCTGCAGCTTGCGGTGCAAAATGCATCCAGAAGGGCATTTTTCTTAGCCACATCTTTATAAATCTCCGGGCTGGCATCTAAAAGCATGGTCAGTTCCTTAAATACCCGCACAGATTTAACGCTCATCTTTTTCTTAATCGTCCGGCACAGATCAGCCAGTTCCTTAAAGTTTCCGCTGTAGGCTGCGGTAAATGCCACGCTCTCGCCTCTGTCTGCGGCCATATCAAGGGCGTCATTCCAGTCGGCACCGTGGAGACGCATATGATTATGTTCGCCTACATCGAAAAACTGAGCCAGATGTTGTAAGAGCAAATGCTCTAAAAGGGTTCCCTGGTACATATTTCCGCCGGCATCCTTCAGGCAGTTGCTTCCGTCATCTGCATAAGCCTCATCAATCTTTGTACCCCGGTTAAGAATCTTATCCCTGAAATAAGGCTGGCTTTCAAACAGGAACGGATAGTCTCCGGTCTGCTCCAGGTACAGGGCAACGGTGCGGAATGGCCAGTATGCATGATCCATCCATACCCGGACAATGGCATTGCGGTCAGCAATAAATTCGCCGGGACGGCTGCCGATAATAGTTGCATTAGTTCCGTCGGCACGGATACCTGCAAAGAAGTTCTTCAGGTCGCTGCGGACGATTTCCGGATTGATCAGGATCAGGGACAGGCAGTCCTGCCACAGGTCCCGCCATCCCCGGCCGCCGCGGCCGTAGTCATGGTGAGGCAGGAAGGAGCAGCCATAAATCCGGCGCAGATGGGGCTGCAGGCTGACCCAGGCCATCCATGTGTCAAAGGTAGGCTCTGATGTGTGGCAGGTAATAATCTTCTGGTCATTCCAGTAAACCTTCATTTCTTCAAAAGCGATTCCTGCCTTTTTAACATCCAGATATTCAAGGCCCTCACCGTTATAGCTTAATACCAGACAGTAGCTGCGGGATTCGCCCGGCTCCAGAGTTACTTTTTCAAACCACAGTCCGCCCATGGCTTCAAATCCGTCAAACTCCGCGCCTTCTGTGCTTAAGGCGCATCCCTTCAGTACAGATACCGGCGCCATATAGCTTCCGCCGTCACCAATAAAATCCTCTACCGTCGGTACGGCTCCGACAGGCTTTCCCCCAAGCTCGTCCCGGCCGTACACGCCATAGGATATATCGTTCTTATGATGTCCCCGCTCGTCAAAGGCCATGGAAGGTGTTACCACTACGCCGTCCTGTGTCACACAGATCCGGTTCAGCAGTGCTGTAACATGGCGATGATCACGGATATGATCTGCTCCTCTTGCGAAAATGGGGACAGCCGCCACAGGTGTTAATGTTATCGGCGCTTCTCCCTTGTTTTCCAAAGTGACCTTCATGATTTCTGCCATTTCCTCGCCTACAGGGCAGAAGGAAAGAACGGTTCCGCTCAATCCGTTTTTCGGGCAGGTGCGCTTTACTTCCTGCCAGTATGGTCCTGCTTGAAGCCATGCCTTTTCTTCCTGAGGCGTATGCCGCTGTGCCTGCTGATATACGGAATAACCGAAAACAGACCAGGGCGCATCCTCCCCATCCACGATACACCAGAAATTCCTTGTACTCATGCTGCTGTGAAGATTTTCAATACTCACCGGCTCTAAAAAGAAGCAGTCCTGGGAGATCTTATTATCCCCATGACCGTCCGGTGTAATGCAGCTCATCACCTTTTCGTTGACTAAAGGCATATATAGCCCGCCAACGTTCTGGGGATCTTCAAGACGAAATTCTGTGTCCGTTATTTTGTAGTTCATGTGTGATTCCCTCCTATTCCCACGCATCCTCAAGGCCGCCGCGGCCCTACCGAAGGCTTTCCGTCCAATACATGTGATGCGGTTACGTATAGATTTATTATAGTATTTCCGGGAATCTGCGGATAAGCCCTCGATTTTCACTATGGTGTCTTTTTTTTACTGCAAAAGCTCATCCTAAAGTAAAGACTGTCCGTCCCGACGGCTGCACAGCCGGACCTTTTGGGCTCTGGTCAGCTTCTTTATGGAAGCCTCCCGCTTCATGGCTTCTTCTTTTGTTTCAAATTCCTCCCAGTAGACCAGCTTTACCGGACGCCGGGGCCTTGTATACTTTGCGCCGTGCCCTTCATTATGGGCGCGGATGCGCTTATCCAGGTCATTGGTCCAGCCTGTGTATAAGCTTCCGTCACTGCACTGTACCATATAGGTATAATTCATGATCTTTCCCGCCTTCTTGCAACAAATCCGCCAGCCATAAGGCAATATTAAATATCCTTAAGGTAACCGTTCAGCCGGCTGAACGGTTACCCCGGCGGTGACATTAAATATTTGTACTTGACTGTTGTGTACTCTAAGTGTTTATAATGATAATGTAAGAATAATGTTATAAAAAATTTTTTTTCAAGTCAAGGAGGAATAATCCATGAATGTTCTTTTGATCAACGGAAGCCCTCACAAAGAGGGATGTACCTACACTGCCCTGAATGAAGTGGCCCAGACACTGAATAAAGAAGGGATCGATACAGAAATCATCCATGTAGGAAACAAAGATATTCGGGGATGTATCGCCTGCCGCAAATGCGCAGAAACCGGAAAATGTGTATTTAACGATATTGTCAATGAAACAGCGCCCAAGTTTGCTGCCTGCGACGGCATTGTTATCGGTTCTCCCGTATACTATGCTTCTGCCAACGGCACACTGATCTCTTTCCTGGACCGTCTGTTTTTCAGCAGCCATATTGACAAATCCATGAAGGTGGGCGCATCGGTTGTCAGCTGCCGCCGGGCAGGCAATACGGCCACCTTTGACGAGCTGAACAAATATTTCACCATTTCCAGTATGCCTGTCGTTTCCAGCCAGTACTGGAACCTGATCCACGGCGGACGGGCTGAGGAGGCCAGACAGGATCTGGAAGGACTCCAGACCATGCGCACCCTTGGACGGAACATGGCTTTCCTCATTAAAAGCATTAAGCTTGGAAAAGAGCAGTTCGGCCTTCCGGAAAAAGAGCCGGCCATCTTTACCAACTTTATCCGCTGACACGCCCATGAAATTTGCCGGCCCCCAAAAGGGAACCGGCATTTTATATAAAGCAGCCATGATATGTGTTATTTAACGGTGAGGCCGTTGTGAAGATCATTTGCTGCATATTTTTCAATATGTACTGCACCAAAGCATCCATATTGAACTCACCGCTTTATGATCATCAGCCGTTTTGGAGATCCGGGAAACACATGATCCTTGACTACCTGATCTTATTATATGCACCAATGGGCCAAATGTGCCGCCCCTTACTGCTCCCGGCAGCGCCGGAATCCATCCAAAAAACAGCCGTGCGCCCCAAAGAATACAGGGCGCACGGGATTATTCCATATATGGTTTGGGATCTACAGGGCTTCCGTCTTTTTCTAACTGAAAGTACAGATGGCTCCCTTCTTCTCCGAAATATTTTGTAGGCTGGGCAACCGCAGCGATCACCTGGCCTTTTTCCACAGTATCTCCAACACTGACGGTCACATCTTTAATCTGTCCGTAAGAGGCCTGGTAGCCATTGCCCATATCCATAACAAGGACCGTCCCCAGAGCCGCATCATTTGTGATCGAGGCAACAGTTCCTTCAAAGGCCGCATTTACAGGCGTATTGCTCTGTGTGGCAATGAGCACTCCGGGATTACATTTGTACTGATCCAGGGTTTTATAATAAACCGTTGAATCCATACTGTAATCCATCAGGATGGTTCCTGAAACGGGCCAGTTCATCTTCTGTGTCTCGTCAAATCCTGCGGATGTATCCTGTACCTGAGTCTCACCGGTACTTTCTTCACTTTGTGCGCCTTCTGCGCCATCACTTTCCTGGGCAGAAACGTCTCCGGAATTTACAGCAACCGCATCGGAGGATTCTCCGGCAGCAGCTTCTTCCTGAAGTTCATTTAAAATCTCCTGTACTTCGTCTGCATTGTACCCTTCTGTGTAATCCATATCACGGTCATTTTCCGGTGTGCGGTTATCGGCAACGGCACCGTCAGCCTCTCCTTCTGGTACATCTTCAAATCCGGCGGCATTTTCGGCAAGCTGCCGGTCCTGTTTTGCGGACTGGTAATTCACCACCCCGGCCACTGCCACAATGGCTAAGGCACATATACCGATGGCCAGATAAAATCCTTTGTTTCTGAAAAAATTAAACAATTTCCTTTTCACCTTTATCACCTCTGACTATAGTCTCACCACAATCAGAAGTTTTATACACAGGCTCAGGCACTTTTTATCATTCTATCCCGGCGCCCGGAAAATACCAGGTCAAAATCTCCTCGTAATTCCTGCCTTCCTCCGCCATGATCAAGGCCCCCTGCTGGCTCAGGCCAACGCCATGGCCGCAGCCGGTCACATCAAACGTAATTGTTTTGCGCTTGGCCCGCACCTCAAAAGCCGCCGAAGGCAGGTCCAGCAGTGACCGGAGCTGTTCTCCGGAAAAGGTCTTATTTCCCAGCTGTATGGACAGCACATAGCCGCTTTCATCCTTTTCCAGGATCTGCACCGTATCCTTAAAGGTTTGTGCAGACGCTTCAAAGTCACTGTCCCCGGCTTTCAGCCGCTGTATACACTCCTCCACATCCATGGTCACCTGGGTCTGGTTCTCCTGCGCCTCTCCATCCTCCGGGCTTTCCACCGCAGATAAATAAGGAATCTCGCTTCCCCATACATCCGCAGCATTCCGGGTCTTTCCTGTACCGCCGTAAAAATATACCGGTTCCGCCAAGGCTCCGTCAAAGGTAAGGACTTCCTCAGACGTTGCTGTCACTGCCTGGACAAGGGTTTCATAATAACCGGACGCCTTTGTCCCGTATTTTTCCAGGATGTTTTCCCGG
This sequence comes from Candidatus Scybalocola faecigallinarum, assembly GCA_018711005.1. Lineage (GTDB taxonomy): Bacteria > Bacillota > Clostridia > Lachnospirales > Lachnospiraceae > Catenibacillus > Catenibacillus faecigallinarum. The sequence goes on along the minus strand of DVIT01000012.1, from coordinate 91,785 downwards.
CTGTCATAAGCCTGGACCAGCTCTGACGCGGCGGCGCTGGTGCGGCTCCCCATAATATTCATCACATGGGTCCGGGCAATGACTGCCTGGGCTTTACATGCTTCCAGAGGATAATCTGCAGGGATCTGGGCCGACACAACACCCACAAGATATTCTTCCAGATCCATGGCCTCCATTTCCGATCCCTGGCTTATGTAAACTAAAATCCCTGAGTCAAACGTTTTGCCGTCTGTCTCAGGGATATTCTTTCGTATCAACATTGTAAGGATGCATGGGATCATGTACAATGCCCCGCACATAAAAAGCACGCGCATAAGCTTTTGCCGCATAAGTCCCCCGCCTGTTCTGCCTGGATTACTATACCATATGCAGGCAGGAGACGGTTCATGTCATCCTAAAAATCACGCCTTTACAAGCTCCATGGTCTCCCGGGCGATCATCAGTTCTTCGTTTGTACCGATCACAAGGACCTTAACTTTAGAATCCGGTGTAGAGATCACCACATCCTGACCGGAAATGCGGTTCTTTTCATCATCGATCTTAATGCCTAAGTAGCCCCAGTACTGCTCGCAAATATCTTTGCGCATCTTATCGCCGTTTTCGCCAATCCCTGCCGTAAACACAATAGCGTCCACGCCGTTCATGGCTGCCACGTAGCCGCCGACTCTTGTGGCAATATTATACATAAACACATCCATGGCTCTCAGGCACTTTTCATCGCCTTCTTCGCAGCCCTTGCGAATGTCCCGAAAATCTACCAGACCTTCGGAAAGGCCGTAAATTCCCGACTCCTTGTTCAGTACCCGGTTGATCTCATGGACGTCTTTGTTCTCTTTGTCTGTTAAATATTCTACAATCGCCGGGTCAATATCCCCGCACCGGGTTCCCATAACAAGACCTGCCACAGGGGTAAATCCCATACTGGTATCTACAGATTTACCATTCTGCACAGCACAAATGCTGGCGCCATTGCCTAAATGGCACACAACGGTCTTTAAGGATTCATAAGGTACGCCCAGGATCTGGGCAGCTTTTTGAGAAACATAGCGGTGGGAGGTGCCGTGGAAGCCGTAGCGGCGGATCTTATAATCCGTATAATAACGGTAGGGAAGGCCGTACAAATAAGCTTTTCTCGGCATCGTCTGATGAAATGCAGTATCAAAAATTGCAGCCATAGGGACACTTGGCATAAGCTCATGGCACACCCGGATACCAATAAGATTGGCCGGATTATGCAGGGGAGCCAGTTCGCAGCACTCCTCGATCTCTCTGACTACATCATCATTAAGGAGCACCGATGATGCCAGCTTTTCTCCGCCGTGAGCCACACGGTGGCCGATAGCGCCGATCTCATCCAAAGAGGCGATCACACCGTAATCTTCATTGACAAGGCAATCCAGCACCATGCGGATCGCGTTGGTGTGATCCGGCATAGGCGCCTGGATGGTGATCTTCTCTCCGCTTTTTTTGCCGCAGGCCGGCTTAAATACGATCTGGCTGCCGTCAATACCGATGCGCTCACACAGTCCTTTGGCAAGAACCTGCTCAGACTGAGCGTCAATGAGCTGATACTTCAAAGACGAACTTCCACAATTAACTACAAATACATTCATAGGGCAACCTCCTGGTTTTTTACGTTTTGATCTAATTTTTCTGTTAAATTATTAACATAATTGGTAATTTTATACAATGCCTGATGAATGTATTGTAACACATTTCCGTTATAGATTCTATCTTTTTTTTGCAATAATTGCCAGACGCCCGTTTTCCTGGGAATATTCGCAGGTGGACAAGGTCAGGAGCTGGTCTCCGTAGGAAGCGTCCACGCCGGTATCATACAACTCCATTGCATGAATATTCGCCATATATTCATCAAATTCTTCCTGTGACGCTGCATCGATCATGCCGTAATAGCGGAATCCTTCCTCATCCTCATACAGAGCCCGCGCCAGGATCACAGACACGATCTCATACTGGGCATCGCCGTAGATCGTATTAAAGGTTATGTAGGGATGATCTTTATAAAAGGACTCATCCTGGTAATCCAAAAGATGGCTGAACATTGTATCACTTTTCATGTTATGGCCATAAACGATCACATTGGTGCTGCGGGGATCCAGCGAACAGCTGCCGTCCACAAAGGGAAGGCCGCTGTACTCATACTCTTTATCAAAGTTCCGATGAAGGTAATATTCCGGATCATCCGGCGTATACATGACCGGATAGCTGATGGGCGTTCCCTCGATCTGGATCCAGCCGATAAAATCCGGGTTTTGTTCCAAAAGGCGGGCATAACGGTTGGAAGCCGCCTGCCGGTCCGACGACTCTCCGCTTTCCAGGGAACCGTCGCCGGTTCCGGTCTGGGCAGCAGCCTCCTCATCGGTCAGGATCATATCCTCCAGAGCGGAAATATTTTTTTCTGCCTGCCAGCTATCCCAGTAATATTTCAAAAGATAACCGCCGCTTCCAAGGAAGCACACAATGGCGATCACAAGAATAATATTTAATACCCAGTTCCTTTTCTTTTTTTTCTTCATCGCCCCCGCCTTCTTTCTCAGGACTGCTCAGACTCTGGCGCCTGGGTGTCTCCATCGGCCTGAGACTCAGCTTCTGTCTCCGCTGTCGCTTCTGACTCTGCCGCAGCCTCAGATTCTGCCTCTGCCTGAGACGGCAGCGCCGGAGTATTTAACACCGCATAGTTTTGCCAGCCGTCATAAAATGCAGGCTCATTGTCTGTCAGCCACTGCTGGTAAATCTCATTATATTTGTTCACTGCCAAAGTACGCTGTGCCTCCTGGCCCAGCTCCTCGTCATTTTCGGAAATACATTTCATGACATGATAGCCATATTCCGTCTCTACGATCGCAACCTCGCCCTCAGACAGAGCAAAAGCGCCGTCCGTAAATTCCTGCACATAGGACACGCCGGCCGGGCTCTGTCCGCTGCTGTTTAAGGAATACTCAAAACCGCTGTCCTCATTGTACTCATCTGCCAGAGCTTCAAAATCCTCTCCGGCCTGGGCCTTTGCCAGGACTTCCTCAGCCTTGGCCTTCTGTTCGTCCTTAAAGCTTTGGGCATCTTCCTCAGAAACGGTCTCGGCATTTCCGGATTCATCGGTTTCTGCTTCCATCTCTGTTTTTAACAAAATGTGCTGGACTGTACGGTAAACGCACTTCTCCTTTTCCTCGTCCGTAAAAGCGGCGATCTGCTTTTCCACTTCTGCATCCATAACCTTTCCGGCAATGGAAATATGCTCTAAGGTCTGGGTCACATTTTCATCGTTAAAGCCATAAAACGCCTTGTCCTCATCGGTAAGTGCCGCATTAAAAGAGGACAGTTCTTCTGCGATCTGCTCCTGGTCATCATCTGACAGGGTAATATTATCCTCCTGGGCATAAGTATTCCAAAACAGGATCTGAAGGAGCTGACTTTCTACCATGGTCTTTAAATATTCACCATAGGTAGGTCCTCCGTCATACATGACCATCGTCCAGTCAACAGTTCCAAGTGCCTGATACGTGTATTCCATCTGGGTACGCATACTCAGATAAAAGTAAAACAGCTCCGGCGCCATCACCTGCATGTCAGCGATCTCCAAAGCCACAGCATCCGGATCGATAGGGTCATTTTCCGTCACTGCCTCGGTCTCAGCCTGAGCCTGAGTCTCCCCGCTGTCGCTTGTCTGGACCGTCTCTGTACCGGACTGGGCTCCAGTCTCATCTGTAGCGCTGCTGCATCCGGCCAGGGAGGCAGCTCCTAAACTTACTGCAACGGCAATGGCTGCCGCCTTTTTTACAAATTTACCTTTCATTTTCTATCCTTTCCGGGTATGTAGGGCCATACCCTGCCAAGCTTGCGCAACGGGCCTTTCCTCCCATATGCACGGATTTATTATATCTGATTTTCATGGGCCTATCAATGTTTTTATATCCTGGATCAGTATTTTCTCGCACCGGATCACATCAAAACCGGGACCGCTTTTGGTGCGCACTGTAAAGCACGGTTCCCCGCTCATGGAAAACTTCATGGCATTGCGGTACCTGGCCAGCAGTTCCGGGATCCGGTCTCCATCCACCTTTGCCCGGGGGAACATGACGATCTTTGTTACATTATCCCGATGGGTAATGGAGGCAATGCCCGCCTCATGGGCCTGGGCCTTTAACAGGGCAACCCCAAGGAGGTTTTGAGCCGCTTTGGGCAGCTCGCCAAAACGGTCCATAAGCTCATCTGCCATTTCCTCATATTCTTCCTCATTGGCAATGGCTGCAATCCGCTTATAAATTTCCAGCTTCTGAAATTCATTGCGGATATAGGTTGCCGGGATATAGGCATCCAGATCCAGATCGATGGTTGTTTCAAAGGCTTCCTCTACCGTCTCGCCCCGCTGCTCTTTCACCGCTTCATTAAGCATTTTACAATACAGATCATAGCCTACAGCTTCCATATGGCCGCTTTGCTGTTCCCCTAAAAGGTTGCCTGCGCCCCGGATCTCCAGATCCCGCATGGCGATCTTAAAGCCGGAGCCCAGCTCTGTAAATTCCCTAATGGCAGAAAGACGTTTCTCTGCCACCTCCCGCAAAATGGTATTCCTGCGGTACATTAAAAAGGCATAGGCGGTCCGGTTGGAGCGTCCTACCCGGCCTCTAAGCTGGTAAAGCTGGGAAAGTCCCAATTTATCAGCATCATGGATGATCATTGTATTTACATTGGAAATGTCCAGGCCCGTCTCAATAATAGTGGTGGACACCAGCACATCGATCTCGCCGTTAATAAAGCCGTACATGATCTTTTCCAGCTCACGCTCATTCATCTGCCCATGGGCAAAGGCCACCTGGGCGTCCGGCACAAGACGGCTGATGGCAGAAGCCACCTCAGCAATACCATTGACGCGGTTGTATACATAATACACCTGTCCGCCCCGGGCCAGCTCACGGTTAATGGCTTCCCGGACCATTTCTTCATTATATTCCAGCACATAGGTCTGGATCGGCATACGGTCCATGGGCGGTTCTTCCAAAACGCTCATATCCCGGATCCCTACCAGGCTCATGTGGAGCGTCCGTGGAATAGGCGTTGCCGTTAATGTGAGTACATCAATGTTTTCTTTCAGCTTTTTGATCTTCTCCTTATGGCCCACGCCAAAACGCTGCTCCTCATCCACAATAAGCAGTCCCAGATCTTTAAATTCCACATCCTTGGATAAAACCCGATGGGTGCCGATCAAAATATCCACCATGCCCCGCTTTAATTCTTTTAATGTATGGGCCTGTTCCCCTTTTGTCCGGAACCGGCACAAAAGATCCACAGTAACGGGATAATCCTTCATCCGCTGGACAAAGGTATTATAATGCTGCTGAGCCAGGATCGTGGTTGGCACTAAAAGAACGACCTGCTTTCCGTCCTGAACCGCCTTAAAGGCGGCCCGGATGGCCACCTCGGTCTTTCCGTAGCCTACATCGCCGCATACCAGCCGGTCCATGATCTTTGTGCTTTCCATATCCTTTTTCGTCGCTTCAATGGCTGACAGCTGATCCTCTGTTTCCTCATAGGGAAACATTTCCTCAAACTCCTTCTGCCATACCGTATCCGGGCTGTAGGCAAAGCCGTTTTTCGCCTCCCGGGCCGCATAAAGGCGGATAAGGTCCTTGGCCAGCTCTTTGACTGCCGTATGGACTCTGGAACGGGTGCGCCCCCATTCCTGGCCGCCAAGCTTATTTAATTTAGGCTTTCGCGCATCTGCGCCGGCATACTTTTGGATCAGGTCCAGCTGGGTGGCTAAAATGTACAGATTGCCCCCGCCGGCATATTCGATCTTAATATAATCCTTGGTAACGCCGTCCACTTCCACCTTTTCAATGCCCCGGTAAATTCCAAGGCCGTGATTTTCATGAACCACATAATCCCCAATGCTTAAATCCATAAAGCTGCGGATCTTTTCCCCTTCCTGGGTACGGCGACGGCGTTTTTTCTTCTTTTCCTCTCCGAAAATGTCACTTTCCGCCACAATGGCAAACTTGATCAAAGGATATTCCATGCCCCGGTGAAGATTGCCGTGGATGATCATGATTTCCCCGTTTTGCACGATCCGGTCCGGATCCCGGGAAACAAAGGCGTTCAGATCATATTCCTGCAGATCCTTTGCCAGACGCTCGGCCCTGGTGGAGGAACGGCACACAAGGATCACCCGGTATTTCCCGGCTTTCCACTGGCCCAGCTCCTTCACAAGCAGCTCAAAATTACTGTTATAGGGATTAATGGATTTTACAGTAATATTGTATTTTTCCTTTGCCGTAATTTCCCGGATCTTTTGGGCAATGGTACTGAGCATAATGGTGCGCCGCCCTTCCAGCATGGCAAAAATGCTCCGGGCCATAAACAGCACATTCATCTGTCCCGGGAGGATATAGCCCTTTTCCAGACGTCCGGTCATGCCCTCCCGAAATTCCAGCTCCACCGTCCGCCCCTTTTCTTCCAGGCGCACCGGCTCATCCAGGAAAAAGATGGTTTCTTCATCCGGGAAATACTCTAAAAAGGAGCATGTGTCGGGATAAAAATAAGGGATAAAGCTGTCAATATTGGTGGATGCATAAGACTCCTCCAGGTTTTCCTTCATTTCCCGGATCACCTGGTCCAGACGGCGCGCCGCTTCGTCATTGCCGTCCTTTCTCAGCTTTTTCTCCACCTGATCTTTTTCTTTTTCAATCTTTTCAATGCCCCGGGCAATGATCTTTTTTGTAAATACATACTCCGAGGCCGGATAGATGGTAAGCGTTTCCGTACGCTCAATGGATCTTTGGCTTTCCACATCAAAGCTGCGGATAGAATCCACCTCTGTATCCCACAGCTCAATACGGTAAGGGCAGTCATCAGACATATTATAAATATCAATGATCCCGCCCCGGATGGCAAACTGCCCCGGGCCTTCCACCTGGCCCACGCGCTCAAAGCCCATATTCACCAGGCGCTGCTTTACCGCCTCAAGCTCAATAAAAGAGCCTTCTTCCACGGTCAGGCACTGCTGGCGGATATAATCTATGGGAAGCACCCGGTCCATAAGGGCATCAATGGTCGTAACGACCGTCAAAGGCTCCCCGTCCAGGAACCGGCGGATGACCTTAAGCCGCTGGCCAACGATCAGATTGCCATGGACGTCTGCATTGTAAAAGATCACATCCTTGGCCGGGTACAAATAGGTGTCCCGGTCAAAAAACCGGTAATCCTCATAAAACTCTTTCGCCTTCTGCTCATTGCTGGTCACGATGATCTTATACTTAAAACCGTCTGAAAGTGCCCGCGCAAAATGGCTTTTTTGTGAATCAATACACCCGTCCACATGGACCGGAAGGCGGGCATACTTTATATCTTCCCGGATTTTTTCAAATTCGGTCATTTCCTTTAACGGCTCTAAAAAAGCTTTCAAATCGTTTCCCTCCTAAGCCTGATGCTCCTTACTTTTTCTTGGAATTATAATGATTCATGGCAGCATCCACACTGTCCGTGATCATCATGACCACTGCATCTGCCGCCGTATCTACTGCCTCATCCATGATCTTGCGGTCGTCGCTGCTAAAACGTGACAGCACATAATCCGCCAGATCCCAGCCCTTTGGCTTTTCCCCTACGCCAACCTTCACTCTTGGAAATTCCTGTGTTCCAAGGCGGGCAATAATATTTTTCACCCCATTGTGTCCGCCGGCGCTGCCTTTGGCCCGGACACGGATCTGTCCCGGCTCCAGGCTAATATCGTCAAACACGATAATAATATCTTCCGGCTCTACTTTATAGTATGCGGCCAGCTCCCGCACAGAATCCCCGGACAGGTTCATATAGGTCTGGGGCTTGGCCAGGATCACTTTCTGTCCTTCAATATAGCCTTTACCGCACAGAGCCTTATTTTTTTGTATGCTCACATCGATCCGGAAACGGTCTGCCAGCCGGTCGATCACTTCAAATCCAATATTATGCCGGGTTCCCTCATAAGTTCTTGTGGGATTACCCAGCCCTGCAATAATATACATAATTCACCGTCTTTCATAATTAATCAGCGCCGCGCACGGAGCAATCGGCTTTTTATTTACTGTAACGCATCATTCCCATTATAAGCACAAAAAAATCCCCTTGCAAGGGGATTTTATTCCTTATACAGAAATAGAGTACGAACCTTTTGATCCGTACCCTATTGATCTTGTGAAATGTCAGTTTGATTTTATCATTTATACGCTATATTTCCGCACTTTCTTCCGCTTCGCTTTCCAGGGCAGCAATCTCGTATTTCTGGAGAATGATGCTCTGTATCCTTTCGCGGGTTTCAGAGTTGATCGGATGAGCAATATCCCTGTACTCTCCATCCGCAGCCTTGCGGCTGGGCATGGCGATAAATAATCCTTTTTCGCCCTCGATCACCTTAATATCATGGACAACAAATTCATTATCCAGGGTAATGGAAACAACGGCTTTCATCTTTCCTTCTTTACTGACCTTCCGTACTCTTACATCCGTAATCTGCATAGTGCAAGTTCCCCCTTAAGTTCATATTACTTCTTATGGTCTTTCTCTCCGTCTCATTCCGGTCGGATCTATTCTTAAAGTCAATCTGCGCATGATCAGATAATATAGCGCTCATTGTCTTCAAGGACAACTTTAATTTCATTTTCACTCCCTATGTAGGAGGCATTGGCGCGGATGGTGTCCCTGCTTTCCACAATGCAGTTTTCAATCACCGTATTATCGCCAATATAAACATCATTTAATATGATGGAATTGCGGATGACGCAGTTATTGCCCACATAGACTTTTTTAAACAATACAGAGTCCTCCACATCACCGTTAACAATACAGCCGCTGGAAATCAGACTGTTTTTTACATTAGCTCCCGGGTTAAATTTAGCCGGGGGCAGATCTGAAATCTTGGAATAAATACTTGGGTATTCCTTAAAGAAATAGTCCCGGACTTCCTTTTTCAGGAAATCTTTATTCGCCTTAAAATAGGAATCCAACGTGGAAATATTTCTCCAGTAGCCTTCCATCTTATATCCGAAAATCCGTTTCTGCTCCTTATATCTCACAAGAATATCCTGGACAAAATCATTGCGGTGTTCGCTGTGAGCCTTTTCGATCAGCTCAATAAGCTGGCGGCGGCGGATCACATAAATACCTGTGGATACCAGATTTCTCTTGGCAACCAAAGGCTTTTCCTCAAAATCGGTCACACGGCCGTTTTCATCCACCTTTATAATACCGAAACGCGTCAGATCATCCTCGTCATCAGACAATTCCTTGTATACCACAGTAATATCCGCCTTTTTGGCAATATGATCTTCCAGCACTTTATTATAATCCAGCTTATAAACACAGTCGCCGGATGTGATGATCACATAAGGTTCATGACAGTCCTTTAAAAAATCCAGATTCTGATAAATGGCATCTGCCGTTCCCCGGTACCAATAGCTGTTTTCATCGGTAATGGTTGGCGTCAGAACAAACAGCCCGCCCTGCTTTCTTCCAAAATCCCACCACTTGGATGAGTTCAGATGCTGGTTCAGGGATTTTGCATGATACTGGGTCATGACTGCAACCTTTTTTACATGGGAATTAGTCATATTGCTTAATGCAAAGTCCACGCACCGGAAGCTTCCTGCAATGGGCATAGCCGCTGCCGCCCTGCGCTTTGACAGGGCTTCCATGCGGTCATTTCCCCCGCCTGCTAATACAATACCTATTGCTCTCATCACATCTCACCTGCCTTAATTATTGCTTGTCCGCCTGCCAGTAATCCATCCGGGTAATCTTCCTTTACGGTCACACCGGAAATTGCCGTATTCTTGCCAATCTTTACATCTGAAGGGATCACAGAATTTTCTGCAATAGTCGCCAGATCAAAGGCATATACCTTGGGATTTAAAACGCTTGGAGCAAATTCCCCAACACCCATCTCTACGCCATCGCCAACGACCACGTTTTCCCCGATAATGGCCTTATCGATCACACAGTTTTTGCCGATCACAGCGCCCCGCATAACAATAGAGTTTTTCACCACAGAGCCTTCCCCTACAGTAACGCCTGCACCAACAACACTGCCGGAAACTTCGCCGTAGATCTCAGCCCCCTCGCCGATAATGCTGCGCTCAACCCGTGAATCCTGTCCGAAATACTGAGGATTGATAATATCATTATTGGTATAGATCTTCCAAAATTCCTCATAAAGATTAAATTCAGGAATAATGTCGATCAATTCCATATTGGCTTCCCAGTAAGAACCCAGGGTTCCTACATCCTTCCAATAGCCGTTAAATTCATAAACATAGCAGTTATGGGCCTTTTCATGAACATAAGGGATCACATGCTTTCCGAAGTCACATCCGGGCACATCCTTTAATGTGAGGAGCGCTTCCTTTAAAATACTCCAGTTGAAAATATAAATACCCATAGACGCCAGATTGCTGCTTGGCTTCTCCGGCTTTTCCTCAAATTCCTTAATATTGCCGTTTTCATCGGCAACAACAACGCCGAAGCGGCTGGCTTCCTCCCATGGCACCGGCATACATGCCAGTGTAATGTCTGCGCCTTTTTCCTTATGATAGTCCAGCATGACTTCATAATCCATCTTATAAATATGGTCGCCGCCAAGGATAAGTACATATTCCGGATTATAGTTTTCTATGTACTCAATGTTTTGATAGATGGCATTGGCCGTACCGGAATACCAGTCGGAATGTTCGGTCTTTTCATAGGGCGGAAGCAGAGTAACGCCCCCGTAATTTTTATCCAGATCCCATGGAACACCGATCCCGATATGGGTGTTCAGCTTCAGGTGCCTGTACTGAGTCAGGACACCAACCGTGTCAATACCTGAGTTAATACAGTTACTTAATGGAAAATCAATGATTCTATATTTGCCTCCAAATGCAACGGCAGGTTTTGCTACATTTGCTGTTAAGACGCCCAGTCTGCTTCCCTGACCGCCTGCCAAAAGCATTGCTATCATCTCTTTCTTAATCACGCTATCACCTCTTGTTGTTTGAATATTTATCATGTGGTCATTATACCACTAAAATTTTAAAATGTGAATAGTTTTACTAATTATTTTTATTTTGAAAAGCTTATTCTATGCGTTTTTACTATTTTCTGTGTTTTTTCGTCCTTTTTCGATTCGTTTTTTTGAATATATTTACATGTTTTTATCTTTGCGTTTTTATATATTTTTACTTTTTTGTCGATCATTTTGGAAAGATGTTCCCTGTTCCCGGAAAATACCCGTACCTTTTGCATCTTTCCCCGTTTTTTCTTATGACAAATCCTTTGCTTTTTTTATAAACTGTGTTTATAATGGACATGACACAAAAGGAAAATAAGCAATCAAAGTCAATAATTATTCAATAGAACAGGATGTGTGTAATTTATGTACCAACTGAATTTTGATGTTCCTATCCATGTGCATTTTATGGGAATCGGCGGCATCAGCATGAGCGGGCTGGCTCAGATCCTGCTGACCCGGGGATTTACCATCTCAGGCTCAGATACCCATGAGACGCCCATCACAAAACATCTGGAAAGCGAAGGCGCCCTCATCCATTATCCCCAGTGCGCTCAAAACATTACCGACGACATTGACCTTGTCGTCTATACAGCAGCGATCCACCCGGACAACCCGGAGTTTATTGCGGCCAATGCGCATCATATTCCTATGATGGACCGGGCTGAGCTTTTAGGCCAGATCATGAAGCACTATGAAAAGTCTGTGGCCGTTGCCGGAACCCACGGCAAAACGACCACCACCTCCATGCTCTCCTACATTATGCTTCAGAGCAAATGCGACCCCACCATTTCTGTAGGAGGGATCTTAAAAGCTATCCATGGAAATATCCGCATCGGCCATTCTCCTTATTTCGTGGCAGAAGCCTGCGAATATACCAACAGCTTTTTAAAATTCCATCCTAAAATGGAAATCATACTTAATATAGAAGAAGACCATTTGGATTTCTTTAAAGATATTAACGACATCCGCCATTCCTTCCGGGAATTTGCCCGCCGCCTTCCCCAGGACGGCACCCTGATCATCCACGGCGGTATCCAGAACTGGCAGGAGATCACCCGGGATCTGTCATGTAAGGTCATTACCTTTGGCCTGGAACCGGAAAATGATTTTTCTGCGGCCAACATTGCTTTTGACGATATGGCCCAGGGCAGCTTTGACCTTATGATCCGCGGCGAATATGTGGACCGGATCCAGTTAAGCGTTACCGGCAGCCACAACATTTCCAACGCGTTGGCCGCCATTGCCGCAGGTGTGGAAATGAACATTTCCATGGAAGATATTAAGGCCGGCCTTTCCGCCTACGAAGGCACGGACCGCCGCTTTGAATACAAAGGCACCTTTGACGGGGTTACTGTGATCGATGATTATGCCCACCATCCCACAGAGATTCAGGCCACCCTTTCAACGGCCCAAAATTACCCCCACAAAAATCTGTGGTGCGTATTCCAGCCCCATACGTATACCCGGACAAAAGCATTTCTGCATCAGTTTGCCGACGCCTTAAGCCTGGCAGATAAGGTCATCCTGGCAGACATTTTCCCGGCACGGGAAGAAGATCCGGGGGATATCCACTCAAAAGATATTATGAACCTGCTTCTTGAAAAAGGAAAAGATGTATGGTATTTTCCATCCTTTGAAGCCATTGAAGAATTTCTCAAAAAAAATTGTACCCACGGGGATCTGTTGATAACTATGGGTGCCGGAGACGTTGTAAATATTGGAGAAGATCTGATTCGCCCATAGTTATCCACATTATCCACAAATTTATAAACAATTTTATGTTTATGAATTTGTGGATATTTTTATTTACATAACAACATCCGCACAAATTCCCATAAATCGCGGAAATTCCCTATTTTACGCCAAAAAACAAAAATTGGTTGACGTATTATGTCCACCGTTTATCCACATTATCCACATTTTCCACAAAAAAAATATTCACAGACTGTGGATTTCCCCGCCTATTCTCATTTTTTGAAAACTGTGTTATACTACAGGCATAATCGGAAAGTACAGGTGAATCCATGAACACATTAACGATCCAGGGGCCGCCGGATGCGGCAGTCACTGTTTTATCCAATGATTTTCTTGATAATTACATGCCAAAAGCCAGCGGTGAATTTGTTAAGGTCTATCTTTATTTCCTGCGCTATGCTTCGGATCCGGGAGCCGGCGTCAGTCTGGCAAGCGCCGCAGATACGTTTTGCATGACAGAAAACGATGTTTTGCGCGCCCTGAAATACTGGGAGCGGGAAGGGCTGGTGGCTTTAAGCTATGAGAAAGGCCAGCTGGCATCCATCCGCCTGGTGTCCCGGGAATCAAAGGTGTCTGACGGACGTCCGGTGGCGAAGAAACCCATGCCCTCCAAAGAGCAGACTGCTGTCCGTCAGGGCCAGGAAACCGGGGACGATCTTGCCATGCCCATGGATCTGATCTCCCCCAGGGCATCCCTCCAGGACACGGAAGCAAAGCCTAATATGTACAACGGCATTCCGGCCTACTCTGCCAGAGAGCTGTCCAGCTTTAAGCAAAAAAATGACAGCCAGCTTTTTTTCGTTATTGAACAGTATCTTGGCAAGCCCCTTGGGCCTACGGATGTGAACATTATTGTTTTTATGGGGGAAAAGCTGGGATTTTCCTCAGATCTTATTGAATACTTATTTGAATACTGTGTCTCCAATAACCACTACAGTATCCACTACATTGAAAAAACCGCCCTGGCCTGGGCCAGGGACGGCATTGATACGGTGGCTAAGGCCAAGGCCCGTTCCGCTTACTATAATAAGACCTATTTCGACATTTTAAAGGCTTTCGGCATAACCAACCGTAATCCTGCCCCGTCGGAGGTGGAGCATATCCGCCGCTGGACCCGGGAGTACGGATTTCCCATGCCTGTAATCCTGGAAGCCTGCCGCCGCACCATCGAGACGACTCACAGCCCAAGCTTTGCCTATGCCCAAAGTATTCTTGAGCGCTGGTACAAAAACAATGTGGGCAGTCTTGAGGATGTTAAGCGTCTGGATGAGGAACATGTCCGCAAAAAGCATGAAAAGGCCGATCAGGACCGGAAAAATCAGGAATCCGCTGCCAGGAACGCTTCGTCAGGCAAGCCTTCGGGCAACAAATTCCATAATTTTGAGCAGCGCTCTTATGACTACAGTAATTTAGAACAGGTGCTTTTGGGGAAAACTATGAAACAGCCAGAAAATGGGAGGTCATGATCCATGCCACTGAAAAATTCACAATATAACGCCATACTGCGCCGCTACGACCAGCTGCGTTTTGAAAGCATCCGCCAGCTGGATGCCCGCCGCCAGGAGGTTTACGCAGCTATCCCCCAGCTGCGCCAGCTGGATGAGGACATGGCACACACTGCGGCAGAATACGCCCGAAAGGCCATTGTCAGCAAATCGGATGCGTCCATTAGCCAGTTTAAATCGGATATGGCACAGCTTGAAAAGCAGCGCAAGGAGCTTTTGGCATCTCACAGCTTTCCGGCAGACTACCTGGAGCCGAAGTACCACTGCCCGGACTGCCAGGATACGGGCTTTATCGGCAATGAAAAGTGCCACTGTTTTAAGCAGGCCATTGTTGATCTGGTCTATGCCCAGTCCAATATCCGCCAGCGCCTTCTTGAGGAGAATTTCGACAGCTTTCGACTGGATTATTATTCCACGGAAAAAGACCGCCGCCTTGGGATCAGCCCCAGGCAAAATATGGAAAACATTCTGTCCTGCTGCCGGGATTTTATTTCTGACTTTGACAAAAAGCAGGATAATCTCCTGTTTTACGGGAACACCGGCGTGGGAAAGACCTTCCTGTCCAACTGCATCGCCCGTGAGCTGCTGGATTCGGCCCACACAGTCATTTACCTTACCGCTTTCCAGCTGGTAGATATTCTTGAAAGCAATACCTTCGGCAAGGACGATGATGCGGCCGGAGATGAGGATATGTTCAGCTATATTTTCGACTGCGACCTGCTCATAATTGATGACCTTGGCACGGAGATGAATAACACCTTTATTACGTCTCAGCTGTTTTTATGCATTAATGAACGGCTGCTGAGACGCAGGTCCACCATTATTTCCACAAATCTGTCTTTGGAACAGCTCCAAAAAGAATACAGTGAACGGATCTTCTCCCGAATCATCAGCAATTATCAGGTTTTTGCAATTTTCGGCGATGATATCCGGGTGAAAAAAGCCATTGCCCTGCCGCCGGCATAGCATTCTTTATTCACAATTAACAGACTTTTAACCAGAGTTTTACAAAATTCGACGAAACCTTACAAAAATTATTTTTACACTTGTTTTATAGAAACATCTCCTATAAAATGAATGTGTTAAAAATCCGTTATGTAACTTATTTGCGTACACATACCATGGAGGTAAAACATGAATCAAACTGAGAATTTCAAAGAAACCGTTCCTTTCGGCGATCTGGGGATCATCCCTCTCGAAAGCTGCAGCAGCCTTGGCAAACGTGTCAATGACTACATTGTAGCATGGCGTAAAGAAAGAACCGGCAAACACATGTCATCGATCCATTTTGAAGGCTATCAGAAAGATAATTACATCATTGATGCCAAGTGTTCACGTTTTGGCAGCGGCGAGGCAAAGGGTACGATCCTGGAATCAGTCCGCGGTAAAGATCTGTACCTTCTTGTCGATGTTACCAATTACAGTATTAAATATTCCCTTTGCGGCCATGAAAACCGCATGTCTCCGGATGATCATTTTGCAGATCTTAAACGTATCATCTCGGCAGCTACAGGAAAAGCCCGCCGGATTAACGTGATCATGCCGTTCCTTTATGAAAGCCGTCAGCACAAGCGCTCCAAAAGAGAATCTCTGGACTGCGCTCTGGCATTAAAGGAACTGAACGACATGGGTGTGGAGAACATCCTGACCTTTGACGCTCATGATCCCCGGGTACAGAATGCGATCCCATTAAGCGGTTTCGATAATATTCAGCCGACATATCAGTTTATCAAGTGCCTGTGCAAGCATGTTCCTGATATGCAGATCGACAGCGACCATCTTATGGTCATCAGCCCGGATGAAGGGGCTATGACCCGTGCTGTGTACTATGGCACAGTCCTTGGCGTCGATGTAGGTATGTTCTACAAGCGCCGGGATTACACAACCATTGTCAACGGACGCAACCCTATCGTGGCTCACGAGTTTTTAGGGGCTTCTGTGGAAGGCAAGGATGTTCTTATTGTTGACGATATGATCTCCTCCGGCGAAAGTATGCTGGATGTGGCAAAAGAGCTTAAAAAGCGCAAAGCCAGAAGGGTATTTGTTGCTGCAACCTTCGGCCTTTTCACCAACGGCATGAGCGAATTTGACAAGTATTATGAAAACGGCCTGATCGACAAAGTGCTCACATCCAATGTGATCTATCAGACACCGGAGCTTTTAAGCAGAGAATACTACATTAATGTAGACCTGAGCAAGTATATTGCCCTGCTCATTGACTCCATTAACCACGATCATTCCATCAGCCGTCTCCTTGATCCTTATGACAAGATTGACGCGCTGCTTGACCAGTACCGCAAGGGCCAAAGAGAAAATATAGACAACGACTGATGCTTTGCGGCGGCAGCAAAACATTGGCGTTACTGAAATAAAAACCAGGCCGGAGGGACGCTTCCAATCAGGAAGCATTCCCTCCGGCCTTCTTTTACGCCTCAAGGTTTACATAATTATAATCCACATTAAGCCCGTCCAGCATATCACACTCCCGGTGCTGGCAGGTCATGAGAATGGCCTGTCCGGCCCTTTTCTCAGACAGCCACCTTAAAAATGCCTTCAGACGCCCATCATCATAAAATGCAAAGGTATCGTCAAGGATTACCGGCATTTCCTCACTGCCAAACACCAGCTCCGACGCAGATAATCTTAAGGCCACATGCATCTGCTCCACCGTTCCCTTGCTGAGACGGTCCATGGGCACCAGCGTCCGGGAATTGTCCACAGAAACTTTAAGATCCGGGTTGACATAAAATCTCCTGGCATTTCCCGTGATCTCCTCCATGATCCGGGAAGCTTCCCGGCAAAGCTGTCCGCCAAAGTCCTCGTGGATCTCCTGCGCCAGGGACTGGATGGTCTGGCGCGCCGTATCTATGCAAAACAACTCCTGATCCAGGGCTTTGATCTCACTTTTCAGCGCCTTCACCTGCTCCTCATATTCCTCCAGGGCATTATCCGCTTCGGCCTGACGTTCTGCTTCCCATTCCCGGCGCTCCTGGTGCTTTTTAAGGATGCCAAGCTGTTCCTGGAGCTGAGCTTCCTTTTGCTCCAGCAGGCTTAAGTCCTGCCCAAGCTGCTCCTTTTCTTTTTTAATCTGAGCCAGCTGCTGCCGTGCCTGATCCGCCTGGGCCATGGCCGCCTTTCTTTGCTCCGGCGCCGCAGCCTCAGACGGCTGTCTTTTTGGCTCCGGTTGTTCCATATCCCCTTTTCTTCCAAACAGGCCCATTCCCCCAAGGATCCCCAGGATCACCAAAAAAAGACTGACAGCTGATCCTGCGCCAGCCAGCCAGGGGGGCAGAAAGCTCCAAAGGAGCATGAAAAGCACCCCAAGGACTGCCCCGGCAGCCAGACACACAAGCCAGCGCCTGGCAAAGGTTCCGGAGACATTTGTGTGCCCGTGGGAGCTTTGATCATTGTCATCGCCACCGTCGGTCTCAGGCGGAGCTTTCCGGGTCTCCCAAAAATCTGCCCGGGCCTGGCGGTCATGGACGATCTGGGTCCACTGTTTTTCCTCGCTTATAAGCATACCTGCCCGGGTCTGGCACTGCTGCATTTCCCGGCGCACCCTGGCCAGCTGTCCGGCAAGGGCTTCCGGATCATCTTTCCCCTGCTGCCGCCCCTCCGTTTCGTTTTCGCGGCTCCATGCGGCCTTTTGGGCCTTTATTGTATCTATCTTCTCCTCCAAAAGCTTCAGCTGATCTGCCGGCGCCGTTTTTTGCAGCTTTAGCCGCTCCTCCTTTAAATAGTCCAGCGCCTGTCCAAGATGAAGGGTGGCGCTCCCGGTCATGACCAGATTGGCCGCCTGGCTTTGAAGCTCCAGGGCAAACTGGGTATCCATAGCGCTGTGTCCCTGGGCTACATGGATCGTATTCAAATAATTTTCTTCCGTAAGCCCGGGGATCAGATCTCCTAAATGGCCGTGAGGCAGCGCTTCCGGCTTTCCTGTATCCAGACAGATCAGGCTGACGCTTTGCCCGTCTTTATAAAAATTCCGGTACAGACGGTACGTCCGGCGGCTATACTCAAAGATTATGGCCCCTTCATAGCTGCCCGGCGTTTCCCAGGGCAGATAACGGCTGTACAGATCCGATGCTGCAGCCCGGCCCCGCAGCCTTCGGGCGCCAAAAAGCATACAGCGTATAAATGCACAGATGGTGGACTTTCCAGCCTCATTGGGGCCGCACAGCACGTTCAGATGAGGGCCAAGCTCGATTTTATAATGATGGAACTTTCCAAAATGGATCAGATCCAGTTCTTTTATAACCATATATTTTTCTCCTGTCCTATTGGCCCATCCCTCCGCCGGTCCTGTACAGGGCACAAAAACCGTAATACAGGATCTTCCGGCGGGATGCTTCATCCAGATCCATTGCCTTTACCTTATCCATATAGCGTCCCAGAAGGTTTCCCTTATTGGCTTCATAAAGGCTGTCAAAATCAAAATCCAGTGCCATGGCATCGGTGACCGACACCACATTCCCCATGTGAAAAAGCTCTTTCAGGTCATAGGCTAAATCCAGTGATTTGAAACCCTCCAAAGCGATCTTGTAAAGGTTTGTTTTCCCCGGGGCCAAAGATGCACTGCAATCCTCCATCCTTTGGGCCGTCAGATCCTTTACCTCCGACCAGGTCATGTCCCCGCAGACATTTATATTCAGGTTGACATAATTCCATTTTGCCCAGGGCACAAAGGACAGCTTTACCTGCCTGCCGGTGACCTCTCCGCGAATAAAACCGTGGGGACCCTCATCATTTTTATCAACCGGCTGCAGAGCGCCGCAATAGGCCATTTTCCCCGCCGGATCCAGCCACGGCTTATGTATATGCCCAAGGGCAATATAATCGAATCCTGAAGCTCTCAGGCGGTCCCAGCGTATGGGAATGTGCTTCTGGTCGCCGCCGTGGGCCAAAAGAATGTGGCAGCAGTCCTTCGGCAGCCCTTCACTGTCCTTTGAAAACTTCCGGGGATCCAGGTCATCATAAAGAGGCCGGGTAATCTCCCGGCTGTGATAGCTCAGGCCGTAAACACATAAGTTCAGGGAAGGCACATAAATCCGCCGGCATTGACTGCCGGAAAGAAAAGTGACATTTTCCGGCCAGGCAAAGGTCTTGTATGGCGAGCCTTCCGTTACGGGATCGTGGTTTCCTGCGATCATAAAGATCTGTGTCCCGGAGGCTTTTGCAAAATGGTAAGCCAGCTCCTTCAGCTCCCGCTTTAAGGGCTGGCGGTGGAACAGATCACCGCAGATAAAAATGGCATCGATCCCTTCTTCCCGGGCCTGGTCCAAAACCTGATAAAAGCTTTCAAAAATATCCCTGGCCCTCTGGGCGCTCCAGGGACGGTCCCGATCCGGCACAGCCCCCAGGTGTACGTCTGCAAGATGATAAAACCGCAAAATAATGCCTCCTTTCCATAAAGGCTGTCCTGCCCGCTCATGCAGGCTGGCGGCCCCTTGTCCGGCGTTTCCTATAAAAACTGCGCCTGAGATCCGGACGGACCCCAGGCGCAGAGATGATCTGTCAGCAAAACCGTTCCGCCAGCATGACTACTGACAGCGGCTGCCATTAAAGTTCGCAGTTATTCACAGTTCGTGGGAACGGAAGAACGTCGCGGATGTTGGACATACCTGTCAGATACATAACGCAGCGCTCAAAGCCAAGGCCGTAGCCGGAATGGCGCACTGAGCCATAACGGCGAAGATCCAGATAAAAATCGTAATCATCCTTGTTCAGTCCCAGCTCATCCATACGGGTCACAAGCTTATCAAGATCATCCTCTCTCTGGCTTCCGCCAATGATCTCACCAATGCCCGGAACAAGAAGGTCCATAGCGGCCACTGTCTTATTGTCCTCGTTCAGCTTCATGTAAAAGGCCTTGATCTCCTTTGGATAATCGGTAACAAATACAGGACGCTTAAATACCTTTTCTGTAAGATACCGCTCATGCTCGGTCTGAAGGTCCGTTCCCCAGGACACTTTATAATCAAAATGGTCATTGTTCTTCATGAGAATGTCCACAGCTTCTGTGTAGGTCACACGGGCAAAATCCGATGTAGCCACATGCTCCAGACGCTCAAGGAGACCCTTGTCCACAAACTGGTTAAAAAAGGCCATTTCCTCAGGAGCATTTTCCATAACATAGTTAATGATATACTTGATCATCTTTTCAGCCATGTCCATATTATCCTGAAGATCCGCAAAGGCCATCTCCGGCTCGATCATCCAAAACTCTGCCGCATGGCGGGTGGTGTTGGAATTTTCCGCGCGGAAGGTAGGTCCAAAGGTGTAAATATTCCGAAATGCCATAGCATAGGTTTCACCGTTTAACTGTCCGCTGACGGTCAGGTTGGTGGGCTTGCCGAAAAAGTCCTGACGGTAATCCACCTGGCCGTCCTCGGTCTTTGGAACATTGTTCAGATCCAGTGTTGTTACCTGGAACATTTCTCCTGCGCCTTCACAGTCGCTGCCTGTGATCAGCGGCGTATGAACATAAACAAAATCCTGCTCCTGGAAAAACTTGTGGATCGCATATGCGATCAGGGAGCGTACACGGAACACTGCCTGGAATGTGTTTGTCCGGGCTCTTAAATGAGGCAGGGTCCGGAGATACTCAAAGGTGTGGCGCTTTGGCTGAAGGGGATAATCCGGTGTGGACATGCCTTCTACCACAACGCTGTCCGCCTGGATCTCAAACGGCTGCTTTGCCTGGGGCGTTGCCACAAGAGTTCCTTCCACAATAACGGCTGCGCCGACGTTCAGCCTGCAAATTTCTGAAAAATTGTCTAATTTATCTGTATATACAACCTGAAGGGTCTGAAAATAGCTTCCATCATTGATCACAAGGAAACCAAAGGTTTTGGAATCCCGGATATTGCGCAGCCAGCCCCCGATCTTAACGGACTGTCCCACGTACTTTTCCTGGTCCTTGTACAATTCCCGCACTGTTGTCAACTTCATCTCAAATTCCTCCTTCTTCATATTTTCAGGCGGCAAAAGCCACGCATTTCCCAAATCATCAAAAGCATGGCCTTAAAGCCCTGATATCATCCTATCTTAGCATAGTTTCTTTTATTTTCCAAGCCCTGTATTAATAGTAGCTGAGGAATATATTGCCTTCCTCCTGGAAAGCGTCGGTAAAATATTCGTAATTCCAGTCGCTTACCGTGCCGGTAGACGGATCGGCCACCTGGAGATAATAGGGATCATATCCAACGATGATCACAAAATCACCTTCCTGGCGCTGGACCCCCACAAGACGGTCGCTGTAAACAAAGTACAGCACATCATCCAGAGAAAGACCTCTCAGGCTGACCACCTGGTGCTGGGTCAGATTGGCTGAAAGGGCCTGGCTTAAGGACATGGAAGGATCCACAGTCACCTGGCTGTTATTTTCCGCATAAGCGCAAATGGCCCGCACAATGGACGTCACCGGATCTCCCTGCTCAATGGTTTCAAACGTTGTCCGGTGCTGGCTGCTGATCACTGACTTTTCCCACACAATCTCCTTGCTTTCGCTGACAACGATCCCTGTGGGCTGAGTACATGCCAGGATAGCTTCCACAAGATCCGTGTAATCCCTGTACAGCCCGTCGCCGGTATACAAATAATATTTTTCCGCCGTTTCTGTACTTGCTTCAATCTCAAACACAGCCTCGCCCCCGGTACGCACCACACCTTCACGGCTCAGCGCCTGGGAGGCCAGAGATGACGGAAGCTGAATATAAACCTCATTGCCCATGACAGAATCATGAACATTTGTCAGGTAAATATCCTGTTCTTCCTCAGTTTCATTGTAAACCAGGTAATCCCCCTGGGCATTGGTAAAAACTGTTGTCCCGTTTTGCTCCGAAGCAGTAGCCAGGGCAATATTAATGGTGGATTCACCCATCTGCACGCCGGTAATATACTTTCCATCCGCCGCATATTCCCGCACCACGTTCAGATCCCGGTCCACAATATACAACGTATCCATAGGCACGATCTGCGAGCCTACACTGTCCTCATAAACCATGGACGGATCCGCAGTGCCATATACCAGGTCATTGCCGAAAAATCCCAGAAGGCGCACCACTTTTCCATCGGCGCTGATGGTCTTTTCTTCCCCGGTATCCAGATAATATACAAGGATCTGATCCGCATTGGCTGCCTGAGGATCATTGGGCATGGCCAGCACCGTGCCGTCGGCGCTGAGCTTGTAATTATTAATGTCCAGCTGCTCGATCACTTCCCTGGCCTGTCCGGTCTGGGCGTCAATGCGGTAAACAATATCGTTCAGGCATAAATACAGCTCGTGGTCATCATTCATAAAGGCCAGCTTTTCCACATCCATCATGAGCATTTCATAGCCCCGGTCTGAAGGGATAAAGGCCTGCTCCTGAGCCGTATTTTGATCCGGATCATAGGTATAAACACCGATCCCTGTCTCTCCCCCGTGATCGCCGGAAGGCATGTAACCGTAAACAATAAAATGCAGCGTTCCATTTTCCTCAATATCTAGTGCCTTGATCCCAAAGGGGTACCGTCCCGAAGCATTTTCCGAAGGATCCGGCGCAATGACCCGGGTCATAATATTATTGGACACATCGTAATACCACAGGCTGCCGTCCATAGTAAATACAGCGGCATATCCCTGATCCGTCTCGGCGGACACAAGGCCCAGGCTGCTTTCAGATACAACCCCAAGGCGGAGCTGGTTGGATGTGATCTCAAAGGAATTGCTGTCCGGGATCTCGCTTAATGCCCGGTGAAAATCCCGCAGCCGCCAGGTACTGTCATCCATCTGGACGGTATAATATTCATTCACATAGTATTCTTTATAGCTGGAAGCATCCTCGTACACCTGGACCTTATACAGCAGCTGTATAGTGGCTGCCTGGGCGCTGATGGCCTTAATATTTGTGGCAATACGCCCGGATACGGACGGGGAACTGTTTCCCCACATGACCATAAAGGTGCTGGAATAAATATCCACATTGGTAAAGGTCGTATTATCATTTAACCCGGAGGTCTGTAAATAAGGCTCCACAGAAGAACTTTTCTCCGGATTCATGGTATTTTGATTAAACTCCCATACAAAGGACAGCTTGTCGGAAAGCTTATGGTCATTTCCGGACACGATCCGGGTATAAAAGTAATACTGCTCCCCTTCTGTATCTGTCATGGTCAGCGTCAGGCAGTATTCCCGGCCTTCCACCAGGGGATTGTCCACCCGGACCACATAGCGCAGGCCTGCCCCTGAGCTTTGGGACAATGATGCGGTGCCTTCCTCTACTACATATTCGTTGGCCGCATCAGAAACCGAATAATTCAGGGATTCCACCAGACAGTCATTTCCAAAAACATCCAGCAAAAGGCTCCCGTCAGCTCCAAGCACTGATACGGTCTCCCGCAAATATCCGCAGTCAATAGGGGTGATATAGGCATCCATTTTGTTGATCATGGAATCCTCGCAGCTGACATAGATCACCGGAAGTGTCTGCCCACTGGACGAATCGCTTCCGCGGATGCCCCAGTTTTGTATAAAACATGTGATCACAAGGGCCAGGATAAAGGTAAGGATATATGTTCCGGCTAAAATGAACTTTGTTTTCAGCTTTAATTTCAGCATTACCCCTCCTCCCCATAACCTTTAAGACCAAAATGGTCCAGAAGCAATGTTTCCAGCCGGGGCGTCACATGCAGCAGCTCCTTGCAGGAAATATACTGGGGGGACAGAGCAAAAGGCGCCGCTTTAGGCTCTTTAATGCCCCGGATCAGTATGTTTTTAGGCGTATGCTCCATATCAATAAATTCCAGCACCTGGGTCTTATAGCCGGCAGACTTTAACAGCTGGGCCCGCATGCCGTCGGTCACCAGGGCGGCCATCCGCTCCTTTAAAAGCCCGTACTGGAGCACAGGAGCTAAAGCGTCGCAGGAAATCTGCCGGTTCAGCTCGTGCTGGCAGCATGGGACAGACAGGATCACTTTGGCGTTCCACAGCACAGCCTTGTAAAGGGCCTCGTCTGTAGCGGTATCACAGGCATGGAGAGTAACGACCATATCCACAGATTCACAGCCTTCATAGGAGGCAATATCCCCATGAAGGAAACGGAGCCGGTCATAGCCGTACCGCTGGGCAAGGGTATTACACCGGCGGATCACATCTTTTTTAAGGTCAAGGCCTGTGATCTCGATATCATATCCGTTAAGGACCTTCAGATAATAATACATGGCAAAGGTCAGATACGACTTTCCGCAGCCAAAATCAATAATATGCACCGTCCGTCCTTTGTCCAGGGCCGGAAGAATATCTTCAATAAATTCCAGAAAACGGTTGATCTGGCGGAACTTGTCATATCTGGAACGGACCACAGTCCCGTCCCGGGTCATGACCCCCAGATCCACAAGGAAATCCACCGGGCAGCCTTCTTTTAAAATATAGCGTTTTTCCCGGTTGTGGGAAGCCACCAGGGCAAAGGGATCCACAGGCGCTGCACTTTCCTGAGAGGAATCGCTCATTTTGGAAGCGCTCTTTTTTATAGTGACCTTTCCCTTTTTGCTCACCAGCACAGTCACATCCATCGTCCCTGTCCGGGCCTGAAGCTGGCGGAAATCCTTTGCCATCCATTCCAGGATCTTTTCTGCCAATGCTTTGGCATCGTCATTGGCATGAAGCACCTGGGCGCCCACGTACCGGGTGGACTGAAATTTTACCTGGCCCTTAAGCACGACCGGGCGGATCTTTATTTTCGATACCCCATCGGCGTGGCGTGGGCCGCTGATAGTTATATTTTTCAAATTTTCATCTATAATTTCATCCAACAAATGTTGTAATTGTTCCATTAAACTTACTCCTGCTTTCTAAACATCCATACCGCACCAACGGCGGCACCGACATGTGCATCCCCCTGCGCAGGATATTTTATGACCTGCGCAGGGTACCCTTTATTATAAAACATTTCTCCGTTCAGTACAAGGACGGTCTGCGGATTTCCCTACTAATGCCACGCCGGCGAAGGGGTGACCTGCTTGCGGCTGAAATACCTCCACCGCCGGTAGTGGATCTCGCCAATGAGTGTTACAGCAATAAGATTTTTCAGCCAGCTGTCCGTACCCCGGCAGCTGACGCAATGTCCTCCCGGCGCCAGAGCTTCATCCTCCTCCAAAACCGGGCGGTACATATTTTCCATATAGGCTGCCATTTGATAAACCTCATCGGCCATTTTAAGAAAACGGACCCGGTCGAAAAATTCGTCAAACATAGGGCTTCCTTCATATTCCTCCCGGTCGCATACCTGGGTGACACAGGCCAGGATTTCCCGGGCCATGGGCGGATAAAAGGTTTTCATATATTCCACATCTGTTTTGTATCGCTCATTGTCAAATGCCATATTCCATCCTCCAATTCCCTTTTGAGACAGCACAGTCTTATGCCTTTACAGGCTCTCAGATTATATATACGTAAAAAAACCGCTCCTGTTACAGGTTTTTTATTTTTTTGTCTATGCTTTCCGGCAAAAATCGTGTATGATGGTATTAGTGTGTGATTCTCCGGCATCGCCGGAGTGTTGCTTCGTCCGATTTTCCCAGGCCCTGCCGTGGGAAATCAATTTACTTAGGGAGGTTTTTACTATGCGGAAAAAAGCAGCCGCTGTGCAAAAGCGGTTTTCCGGAATTTTAGCCCACCCCACTTCTTTTCCAAGCCCTTATGGGATCGGAGATCTGGGAGATGGCGCATACCAATTTATCGACTTTTTAAAGGCAGCCGGCCAAAGTCTGTGGCAGTGCCTGCCTTTAGGCCCTACCGGATACGGCGATTCCCCTTACCAGTCCTTTTCATCTTTTGCCGGACAGCCCCTGATCATCAGCCCGGACCGACTTAAAGACATGGGCCTTCTTTCTCCGGAAGATCTGGAAGATATTCCGGAATGGGACGAAGAAAAGGTGGATTTCGGCCCGGTCATTATTTACAAAACAAAGCTCCTGCATATGGCCTATGAAAATTTCAAAACACCGGAGCTTAACGCATCCTTTGCCGCAGCTTATGCATCCTTTTGCAGGAAAAATAAAGCATGGCTTGATGATTATGCTCTTTTTATGGCATTAAAGGACGCCAACGGGGGCAAGGCATGGCTTGAGTGGCCCCTGGAGCATAAAAATGCCGACGTCCGCCAGCGCCGCGCATTAATGCGCCATTTTAAAGATGAGGCCGGCTATTATAAGTTTATCCAGTTTATCTTTTTTACCCAGTGGGATGAATTAAAAACCTATGCCCATGACAACGGCATCCGCATTATCGGCGATATTCCTATTTTTGTATCTCCGGACAGCGCGGACATCTGGGCCAATAAAGAGCTGTTCCAGCTTAATGAAAAGGGCTATCCTCTGGCCGTTGCCGGAGTGCCGCCGGATTATTTTTCAGCGACAGGCCAGCTGTGGGGAAATCCCCTGTACGACTGGGACGTTCACAAGGCCACCGGCTATGCCTGGTGGATCCGGCGTATTAAAAACCAGCTGAAGCTTGTGGATTTTCTCCGCATTGACCATTTCCGCGGCTTTGAAGCATACTGGTCCGTGCCTTACGGAAGAAAGACGGCAGTGCGGGGCAAGTGGCTTAAAGGGCCCGGCGCGGATCTTTTTAATGCCATCTGCCAGGCTTTAGGCAATGACCTGCCGATTTTTGCCGAGGATCTTGGCGTGATCACACCGGAGGTTGAGGCGCTCAGGGATCAGTTCCATTTTCCCGGAATGAAGGTGCTTCAGTTTGCCTTTGACGATGTGGAGGAAAATAATTTTCTTCCCCATTTGTACACGCCAAACTGCATCTGCTATACAGGAACCCACGACAACGACACCACCGCCGGATGGTATGCTTCTGCCAGCGAAGCCTCCAAAGATAAAGTGCGCCGTTATATGAACTGTGACGGCGGCATGGTAGCCCGGGATTTTATACGCACCGCTATGGGAAGCGTTGCCCGCTATGTTATTTTTCCGCTACAGGATGCTCTCTGGCTTGGCAGCGAAGCCCGCATGAATACCCCCGGCACGCCGTCAGGGAACTGGTCATGGCGTTACACACACGATATGCTCTCACCGGAACTGGCAAAAGATCTGGAGGATCTGACAATTTTATACGGAAGAAGGCGAATCCTATGATCCGGCTCATACTCATTGCACTGTTTTTGCTTATTTATTTTATTTTCAGCATCCCTATGTTTCTCATTGAGACGATCATTGGCTGTATTAATAAAAACGCCAAAATCAAAAGCTCCCAATGGCTGGTGTGCCAGCTTGGCTTTAAGCCGATCCTGTTTTTGTCCGGCGTCCGCCTGACAGTAAAAGGGCTGGAAAATGTTCCCGCAGATACGCCGGTGCTGTATGTAGGCAACCACAGAAGCTATTTCGACATTATTATCGGATATACGCTGGCCAAAAACAACACAGGCTTTATTGCCAAAAAGGAAATGGAAAAAATTCCTTTTATCAGTGTATGGATGAAGTTTATTAACTGCCAGTTTTTGGACCGGGATGACATTAAAGAGGGGCTGAAAATGGTGCTGCGCTGCATCGACCTGATCAAGGACGGCACCTCCATCTGGATCTTTCCGGAAGGTACCCGCTCTCCGGGAAATGAAATGCTGCCGTTTAAAGAGGGCAGTTTTAAGATCGCGGAAAAAACCGGTTGTCCCATTGTTCCTGTGTCCATTAATAACACAGAATCCATTTTTGAAAGCCATATCCCATGGGTCAAAGGCAGCCATGTAGTTTTTGAATTTGGCAAGCCTGTGGACGTAAAGGCTATGAGCCGTGAGGAAAGAAAGCACCTTGGCGCCCATATCCAGTCCATTATCCGGGAAACTGTAGAAAAAAACAGCAGTATTGTATGATTCCCTATTTCCTTTTCCGGGAAAAAATGTTAAAATTTACAGTGCATTTATTCGGCCTGGCGCAAAGGCCCGGCGTTTGATGCACTGTACCAAAAGAATAAGGAGGGTCTATCGTGACGCTAACACCACTCACACTATTTTCCGTATCACCATGGCTCATCGTACTTATTGTCATCCTGGTGATCTTGATCGCAGGTATCATCTTCCTTTCGGTCTGGGGCAAAAAGCAACAGAAGAAAATGGATGAGTCCCAAAAAGAAATTGAAGCCAATTCTCAGAATATGACCATGCTCATTATTGACAAAAAGCGAATGCCCCTAAAGCAGGCCGGACTTCCCGCTATTGTTGTGGAATCCACACCAAAGCTTTTACGCCGTTCCAAAGTTCCTATTGTTAAAGCAAAAGTCGGCCCAAGGATCATGGTCCTCATTGCAGATGAAAAGATTTATGACCTTATTCCCATTAAACAGGAAGTTAAGGCAACGGTCAGCGGAATCTATATTACAAGAGTGCGCAGCCTGCGCGGGCCTGCACTGGTGGCTCCGCCCAAGCAGAAGTTCAGACAGCGCCTGAAAAACAAGGTTTTACAAAAGATGAGTAAAAACGATACAAATAGCAAAAACACTGCAAACACCAAAAAGAAGAAATAAAATAAACCGCCGGAAAAGCATTTTAACCTTTGCTTTCCCGGCGGTTTTTATGTGTTATGATTCTCCCAGCATGGTTTTCATCTGTTCTAATGCAGCGTCCAGCTGGTTGTCGTTCTCTGACGATGCGTCATACTCTACTTCTATATCCGGCGTTACCCCTTCTCCGTGGATGCACACACCGTTAGGTGTGTAATACTGGGACTGGGTCACTTTCACCGCGGAACCGTCATCCAAAGGCAGGATCACCTGTACGATCCCCTTACCAAAGGTGGTGGTTCCCATAATCGTGGCTTTGTCATAATCCTGCAGGGCTGCCGTAAATATTTCCGATGCGCTGGCACTGTTGCCATTAACCAGAACGATCATGGGCAGATCCAGAGAATCTTCATCTTCCGCATAATGCTCCTCACGGTTCCCGTCTTTATCCATAGTGTAAACAAGAAGATTTCCCTCCGGCAGGATACGGTCCAGCATATCGCACACACTGGAAAGAAGTCCGCCCGGGTTATCTCTCAGATCCACGACCAGCCCCTGCATGCCCTGACCCTGAAGGTCTGAAATGGCTGTGCCAAACTGTTCTACCGTTACCTCGTCAAATTCCGTAACCTGGATATATCCAATGTTTCCATCCTTCATTTCATAGGTCACTGTAGGATTCTGAACAACACGGCGCTCAACCGTCATATCAATGTACTCATCTGTGGACGGACGGTATACAGTAAGATCCACCGTTGTGCCGGCCTCGCCTTTAATCTTGGCCACCACGCTGTTTATATCCTGTCCGGTCACTTCCTCCCCTTCCACAGCAAAGAGAATGTCGTCCTTGCGCATGCCGGCTTCATAGCCGGGTCCGTTTTCAAAAGGATTCACAATAGTAATGACTCCCGTCTCAATACTCTGGCTGACGCTGACGCCGATCCCCGAGTATTCGCCGGAGGAGGACTCCATCAGGTCCGCATATTCCTGCGCCGTATAGTAGGTAGTATAATTTTCCCCTAAACCTGCCACATAGCCGGAATAAATGCCTTCGATCATCTTTTCCTCGTCGATCTCGGACTCATTCAGATAATACTCGTTGATCACTGCATCGATCTTACTGAGCTTTTCCCGGATCTCTGACGCATTGTTGGCGGAATTGGCCTCTCCTGTCTCATAGACCGGCTCCTGATCGGATCGGCCGCTAAAAATCGAGGAAATATCCAGCTGTCCCATACATCCGGCAAATAAAAACATACAGTTCACGATCAGTGAACATGCCAGGACTACATACACTATCTTTTTTTTGCCCATAACTTATGCCTCTACTTTCACTCATAATAATGCCGCGCATGGCGCGGCATAAACGTTTACTATAATGTTACCACAAACCCATCCGGAATAAAACCCGCTTCACCATAAATTCACAGAAAAGAAAAAAGTCACCGCCAGAGCATACGCGCATGCCTGCCAATGACTTTCATCCCAGCCGCTTCGCTGCCAAACGGCTGTTATTCTCTTTTTTATCAAATTCCTGTGCCGATTAAACACGGATGTGCTTGCGCAGTGTAATGTAACTTCCGATAAAACCAATACCAAGTCCGATGACCAAAGATATGGGCAATAATATGCGGAAAATCTCATCTACCGATGAAAAGGTTAAAAATGCGTTGACAACCGGGAACTGGTTCGTAATAAACTGAACAATCTCCACATATACAAAGCGCAGCAGAAGCACAGGTATAGCCGATCCTATCAGACCGATAACAATACCTTCCACAAGGAATGGCCCGCGCACAAAAATATCTGTAGCGCCAATATACTTCATAATGGCAATTTCTTCCTTACGCACGGCAATACCGATGCGGACCGTATTACTGATCAGGAAGATGGCAACCAGGATCAGGATCACAATGATTCCCAGGGCCACATAGCTTACAAGACGGCTGATGTCTGTAAAACTTTCGGCCACAGTATCCAAAGAATTCACATGATCCACTTCTTCGAAGGATTCCAGGTAAGACACCAGGTCTGCCTGCTTGGATGTATCGCTTAAAGATATTTCCAGGTTGGACAGCCCCTCCAAAGGATTAACGCCTTCAAGATTTGTCATAAGATCCTCGCTGAAATTCTCCTCGCTGAACTCTGCCCACGCTTCCGTATCGGAAACATAGCGGACGCTGGCCACTTCCTCGCGAAGCTCCACCGTACTTTTAATCTCAAGGATGCGTTCCTCAGTTACGCCTTCCTTAAAGAACACAGTTACACCAACAGAGGTTTCCAGATTGCTCATCATCCCCTGGAAATTCACAAGAATGCAGAAGAAGATGCCAAACATAAACAAACATGCTGTAATGGTGCCAATGGATGCCAGTGAAAATGTGTGATTTCTGAAAATATTTTTCAAGCCCTGCTTTATGCAGTAAAAAAAGTTACTAATCCTCATAATATCCACCTTTTTGCTCATCACTGATAATGACCCCATTACTCAGTGTGATTACCCGTTTTTGCATTTGCTCCACAATATCTTTATTGTGGGTAACAACAACCACCGTGGTTCCTCTCAAATTGATCTCCTCCAGGAGCTTCATGATCTCCCAGGCATTTTTAGGATCCAGGTTTCCTGTAGGCTCATCTGCCAGAAGGACCGGAGGGTTATTCGCCAGAGCCCTCGCCAGAGCCACTCGCTGCTGCTCGCCGCCGGAAAGCTCATTGGGATACGCCTTAGCCTTATCGGAAAGGCCTACCAGGCTTAAAAGTCCCGGAACACTGGCTTTGATCTGACGCGATGACTTTCCAACCACACGCTGGGCAAAAGCAATATTTTCATAGACGGTCCGATCCTTCAGAAGACGGAAATCCTGAAATACCACGCCAATCCCCCGGCGCATTTTAGGAATCTTACGGCGTCTCAGACGTCCGATATTTTTATTATTCATGTAGATGGTGCCGGAGGTTGGCTCCAGCTCTTTTAATAACAGCTTAAATAATGTCGTTTTACCGGAACCGCTGCTCCCGACAACAAACACAAATTCACCTTTTTTAATCTTCATGCTTACTCCGTTAAGAGCCGATACGCCGGTGGAATACGTTTTATAGACATTATCCAAAGCAATCATAGAGAATCCTCCTTAATACTCAAATGTCTCCATATACTTCATATATTTTACCACCATCAGGGCGATCTTAAAAGTGATCGCATCCTCAAAAATCCTCAGATCAAGCCCTGTGCTTTTCTGGAGCTTGTCCAGGCGGTAAACAAGGGTGTTCCTGTGGATATACAGCTGACGGCTGGTCTCGGAAACATTCAGGCTGTTTTCAAAAAATTTATTAATCGTTGTCAATGTTTCTTCATCGAAATCATCCGGTGATTTTCCGTCAAAGATTTCCCTGATAAACATTTTGCACAGGGGGATCGGCAGCTGATAGATCAAACGGCCAATGCCCAGGTTGCTGTACGCCACCACACTGCGCTCATTGTAAAAGATTTTTCCCACATCCAGAGCCATCTTAGCTTCTTTATAGGAACGGGATACGTCTTTGATCTCCGTAACGATGGTGCCAAGAGCCACACGCACATCCGGCAGATTTTCACCGGTCAGCATATCTTTCAGGCCTTTGGCTGATTTGCATAATTCCTCGTAGCCCTCTCCCGGCGCTACTTCCTTTACAAGGATGACGCTCTTTTCATCCACAGCAGTAATAAAATCCTTTGTTTTGCTGGAATAAATGGAACGCACAATCTCCAGGGCGTTTAATTCCCTGTCGCTGTTTGTCTCAATAATGAAAACGATTCTGCGCACATCCGTATCAATGTGCAGCTTTTTGGAACGGTTATAAATATCTACAAGAAGCAGATTATCCAGCAAGAGATTTTTAATAAAATTATCCTTGTCAAAACGCTCCTTATAGGCCACAAGGAGATTTTGTGTCTGGAAAGAAGCAATCTTTCCCACCATATAAACATCCTCGCTGTCTCCCTGTGCTAAAATGACAAATTCAAGCTGATGTTCATCAAAAACCTTAAAAAACTGTACGCCGGAAAGAACCTGGCTGTCTGCCGGAGAATTAACAAAATCCAGTACAGCTTTAGCATACTGCTCGGCATCTTCAAATGTCGAAGCTAACGCATTGCCCTCTGTATCCATTACGCACAGATCTACTCGTGTAATTGTCTTCAAACCTTCCATTGTGCTTTGAAGAATCTGATTTGATATCATATTTTTCTCCCCTATTCCTAAGTTTTTTGTACCAACCCCAAGTTAAAAACGTCTTGCCTTTAACATCTAAGTATATATTAATGCAATAACGACAAAAAATAAAGAGGAATTTCTTTTTTTTTCATGGAACGGTTGAAATCTTTACATTTATGTTACATAATAATTGCATTTTTATGTTTTGTCAAGATGTTCGCCTTGATTTTGTATAATTTACTTGTGAAAAACTTGTGAAAACTGCCCATTTACGCCCCACAGACACGCTTGAACGGCAATTTGCAGCCGTTCAGCCAGGCAATACATTTGTGGTGCCTTTGGCACCATCGGGGTGGTTTTGAGCCCGGTTCGGTCAAAAATCAAATTTTTGCGTATTTGGGGGTAGGAAATAAGCCTCCAATTCGGTCAAAAATGAAATTTTTGCATATTTGGGGGTAGTGGGGTGCCAAATCCTACAGTTAAAAACAGCAAAATCACGAATCAGACCGAAGTTGAGGAACCGAACAGGGAAAACGCAGCGGCGGCTGCACAAAAATATAGCATTGAAAAGGTCATGAGCCTTGAAGAAATCCTTAAAAATCTTCAGATCGGACTTGCAGTCAACCGGACAGGCCCTTCAGCCCACTGCGGGGTTGTAAACTGCAGCATTGTGAGACCGTACCTTTTGGCAGTTTTGCGGCACGGCCGTAGAAAAGATTGCGCCGTCAATGATTCCGTGTTAGACTGTGGGTAATGATCCGGCGGCGGAATCCGCTGCTGGCAGAAAGGAAGATTTTTTATGTCAGATTATCCTTGTAAAAAAACCGTACTTATCACCGGGTCCGGCCGGGGTATCGGTCGGGCTGCGGCGCTTTATTTTGCCGGACGCCAGGACATTTCGTGGAATATTGTGATCAACAGCGGCCACAATCCGGCACAGCTGGAAGAATCAGCCGCCCTGATCCGCCGGGAATCCGGGGCATCCTGCCTGGCCCTGTCTGCAGATGTGGGGGACTATGCCCAGTGCAGCCGCATGTTTGACCAGATCCGTCAGACCTTCGGCTCTGTAGACGTCCTTGTGAACAATGCCGGCACGGCCCACATCGGACTGTTTACAGATATGGAGCCCCGGCAGTGGGAAGATCTTTTGCGCACGAATCTGCTGTCTGTTTTAAATTGCTGCCATCTGGCCGTACCGGACATGGTGCAGAAGAAATCCGGCAAGATCATTAATATATCCTCGGTATGGGGCAATGTCGGCGCTTCCTGCGAGGCCGTCTATTCTGCCTCCAAAGGCGGCATAAACGCGTTTACAAAAGCACTGGCCAAGGAGCTGGCCCCAAGCCATATCCAGGTCAATGCCATTGCCTGCGGTATGATCGATACAGACATGAACCGCTGTCTGTCTGAGGAAGATTACCAGGCCATCATCGATGAGATCCCTGCCTGCCGCATGGGCACTCCCGACGAGGTGGCCGCCCTGATCTACGACCTGGCCACCGGCCATGATTATCTGACCGGACAGGTCATCACTTTGGACGGGGGATGGATCTGATCCGTACAAAGGAATGGGGCTGCCGGCAGGCAGCCCCCATTCTAATCCGTACATTTCACCCGCTTACTCGTCACATGACGATCTGCTCCAGGCGGTCTACCCTGGCTTCCAGCGCCTCATGGCTTTTCAGCAGCAGGTTAAGTTTCTCGCTTTCTAAGCGTCTCACCGCATAAACCTCATTAAGCATCTTTAAATTAGCCATAATGGCCTCAAACCGTCCATTCGTCCGCCGTTCAATTTCTTCCACAAGAAAGATCGTCCGATGATCAATCTTGTCATCTAATCCGGAGATTTTAAGACTTGCCGATGCCATCTGATGCTCTGCAGCTTCCAATTTCGATTCTGTCTGCTCCAGTCTGCTCTCTACGGTATCCAGCCGTTGCTCTACTGTATCCAGTCTCTGCTCTACAGCATCCATCCGCTGTTCGATGGCATCCATCCGCTGTTCGATAGCGTCCATCCGCTGCTCGATGGCGTCCATCCGCTGCTCGATGGCATCCATCCGCTGTTCGATAGCGTCCATCCGCTGCTCGATGGCGTCCATCCGCTGCTCGATAGCATCCATCCGCTGTTCGATAGCGTCCATCCGCTGCTCGATGGCGTCCATCCGCTGTTCGATAGCGTCCATCTTCTGTTCCAGATTTTCCATCTTCTGCTCCAGGGTATCCATCCGCTTATCCATAGCCGAAAACTTTTCCCCGATCTGCTCCATCATAGCATCCTGTGTATGCTTCAGCAATGCCCCGATCGCACTCAGATCATTTTGATCCAGCATATTTTTCACCTCCAATCCATGATCAGTCCTGCGCTCTTTAGCGCTTCAATATGTAATTCCCTATCCTATTCTGAGATATAGACCGCTTTTTACGGATCCCATATGCTCAGCATTTATCATTTGTAATACGAACCTGCTCTGCAGGATCGCCTGCTTCTATTATGCCTTATTTCCCACCCATTAACAATATCCAAAAATTATTTTCCATCGACGATTTTCGACAAACATGGATCGACCTTTCGACTTGCGCCCTTAAGAAACATTTCATCCAGGCCTGCGCAATTACTGCGCAGGCCTGGATGAATTGCTTACTTTCTTTATTCAGTTCTTAAACCTTCCAGGATATTTTCCCGTCGTATTTTACTGAAGGAATAGGCCATGGCAATACCTACCACTCCGATCAGCACAATAATTGCGGCAATATAATAAGGTATTGGAAGGAAAAACGGGAAGTCAAATGTCCCCCGCATCATGTTATATTCCATAAGAATCAGCAAAACGCTTAAAGGAATGCCGTAAAGCAATGTTTTTATGCCATAAAATAAGCTTTCAAAAACAAGCATCTGGTTAAATGCCCCGGGATCCATTCCTACGGATTTCAACATGGCAAATTCCCGGCGCCGCAGATCAATACTGGTAGATATTGTATTAATAATATTGGCCGTACAGATCAGTGTCATCAGGGCAATAAAGCCGTAGCAAAAAACCTGCATAACCAGGATCAGCGACCGGTCACTTTGATCCGTTTCCCATGCCGAATAATAATCGATGAAATCTCCCCGGTTATTTTCCATAATCTCTGATACATCCCCGGATAAAGTCTCCGGATCAGAGGATGACATATATAAAAATCCCATAGAACTGCCGCTTACATAATATTCCTGCGGCTGTGAGGATTCCATAAATTCCAGGGCACGGGCATACATATCTGTAACGCACGTATCTAAAGTAATAGCATATAAGTCTGTATAAGGATAAAAACGGGACGGCAGCCCCATAGGCATCTGGCTGGTCACACCCAGCACGGACATATTTTCAAAATCCTCTACAACCCGGCGGTTCCCATCCACATCATCGGCAAACAGATCCATATTATACTGATCTCCTTCAGAAAGATCTGCCACGATCATATCTGCCCACTGGTAGCTGTCCGTCACCACGTTATACCGGTTTACAAAAATCACCGGCAGCTGCCCGTTTGCGATCTGGGTATCAAATGTATCTAAAAGAGATTCATCCAGTCCTGCGGCGGCTATATATTTCCCCAGCTGTTCCCTGGGCATACCGATAAACTGAACGCCGTATTCATCCCTGTTATAGCTTTCCGCCTGGGTCCGGTAATCCGGCGTAATCACCTTGCGGCTGTCCTCCTCATTAAAATACAGGGATATATAATTTCGGATAATAATATTATATTCGTCCACAGTATCTAAAGATGTACACATAGACAATGCCTCGCGGTTGTCCGGATTAAAGGTTACATAAACATCATAAGTGCTTGTATTATCACTAAGGTTCATAGCCCGCTGAAGCATGGACGTATAGCCGGACACGCCTAAAAACAGTGTAAAGCTTACCACCAGAGATACAATGGTAATACGATAGCTTTTTTTATTCCGCTTCATATTTTTCTGGGCCAGGTCGCCTTCAAAATGAAACAAAAACCGAGTCAGCCGGGATGTTTTTACCTGCCGCCGTGTCAGCTTAATATCCCGGTTCCGGCGAATGCTGTCCACAGGGGTGATCCGGGATGCCCGGACCGCAGGGATCCAGGCAGAAACAAAGATGGTCAGCGCTGCCAGACAAACCGCAGCCACTACCGACGACAGGCGTACCACGCAATGTATATCCAGTTCTGTACTTAACATCCGGGAAATAAATGGTGAGATCAGCCTGAAGGTGACTGCCATACCGCCGATACCAGTCAAAAGCCCCAAAGGGATACTGATCCCGCCGATCACGGCCCCTTCAAAAAAAACAGACCACCGTTTTTGAGCCTTTGTGGCTCCCACACTGGAAAGCATCCCCAGCTGGCGGCTCCGCTCTGACAGGGAAATGGCAAAGGCATTATAGATCAGCAGTATAGAACCGACAACAATGAGAAGGATAAGAAATCCGGCAATGCTTTTAATAAAAGCATTCATATAGTCACTGGGGGTCACGCCGTAATACCTTAATAAACCGTCATGCATACGGAAATTTTCGCTGCCGATCCGCTCATCAATGGCTGCCGCTTTCTCATAAATATCATCCGTCACCTGTCTGAAGGTGACCCGGGCTGTCAAAAGCTGCTCCTTTGGCCATTGTTCCATATCCAGACAGGTGATGGCGCTGTAGCCCGGCGCCCAGGAATATTCTTCACTCCGCGCATTGGTAAATCCCACAATGATATAGGTTCCCGTCCGGTGATCTGAGACAAAATTTTCCTGGACGTCCGAATACCGCTCCCGGTAGGACCGGTCCTGGCCTACAATGGTGATCTGGCCATCTTCCACCCACTCCCGGTGTCCAAATTCCAGGGTGATGGTGTCTCCAATTTGATAAATATCTCCCATATCCGACAGCAGCTGGGCACAGATCACGATTTCTCCGGGATTTTGGGGCAGACGCCCCTGGGACACAGTCAGCCGCATATCTTCCATGGCCGCCGGATCTGCCCCTTCCACATACAAATACGGTTTATCCGGAGCATTGACATTTTCCTCAGGCAAAAGGCAATACCCAAGCTCACCCCTGAGCATGATCTGGGAAATGTCCCCTTCTTCTGCAAGCATGGCCGCCTGGTCTTTATCAATACCTGCGTACTCAGCCATCCATGAGCCGTAGTTGGTGATTTCTTCCCGCTGGAACAGCTCCATAAAAGAGGCAATGGATATAAGCACAGCTGTAACCATGGCCACGGAAATGATCACGCCGAAGATCGTTACAAGCGTACGTTTCTTATTCTTTTTCATGTAACGCCATGTCACCCTGGATACAATGTTCATTGTGCCACCTCCGGAGCATATTCATGCTTTGAAGAATTGCGCAGCACCTCATCCCGGGTAATACGCCCGTCTTCAATATTAATAATACGGTCTGCCTGAAGGGCAATACTTTCATCATGAGTAATAATGATCAGTGTCTGGTTATAATGACGGTTGGAATACTTTAATAATTCCACGATTTCACTGCTGTTTTTCCGGTCCAGATTTCCCGTAGGCTCATCGGCCAGCACAAGAGCCGGATGGGTCATTAACGCCCGCCCGATAGAAACCCGCTGCTGCTGCCCTCCGGACAGCTGGTTAGGAAGATGGTGGACCCGGGACGATAGCCCCAGGGTATCCACAAGCTCCCGGGTGTAGGCCTTATCCGGCTTCTGGCCGTCCAAAAGCAACGGCAGTGTCATATTTTCCCATACATCCAGTACAGGAATCAGGTTATAAAACTGGTAGATCAGGCCGATCTGGCGGCGTCGGAAAATGGCCAGCTTTGTTTCATTAAGCTTGTATATATCCGTATCTTCGATCTTTACACTGCCCTTTGTAGGCAGATCCACGCCCCCGATAATGTGGAGCAGCGTGGATTTTCCGGAACCGGACGGTCCGGTGATCGCCAGAAATTCACCCTGTTCCACACAAAAGCTCACATCATCCAAAGCCTTCACCGCATTTTCTCCCTTGCCATAAATCTTCGTCAAATGGCTCACTTCCAAAATTTTCATAATTCCTCCTATGGTCTGTAAACACTTTGTACCTTATTATATCCGAATCACATGACCTGACAGTGACGGAAAAAATGACAATTTTGTCACTTTAGTGAGTCTGGTGTTTTCAGGCAGTGGCCGGGCCGGCGGCTGCGGCCCCGAAGCTTTATAGGCCCTGGCCTTGATCTCCTTAGCTTTTGGCTCAGCTTTGGGTGCGGACCTGTTTTTCCAGATTGCTCTTTTTAAAAAACCGTCTGAGAACAATGATTGCCGCAATAGACAAAACGATTTCCGCGCACATTTGGGCATAAGCCAGGCCATATAACGGGAACAGCCAGTTTAAAAGGCATAATGCGGGAATTTCCAGGACAATTTTTCTAAGAATAGCAAAAATAAGGGCTTCTTTTCCCATACCCACAGCCTGGAACACACCCACAGCCAGAAAATCCACGCACAGGAAGGGCAGGCCAAGGCAAAAGCCCCGCAGGAAACGGGCGCCGTACCCGATGATGGCTTCATTATCCATAAACAGCCCAACAACAAAGTCAGCGCCGATAAAATAAATACAGGACATGGCAATAATAAAGATCAGAGCTGCCTTATAGGCAAACGTAATGGTCTTTTTCATACGCTTATGATTTCCACTGGCATAATTATAGCTGATCAGGGGCATGATTCCCTGGGACATTCCCATAGAAATATTCATAGGCACCATATTCACTTTATAAGTAATGCCCATGGCTGCCACCGCATCTGCGCCAAAAGCCGATGTAAAGTTGTTCAGCACTGTCATACCGGTAACATTCAGCAGGTTTTGGATGGATGCAGGGATACCCACGCCAAAGATCCCCAATACGATCTTTTTGCGAAATCCAAACATTTTCGGGTTTACACATACATAAGTGTTCCCCCGTTTGACATATAACAGGACAAAGAAATACAGACACGCAACGCAGTTTGAAAGAAATGTAGCCAATCCGGCGCCTTCAGCCCCCATATTAAATCCCCATGGAAGAATGAATACAGGATCCAGAATCATGTTTAAAATACATCCGCTCATGGTTCCGATGCTGGCATGCATAGATGAACCTTCGGCACGGACAAGATAGGCCATGACCACGTTCAGGATCGCCGGCGCAGCTCCGCAGGTAACGGTCCAGAACATATACTCCCGGGTCGCCTCCAGGGTCGTAGCATCAGCTCCCAGCAAGGTCAGCAGCGGACCGCCGAAAACAGTACAAAGCACAGAAAAAATAATACCGCAGATAATGGAACAATAAAATCCAAAAGCAGAACTTCGGGAAACGGTTTCAAAATCCCGGCGTCCAAGGGCACGGCTCATCATACTGGAACTGCCTACGCCAAACAGGTTGTTGATGGCATTAAATGCCAGCAGTACCGGCGCTGCCAGGGCAACTCCGGCATTTTCCACAGGATCATTGAGCATTCCTACAAAAAAGGTGTCTGCCAGATTATACAGCACCATAACCAGGGAGCTTAACACGGTTGGAATGGCAAGCTTGACTACTGCTTTAGCAATAGGCATATTTTCAAACAGCTCGGTTTTTTTCTTATCTTCCAAGAATATTCCTCCTCCAATGATTAATCTTTTCTTTAGTTTAATAAGGCCCCCGGCATGATCCCCTGTGTGCCGGATGGCTGTTGACACAGGGGCTATGACGGAGGCTATAAGAAATCCTAATTACCTGCAGCAATTACATATAGCTTTTCAGCAGATCCACCTTGTCCAGCTTCTCCCAGGGCAGGTCAAGGTCATTGCGGCCAAAGTGGCCGTATGCTGCGGTCTGCTTGTAGATCGGACGTCTCAGATCCAGCATTTTAATAATGCCGGCCGGACGAAGGTCAAAGTTTTCACGGATAATTTCTACGATCTTTTCGTTAGAAAGCTTTCCTGTTCCAAAAGTATCCACCATAATGGATGTAGGATGTGCCACACCAATCGCGTAAGACAGCTGGATCTCGCACTTATCGGCAATACCTGCTGCTACAAGGTTTTTAGCCACATATCTGGCCGCATAGGCAGCAGAACGGTCAACCTTTGTGCAGTCTTTTCCGGAAAATGCGCCGCCGCCGTGACGGGCATAGCCGCCGTAGGTGTCTACAATAATCTTACGGCCCGTGAGACCGCTGTCGCCGTGAGGTCCGCCGATAACAAAACGGCCGGTAGGATTAATGAAGAACTTTGTATTTTCATCCACCATATCTGCAGGAAGGATGGCATCAAATACATATTTTTTAATATCTTCATGGATCTGTTCCTGGGTTACTGTGTCATCATGCTGTGTGGATAATACGACAGCATCCAGGCGTACCGGTTTCCCGTCTTCGTTATATTCTACAGTTACCTGAGTCTTTCCATCGGGACGAAGATACTTTAATGTGCCGTCCTTTCTCACTTTTGTCAGCTGACGGGCCAGTTTGTGGGCCAAAGCAATAGGATAGGGCATAAATTCTTCGGTTTCATTGGTTGCATAACCAAACATCATACCCTGATCTCCGGCGCCAATAGCGTCAATCTCCTCGTCAGACATTTTATTTTCTTTGGCTTCCAGAGCTTTGTTTACACCAAGGGCAATATCTGCGGACTGTTCATCAATGGCAGTCAGCACGCCGCAGGTTTCTGCGTCAAAGCCGTATTTTGCACGGGTATAACCGATTTCTGCAACAGTTTCTCTGACGATTTTCTGAATATCTACATAGGCACTGGTGGTAATCTCACCCATAACCATAACAAGTCCTGTGGTTACACAAGTTTCACAAGCCACCCGGCTCATTGGATCCTGCTCTAACAGCGCATCTAAAATAGCGTCAGAAATCTGATCGCACATTTTATCCGGATGACCTTCAGTTACCGATTCTGATGTGAATAATAATTTTTCCATAGTTTCTCCTTTCTTTTTCTGAGGGCCGGTTTTTTGCCCTTAAAACCCCGGGAGGGGCATTTCTTTTACATTGATGCTGCATGGTTTCCTATCAAAAAAATAAGTCCGCAAAGCGGACTTGATTTTTTATTTCAAATCCTCTTATTGTTCGAATTACTCGCTCAGGTTGGCACCTTCCATGTAAGGGGTTGCCGCAATTTCGCAGATCCTTGGTCTCCATTGCTCTGAATAAGAGAGTTTTAAATTAACCGATTTTCAGTTTGAATTTTTGTGCTTCCTTTTCGCTGCTGACCTTTTCGATCATGCCGCCAAGGGAACGAAGCTTGCCCTCAAAATTTTCATAACCTCTTTGAATAAAGTGAATGTCATCAACTGTTGTATAGCCTTCAGCAGCCAGTCCGGCAATGACTAATGCAGCTCCGGCACGAAGATCCGGCGCTGTAACCTTTGCGCCCCGGTATTCTTTCACACCGGTCACAAATGCCGTATTGCCTTCTACTTTAATGTTGCTGCCCATACGGGCCAGTTCATCCACATATTTAAAGCGGTTTTCAAAAATGCTTTCCGTAACAATGCTCGTCCCGTCAGACAGACCCAGGGCAATAAGGATCTGGGGCTGCATATCCGTCGGGAAGCCCGGATACGGAAGTGTTTTTATGTTTGTAGGATGACAGCGGCGTGTAGCAACGACCCGCACAGCATCATCCGATTCCTCAATTTGAGCGCCCATTTCCAGCAGCTTTGCTGTAATGGACTCCAAATGTTTGGGAATCACATTTTTTACTGTAATATCACCTTTGGTAGCAACTGCGGCACACATAAAGGTTCCTGCTTCGATCTGATCCGGAATAATGGCATACTCTGCGCCTTTAAAACGGCTGACGCCCCGGATGCGGATCACATCAGTGCCTGCGCCTTTAATGTCTGCACCCATACTGTTAAGGAAATTGGCCACATCTACAATATGCGGCTCTTTTGCTGCATTTTCCAGCACTGTACGGCCTTCTGCCATGGAAGCAGCCATCATTACATTAATGGTAGCTCCTACGGTAACAACGTCAAAATAAATATGAGCGCCTACCAGCCGGTCAGCTTCTGCCATAATCATACCGTTTTCGATACTCACCTTGGCGCCCAGCGCCCGAAAACCTTTAATATGCTGGTCAATGGGCCTGCTGCCAATGGCACATCCGCCGGGAAGGGCAACCTGGGCTTTTTTATATTTGCCCAAAAGGGCTCCCAACAGATAATATGACGCCCGGATCTTCCGGATAAAACCGTCATCAATACAAAGAGACTGAATATTTGCACCATTTATCTTAACTGTATTACCGTCAACACGATGGACTTTGGCTCCAATGGAAGAAATTGCCTGCAGAAGAATATTGGTGTCGTTTACATTCGGCATATTTTCAATTAAAACATCTTCATTGGACATAACTGCGGCTGCAAGGATACCAAGAGCCGCGTTTTTTGCACCGCCGATATTAACTTCGCCAACCAGAGGGTTGCCGCCTTTTATAATATATTGTTCCATTGCACACCTCTTAATCTATTTTGGAACTCAGGCACACTTGAGCTTCCTTTCGGCGCCATTTAAAGCGCCTTGCCTGTGGGGGTTCGCCACATGCGCAGGGAGGGCGTTCGCCCGATGTCGTGCCCAAAGGAAAAATCCGTCTGCAAGCAGCCGCTTTTTCCTTTTGGCACGCCGCCCTGCTCTTTGCCTAATG
This sequence comes from Candidatus Scybalocola faecigallinarum, assembly GCA_018711005.1. GTDB lineage: Bacteria > Bacillota > Clostridia > Lachnospirales > Lachnospiraceae > Catenibacillus > Catenibacillus faecigallinarum. The sequence goes on along the minus strand of DVIT01000012.1, from coordinate 48,164 downwards.
GATATTATACCATATAAGTGGAATTTGTAAATTAGTTTTTAAATTTTTATTAACGAAAAAAAAGCGGGGAGGCCTGGAAATATTTGGCGTTTCCCCGCTTTGGTTTTAAATTGTTACAACTTTATTGCTTTGGTTTTTCTTTTTCTGTTTTCTCGCGATGATCACAGCAAATATCAGACAGCTTCCGGCAGTGATGATAAAGCCGGGAATAAAGCCGGTGGGCATGTAGGTCATTTCCACGGTGTGTTCTCCGGCGGAAAGATAAATATACATCAGTGATCCGCCAATGGACTGGGTTTCTACCTTCTGTCCGTCCACTTTCACGGTCCAGCCGCTGTCATAAGGAATGGATGTGAACATAATGCCATCCTCATCTGCATTAATCGTACCGCTGATGCGGGTGCTGGAAAATTCCTCAATATCCCACTGGTTCTGGCTGACTTCATTATAGAAGTTTTCAAAAACCTGGGTATCATAAGTAAACATATACAGTTCAATCGTTCCTGTGGAATGGTCGCTGTCTGTGACAAACTCCAGCTCAATATGCCCGTCATTGCCCAGCTCCACCAGGTGTCCCCGGGTATCTGAGTAAGTTTTCACCGAGTCGTTGCGGCTGACCTTAAGGCTGTCGCAATTCGCTGCCCGGTAATAAATATAGCGGGTCTGCCCGTCTGTAATATCCATGGATAGCGTTACGCTGCCCTCATCGCCGGCATTTTCCTTGGTGTAGGAATATTGGCCGTTGCCCAGATCAGACAGCTGGCAGGTTTCAGATGTAAGTCCGTTGATCTCCTCATCCTTAAACAAAAACTGATCCGTTCCTGTTGTCTTTTGGACAAAATCATTCAGCACATCATCCGGAAGGGCCAGATTATAATTCCAGTTGGCATAATTGCTGTCCACCATAAAGCCCAGGGAAAGGGCATAGGGGTTTTTATAAATGCTCTGGCTTCCGGAAGTGGACATATAGTTAAATGTACGGATCTGATCCGTCTTATCGGTTGACAGCAGATACTTTATACCAAAAATACTGTCCGTTAAGGAGGTGGCGCCTACATAGCTGTACTTGTTGGTGGCTTCAAAATATCCCACCTTCCCCATCAGGTCGTTAATAGACGCTCCCATGGTGGACGCAAACAGAGAAACACCGGGAAGGGCCAGATACATATTATTATTTCTGGCGCTGAAGGAATCCAGCTCCATACGGTAAAAGCCTCCGTCCTCCTGTTCCTGAACCAGGTTTTTCAGCTCTCTGGCAGAATCCAAATACTGATTATAGGAGGTACGGTCAATGCTTCCGTTTTCACACAGTCCGTAAATGCCATTCCCTGCAGTTTCCACAACAATAAGCACCATAGCCGCGCCCCGGAAAAAGGTGCGGCGTCCGGGACAGCCCTTATACAGACACATCCATATAAAATACAGCAGCAGCAGCAGCTCTGTAATAATATAGGAATAAATTTCCAGATCCACATCCGGATCCAGCCAGCACCACAAAACAAGGGCCTGGAGCAGAACAAAGGACAGGAAATACTGCCAGAACTTCAGCCGTCTTAGCCGCAGGATCACTTCATAGGCCATTGTCAGCGCTAAAAATGCATAAATAAAGGTAAACCGGGCGGGAAGGCTGTTGGGAAAATGGAAGCCGTGCCATATATAATCCAAAATCCTGAAGTTCGTGCTAAACAGTAAAAATGCCAGCAGTCCGACTTTCAGCAGCCGCACACCCAGAGGGATGCCCCTGCAAAAAATGTATAAAATGACCAGCAGCAGCGTAAACACGCCGAAATACAGGTTCGGATCGCCGCTCAGCTCTGTTGGCTTTGCAAAGGCAAACTGCTGGCTTAACAACTCTGTAAAGCTGTGATAAAACTCGATCTCCGTAGGGAATTTAGAATCCGCCGAGTTGGACACAGCCAGCGCCGACAAGGTCGGCAGGATCAGCACAGCGCTGGACGCCCCGGCCAGCAGGGAATATCCGGCAAACAAAAATCCCCGCTTAAAAAACAGGGCCACGGTCTTTTTTCTTGTCTGGGCAAAGGCCACAAAAAAGTAAAGCACAAGGAAAATACATACCATAATGGCAATGTAGTAATTGCTGATAATACACAAGGCCAGGGTGATGCCGTAAAGCAGACCATTTCCGGTCTGTACAAGCCGTTCCAGGCCCAGGATGATCAGCGGCAGCAAAACAAGGCAATCCAGCCACATAATGTTCCAGTTATAACCCAGGACCCATCCGCACAGCGCATAAAACAGTGCAAAATAAACAATGGTAATATTATATCTTCCGAAGCGTTTCCGGATATAGTAAGCAAAGGTTGTACTTGCCAGAGCGATCTTCAGCATTAAAATAAATGTAAAGCCCTCCAGCAAAAAGTCCCGGGGAAACAGCAGCAAAAGCACATTCAGCGGGCTGGCCAGATAGTAAGCCACGATGGCCCAAAAGTTCATGCCCAGGCCGCCGTTAAAGCTGTAAAAAAGACTTTCCCCGCCCCAGATCTTCCGGTAAAACTCTGAGAAAAACGGGGCATACTGATGATAGGAATCGATAATCTGCACCTGCCGGTCCCCAAAAGGATATACTCCCAGAGCAATATAGGCCCCGGTCAGAATCAGCAGCGGCAGTATAAAAGCCATAATATAATACCTGTTCCTGCAAATAAAACGCCCGGCAGCGGTATCGCTGTAAAAGGTCTGCAAATAACTTCTTATTTTAAGGCTCATACTTCTCCTTCCAGCGCACGGCTTACAGCCTGACGGATCCTTTCAATGGCGCCTTCAATGGTCAGACCGTCCACATTTACTGTAAGATCCGCATATTTCTCATATAAAGGGCAGCGTTCATGATACAGATCCAGCAGGCTGCTGCCCTTGCGGATCACCACACCCCGCTTATTCAGGTCTCCCAGCCGCTTTTTTAATGTTTCATAGGACAGCTGTATGTAAACAATAAGCCCGTCTTTTCCAAGTGCTTCCATAGCTTCGCTGCCATAAACCACGCTTCCTCCGGTAGCAATCACATGATCCTGTACATGAATATCCCGGTTGACCTGATTTTCAATGGCAATAAAGCCTTCGATCCCGTAAAGTGAGATCAGCTCATGGAGTACCTTACCCTCCTGCTTTTGGATCAGCAGGTCAGAATCCATAAACTGGTATCCTAATATTTTTGCCAGGACAACGCCGATGGTACTCTTTCCGGCTCCTGGCATACCGATTAATACAATATTTTTCATAGACTTCATCTCCCGAAAACTCATAGTTCCTGTCCCCCATAACGCCCCGGGCATTCGGAAAACAGGAATCAGTAATCATTGTATCACTAAGAAAATTGAAACACAACTATTTACACAATAAATTCAAACTTTTATAATGAATACAGAGGAGGGATGCTCTACGGAAAAGATCATTTTTCATATTGATGTAAACAGCGCTTATTTAAGCTGGACCGCCGTTGAGCGGATGAAACTGGGAGGCCCGGACACGCTGGACATACGCACCATCCCTGCCATTATCGGCGGAGACATTTCCAAGCGCAGGGGCGTAGTTCTGGCAAAATCTATACCGGCAAAAAAGTACGGCATTATTACCGGAGAGCCTGTGGTTGATGCATTTAAAAAATGCCCCCGGCTAAAATCCTATGCTCCGGATCATAAGCTTTATTCCCGGTACAGCCGCTCCATGATCCGCCTGCTCCAGGAATATTCTCCGGAGATCAGCCAGTACAGCATTGACGAATGCTTTATGGAATATGTCCCCATCCCCGGCACTTCCTCCCCGGAGGAAGGCGCCCGTCTCATCAAGGACCGGATTCGGGATACTCTGGGATTTACAGTAAATATCGGCATATCCACCAACCGTCTCCTGGCCAAAATGGCTTCGGATTTTAAAAAGCCGGACCTTGTCCACACCCTTTTTCCCAGCGAAGTTCCAAAGAAAATGTGGCCCCTGCCGGTAGAAGATCTGTTTATGGTGGGACGCTCCAGCGCCCAGAGGCTAAAGCTCCTTGGCATACGCACCATCGGCGATCTGGCCCGGACAGACCCGGCCATTATTGTCTCCCATTTAAAAAGCCATGGACAGACCATCTGGGAATATGCCAACGGTATTGAACGGTCCTCCATTGATACCCGGTCCAAGCGGGACGCCAAAGGGATCGGCAATTCCACCACCATTTCCTTTGACGTTACAGACAGGGAAACAGCCAGGCATTTTCTTATGGAGCTGTCTGAATCCGTTTCCCGGCGCTTAAGGCAGCAGCATGTGGCTGCCGGCATGGTCAGCGTGGAAATTAAGTACAGCACCTTTGAGCAGGTCTCTCATCAGACCCAGCTATTTACCCCTTCCAACGCGACACAGACCATTTATCAGACAGCCTGCCGGCTCTTTGACGAGCTTTGGAACAAAAAGGCCATACGTCTTTTAGGCATCCGCACATCAAAGCTGACCTCAGATACTATGCTCCAAATGAGCATATTTGATAATCAGAACAATGAAAAACAGAAAAAACTGGATCAGGCCCTGGATCATATACGCCAGAAATTCGGCGATCAGTCCATTGTCAGAGCCAGCCAGATCCCGCAAAAGTCCATACGGGTTCCCAAAAACACAGAGATATGATACACTAACAAGCATAATTAAGATCAGGAGTTTATTTTATGGATACACAAAAAAAATATGTTTATGTTTTCGGCCATAAAAATCCGGATACGGATTCGATCTGTTCAGCTATCAGCTATGCTTATCTGAAAAACCAGATCGCCAGCTATATCCGTGAAAATGATCCCCGGCTCAATGCCTTTGCCTATGCCCAGGAAAGCCGGCCAAATACCGTTTATGCCGCCCGCCGGGCCGGCCAGCTTAATCCGGAAACAGAATATCTGCTGAAACGTTTTCACACCCCATCCCCGGTATACATTAACGATGTACGGGTCCAGGTCGGCGACATTAATGTGCGCAAAGTGGACGGTGTTTCAGAAAATATTTCCCTGAAGCAGGCATGGACCATTATGCGTACGGTCAACATTGCCACCCTGCCTGTCCTTAACAAAGATAAAACCTTAAAAGGACTCATTACCATCGGTGATATTGCCCGGTCCTACATGTCCGTCTATGACAATACGATCCTTGGAAAATCCAGCACCCCCTATGGCAATATACTGGATGCTCTGGACGGAGAGCTGATCGCAGGCGATCCCAAAGGCATTGTCCAAAGCGGCCGGGTCAACATCGCCACCTCCACCACAGAACGCATCCGGGAACATATTGAACCCGGCGATGTGGTCATCTTAGGCAACCGGTATGAAACCCAGCTGTGCGCCATTGAAGAACACGCCGCCCTGCTCATTGTGTGCGAAGGCTCTCCGGTGTCCCGCACCATCCGAAAGATTGCCGAGCAAAACGGCAGCGCCATTATCAGCACCCATTTTGATACTTATTCCGTTGCCCGTCTGATTAACCAAAGCGTCCCGATCAGCTATTTTATGAAAAAGGACGATCTGGTTACCTTTAAGACGACGGATTTTATTGCTGAGATCAAAGGGACCATGCTCCAAAAACGCCACCGTGACTTCCCCGTCCTTACGCCAAAGAAAAAGTTCGCCGGTATGATCTCCCGCCGTTCACTGATCAATATGCCGGCCAAGCAGATCATCCTTGTGGATCATAATGAGCTGGATCAGGCCGTGGATGGTATTCTTGACGCAGAGGTGATTGAGATCGTAGACCACCACAAGCTTGGCACTGTGGAAACTATGAAGCCTATTTCTGTGCGCAATCAGCCGGTAGGCTGCACAGCTACTATTATTTACGAAATGTTTATTGAAAATTGTATTGAGATTCCGGAAAATATTGCCGGCCTCCTGTGCGGCGCTATTATTTCCGATACATTGCTTTTCCGTTCCCCAACCTGTACTCAGGAGGATAAAGACGCCGCCCAGGCGCTGGCACAGATCGCCCATATCCAGACTGAGGAGCTGGCACAGGCCATGTTTGCCGCAGGAAGCAATCTCCACTCAAAGTCAGAAGAAGAAATCTTTTATCAGGATTTTAAACGCTTTACTGCCGGCACAGTGACCTACGGCGTAGGCCAGATCACATCCATGGCTCAGGAAGAACTGGATGAGATCAAGGCACGGATGATCCCCTACATGCATAAGGCCAAGAAAAATCATGATGTGGATATGGTTTTCTTTATGCTGACGAATATTATCAACGAGTCCACCCAGCTGCTTTACTCTGACGAAACGGCCCGTGAAGTGGCAGAAACCAGTTTTATGGTACCTGCCAAGGATAACGCCTTATATCTGCCTGGCGTGGTTTCCCGGAAAAAGCAGCTGATCCCAAGGCTTATGGCCACATTGCAGCAATAGGAGGAATAACTTATGCAGTCACGCGAAAAAGATATTAACGTTATCGGGCATAAAAATCCGGATACAGACTCCATCTGCTCTGCCATTGCCTATGCCTGGTTAAAAAATAAAATCGAAGAAAAATATAACGGTTCCCGCCGCTATATGGCCCGTAGAGCCGGACAGATCAGTTCGGAAACGTCCTTTGTGCTGAACACTTTCCATGCAGATGTTCCTTCCTATATTAATGATGTGCGCAGCCAGGTCAGCGACGCTATTTTAGATGAAAGCTATCCGGTTTCTGCCGACCTTTCCCTGAAAAATGCCTGGCGCATTTTAACCGAGCGCCATCTGGCCACCCTGCCGGTCGTTAATAAAAGAAAGCGCCTGGAAGGCCTGATCACTCTTGGAGACATTGCCAAATCCTTTATGGGGGTTTACGGCAGCACGATCTTGTCTGAGGCCAATACCCCGTATAAAAATATCCTGGAAACCATTGACGGCCAGCTCTTAGTCGGCAATGCCCAGGACTGCGTCACCCGGGGCAAGGTGCTCATTGCAGCCGCCAACCCGGATCTTATGGAGGACTATATTGCCGAAGATGACATTGTGATCTTAGGCGACCGGTATGAATCCCAGCTGTGCGCCATTGAAATGAACGCCTCCTGCCTGATCATTTGTATGGATGCGGAAGTTTCCCCGTCCATTTTGCAGCTGGCCGAAGAAAAGGGCTGCGCCATTATGAAAACCGGCTACGATACATTTATTACCGCCCGGCTTTTAAATCAAAGTATCCCTATTTCCCATTTCATGGTCCGGGACAACCTGATCACCTTCCGCCTGGATGATTTTGTGGAGGACATTAACCCCATCATGTCGCGGCAGCGCCACCGGGATTTCCCTGTGCTGGACAATAAAGACCGCTTTATCGGCATGCTGTCCCGCCACAGCCTGATCGACATGGACAAAAAGAAAATGATCCTTGTAGACCACAACGAAAAGTCCCAGGCGGTTGATGGCATCAGCGAGGCGGAGCTTTTGGAGATCATTGACCACCATAAGCTGGGCCATGTGGAAACCCTGCAGCCGGTAAATTTCAGAAACCAGCCCGTAGGCTGTACCAGTACGATCATTTACCGCATGTATCTGGAAAATCAGATCCAGATTCCTCCGGAGATCGCAGGGCTTATGTGTTCGGCGATCATTTCCGATACTTTGCTTTTCAGATCCCCTACCTGCACGCCTTTAGACCGTCAGGCAGCTACAGACCTGGCAAAGCTTGCCGGAATTGATATGGAAAGCTATGCCAAAGATATGTTTAATGCCGGCAGCGACTTAAAGCACAAATCCCCGGAAGAAATCTTTTACCAGGATTTCAAGAAGTTTACCGCAGGGACCATAACCTTTGGCGTAGGACAGATTACTTCTATGAACCAGGATGAATTAAACGATATTAAACAGCGGATGACCGACTATATGGAACTGGCCAAGGCTCATCATGAGGTGGATATGATCTATTTTATGCTGACCAATATCCTGGAAGAATCCACAGAACTGCTGTGCTACGGGCCGGGGGCTGTGGAAAACGCTCAGCACGCCTTTGGCAAAGAGGCCGATGGTGCAGTCGTCAACCTGCCCGGTGTTGTATCCCGCAAAAAACAGCTGATCCCCAAGCTGATGGAGGAGCTTCAGCAGTCTTAAAGAAAGAGGAAAATCATTATGCCAAAGCAAAAATGGAAGCCCGGAAACATGCTTTATCCCCTGCCGGCAGTTCTTGTCAGCTGCGGAGATAAATCCGGAAAAATAAATGTCATGACCGCCGCCTGGACCGGAACGATCTGTTCTGATCCGGCCATGGTTTATGTATCCATACGAAAAAGCCGTTACTCCCATCACATGATCTGTGAAACCGGAGAATACTGTATTAACCTTACCACAGAAGCCCTGGCACGGGCTGCGGATTTTGCCGGTGTGCGCTCCGGACGTGATATGGATAAATTTAAGGAACTGCACTTAACACCTGTGTTCGGCACCTTAAAATATGCGCCCATGATTGATGAAAGCCCGGTGTGCATTGAATGCCGTGTGGAAAAGATCCTGGAATTAGGAAGCCATGACATGTTTATGGCACGGGTGGAAGCTGTATATGCTGATGAAAAATATATGGATGAAAAAGGCCGTTTTGACCTGGAAAAAGCCAAACCTCTGGTGTATTCCCACGGCCAGTATTACGGCACCGGAAAACGCCTTGGAAAGTTTGGTTATGCAGTCCAAAAGAAAAAGCCGGCCAAAAAGCAGCCGGCCAAAAAACACTAAAATACAGACCTGCCCCACTGGCGGCAAGGCGGCAAAAGGGCAGCCCAGAAAGCATTCCTGCCTTCCGGGGCTGCCCTTTTTTACAATTTCAGTACACGAACTGCAAAGCAATCCGCGTCTTGCGCCCATTGTCCGGGCCGCTGATTATTTTAAGCGCTCTAAAAGCTCCTGAGTCATCGCTTCATAGCCAGGCTTTCCAAGGAGAGCAAACATGTTCTTCTTATAGCTTTCCACACCCGGCTGATCGAAAGGATTCACGCCAAGGATATTGCCGCTGACACCGCAGGCAAATTCATAAATGTAGAAAAGCTCGCCCAGATAAAATTCGTTCTGTTCCGGAATCGTGAACATAAGGTTTGGAACATTTCCGTCTGTATGAGCTAAAATGGTTCCGTTCATAGCGCTCTTATTAATAAAGTCCACATCTTTTCCGGCAAGATAATTCAGGCCGTCCAGATCTACGGGTTCTTCATTGATAATAATATCGCACTTTGGTTTTTCAACATTTAAAACCGTTTCAAACATAATTCTGGAACCGTCCTGGATAAACTGTCCCATGGAGTGAAGATCTGCAGTCAGTGTTACGGAAGCAGGGAAGATACCTCTCTGATCCTTGCCTTCGCTTTCGCCGTAAAGCTGTTTCCACCACTCACCAATATACTGAAGGGAAGGTTCATAGCTTGCTGTGATCTCTACAGATTTACCCTTTCTCAGAAGGATATTGCGGATAGCTGCATACTGCATAGCATCATTTTCTTCAAAAGCATTGTTCAGGCAGCGCTCTCTGGCGCTGGCTGCACCTTCCATAAGCTTGTCAATATCTGCGCCGCTGACAGCAATGGGCAGGAGGCCTACAGCTGTAAGAACGGAGAAACGGCCGCCAACATCATCAGGCACAACAAAGGTCTCATAGCCTTCTTCATCAGCCAGATGCTTCAGAGCGCCCCGGGCCTTATCTGTGGTGCAGTAGATACGCTTTGCAGCTTCTTCCTTGCCATATTTCTTTTCCAGTTTCTCTTTAAATACACGGAAAGCCACTGCAGGCTCTGTGGTCGTACCGGATTTAGAGATCATGTTAATAGAGAAATCTCTGTCGCCTACCAGCTCCATCAGGTTAGCAATGTAAGTGCTGCTCAGATTGTTGCCGCAGAAGTAGATCTCCGGAGTTTTGCGCACTTCCTTTGGAAGCATATTATAAAAATTATGCTGTAAAAATTCGATGGCTGCACGGGCGCCCAGATAGGATCCGCCAATACCGATTACCAAAAGCACATCAGAATCGCTCTGGATCTTTTCAGCAGCTTTTTTAATACGGGCGAACTCCTCTTTATCGTAATCGACAGGAAGATCGATCCAACCCAGGAAATCGTTTCCTGCACATGTTTTATTCACAAGGACATCCTTCGCATCTTCCGCCAGCTTGCTCATCAGCTTCACTTCATTATCGCTGATAAATACTTTGGCCTTAGAATAATCAAACGTCACTTTGTTTGCCATTTTACTATTACCTCCTTAATCGGCCGTATCGTTTTGGCCATGAAGTTGTCCCGCTGCCGGGACTCATTCTTCATTTAATAAATATATTCAGTTGTAAAAACTGACCTGCCGGGTTGCCTGTACCCATAGGGTACACGCCGTCCGCCGCATCGCGTCTAACGGCTACAATTTAATAATAGCAAATAGACAAATAATTGTAAATGAAATTTAGTAAATTTTTCTCAACGGTTCAAACAGTTGGGAGCAATTATAAAAATTCTTTTAATATATCCGATACGATCCTTGCATCCAGATCATCGTCCTCCTCCCGGCTTTCCTGCCGGATCACAGGATCAGGCCCTGTTTTAGGCGCTCTGGCTGCCGCGGCCGCAGGCTCCTGCCCCTCTCCAAATACAGGCTGTTTTTCAGGGGTTCTGCTTCCGGCCCCATCCCGGGCCGCTGCAGTATTGCCTGGGGCAGATTCGATCTTATTTTTCAGAAAATTTTCTAAATAATCCATCAGATACCATTCAAGCATGTTCCGTTTTTCGGGAAAATCGTAAATCCGGTGCTGCATATATAAAAGTCCCAGACCCACAAGGCAGCAGCAGATCATGGACATCATATCTTCCGGGCTTCTCCCCTGATCCAGCAGCCATATAAGATCCACCAGCGCCGCTGCCGCCATAACACCGGCGGCAAATTTAGATATTTTGATCCATGTCATAACATTAAAAAAGCCCACCCGGCATTTATACAGGTAATGCCTGGTCAGCGCCCGGCTGTCCTGAGGACGCATGTTCAGCTTATAATAACTGCCGAATTTCAGTTTTATGTACTTAAGCAGCCGGTTTTGGGTACTGCCCATGATCTCCGATTCACGGATATATTTTTTATATCCGTGATTGGCTATAAACGCCGACACAAGACCTGCAAACAGACATCCGGCAAAAACATAGACAACCACACCTTGTCCCACGATCCAATCTCTCATAAAAAAAATACTCCCTTCCGATACGGTGTTTTGCGGGCCAAGCCGATATACTTTTTCATGAAGCCATGAAAAAGTATATCGATTTGCCCCTGTTATCACCATATTATAAATGGAAGGGAGTATTTTTTCACTTATCATTCACCGCAGGTTCTGTCAAAAACATACGCCCGGCGGAGCTTATTTATTCCTCAGTGTCGTTATCTTCAGCGTCATCCTGGGAATCTGCATCTTCAGACAGGATTTCCTCTGTATCCATATCCATTGGATCTAAAATATTTTCATCCCCGGATACTTCTTCATCCGAAAGCTCCTCTCCGTCCTCAGCAGCCTGAGCCGCAGCTTCCTGGGCAGCTTTTTCTGCTGCTTTCTGAGCCCGTTCTGCCTTCTCGGCAGCCTTCTGTTCTTCCACAGCACGCATCAGAGCTTCTTCTTCCAGACGCTTCTTTTCCATTTCAGCTGCAAAAGCTTCGTCTGTATCCAGCTTCACGCTGCGGTAGCGCTTCATACCGGTACCGGCAGGAATCAGCTTACCAATCAGCACGTTCTCCTTAAGACCGATCAGCGGGTCAACCTTGCCCTTAATGGCAGCTTCTGTCAGGACTTTTGTAGTCTCCTGGAAGGAAGCGGCAGACAGGAAGGAGTTTGTAGCCAGAGATGCCTTTGTAATACCCAGCATTACCTGAGTACCCTCAGCAGGCTTCTTGCCGGCATCCACAAGGTTTTCGTTGATCTCCTCAAAGTCAAGGACATCCACCAGTGTGCCCGGAAGATAATCCGTATCTCCGCTGTTTTCAATACGGATCTTCTTCAGCATCTGACGTACGATCACCTCAACGTGCTTATCGTTGATCTCAACGCCCTGGAGACGGTATACACGCTGAACCTCGCGGATCATATAATCCTGAACAGCACGCACGCCCTTGATCTTTAACAGGTCGTGAGGATTAATGCTACCTTCAGTCAGCTCATCGCCGGCCTCAAGGTGCTGTCCGTCAATGGCTTTGATACGGGAACCGTAAGGAATAAGGTATGCCTTGGATTCTCCGGTCTCGTCATTGGTTACGATAACTTCACGTTTCTTCTTTGTATCTTTAATGGTTGCCACACCGGCAAACTCAGCGATAATGGCAAGACCCTTCGGCTTACGTGCCTCGAAAAGCTCCTCGACACGGGGAAGACCCTGGGTAATATCATCGCCGGCAACACCGCCGCTGTGGAAGGTACGCATGGTCAGCTGTGTACCAGGCTCACCAATGGACTGAGCCGCAATAATACCAACAGCCTCGCCTACCTGTACAGCCTGGCCGGTAGCCATGTTAGCGCCGTAGCACTTGGCACACACACCAATATGGGACTTACAGGACAGCACAGTACGGATCTTCACCCGGTCAATGCCTGCAGCCACAACTTTAGCGGCACGCTTCGGTGTGATCATATGGTTGGCCTTTACGATCACTTCGCCGGTTTCCGGATGAACAATATCCTGAGCCGCATAACGTCCTGTCATACGGTCCTCAAGGCTTTCGATCATTTCACGGCCGTCGGTAAACGCCTCGATCCACATACCCGGGATCTCTCTGCCTTCCTCGCAGCAATCCGTTTCACGGACAATAAGATCCTGAGAAACGTCTACGAGACGGCGGGTAAGGTAACCGGAGTCAGCGGTACGCAGCGCGGTATCGGAAAGACCTTTACGGGCGCCATGGGCGGAAATAAAGTATTCCAGTACGTCAAGACCTTCACGGAAGTTGGACTTGATAGGCAGCTCGATGGTACGTCCGGATGTATCGGCCATAAGACCACGCATACCGGCCAGCTGTTTGATCTGCTGGTTAGAACCACGGGCACCGGAGTCCGCCATCATGAAGATGTTGTTGTATTTATCAAGACCTGTCAGCAGGGCGTTTGTGATCTTATCATCGGCATTCTTCCATGCTTCGATAACAGCCTTATAACGTTCTTCCTCAGTTACAAGACCACGGCGGAAGTTCTTTGTGATCGCTTCGATGGTCTTTTCAGCCTCAGCCAGGTAATCCTTTTTCTCCTTAGGCACTGTCATATCGGAAATGGATACGGTCAGGGCGCCGATGGTGGAATACTTATAACCGATGGACTTAATATCATCCAGCACTTCTGCAGTCTTTGTTGCACCATGATTATTGATCAGCTTGTCAATGATCTTCTTTAACTGTTTCTTGCCAACAAGGAAATCAACCTCCGGCAGGAAATAGTTGTCCGGATTGCTCCGGTCTACAAAGCCCAGATCCTGAGGAATGATCTCATTAAAGAGGAGACGTCCCAGGGTGGTCTCAATGGTTCTTACCACATGCTCTCCATTGATCATGCCTTCACGGCGCACCTTGATCTTGGAGTGGAGGGTAATGTATTTATTTTCGTAAGCTAAAATAGCTTCATTCATGCTCTTGAAGAACTTGCCTTCGCCAATGTCGCCCGGCTTATCCAGGGTCAGGTAGTAAATACCAAGGACCATATCCTGAGAAGGAACAGCCACAGGACCGCCGTCAGACGGCTTTAACAAGTTGTTTGGAGACAGGAGCAGGAAACGGCACTCTGCCTGTGCTTCCACAAATAACGGTACATGGACAGCCATCTGGTCACCGTCAAAGTCCGCGTTGAACGCAGTACAAACCAGAGGATGGAGCTTAATCGCCTTACCTTCTACAAGGATCGGCTCGAAAGCCTGGATACCGAGACGGTGGAGCGTCGGGGCACGGTTAAGCATTACCGGATGTTCTTTAATAACATCCTCTAATACATCCCATACTTCCGGCTGAAGGCGTTCTACCATCTTCTTAGCGGACTTAATGTTATGGGCCAGACCCTGAGCAACAAGCTGACGCATAACAAAAGGCTTAAACAGCTCAATGGCCATTTCCTTAGGCAGACCGCACTGGTAGATCTTTAACTCGGGACCTACAACGATAACGGAACGTCCGGAATAGTCAACACGCTTACCTAAAAGGTTCTGACGGAAACGTCCCTGCTTACCTTTAAGCATATCGGACAGAGACTTTAAGGCTCTGTTGCCAGGTCCTGTTACAGGACGGCCGCGGCGGCCGTTATCAATAAGGGCGTCCACAGCTTCCTGAAGCATACGCTTTTCGTTGCGCACGATAATATCCGGAGCGCCAAGCTCTAACAGTCTCTTTAAACGGTTATTTCTGTTAATGATCCTGCGGTACAGGTCATTTAAGTCAGACGTTGCAAAACGTCCGCCGTCTAACTGTACCATCGGACGGATGTCGGGAGGAATGACCGGGATCACATCCAGGATCATCCACTCCGGACGGTTTCCGGAGCTTCTGAAAGCTTCTACAACTTCCAGACGCTTAATGATGCGGGCACGCTTCTGGCCGGAAGCATCCTTTAACTCTCTTTTAAGAGTTTCCGCATCTTTATCCAGGTCAATACGTTTTAACAGCTCCTGGATAGACTCAGCGCCCATGCCGGCACGAAAACTGTTGCCGTATTTGTCGTAAGCTTCCTGATATTCTTTTTCAGAAAGCACCTGCTTTTCCTGAAGGTCCGTTTCGCCCTTATCAAGTACAACATAAGAAGCAAAATACAGGACTTTCTCCAGATTTCTGGGAGACATATCCAGGATCAGGCCAAGACGGCTTGGGATTCCTTTAAAATACCAGATATGGGATACCGGAGCTGCCAATTCAATATGTCCCATACGTTCACGGCGCACACTGGATTTTGTGACCTCAACGCCGCAGCGGTCACAAACTACGCCTTTATAACGGATCTTTTTGTACTTGCCGCAGTGGCACTCCCAGTCTTTGCTGGGCCCGAAGATCCGCTCACAGAACAGACCGTCTTTTTCCGGCTTTAATGTTCTGTAATTAATGGTTTCCGGCTTTTTAACTTCGCCGTGAGACCACTGTCTAATCTTTTCAGGTGAAGCCAGACCAATCTTGATGGCATCAAATGTCATCGGCTGGTATGTGGTTTCATTGGTTTTTGTTTCAGGCATATATGGCACTCCCTTCTTTAGTCATCTAAATCGGAATCACTGCTGCTGTCGAAATAGTCGTCGAAATCATCATCAGATTCTTCCACATCGATCAGCTCATTATTGTCGTCAAGCTCCTGCTCTTTATAGCCATAATCGCCCATGGAATCATTATCATACTCGAAATCATGGCTTCCATTCATGATACTTGCAATATCCTCATCGCCATAATCGATGGTTTCGCCGATTTCAACCTCGGTCTGGTCATCCCGCAGCACACGGACATCCAGAGCCAGAGCCTGAAGCTCTTTAAGCAATACCTTAAAGGATTCGGGAATACCAGGCTCGCTGACATTCTCGCCCTTAATGATGGCTTCATAGGTTTTCACACGGCCGGTCACATCATCGGACTTGAAGGTCAGGATCTCCTGAAGGGTATAGGATGCGCCGTATGCTTCCAGCGCCCAAACCTCCATCTCACCGAAACGCTGCCCGCCGAACTGGGCCTTTCCGCCAAGAGGCTGCTGTGTTACAAGAGAGTACGGACCTGTGGAACGTGCATGGATCTTATCATCAACCAGATGGTGGAGCTTAAGATAATGCATATAGCCTACCGTTACCGGGCTGTCAAATTCCTCGCCGGTACGGCCGTCGCGAAGGGTGATCTTACCGGTGCGGCTGATAGGCACGCCTCTCCATTCTTCTCTGTGAGCTTTATTTTTATCCAGATAATCATAAACACCCGGGTCCAGATTATCTTTCCATTTTTCAGTAAATTCTTCCCAGGAAGTGTTTACATAGTCATTGGCCATTTCCAGAGTATCCATAATATCTTCCTCGTTGGCTCCGTCAAAGACCGGAGTCTCGATCTTAAAGCCAAGAGCTTTGGCAGCAAGACCCAGATGAACCTCAAGCACCTGTCCGATATTCATACGGGAAGGCACACCCAGAGGGTTAAGGACGATATCCAGAGGACGTCCGTTGGGCAGGAACGGCATGTCTTCTACAGGAAGTACGCGGGAAACAACACCCTTGTTACCATGACGGCCGGCCATCTTATCACCAACAGAAATCTTACGTTTCTGAGCAATATAAACGCGGACACATTCATTAACGCCAGGAGACAGCTCGTCGCCATTTTCTCTTGTAAACACTTTGGCATCCAGGATGATACCATATTCGCCGTGAGGCACCTTTAAGGATGTGTCACGGACTTCACGGGCCTTCTCACCAAAGATAGCCCGAAGGAGACGTTCTTCTGCCGTAAGCTCAGTTTCACCCTTCGGTGTAACCTTACCTACAAGAATATCTCCGGCACGCACTTCGGCGCCTACACGGATGATTCCCCGCTCATCCAGGTTCTTTAATGCGTCGTCGCCGACACCCGGAACGTCTCTTGTGATTTCTTCCGGTCCCAGCTTTGTATCTCTGGCTTCTGCCTCATACTCGGCAATATGGATGGATGTGTACACATCCTCCTGAACAAGACGTTCGCTTAAGAGTACGGCATCCTCGTAGTTGTAACCTTCCCAGGTCATGAAACCGATGAGAGGGTTCTTACCAAGAGCAAGCTCACCATTATAGGTGGACGGACCGTCTGCAAGAACGTCCCCTGCAAGGACACGGTCATTTTTATAAACAATGGGGCGCTGGTTGTAGCAGGCACCCTGGTTGCTTCCGATAAATTTCAGCAGCTTATAGCGGTCTCTGTCTCCGTCATCCGTCTTAACGATGATCTCGCTGGCAGAGGACTTTTCAACCACACCGGAGCGCTTTGCGATCACGCATACGCCGGAGTCTACTGCTGCTTTGCCTTCCATACCTGTACCAACAATGGAAGAATCCGTGAGCATCAAAGGCACGGCCTGACGCTGCATGTTGGATCCCATGAGGGCACGGTTGGCATCGTCGTTTTCCAGGAACGGGATCATGGATGTAGCCACAGAGAATACCATCTTAGGCGATACGTCCATCAGGTCGATCCTGGAACGGGCAAACTGGGAAGTCTCCTCGCGGTAACGGCCGGATACATTGTGTTCCATAAAGTGGCCTTCTTCATCCAGAGGCGCATTCGCCTGAGCCACGATATAATTATCTTCTTCATCTGCTGTAAGGTAAACAACTTCATCGGTAACTCTCGGGTTCATACGGTCGGTCTTATCCACCTTACGGTAAGGCGCTTCTACAAAACCGTACTCGTTGATCCGGGCATAGCATGCCAGTGAGTTGATCAGACCGATGTTGGGACCTTCAGGGGTCTCAATGGGGCACATACGTCCATAATGGGTATAGTGAACGTCACGCACCTCGAAACCGGCACGGTCACGGGACAGACCGCCGGGGCCCAATGCGGAAAGACGGCGCTTATGGGTCAGCTCGGACAGAGGGTTGTTCTGGTCCATGAACTGAGACAGCTGGGAGCTTCCGAAGAATTCCTTCACAGCTGCTGTGACCGGCTTAATGTTGATCAGGGATTGCGGAGAAATACCCTCCAGATCCTGAGTCGTCATACGCTCGCGAACAACACGCTCCATTCTTGACAGACCGATGCGGTACTGGTTCTGGAGCAGCTCGCCTACGGCACGGATACGGCGGTTTCCTAAGTGGTCAATATCATCAGAGGTTCCTACGCCATATTCCAGATGCATATTGTAGTTAATGGAAGCAAAAATATCTTCCTTTGTAATATGCATAGGCACAAGCTCATGAACATTTTTCTTAATTGCTCTCTTAATATCTTCTATATCATCAAACTCGTCCAAAATGGATTTAAGCACAGGGTAATAAACCAGTTCCGTAACGCCTAACTCTCTCGGATCTACATCCACGTAAGCGGAAAGGTCTA
This sequence comes from Candidatus Scybalocola faecigallinarum, assembly GCA_018711005.1. Lineage (GTDB taxonomy): Bacteria > Bacillota > Clostridia > Lachnospirales > Lachnospiraceae > Catenibacillus > Catenibacillus faecigallinarum. The sequence goes on along the minus strand of DVIT01000012.1, from coordinate 30,201 downwards.
CGGCCATATTGGACAATACCTTAACCTTACGGCCTTCCTCGTTCGTAACAAACACTGCCGGGATGGCTGCGTTCTGGATGGCAACCGCCAGTTCCTCTGTGATCACAGTACCGGCCTCAGCCAGGATCTCTCCTGTAGAGGTATCAACCACATCCTCAGCCAGGGTAAAGTTTTTAATACGGTATTTTAAAGCCAGTTTCTTATTAAACTTATAGCGGCCTACCTTTGCCAGGTCATATCTTCTGGGATCGAAGAACATGGCATTAATAAGGCTTTCCGCGCTTTCTACAGATAAAGGCTCACCGGGACGGATCTTCTTATATAATTCCAGAAGGCCGTCATGATAGTTGTCGGATGTATCCTTTGTCATGCTGGCAAGGATCTTAGGCTCCTCACCGAACAGATCGATGATCTCCTGGTTTGTGCCAATGCCCAGAGAACGGATGAGTACAGTAATAGGCACCTTACGTGTACGGTCCACACGCACATAGAACACATCGTTGGAATCTGTTTCATATTCCAGCCATGCACCACGGTTTGGGATCACGGTACAGGAAAACAGACGCTTACCGATCTTATCATGGCCAATGCCATAGTAGATACCGGGAGAACGTACCAGCTGGCTGACGATAACACGCTCAGCACCGTTGATCACGAAGGTACCGGTCTCTGTCATAATGGGCAGATCGCCCATGAAGATCTCATGTTCATTAATTTCATCCGTTTCCTTATTAATAAGGCGGACTTTTACTTTCAGCGGAGCAGCATACGTTGCATCACGCTCTTTGCATTCTTCAATGCTATACTTAACATCATCTTCACATAATGTGAAGTCTGTAAACTCAAGACTTAAATGACCGCTGTAGTCAGCGATTGGAGATATATCATCGAAAACTTCCTTGAGACCCTTTTCCAGAAACCAATTATAGGAATCCTTTTGTACCTCAATAAGGTTGGGCATATCAAGAACTTCTTTTCGATGAGAATAGCTCATGCGGATGCCTTTTCCGGCTTTAACTGGTTTAATTCGTTTGCTATTCATTAGACGTTTTTCACCCCTTAAATCGTTGTGTGCGAGTTCCTTTTGTGCAGTTTAACAACAGAGGGTTCCGGCGAAATGGCCTGGCTCCCCATGCTAATTGCAGTAGATTATTCTAACATGAAATGGAATCATTTGTCAAGAGTTTTTTATTTCTCCAGCTCCGGGATCATCCTTGAGCAGGCAATGGCCAGGGCCCCGGGCCCGATGTGGCAGGCCACGCTTAAGGACAGGGGCGCAATATAAATATCATGATCGGGAAAATCTTTCCGGATTTCTTCACGAAATTCCTCTGCCAGTTCCTGGTTCTGTGTATGGGCGATCTCCAAATACACCTTTTCTCCCTTAGGCGAATTTCCAATACGCTCCGTCAGATCCTTTTTCATGGCATCGATCATAATGGTGCGGGCCTGCTTTACAGTTCTGGCCTTAGCAAAAGCATCCAGCTTCTTTCCCTGGATCTGAAGCACCGGCTTTAACCGGAGCAGCGTACCTAAAGCCGCAGCCGCAGGGGTGATCCGGCCGCCCTTCTTTAAATACTTAAGCGTATCCACCATAATATAAATACTGGATTCCATACGGTCCCGCATTAAAATATCGTGAATTTCTTTTCCGCTGTATCCCTTTTTCGCCAGGGCAATAGCATCCAGTGTACTCTGGCGCTGAGTTACGGAAATACGATGATTATCCACGACCCATACCCTGTCCTCATAATCTGCCGCCAGCATTTTTGCTGTGTCGCAGGTTCCGGACAAACCGCTGGACATAGGAATATGAACGATCTCATCATAATCCTTCAGCAGCTCATCCCACAAATCCAGAACCTTTTCCGGCGAAGGCTGGGAAGTGGCAATATCCGTTCCATCCCCAAGCATTTCATAAAACTGCTCCTGGGTCAGGTCAATATCCTCAAAATAGGTTTTTTCACCAATATTAAATGGCATGGGAAGAACCCGAATCCCCAGCTTCTTTGCCTGGCTTTGCGTAATACCGCTGTTACTGTCCGTGATCACTGCAACCTTACTCATATTTTCCTCCTTTTCCCGGGCACGACTTCTGCCCATTCAGGTATCCCCGAAGGGGGCTCCTTATGTGAGTGTATACTACGTGTAAACATACTGCTGCTTTATTATTAGTTTTTAAAAACTATATTATCATTATAAACACAAGAAGCTCGCCGGCATATCAGCCGCGGGCTTCTTGGAAATTTCTATAAATTGATGATTACCAACGGCCGAACTCTGTCAGCTGAAGGCCTTTATTTTTATCCAGCACTGTATTAACTGCCCATTCATGAATAAACAGCAGCAGCGGATTTCCTTTCAGATCCTTAATACGCTTCATATCTGACGTACCAATGATCTTAGATACATCCACCTCGTCCTTATTGGCGATCCAGCGGATATACTCATGAGGCATCATATCCATGCGGATCTCTACCCCATACTCAGACTGGAGACGGTGCTTCAGCACATCAAACTGGAGCACGCCCACAACGCCCACGATGATTTCTTCCATACCCGTATTATACTCCTGGAAAATCTGGATGGCGCCTTCCTGAGCAATCTGAGAAATACCTTTAATAAACTGCTTACGCTTCATGGTATCCACCTGACGGACCTTTGCAAAATGCTCCGGCGCGAATGTAGGGATACCTTCATACCTAAATTTCTTTCCGGGAACACATAAAGTGTCTCCAATGGAGAAAATACCCGGATCAAAAACACCGATAATGTCTCCGGCATAAGCCTCGGAAACGACCTTACGCTCAGATGCCATCAGCTGCTGGGGCTGAAGAAGCTTCTGCTTTTTATTGCCCTGGACATGGTAAACCTCCATGCCTGCGTCAAACTTTCCGGAACAAATACGCATAAAGGCAATACGGTCTCTGTGGGCCTTGTTCATATTGGCCTGGATCTTAAATACAAAGGCGGAAAAATCCGGATCAAAGGAATCGATCACGCCTTCATCAGAAACTCTTGGCAATGGGGGAGATGTCATTTCAAGGAAGTAATTTAAAAATAGCTCAATACCGAAATTCGTCAACGCAGAGCCGAAAAATACCGGCGACAGCTTTCCTTCGGTCACTTCCTTAATATTAAACTCATTGCTGGCGCCGTCTAAAAGCTCCACATCCTCTAAAAGCTTCTCGTACAGCTCATCACCGATCACGCCGGTGATCTCCGGAGAATCCAGCGTCAGATCCGTGTCATCCACCGCCTTCTGTCCGTTGGCAAATGCGGTAAATGCATGCATATGCCGGGTCCTGCGGTCATAAACGCCCCGGAAATCCTTTCCGTTTCCAATGGGCCAGTTCATGGGGCAGGTCTTAATACCCAGCACAGACTCGATCTCATCCATAAGATCAAAGGGATCTCTGGCCTCACGGTCCATTTTATTTATAAATGTAAAAATAGGAATATTCCTTAATAAGCATACCTTAAACAGCTTAATCGTCTGGGCCTCCACACCTTTGGACGCATCAATGACCATGACCGCAGAATCTGCCGCCATAAGGGTACGGTAAGTATCCTCTGAGAAATCCTGATGTCCCGGAGTATCCAGAATATTAATACAATATCCGTCATAATTAAACTGCATAACGGACGAGGTTACAGAAATACCTCTCTCTTTTTCAATTTCCATCCAGTCGGAAACCGCGTGCTTTGCCGTTTTCTTTCCCTTTACCGATCCGGCCAGATTGATCGCACCGCCATAAAGAAGAAACTTTTCCGTCAACGTCGTCTTACCGGCATCAGGGTGGGAAATGATGGCAAAGGTTCTGCGGCGTTCGATCTCCTTCTTAAAATCAGCCACGAAATAACCTCCTGTTCATGTCAAACTCATTAATTATAGCTTTTTTTCATATATATTGTCAAGATACTGGAACATAAAACACATAACTATTCAGCCATGGAGCGCAGCAGTTCAGCTGGCCGGGCTGTTGTTCTGTTCAGCCGAGCAGTTGTCTGTACAGCATTTTAGTTATAGGCATTTTAGTTATTTCACAATATAAAATTTAACTGGTACACTGTACCAAAAGGGGGAAGGGAAGCTATGGATAACTTCATCGGATCAAATATTAAAAATGCCCGGATCAAAGCGGGATTTACTCAGGAAAAACTTGCAGAAAAAATCGATGTGTCATTAAGTGTCATCAGCCGTCTGGAAACAGGACGCACCATGGTCAGCGTTGCAAAGCTTATACGCATTGCCCAGGTCTTAAACGTCCCTGCTGCAGATTTCTTTGACCAGACACCCCGGGATTATCCGGTATCCGAAGATTCTGTCTCCCTGACAGATGCAAATGCGCTCCATGTCCTTGACCCTTCCGCAGCAGACCCGGACGCAGAAGATCTCCCTTCCATTGACGACGAGCTGTACTTTTTGATCCAGCAGCTTCCGGACAAAGCCAAACAATATTTCAAACAGTCCCTGCGCTGCTATTTAGAAATTTTTTGATCCCTTTTCCCATACATACTTTGACTAAAAGCCCGCCTTGCCGGATCATGTCCCGGCAGGACGGGCTTATTTATATCCGCCTTATCCCCAATATCAGCGCTTATCCCCCAAATAAAACAGCGCCACTGTTCCAGGCCCCGAATGCGCCCCGATCACTGGATTTACCATCTCTATAAGGAACTGATCGATGCCAAAGCGGGCTTTAACACAATCTGCCACATATCTGGCATCATCAATGCAATCACCGTGGCTGATAAAAACAATGTCATTTTTACCCCGATAGCTTCCAATGGTCTGCTCCATATTATCCACTAATGCATTCAGTGACTTTTTCCGTCCCCGGACTTTACTCACCGGCACCAGCCGTCCTTCGTCGTCCACATGAAGGACCGGCTTTACCTGGATCAGGGTACCCAGCACAGCCGCTGTCCTGGAAACCCGGCCGCCCCGGAACAGATGAAACAGATTATCCACAGTAAACTGATGGCACATATTCAGCTTGTGATCCTCTACCCACTTTGCTGTTTCCTCCAGGGATGCCCCCTGTTCTCTCATTTCATTGGCTTTATGGACTAACAGCCCCTGGCCCAGAGAAGCGCTCAAAGAATCGATCACAATGATCCTGGCATCGGGAATTTCCTCACAAAGCTGCCGGCCCACCATAGCCGTCACGTTGTAGCTGCCGCTTAAAGCAGAGGAAAAAGCAATGTGGAGAATATCATAGCCTTCTCCGATCAGCTCCCGAAAGGCCTTTTCCGCAACCTCCGGGTTTACTGCCATAGTGGTGGGCATCTTGCCCTCCCGCATCTTTGCATAAAATTCTTCCGGCGGCAGTATATCATCACCGCCATAAAGCTGTCCATCCAGATTATAGTACAGAGGAAGCACCCGTATATGATGCTCCTGAACATAATCCTTTGTCAAATCACTGCAGCCGTCTGTCGTTATAATAAAATTTTTCATATATTGGTCCTCCTGCCATTCTAATGAGTTGCCCGGCAAACGGGCATAAGACACGGATTGCTCCGCACCTCATGCTCCCGCAATCCTCATTCATATCATATTCAGTATAACATAGCAGGAAGCGCCTTGTACAGATTATACTTTCTGCAAATCCGGCGCCTGCACCAATGCCGCCTGCCGTTCCATCCATAAGATGATCTGCCCCTGTCCTGCCAGTGTCCCGGCCTTAAGCCTTAATACATGAAACAAGAAGCATCATGGGCCTGCGCATCTCATCCTTCATCCCGGGCAGATCCATCATATTTTCCGGCGGCATCGGCTCGACCACATGGGTCAGGGTAAAGCCCAGACCCAGCAGTGTATTCAAATAAGTGGTCAATGTCCTGTGATACTTTGTCACATGCTCTCCCAGGAAGATGGCATCCCGCTTCCCCTCATAATAATAATTGTCCACAGGGAAATGCCGGATATTGCCCTGGTCATCATAAAACCAGTCCTGGCTGCCATAAGCGGTAAATACCGGATGCTCCACACAAAAAACAAAGGGTCCGCCAGGCTTCAGCCACTGCCATATTTTTTCGCACATTGCCGGAAAATCCTTCACATAGTGAAATGCAAGGGAGCTTAACACCACATCAAAGCTTTCCCCGGGAAACTCCAGATCTTCCATAGCCTCCTGACGGTAAGTAATGACCGGATGGCTGTTTTTCGCCTTTGCCGCAGCCAGCATCTTTTCTGAAATATCCGTGCCAAGAACATGGGCCGCCTGATGGCTGGCCGCATACATACAGTGCCATCCGTAGCCGCAGCCCAGATCCAGCACCTGACGGTCCTTAAAATCCGGCAGGAGCTTTTCCAGCTCCGACCACTCGCCTGCGCCCTGAAGTCCCTGGATGGAGCGGTTCATCTGACTGTACTTATCAAAAAATTCCTGGTCATCATATCTGTTTTCTTTCATTTTCCTTCGCCTTCTCCAAATACTTTTTAATATAAGCCCCTGTATATGATTCAGGCACCTGGGCCACCTGCTCCGGCGTCCCCTTGGCGATTACAGTACCTCCCCGGTCACCGCCGTTCGGCCCAATATCAATAATATAATCTGCCGTTTTGATCACATCCAGATTATGCTCAATAACGATCACCGTGTTTCCGCCTTCTGTCAGACGGTGCAGGATCTCAATAAGCTTATGCACATCGGCAAAATGAAGCCCTGTGGTGGGCTCGTCTAAAATATATACGGTCCTTCCCGTGCTGCGCCGGCTCAGCTCTGTGGCCAGCTTCACCCGCTGGGCCTCGCCTCCGGACAGCTGGGTGGACGGCTGCCCAAGCTTAATATAAGACAGACCCACATCATTTAAGGTTTCCAGCTTGCGGCGGATGGATGGAACATTTTCAAAAAACGCCAGCGCTTCCTCCACCGTCATATCCAGCACATCGTAAATGCTCTTACCCTTATACTTAACCTCCAGAGTTTCCCGGTTATAACGCTTTCCGTGGCATACTTCACAGGGAACATACACATCAGACAGGAAATGCATCTCAATCTTAATAATACCGTCGCCGGCGCAGGCCTCGCAGCGTCCGCCCTTCACATTAAAGCTGAAACGGCCCTTCTTATAGCCCCGCTCCTTCGCGTCCGTGGTTGCTGCAAAAAGATCCCGGATCATATCAAAAACTCCCGTATAGGTCGCCGGATTCGATCTTGGCGTCCGTCCGATCGGCGACTGGTCAATATCAATCACCTTGTCCAGCTGATCCAGGCCCTCGATCCCCCGGTGCTTACCCGGCCGGGCGGTTCTGGAATGGTTCAGATCCCGGGCCAGGCGCTTATATAAGATCTCATTGACCAGGGAGCTTTTTCCTGAGCCGGAAACTCCGGTCACACATGTAAATACGCCCAGAGGAAACTTTACATCAATATTTTTAAGATTATTTTCCTGAGCGCCCCGCACGGTCAGCCATCCTGCCGGCTTTCTCCGTGTCTCCGGCACAGGGATCCGGATCCTGCCGCTTAAATAAGCGCCTGTAATGGACGCTTCATTGGCCATGATCTCCTGAGCGGTTCCCTGGGCCACCACATAACCGCCGTGCTCTCCGGCCCCCGGTCCAATATCCACAATATAATCCGCTTCCAGCATGGTATCCTCGTCATGCTCCACGACAATCAGGGTATTTCCCAGATCCCGAAGATTTTTCAGAGTTTTTAAAAGCTTGTCATTATCCTTTTGGTGCAGTCCGATACTTGGCTCGTCCAGGATATAAGCCACGCCCACCAGGCCGGAGCCGATCTGTGTAGCCAGACGGATACGCTGGGCCTCGCCGCCGGACAAAGTAGCTGTGGCCCTGGACAGCATAAGATAATCCAGGCCAACATCAATAAGGAAGCCGACTCTTGCCCGGATCTCCTTAATGATCTGATCACCGATCAGGTGCTGCTGATGGGTCAGCTCCATATGAGTCATAAACTCTGACAGCTCCAGCATGGACATATCTGTCAGCTGGGAAATATTTTTATCACACACCGTTACCGCCAGGGCCTCTTTTTTCAGTCTCCGGCCGCCGCACTCCTTACAGGGAGTAATGGTCATAAAATTCTCATACTCCTGCTTTAAAGTTTCAGACCCGGTCTCCCGGTAACGGCGCTCCATGTTTTTGATCAGTCCTTCAAAGGCTACATCATAAACGCCTACGCCTCTCTGGCCCTTATAATGTACCTTAACTTCATGGCCATTGGTGCCATGGATCAAAATGTCTTTGATTTTATCCGGATAATCCTGAAACGGCGTGTCCAGGTCAAAATCATACTCTTTGGCCAATGCTGTTAAAATCGCGTGGGTATAGCTGGAAGCCTCTGTTGCAGACTGCCATCCCATGGCAGCAATGGCGCCCTTGGCAATACTCAGGGACTTATCCGGGATCAGAAGATCCACATCAAATTCCATCCGGTAGCCTAAACCGGCGCACACCGGACACGCGCCAAAAGGATTGTTAAAGGAAAATATCCTGGGTTCGATCTCATCCAGGCTGATCCCGCAGTCCGGGCATGAGAAGCTTTGGCTGAACGTCAGCTTCTCCTGGCCGATCACATCAACGATCACAAGGCCCTCGGCCAGCTTTAACGCCGTCTCTAAAGAATCGGTCAGACGCTTCTCGATCCCTTCCCGGATCGCCAGACGGTCCACCACGATCTCTATGTTATGCTTTTTATTTTTCTCCAGCTTGATTTCTTCTGAAAGCTCGTACAGATTGCCGTCCACCATCACACGTACATAACCGCTGCGGCGGGCATTTTCAAACAGCTTTACATGCTCGCCCTTACGTCCCCGGACTACCGGTGCAAGCACCTGAAAACGGGTCCGCTCCGGCAGGGCCATCACAGTATCCACCATCTGGTCTACGGTCTGCTTCTTAATCTCCTTGCCGCACTTCGGGCAATGAGGGATACCGATCCTGGCGTAAAGTAAACGGAAATAGTCATAAATCTCTGTCACCGTACCTACAGTAGAACGGGGATTCCGGTTGGTGGATTTCTGGTCAATGGAGATCGCCGGGGACAGACCTGAAATGCTCTCCACATCCGGCTTTTCCATCTGCCCTAAAAACTGGCGGGCATAGGAGGACAGAGACTCCATGTAGCGGCGCTGTCCTTCGGCATAGATCGTGTCAAATGCCAGGGACGACTTTCCCGAACCGGAAAGTCCGGTAAGAACAACCAGCTCATTGCGGGGGATCTGAACATCGATCCCTTTCAGGTTATGCTCCCGTGCCCCCTTAATGGTTATATACTCCTTTATAAGATCTTTCTTTGCCATAGTTATTCCTCTTTTCACAGCCTGTCCGAAAAATCCCGGGCCATGCTGAATGGTTATTCCATATGTGTTTCTCTTGTGCCCTTCTCCATATGAAAAGGCATAATCAGTATAGCATAGGGCCATACAAAATTCAAACATTTGTTCGTTTCAAAACATCACAAATATAAAAACAGTTTTCACAGCATTTTAAGTCATTATGCAAAAACAGGCTGTCCCCAAAAAATTCCGGCAGTCCTGAAACAGTACACCACAGGGAAAGATGCTTGTCCCGGGCCACTGTTCTATGTTAGAATAGTCCTATATAAAAAATGAGAAGGGAGGGTTTAATATATGCCTTCTTTGGGAAATCAGGAATACATCCGGGATATGAACAGCCGAATTGTCCTGGGACAGATCATCCGCCAGGAGCCTGTATCCAGGGCAGCGCTGGCCAAAACGCTGGGACTGACAAAAGCCACCGTGTCTTCCATTGTCCAAACCTTTATCGATCAGGAATATGTCGTTGAAATCGGCAGCTTAAACACAGGCAAAGGCCGCAAGCCTATCCTTTTAAAATTTAACGGAGACTGCGCCTATACATTATCTGTGTACCTGAGTGTGGATTCAACGTTCATCCTGATCTGCAATCTTCGCGGGGAAAACCGGCAGTTTTTTTCATATCCTCCGGCAGGCCCACATCCCCAAAAACGGCTCTGCCAATATATCCGTCTGGCAGCAAACTGCTGTCCGCCCTCCCGCTACGGAATCGTGGGGATTACCATAGGCATCCTTGGCATTGTCCATAATAACCGGATCCAATTTACCCCCTACTATGACCTGGATTCGCCGGATCTGGCCCGGCAGATCCAGGAGGAATTTAAAGTCCCTGTCCGTCTTGAAAATGAAGCCAATCTGTCCGCCCTGGGGGAACGAACCTTTTTCCACAATCATCCCAGTCTGATCAGCCTGAATATCCACACCGGCATCGGCATGGGGATCATTTTAGATAACCGGCTTTATACAGGACAGTTTGGCTATGCCGGTGAGTTCGGCCACACCATTATTGAGCCTGGCGGAAAGCCATGCCCCTGCGGCAACCGGGGCTGTATAGAACAGTATGCCTCACTGCGGGCCATTGTGGACATGTACCGGCAGGCCATAAAAAATCCGACGGCAGATGCGTCGGATCTGTGCCAGGCCTATCTGGAGCATCAGCCCCAGGCCCGGGCATGTGTGGAAACATTTATAAAATACATGTCCATTGCCCTGAACAATATCCTGAATATTTTTAATCCGGATATGATCATCATCAGCAGTATATTAACGGAAAAGATTCCCGGCCTGATCCGGGAAATCGAGCAGCACATGAGCAATACCTTTAACCGGAACTGCTGCTTTGTGGCGGCTTCCCACAGCCAGGAAACCTCCATTCTTTTGGGCGGAGCCTGCCTGGCTGCCAAAAACTTCCTTAAAGTATCGGATCTTCAGTTTTGCAAAACCAGTAATGAAACGGCCCCTGATTCCGGCGCCGCTGCGCCTGTTTCCTGACGCCCTGTGCCGCAGGATAATCCGGCGGGCCGGATCCGTCCGTCTTAGTCATGCCTTTCGTCCATATTGTCATAGCACTCGCAAAATCTGGCAGCAAATGCCGGCGGCTCATCATTGGCATACAAATGGGAAATATCCCCAAAACTGCTCATGCGAAAGCTTGCGATCCCCTTCCGCCGTTCTTCAGTGACAACCGTAGTCACTGAGGACGGCGCTGCGCACATGCCATGCCAAAGCACCATGGGCGACATGTTCAGCAAATGGCTCAGCAGAACGCACTCTACCCCAAAGTGGCAGAAAAATGCGATCGTGTCGTTATTTGGCCGTTCTGCCCGGTAACAGCTGCCTTCCCTGATATATCCGTGGCGCTTTAAAACTTCATCCAGACCGCCAATCACCCAGTCATATTCTTCCTTTACACGGCCTTCTCTCATGACCGGCGTATCATACCACAGATCCTTATTAAAATAAGCAGCTTCCTTCATCCAATCCTGGGGCAGCCAGTCCCAGGCAATCATCCTGCGGTCCGTCACATCCGGACGCTTTATATGGGTATCAAACTCCCGAAGCCATAAACATTCCTCAGGGGTTTTATGAATCCGTTCCAATGTCATGGATGCCGTATCCTTCGCTCTGCCCAGGGGCGATACATAAACATGGCTGATCCCGGCCTTTTCCAGGCGCTGTGCTAAAAATCCGGCCTCCCGCCAGCCTTTATCTGTTAAAGAATCCTTTTCATAATCCGGATCCCCGTGTCTTACGATGAGCAGCTTCATAACATACCTCCATTTAAAATGCACATAACCGTCCAGGCATCTGAACGGTTATGAACCTATTATGATCAAACTTTAAATCTGTAACCAACGCCCCAGATCGTTTCAATATACTGAGGCTTTGATGTATTAAATTCAATTTTCTCCCGGATCTTTTTAATATGTACCGTCACCGTGGCAATATCGCCCACAGACTCCATATCCCAGATCTTACTGAACAATTCTTCCTTTGTAAACACATGGTTGGGGTTTTCCGCCAGGAATGTGAGCAAGTCAAACTCCTTTGTAGTAAATGCCTTTTCTTCCCCATTCACATAAACACGCCGGGCCGTCTTATCGATCTTGATCCCGCGGATCTCAATGATCTCATTTTTCTTTATCCCGCTGCCCACCAAACGCTCGTAACGGGCCAAATGGGCCTTAACTCTTGCCACCAGCTCGCTGGGGCTGAAGGGCTTTGTAATATAATCGTCAGCCCCCAGGCCAAGCCCCCGGATCTTGTCAATATCCTCTTTTTTGGCAGACACAAGAATGATCGGAACATTTTTAGCTTCCCGGACCTTCTTGCACACTTCAAAACCATCCACGTTAGGAAGCATCAGATCCAAAATGATCAGATCCACATTCTCATTTAAGGCCGTCCTCAAGCCTGCATCCCCGGTTTCCTCGATCAGCACCTCAAATCCGCTTAATTCCAGATAATCCTTTTCCAGCTCTGCAATACTGATCTCATCCTCTACAATTAATATTTTACTCATCGATTTTATGCTCCTCATACTTTCTCAAAACAAAGCAAATGCTTGTTCCAATATTTTCCTTACTGGTGGCCCAGATCCGTCCGCCATGTTCTTCAATGATCTTTTTCGCAATGGACAATCCCAGACCGCTGCCGCCCTGAGCTGAATTTCTGGACGCATCAGTGCGGTAGCTGCGCTCAAAAATATGCCCAAGCTCGTTTTTGGCGATGCCCTTGCCGTTATCCTCGATCTCGATCTGGACAAATTCCGCTTCCTCCCGGATACGGATATTGATCAGGCCTTTTTTATTTCCAATATATTTAATGGAATTATTAACAATGTTTATGATCACCCGCTTCAGCTGCTCCGGATCCGCAATGATCACCACATTTTTATCAGCATAATTGAAAAAGCCAAGGTCAAAGTTCTTTGTTTCAAGATCCGTACTGATCTCCTCAATACAATCTTCAAAATAATCATTCAGATTAACTTTTGTAAAGGAATAGGTCATGGAATTACTGTCCAGCTTGGAATACAAAAACAGCTCCTCAATCATCTTTTCCATATCCGAGGCTTTTGTATACACGGTTTTTAAATACCGCTCCATCTTTTCCGGAGTATCGGCCACACCATCCATAATGCCTTCAATATATCCTTTAATGGCTGTGATCGGCGTCTTCAGGTCATGGGAAATATTGCTGATCAGCTCTTTATTTTCCCGCTCATACTGCATACTGATCTCGATCTGCTCTTTCAGCTTTTTACGCATTTCTTCAAAAGCAATGCACAGATCTCCGATCTCATCCTTAGTCTCTGCTTTTACACTGAAATTCAGATTTCCTTCCTTAATGTTCTCCGTCGCGGCTTTTAAAAGAGCCAGCGGCTTTATGATACTTTTATAAAGCCACATAGTCAGCACGGTTCCGCAAAGCACCAAAATGGCCACGGCCACAATAACCCACTGGATCATTGTTCCCCGGATCTGGGGTACAATGGCTGACAGATTCGTTACAATACATACCCGCCCGCTGCTGCCGTCGGCAAAGGAAAATTTCATCTGTGTTAAATGATAGGGAACAGGCGTCGGCACATAAAAATTGGCCTCACCATTTTCCAGCTCCATGTTCAAATAGGATTCATCCACATTGGTCTTTTCCCCTTCCGGCTTTCCGGTATATATGGTTTTTCCTTCTTTCATTACGATCATATAGGAGGAATAGCCCTGCAGCTCTGTATTTACCTGGGACAAATATTCCATATCATCCATTTTCTGGGGTTCATTTTCAATAACCTCCCTTAATTCTTCTTTAATACTGCTGGTCAGGCTTCCTACGATTTCCATTGGATTAATGAGAACTTCCATGCTCTCACCGGAAAGATCATATCGTTTCTGAAGGGAATTGAGACCTAAAGAACCAATGGCATAAGTCACGATACATATAAGAAAAACCGGAACAATACAAAGCAGGGCATAAGAAATCTTTATCCGTGTAAAAAGTTTCAAGTGATCACCCTTTTCCTGATACAATTAAGTATAACGCTGCCAGCCTCCATGACAATTAAGCCATGCCAGCGAAGTATCGCCTTCGCTGCGGCTTGCGCCGTATATATAAACATGCGCGGCCGCTCCGATGCGCAAGCGCCCCGGTTCGGCTTCTCGCCGCTTTTTACCTGCATAACAATTAAGCCATGCCAGCTCAGGCTCCGCCTTCGCTGCGGCTTGCGCCGTATATATAAACATGCGCGGCCGCTCCGATGCGCAAGCGCCCCGGTTCGGCCGCGCATGTTTATATGCATGGCTTAATTGTACCAAGCTGCTAGCGCAGCGGCTAGCCCCATTTTCATGGTTCCGCGACTTTTTTTCAAAAATATCAAAAAAAGTAGCAGTTTTTGAATATATAGTGTATTGTTGAATTACCCCTAACCCACAATCTCCTTATATCAAAAACTGCTATGAATAGTTTATCATGGATTTTTATTTTCAACAACTACATATCTGTAAAAATTTATCGTCCACCACCTTAGCCTTGATTCTTTCTTCCTCTAGCCTTAATCATTATCATCATTACTAAGGAGGTTCTCTTATGGACTATTTATCTGTTTTTCGGGAGATGATCTCCCTCCGTGGCCTCACTCACCACACCCTTAAATCTTATTGCACTTACATCCGCGCTTATCTTGATTTCCTTTCCAACGTCCTCCATAAGCTCCCTGAGGACGCTTCATGGGACGATCTGCGCTCTTTTGTCCGTTTTATCCAACAGCAGCGCCATCTTTCTGACCGTACCCTTAATCACTGTATCTCTCAGCTGCGTTTCTTTACCATCTATGTCCTTCATAAACCCTGGGACCCTTCCCAGCTCCCTTTCCGCAGGTTTGATTCCCATCTCCCCTTTGTCCCTTCCCAGGATGAAGTCTGGCGTTTTATCTCTACCATGCCCGACCTCAAGCAAAAGACCATGACCGCTCTTATGTATTCCTCCGGCCTGCGTATCGGTGAAGTCTGCCGCCTCCGTTATGAGGATATTGACCGCACACATATGCGTATCCACATCCGACAGTCCAAAGCTCGCCAGGACCGCTTTGCCATCCTCTCTAAGGCTGCCCTCCTCCTCCTTACACAATACTGGTTTGCTTATGGACGCCCCAGGGGCTGGCTTTTCCCTAAACAGTCCGGCATTGACGCGCCCATCGATACCTTTTTCCTCTCCAGGCATATCCATGCCCATGAGCGGCGCCTCGGCTGGCCTCAGAGGCTCACCTGCCATTCTTTCCGTCACGCTTTCGGCACACATCTTTACGAAAATGGCGTTGACCTGCTCACCATCCAGGCACTCCTGGGGCACAGGTCCATTAAATCCACCACCATTTACATCCATTTGGCTCCAGCGTCCCTTAGTTCCGCCGTCAGCCCCTTTGACCGGATGGGAGGTGCCTCCCTTGGCTGAACATAACATCCAACAGGTCTGGCGCCTCGCTTATGAGGATTATTCCGCTTCCGGCATCTTCCAGTCGGATGTCCAGCGGAAAGCTGCCCTCGACCTCCTCAACTGCAAATCCGGCGCCTTCGGCGTCAACGCTTCCATCTGTCCCGACTGTGGACACCTTGAAGTCCATAATAACTCCTGCCGCAACCGTAACTGCCCCAACTGCCAGGCCGTCCAGAAAGAACTCTGGGTGGATAAGCGCCGGGCTGAGGTCATCGACTCCCCTTACTTCCATGTCGTCTTTACCCTGCCCCATGAACTCAACCCGCTCCTTTACCGCAACCAGAAGCTCCTTTACGACCTCCTCCACAGGTGCTGCGCCCAGACACTTTTAGAACTTTCCAACGATAAAAAGTATCTCGGCGCTACACCCGGGATCATACAAGTCCTCCATACATGGAACCAGGAAATGGATTACCATGTCCATATGCATTGCATCGTTTCCGGCGGCGGCCTCACTCCCGACCGGCACATCCGCTTATCTTCCGGTCACTTTTTTATCCCGGTCTTTGTCCTCAGGGATAAATTCAAAGGGAAATACCTGGCACTGCTGGACCAGCTTTACAAAAAAGGCGCCCTTGCTCTTTCCTCCTCCTGTGCCCCTCTGGAAGATCCCTCCCACTGGCAGGCCTTCAAGGACAGTCTCTATGAGAAAGACTGGTGCCCTTATATCAAAGAGACCTTTAACGGCTTTGGCAACGCCATCGAGTATCTTGGACGCTACACCCATAAGATCGCCATATCCAACAGCAGGATCCTTTCCGTGACAGACTCCCGGGTCACTTTTTCTGCCCGCGGCAAAAAAACTGGAGACCCAAGGCGCGCGGTCACCCTTTCCCTTCTGGAATTTATCCGGCGTTTTCTCATGCATGTCCTTCCTCATGGGTTCCAGAAGATCCGCTACTACGGTTTCCTCAACAACCGCGGGAAGGCCAAAAACCTAAAACTGATCTTTACCCTCCAGGGCCATCAGCGTTTTAAGGCCAGATATACGGGTCTGACTATGGCAGGGCTTTTGAAAAAAATATGGGACCGGGACATCTGCGTCTGCCCGGTATGCGGCAGCAGGAAGATGCGCCCTATGGGGAGGACGTATGGTCCTTCCTGACTCATACTTTTCTTTACTGGATATGTTTTTTTAAGCTTCCTCGAAGGGGGCTTGCGAAGCATACCCTTTTTTAAGGAAACGGTCTCGATCTGTGCCTGTCTCGGTCGAAAAAGAGTAAAATATGGAACATTTTGTGCCTGATTTTGGAAATAGCAAGCGATACTTTACCCATATACATCGCATCCTACATCCGCAGCCTGGTACAATTGGAAAGAATCACATTTAGAGCAGTTCTGCTTTTTCTCAGGACTGCTCTTTTTGTCTGCCCTAAATCTGATACTTTCCTAATGAATTGTATCACATTTCAAGTGAGTTGGGTGTGAATTTATTGGATATAATTATAAACTTTTTATGAAGTGGACCGAAGGAGAAATTTAGCGCAGGCTTTTTTCTTCCTCAAGGTCTTTGGGATCGATCTTACGGTCTTTGTAATAATAAATCCTGTCTTTTTCTCCGATTTCACGGATGACCCGGCACGGATTTCCTGCAGCTACTGTGTTGGCCGGAACATCATGAGTTACAACGCTTCCGGCGCCGATCACACTGTTGTCTCCGATCGTCACGCCCGGACAGATTACCGCATTTGCCCCGATCCAGCAGTTATTGCCAATCTTCACAGGATCTGTATACATATATTCTCTCATATCCGGATTTACCGGATGACCCACAGTTGTAATGGTTACTGCCGGACCGAACATGACGCGGTCGCCAATCTGGATCAGCCCGTCGTCAATAAAATTACAATTCACATTTATGTAGGTTCCCTGGCCAAGAGTAATATGCGTCCCGTAGCAAAAATAAAACGGCGGTTCGATCCATGCCGCAACCGGCTTTCCAAAAATCTCATTCAGCAGAGCCTGCTTTTCCTCCATCGCATCCGGAGCCAGATCATTAAATGCCTTCATTCGTTTTTTAGCATCCAGGCGCTCCTGCGGAAGCCCTTCACAATAATCTGTAAACAATTTCCCCTGCATGATCCGTTCTCGCATCGTCATAGCAATTACCTCCCTAAAACCTGCGGCAGTCCGCGCTGTCAATCAGCCCTCTGCCGCCTTGACTTTACCTGTTATTTTAAATATAATGACTCCCGAATCACATATGAGACACAGATTGCTCCCCACTTCGCGGTCTTCGCTGCCGCTGCGGTCGGCGCTGAACAGGCGTCTCATATTATTTTATCGCAAATTTTTTAATTCTTCTATCAAATATCTGCAAAATGCTATAACAATCCTGTGAAACAGCAACAGTCCAGTCACAAGGGATCCTCCCGGGGATACCTATATGGCCGAAAGGAGAAAGAAAATATGCTGCCGCCGATTTTATTAAATGATGACCGCTTTGAACGGGTCCGCTACGATCAGCCAAATTATCCCATTTACATCCGCCGGGGGCTTCTTTCCCTTTATCCGGATTACCGGGCCCCCAATCACTGGCATGATGATATTGAGCTTATTTCTGTTCTGAAAGGACAGATGAAATATAATATTAACGGTGAAATCGTGGATCTAAAGGAAGGCCACGGGATCTTTGTAAACTCTGGCCAAATGCACTTTGGCTTTTCCGACGAGCATAACGAATGTGACTTTTACTGTATCCTTTCCCATCCGATCCTGCTGTGCCCGATCCCGCCTTTTGAAAACGACTTTGTGCTGCCTTTAATGCAAAATAAAAGCTTACCTTTTTTAGAACTTCATCCCCATATTTCATGGCAGAAGGAAATCCTCGCCCACATTGGCAGCCTTTATCCTGAAAAAGGCCATCCCTCAGCATCCCTGCGGGCTCTTTCTGCATTCGCCCGGATCTGGGCCCTTTTATGGGAACATGCACCGGAAGATGATGGAAAGGAAAACCGGCAAAGCCAAAATCTGGCCATCATAAAAAACATGGTGACGTTTATCCAGAAAAATTTCAGAAAGAAAATCTCATTGGAAGACATTGCCGCTGCCGGAGCCGTGGGGCAGAGCAAATGCTGCAAGCTGTTTGACCAATATTTTTCCCAGTCTCCCAATGTTTATCTGAACCGCTACCGGCTTGAAAAAAGCATATGCTTAAGGGATCCCGCCACTCCTGACGGGATCCCCTTTTTCATCATTTCACATAGTCTTTATCAGCGCCTTTAGCCGTGAAGCCGGTGCTTCATGTATTCATGGGCATTATTTTCAAATGTATCATCCAGCGCCTCCAGCTCAATGCCCGGATAGCGGCGCTTCAAAGCGGTTTTTAAAATATGATCCGCAAGCCTGGGATTTTTAGGAAGCAAAGATCCGTGGCTGTATGTGGCAAACACATTTTTATACCGCGCGCCTTCCGTCTTATCCTTTCCATTATTTCCATTGCCTGCAAGGACTGTTCCCATAGGACGCACTTTATCCCCAAGATACGTCTTTCCGGAATGATTTTCAAATCCCACAACTACAAATCCGCCGTCAGATTCATCGCACTGGTACATATAATTGCCGATCATTCGCTCTTTCTCGCCTACGGTGTAAAGATCCAGGGCCCCGATAAAGTCGCACTGCTGGCCATCCCAGGTTTTATAATACTGGCCCAGCATCTGATACCCGCCGCAAATAGCAAGAAATACTTTTTCAGCCTCAATAGCTTCTTTGATCTGGGCAGACTTTCCGGCTGCCAGGTCCTTCAGCAAAACACCCTGCTCAAAATCCTGGCCCCCGCCAATAAAGAAAAGGTCATAATCCTCATAATTCAGCGGATCCCCTACGGAAATACCGGTAACCTCCGTTTCAATGCCCCTCCACTGCATCCGCCGGGTCATACAGATAATATTCCCCCGGTCCCCGTAAAGATTGAGTATATCCGGATATAAATGGCATATTCTTAATTTATACATGGCATACCTCTATTCCCAAAATTCTTTAAATCCAAACTTTTTACTGATCTTCTCCCGAATATCCAGCATGGCCGTATATGTGGGCATTATGTAAACCGGGGCATTTTGCAGTACCATCTGCTCAATAAGCTGATCATAATCCTTGATCACCCGGATCTTTTCCAGGGGAATGCCTGCATATTTAAAGCGCATCGCCATCTCATCCGCCCGGCGTCCGGTAACCCATATGCCCGTCAGCTTATCCAGAATCGATGTCAGCTGCTCAAAATCCACATCCCAGATCCAGGAAATATCCGTGCCGTCAGCGTACCGGTCATTTAACGCCACCACAAACAGGGACGGCGTACTGGTATTGCTGAGAAAGTTCAGCACCTGGTTGCATCCCGCAGGATTTTTAATAAGGATCATGCGAATATCCGTATTTTCAATAGTAAACTTCTCCATACGGCCGAAACCGCACTCAAAGCTGTTTAAGGCCTGGATCACAACCTCATCCTTTAAGCCCATAACCTGGCCTGCCGCCACTGTGGCAATGGCATTATAAATGTTATAGCCCCCGGGAAGGTTGATAGTTGCCGGATAATGGTTCCCGTTAAGACGGATCTCTATAGTGGAAGAATCCGCCGTGCTGTCCAACACCTTTTCCACAGCCACCTGAGTCTCGGGCCGGTGATATCCACATTTTGGACAGCGGAAACCGCCTAAATGTCCATAAGTCACATAGTCATACACATACTCTGTCTTACAGTGGATACAATAAGGCGCATCGGACATTTCATGGACACGGTTTTTATAAATCTCGCTCTCCACGCCATAAAAGACCACCTTATTAGGAATCTGTTCCTTCATGGATACAGACAGGGAATCATCTGCATTAATACAAACCGTGGCATTGGGCGAATTTTTAATCCCAGTAAGAATACTGTTTAATGTGTGAGTCACTTCACCATACCGGTCCAGCTGATCTCTGAAAACATTTGTCACAACAATACATTTGGCATCCACATACCTGCTGACCATTTTAAATGCTGCCTCGTCACATTCCACAAGGGCAACATCATATTTATTTTTACCTCCAAGTGATGAATTCATGGCAAACTCCGCGGTAATACCGGGAAGCATGTTTGCCCCTGATTTATTGGCAAAATAGCGGATCCCCGAGTCTGCAAGACTCTTTTCGATCATACGCGATGTCGTGGTCTTTCCATTGGTTCCAGTAACAATAATCGTGGTCACATCTTTGGCCAGAACGCCTAAAAGTCCTGGATAAAGCTTCAGCGCCACACGGCCCGGAACATTGGTCCCGCCTTTGCCCAGCCGTCTTAAAATCATCCGCGACATCTTACATGCTGCTACTGAAATAATTGTCCTGATTTTCATAATGGTGATTATAGCACACCCCTTTCGCAAAAACAAGGCCGCATCCGGTAATTTCCCCGGTGCGGCCCTGTCCATGTTACTGTTCACAGAGTGAACAGCAGCCTGTCCTTCATTTATTTCTCATGCTGCTGGATAAATTCAATATTTGCCTTCTCATAGTCATTAAATACAGACGCATCAAAATTATCCGGATCTATCGTGCCATTGTACCAGCTCTTGGACTCAAAATAAGCACGGATACTGGGATCATCAAACTTACGTCCATGGCGGGCGTAAATCTCATTCCGGGCTAAAAGCAGCTCCCAGTCACTTAACCCGGATACATCAGCTTCTGTCAGATAACGCGAATCACTGCCCGGACAAATATAGTCGTTTTTAGCAGCCTCTGCTGCCGCTTCTTCGCTTTCTCTGCGGCTCTCAGCCTCGCTCTCCTGGCGTTTTTCTTCTTCCCGCGCCAGGATCGCCTGCTCTACCTGCTGGGCATAATCCACATAGCTTTGGGCACACTCAATGGCCTGCTGGAAATTTTTAGAATCAATAAGCTGCTGGATCTCATTAACAAAATTATCCAGGGAACTTTTTTCTTCGTCACTGGCCCCGGAAAGATCCATTTCATCCACAGCAGATTTGATGGAATTGATCAGATTTATATCTTCACTTTCAAGTCCGGCAATCATTTCGTCCATCTGAGCCCGCATATTCTCAAGCTGATCCCCGGCGCCGTCATCAATGGCCTGCTGGAGACTGTCAAAAATATCCTGGACATTCTGGGCAAGCTCATCCGGCACATAGTACTGTTCTTCCACCATAGTCTTATATGTATCTCTCAATTCCTCCAGAGAACTGATCTGATCGGTCAGCGTCTCAAGGCGGGACCTAAGATCATCGATCCGCTGTTCCAATTCATCAATGCTTTCCACCGCCCGATCATTAATGGCCTGCTGGCAATCGGACATCAGGTCGCTGATCTCATCCTGAATGCTTGTGTAATTGGCCTGATCCAGCTCCTCCTCAAAGCTTTGGACCACATCCCGAAAAGCTGTGATCTGCTGGTTCCTGTCTCTCTGGATCAAAATGAACACAACAATTCCGGCAATGATCGCTGTCGTTAAAAAAGCAATGATAATAATAAGAACGATCATCCCCGTTTTCTTCTTTTTAGGCTTCCCCTGAAATTCCTGCCGATTCTGGTTCTCCGGCGTTTGAAATGAAGGCTCCGGCGCTGTATATCCGCTCTCCGGTTCAGTACCCACATCATCGATCTTGGCACCGCAATTTGTACAAAACACAGCGTCATCATCAAGCTCATGACCGCAATTTGGGCAAAACATATACTTCCTCCTATCTCCGTCCCGATCTCTTATACGATGCTTCCCATAAGAGGTCCCCCGGATTTTCTTAGAGATAGTTTAACACATCTGCTTCTATTGTGCAAGTCGGCCCCCGCCTTGTCAATCCATCATTCCCAGCAATTCAGCCATCATTGTGCAGACTTCTTTTCCAATCCGTAATACCGGGCAATGCCCGTAGCATCGGCAATGCCCATGGCTTCCAGCTGGCTGTCATCTTTTAAAATTTCATTGTCATGAGGATTATCCATAAAGGCATGTTCAATAATGATCCCCGGAAATCCCTGGTCAATACATGTACTGATGAGATAATACCAGTCTTTGACATTTCCATCATCATAATAGCCTTTTTCCGCCTTAACCCGGGTCAATACCCCCCGGTTGGCCAGATCCACCTGGCTTGTCAGCTCAGACAGGATACTTTCCCCAAGCTTGCGGCTTTCATCGGTAAATTTGGAATACACCGTAATATACACCTCTGCTCCATTGGCCTCAGAAGGGTATCCCAGTCCCGTTGCATTGTTATGTAAACTAACAAACAAATCTGCATCCACACTGGCTGCATAAGCCGTCCTTCCGGTTACATCGTCAGAGCCCTGACCATTATCCGGGCAGGAGCCGTCCTCACGGGTTAAAAACACTTCCACGCCCTCATAGGTTTCCAGCTCTGCCTTGCAGGCCAGGGCGATCTTCAGGTTCAGATCCTGCTCATTAACCCCCAGATCCGGATGATTCCTGGAACAGTAATCATCATGTCCCGGATCCAGCACGATGCGTATAGGATCCTCCTGAGCAGCCGTATCGCTCTGGGCCTCTGTGCTGCTCTGGGCCTCTGTACTGCTCTGAGCCTCCGCACTGCTCTGGCCCGCCGTCTCTGTATCCGTCTCTGCCGGTTCATCTGTATCGGCCTTTGTCTCATCTGAGTCAGCGGCCGCCATGCTTTCAGTTTCAGCACCATTGCTTTCAGAAATCAACGGCCGGTCACTGATAACACCGGCAATGATCAGGCCAATGACGATCCCCAGGATCAGCAGCAGCAGACCGATCACGCCCAGTAAAATGTTCCTTACACGATTATGCGGTTCTTTCTCCATAAACACTCAAACTCCTTGATCGTGGATTAAAAAAACCGGCACAAGTTTTCTTGTGCCGGGTCTTTTATGTCGTCAGCCACTGGCTGAAGCGCTACATTATTTAATTGTAACTTTAGCGCCTTCAGCTTCGAATTTAGCCTTGATGTCTTCAGCTTCTTCTTTGCTAACTGCTTCTTTGATAACCTTCGGAGCACCGTCAACGGCTTCTTTAGCTTCCTTAAGGCCAAGACCTGTAAGATCACGAACAACTTTGATAACTTTAACCTTGTTCGGGCCAACTTCTGTAAGTTCAACGTCGAACTCAGTCTTTTCTTCAGCTGCTGCACCTGCATCGCCTGCTGCTGCTACAACAACGCCTGCTGCTGCGGATACGCCAAATTCTTCTTCACATGCTTTTACTAATTCATTTAACTCTAAAACAGATAACTCTTTAATAGCTTCAATAAATTCAGCTGTTGTTAATTTTGCCATGATTTTTACCTCCAATTTTTCAATGGTTTTTTAATGATTCAATTCGTATCCCGTACAAAGACAGGACCTCACATAAGTACAAATCGCGCTGTGCAGTAATTATGCTGCTGTTTCGTCTTTTTCAGCGATCTGCTTAATAACACGAGCAAAGTTTGCAATAGGAGCCTGGATACTTCCAAGTAATCTTCCAAGAAGAACTTCTCTTGAAGGAATGTTTGCAACAACTTCGATCATCTTTGCATCGTAGTAAGTTCCGGCAACAACGCCGCCCTTGAACTCAAGATTAGGCATATCCTTAATATTCTGAGCAAGGATTCTGGCAGGAGCTGTAGCATCCTCTTTGCTGACTGCAATCGCTGTAGGACCTTCAAGAAGTTCAGCAACAGCTTCAAATTCTGTACCGGCAATGGCACGTTTGATATAAGTATTCTTATATACCTTATATGTTACGCCACCTTCTCTTAAAGCTTTACGAAGTTTTGTATCTTCTTCTACAGTAAGACCACGGTAGTCAACGATGACCATAGCCTGTGCTCCGTCAAGTAAAGAAGAAATTTCTTCGATGATCGGCTGTTTTAATTCTACTTTTGCCATTCTGGTCGCACCTCCTTATAAAATCAATACCCCACATAAAGCCGTGGGAACTGCCTTTATAAGCGCCGGCATAAAGCCGGGTCTGAAACTCAAAAAGAAAGACCTCCTTGCCCAAGGACAAAGAGGTCTGATTGCTATAAGAAAAACTCGTTATGAGCACGCTTATAATCTTCCTCGGCAGGCGTTTTCAACTTATGCCTTACGGCACCTGCTGTCTTTGGCAGCATTCGCTTTGCTATTATAGCACAATATATATCGGCTGTCAATCACAAACCGCAGCAATAATTATGATAATTTTGCTGTATTAATCTTAATGCCAGGACCCATTGTAGAAGTCATAACAACGCTTCTTAAATACTGGCCTTTGGCAGCTGCTGGTTTTGCCTTAATGATCGCGCCTATTAATGTATGGAAGTTGTCCGCTAATTGTTCTTCTGTGAAGGAAGCTTTTCCAACCGGAACATGGATAATGTTTGTTTTATCCAGTCTGTATTCGATCTTACCGGCTTTGATGTCATTGACAGCTTTAGTAACATCCATTGTTACTGTACCAGCCTTCGGGTTCGGCATTAAGCCCTTAGGTCCGAGAACACGTCCCAGACGGCCTACAACACCCATCATGTCAGGAGTTGCAACAACAACGTCGAAATCTAACCAGCCTTCGTTCTGGATTCTTGGGATAAGTTCCTCAGCGCCTACATAATCAGCACCTGCTGCCTGAGCCTCATCAGCCTTGTCGCCTTTAGCGAATACAAGAACGCGGACAGTCTTACCTGTTCCATGAGGAAGTACAACAGCACCACGAACCTGCTGATCAGCATGACGGCCGTCAACACCCAGACGAACGTGAGCTTCAATAGTTTCATCGAACTTAGCGCTGGCAGCTTTTTTAACAAGAGCTACTGCGTCTTCTACATCATAAAGATTTGTGCGGTCTACTAACTTTGTAGCCTCAACATATCTCTTACCTTTTTTCATTATAAAATCCTCCTTGTGGTCATATCGGGAGCGACCCTCCCACGATAGTTTGCTATGGAGCTGATCCGGTTTAAGATCAGTCCTCTACAGTGATACCCATGCTTCTTGCTGTACCTGCGATCATGCTCATAGCAGATTCAACATTTGCAGCGTTTAAGTCAGGCATCTTTAACTCAGCGATCTTCTGTAATTCAGCCTTGGAAATCGTAGCAACTTTTGTCTTTTTGGAATTTGCAGAACCAGACTGGATCTTGCAGGCTTTCTTTAACAGAACTGCTGCTGGCGGAGTCTTTGTAATAAAGCTGAAGCTTCTGTCATTGTATACAGTGATAACAACCGGGATGATCATGCCATCCTGATCTGCTGTTCTTGCGTTAAATTCCTTTGTAAACTGAACAATATTAACACCATGCTGACCTAAAGCAGGACCAACTGGGGGTGCTGGTGTTGCCTTACCAGCAGGAATCTGTAATTTAATATATCCTGTTACTTTCTTTGCCATTTCTAGGCACCTCCTGAATTATGTGGTAATGCGGGAATCTCCCTCCCACCGGCCGCAAATGCAGCCGTTCTTTTAATGTTACATCTTTTTGATATCGTAGAAGCTGATCTCAACGGCAGTCTCACGACCGAACATATCCACACCGATGGTCACCATGGACTTACTCATGTTGATCGCCTTGATCTGTCCAACGGTATTTTCCCAGACACCGGAAATAACCTTAACGGTATCTCCAACCTCATAATCGATCTGAACCTGCTCCGGACGAATCCCCAGATTGGCCATTTCAGCTTCTGTCAAAGGCACTGCCTTGGATTCCGGTCCGACAAACCCGGTAACGCCGCGGGTATTGCGCACGACATACCATGTCTCGTCGTTCATGTCCATATGAAGCAGCACATAGCCCGGAAAGAGCTTTTTCTGTACTGTTTTCTTCTGGCCATTTTTCACTTCAACAACGTCCTCCATAGGAACCTCAACGCTTAAGATCTGGTCTTCCAGGTGCAGGTTCTGGATGGACTTTTCAATATTTGCTTTTACCTTGTTTTCATAGCCTGAGTAGGTATGGACTACGTACCATTTTGCTTCTGCCATATTCTCACCTTTTCCTACAATGATATAAGAAAATCAATACCATACTTAAAGATAAAATCGAGAATCGCGATAATTACTCCAAGTATTACGGAAATTACAACGACAGCGACCGTCCGCTTGGCAGCGGTCTTCTTATCAGGCCAGATAATCTTTTTAAATTCTGCCTTTATCTGGCTGAATTTACTGGGTTTCTTTACTTTCTGTGCGGTATCACCCATAAATTTCACTCCTTGTAATTATCCAGTTATCTTGTTTCTTTGTGCATTGTATGTCTCTTACAGAATCTGCAATACTTTTTAGTCTCCATTCTGTCCGGGTGAGCTTTCTTCTCTTTTGTCATGTTGTAGTTACGCTGCTTGCACTCAGTACATGCTAATGTAATCTTAACGCGCACAACTTCCACCTCCATTAGTTTAATCTTAATGTTGTCAGGTCTGTTTTTTTAGGCATAAAAAAAAGACCGCCTTCCATAGCTAGTCTAATATAGCATAACTGACGGGATTCGTCAAGTATGAAAAATGATTTCTATTTATTCTTTGAGGGCTGCTGTGAACGATCCGGCCATGGGGCCGGATCGTTACAAAAAGATACCTTATTCCTGCTCAGTCTCCGCAGACTTCATCTCTGTGTCAATAAGCTCTGCCAGCTCTCCGGCAGACATTTCCGCCAGATCGCGCTCCAAAATATACTTTGAAATCTCTGTCACCGTCACTGCCCGCTGAGAATCTTCCTCCAGGCCATCTATAGAGATCGGCTCATGAGTATTCAGATCCAGGGCACGGCCGCTTTCAAAGGAGCCGTCCCTTCCGATCTCATACAGCACCCCGTCTTTAATAAAGGAGCCCTGGAGCATGTAAGCCACTGTTGCCACAAAGCCTTCATCAGCATTCAGCAGATCCTGGCCAAAGGTCACTGTCGAGGACAAATCCAGATCAAACAGATTGGCCATTGTCGCAAGAAAATCCACCTGGCCGCCCACAGTTTCAATGGTGCGGGCTTCCCCAAGCCCGGGAATATGGATCAGCAGAGGAATATTCAGCATTGTATCATAATCATAGGAATACCCGAGAAACTCTGTCATTTTCTCATAATTTTCATTATCCAGGCAATTCAGCCCATGGTGATCTCCATAAATAACAATCACTGTATTATCGTATAAGCCATTCTCTTTCAGCGCTTCAACAAACTCTCCAATAGCCTCATCTGTATAGCGGATCGTCTGAAGATACCCGCCAAACAGCGTATCCTTATCTTCGTCTTTCAGCTCCAACGTTGCTTCCAAAGGCGCATCCAGCACATAAGGATAGTGATTGGTCAGCGTTATAATAAAACTGTAAAATGGCGCTTCCTGCTGGGACAAATTCTGAGCCATCTGACGGAATAAAGACTTATCGCTTAATCCCAGTCCGGAAATCTCATCCATATCCAGATTTTCTTCATTATAAAATTGGTCAAATCCCAATCTGGGGTAAACCGTTGCACGGTTATAGAAATCTTTATCATCACCAATAGCCGCCGATGTATAGTATCCCTTCTCAGCCATAAGCTCAGGCAGGGCATTAAAGGAATTATCTACGTACATATCATAGCTTGCCCCTTCAATTACCGGATACAGACCCGTCTGGGTAGAAAACTCTGCGTCTGAAGTATTTCCCTTGCCCATATTTGTAAAATAATGATTAAAATACAGGGTATCTTCTTTCAGGAGCTGATTCAGATAGGGTGTTACCTCCTGGCCATTATACTCAGTATTCAGCACAAAATTCTGCATAGATTCTACCTGGATCACTACCAGGTTCATTCCCTTGCCAACGCCTGCATACCGAGCCTGGCCTGAGTCGGACGTATCCTCGCTTTCTCCGGTCTCATCCATGACATCCTCAGATATTTCCTCCACCACATCTGCAGACACATCCTTATTTTGAAGGATTGTTCCCAAAGAACTAAGATTATAGACAACCTTTCCCAACGTGGATTCTACCGCGTCCTTTACATGGACAGTCACTGCCTCTGTACTGTTCAGCTTGGCGATGGATGCCAGGCGCAGCGGATTTAAGGCAATAATAATGATACTAACAATCAATCCGGTAGCAACCCACCGTTTTTTCTTCAAACTGATGCGCTTTGAAGCATCCTCATCAATTCTTGAGCGGAACTTCCTGTAAATCAGCCAAAGCACCGGAAGATCTGCCAGAATAACCACACTCATCAGCGGTATTGCCGACTTTACACTGTCTTCGGTTCCTTTAATATTTTTAATCTGCCAGATCTGATTCACAGAAACCAGCTGGTTAAAGTAGTTATAATAAATAACATCAATAAACAGGACAATGGAAAAAATGGCATAAATGAACCGCAGTATCCTCTGTGTCCTGACAGTGCTGTAATAGTACAGATACATGGTCAATCCAAAAAAGACAAGAGTAACCCAGTATGAAAGGCTGGAAAATATAGGTATATCCACAGCAATATAATAGACAAACATCTTCACTGCAAATAAAATAAATACCAAATATCGGACTTTTAGTATCTTCTCTTTCATCACTGTGCCTCCGAAAAATAAACCAAGTCATAAAACGTCTGGTACGCCTGTCATCATCCCGGCATACGACTTCAATCTACGCCCGTTATTATAACGGATATTTTTTAAATAAATCTATCCTGAGAATAAAGAATTTTTTAAAAATCATCATGCTCCGGCCATTGAACCCCGGATCCCAAGCTGGCACTAGTAATCGCTGCCAATACAAAGACTTAATATCCAGACATGTTTCACTCCATGTTCCTTCAGCAAACTGCTGCATATTTTCATCGTACTTCCTGTTGTATAAATATCATCCACCAGTAAAACACTTTCATATTTTTTAATATTCGGCCCTGGGCCGAAAGCCTTTTGAAGATTTTTCAGTCTCTGCTGAGGGTTCAGGCTTTTCTGGGGTTCAGTAAACCTGGAACGCACAAGAAGCTGCCCATCCACAGGAATTTCCAGGGTCTTCCCGATCCCCCTGGCGATCAGCAGCGCCTGATTAAATCCCCTTATACGCTCCTTCCTCCGGTTCAGAGGAACCGCAGTAATACACTGAGGCCGGCACTGTCGGATCCACTCTCCATACTTTTCCACAGCCGCCTTCACATAGTATGCCGCAAACTCCTTTTTGCCCTGGTACTTATACATGGCAACAGAATCTGCCATTGCCTTCGTATAAACCCACACTGCGGCGCCACCATCAAAGGGCGGCGGCGACTTAAAACAATCCAGACAGTATTCCTGGACAGGACTATACACCGGCTTTCCACACTTTAAGCAAACCGGCTGTTGAACCCGGACCAGCTTTTTCTCGCACAGAGGATGGACCAGCTTTGCCCCGTCCCCCAGAATCTTAAAACATACCGGACACACCGGCGGATACAACAGGGATAAAATCGAATCAAATTTCATGAATAAATATTCCTTTCCCAGCGTCTCTCCAGAATGTGAAAAAAGAAACTTTAGCATATGTGATTCATGCAATCCTCCAAAAAAGCTTACCTTTAGAAGGCCTTTCTTCGGTCCACACACAAAATCATATACGCGTTTATTATACAAAATCCACATGAGAAATGTAAAGAATAAGAATTACTGATTTTACAAAGAAATCCTGATAAATTGTAGGAATTGTGTATAAAGAACTAACCCGCCCTGATTTCGGTTCTTCCTCAAGTTTGGGTATTTTGTTTTGGAATAGAAATGGTCTTTGGCGCAACACCGGAATGATTTTGAGCCCAGTTCGGTCAAAAATGGAATTTTTGCGTATATGGGGGTAGGATTTCCCTATCGACTTCGGTTAAAAACGGCGTTTTCTCTTATTTTGCACTAGTCAACAAAAACTGGACACAAATTTTAAATATTACCTCAGTATAAATCTGATTTCTGTACAATACGGTGCTTCATTTGCTACTTTCTTGTCTGGATGACTGGATTATTCAAGTGTTTCACGATT
>DVIT01000057.1 GCA_018711005.1 Candidatus Scybalocola faecigallinarum | reverse complement strand
CAGACGAGAAAAAGCTCTATCTGGGAGCTGCACCGGATACATTTTTAGGCGCAGGTCTCCAAACAGCCAGAAAAGTTATTGACAGCGGGCTTATCGGACAGGTAACGTCTGCGGTGGGCTGCATTAACCGGAATTATGTCCGTTCTTCCGAGTCAGCGCCGTTTTTGTGCGGGATTGGGGGAGGCCTGCCTTACGATATGGGCATTTACTATACAACAGCACTTTTATCCCTGCTGGGGCCGGTGAGCCGGGTTGCCGGTTTTGGAGTAAGGCCCCAGGGATGTACAGGGATGGATCCAAGCTCCGGAAGAATGGGCGAGCAGTGGGGCTTTAAAAGCTATAACACTGCGGCAAAGGAAATGGCTTTCCATGCAGCGGAGCTTATGCTTGGGGTAGAGCAGTGCGAAAAGGACGGAAGAATTTATGAAATGACCTCATCCTTTACACGGCCTTTGCCTTTAAAGTCCGGATTTATGAATACGACCTTTGAAGGAAAGGTTCGTCTGGACGCCGAAGGCGCTCTTGTACAGTAGATGCGTATAAGCCTTCAGGTATATAGTGGACAACCAAAACAGGTCTTCTTTTACAATGGCATGTGCTGGATCTGGCAATAAGCAAAATAAGTAAAACTTATGCAAAGCGGAGAAAAATACGATTGCACATGGATCAGGAAAATCATAGAATAGGCTTATAAAATGTCTGACGGAACAGATATTGCAATAGCAGGAGGTATAAATGATGACACAAATGAACAGATCTGTAGATTTTGGCTTTGGCTGTATGCGGCTTCCGGTTTTAAAACAGGATGATCCTGCGTCTTTTGATTATGAAAAGATCGAGAAATTATTTGATGCATTTTTAGAGCAGGGATTTACTTATTTTGATACAGCTTATACATATCATGGCTATCATGGGGAGGAAGCTGTGCGCCATGCCCTTGTGGAGCGTCACCCCAGAGAAAGCTTCCAGCTGGCAACAAAGCTTCCTTTAAGAGATTTTAAGGATCAGGAAGATATGGAGCATATTTTTAATGAGCAGCTGGAGCACTGCGGCGTAGAGTATTTTGACTATTATCTTCTCCATAATATGGGAACCAATGTTTATGAAAAATGCAAAAAATACGATGCTTTTGGATTTGTTTCCCGAAAAAAGGCTCAGGGACAGATTAAAAATATCGGCATGTCCTTCCATGATATGCCGGAGCTTTTGGAAGAAATCCTGACAGAGTATGGCTCTATGCTGGATTTTATCCAGCTTCAGGTAAATTATGCCGATTGGGAGCAGCCCAATGTTCAGTCCCGCCGCTGCCTGGAAATTGCCCCAAAGTTTCATCTGCCGGTGGTTGTTATGGAGCCCTGTAAAGGGGGGACGCTGATCAATCTGCCGGAAGAAGGACTCGATCTTTTAAAGGACTATCATCCTCAGGCATCAGCCGCTTCCTGGACGCTGCGTTTCGCTGCCAGCCAGACCGGTGTTGTCCGGGTGCTGTCCGGGATGAATACAATGGAACAGGTTATGGATAATACGGCAGTATTTAAAAACTTTGTTCCCATTTCCCAGGAAGAAAATGAGATCATCCGCAAGGTTACAGCCATTATTGAGAAAAACACGCCCATCCCCTGTACCGGCTGCGCTTACTGTACCCACGGATGTCCCATGGATATTGCCATTCCTCAGTATTTTGCCCTGTACAACAACATTTCCCGTATAACGGGAAGCTTTTCCAGCCATGCCGTGTACTACAATAATCTTTCTTTAAGGCATGGAAAAGCCAGCGCATGTATCGGGTGCCGCCAATGTGAACAGGCCTGTCCGCAGCATTTGCCTATTACAGACTTTTTAAAGCAGGTGGCAGAAAAGTTTGAAGGCGGCAGTTCATTTCCGGTAAGAAAATAATTGCTTTTAGGGCATCGTTTTTGGAAACGATGCCCTTTTTTGGCGTACCGCCGTCTTGGACAGCAGGAAAATGCCGGGCTGTGCCAGGGATAGCATGGTTTTTTATACTGCCTATTGTTTTGTAAACCCATTCGTGATATTTTATTATAGAGATGTCAGGGCAGCACAGATTGTGGCCCTGGCATTATAACGCTGTAATTGGAGGATAAAACGTGGACGGGTTAGAAGTTACAAAAAACCGGCAGGGTGAAGAAACCATTAAAAAAATGGCGGAAAAATATTTCCCTGATGATCCGGTAAAAGAGTATCGGGAGCTTAAAGGGGGGACATTTAATGTGGCTTATGAGCTGCAGCTTTGCAGCGGCAAAACGGTGATTTTAAAGGTAGCCCCGGAAAAATCGGTACGGGTTATGGCTTCTGAGAAAAATATTATGGAAACAGAGGTCTGGGCCATGGAGCTGGCAGGGACGAACCCTTTGATCCCTGTGGCCAAAGTTCTGGGATATGATAAAAGCTGTACATTATGCCCTTCGGAATACTTTTTTATGGAAAAGTTAAAGGGTGAGCGGCTGGATGTAATAAAGGAGCAGCTGTCTCAGGAGCAGCAGGATGATATATATATGCAGATGGGGATGCTTAATAAGCAGATCAATGCATTTACAGGCCCGGCTTTCGGATATCCGGGACAGCCGGATTTTATGGGGGACAGCTGGCCTAAGGTTTTTTCGTGGATGATCCATGGATGTCTGAAGGATGCAGAGGATGCCGGGGTAGATCTGAAAATATCCCCTGAAAAGCTGGCGGACTGTCTGGAAGCGGATCGGGGGATTTTTGAAGAAGTTACTGTGCCAAGGCTTGTCCATTGGGACGGCTGGGATGGAAATATTTTTGTGGAAAACGGCAGGATTTCCGGTCTCATCGACTGGGAAAGGGCTTTGTATGGAGATCCGTTGATGGAACATGGGTTCCATTCCTTTTCTCCCAATCCTGCATTCCTAAAGGGTTATGGGATAGAACGTCTGACCCCGGCACAGCATAGGAGAGCGCTGTGGTATGATATTTATGTGCTTCTGGTAGGAACCCTGGAGTGTACCTACAGAAAATATAAAACTATGGATATGTACCAGTGGGCGTCAACACTGCTGAAAGAGCAATATGATAAGCTGTTTCTTTGAAAGAAGGTGATGGGATGAAGCATATGGAATTTCGTATGGAGCGGCCCGGCCTTGTAAAGGTGGGCGATCCTATTGAAGTGAGGGAATCCATGTTAAAGACCCTCCAGGGAACCATGTATTACTATACGATCCATCCGGCAGTGGCTATGTCCGGAAACATTCCTGCAAAGGATAAGCTCAATGATTTTCATGGAGTGGTTACCCGGATCGACGATCAGGAGAGCTTGTGGACGGTACACTGTGAATTCGAAGATTAAAAACAGCCAGCCGGTACAGGACTAAAACGGCTGGCTGGGCTATTTGTACAAAGAAAAGTGGGAGAGAGAAAAATGTCAGGTACAAAAAAGAAATCCTATGAAATGGATATGTGCCATGGGCCGCTGGTGAAAAAATTGCTGATTTTTACCATTCCGGTCATGATTTCAGGCGTTTTGCAGCTTTTATTTAACGCAGCGGATATTGTTGTGGTAGGACAGTTTGTAGGCAGCCAGGCTCTGGCTGCTGTAGGATCAAATTCATCGCTGATCAATTTAATTGTTAATGTGTTTATCGGGATTTCCATTGGAAGTAATGTACTTGTTGCCCGCCATTATGGCGCCGGGGAGCATGAGGAAGTTCATAAAACAGTCCACACCGCCATACTTACAGGCGCCGTGTTCGGCGTACTGCTGATCTTTATCGGGCAGATTGTAGCCAGGCCCCTTCTGGAGCTGATGGGCTCGCCGGAAGATGTGATCGATCTGGCAACCCTGTATTTAAGAATTTATTTTGTTGGTATGCCCATGGTCATGGTTTATGATTTCGGCGCATCCATCCTGCGTGCTGTAGGCGATACCCGGCGGCCTCTATATTTTCTTGTGATTGCCGGAGTTGTTAATGTTGTGCTGAACCTGTTTTTTGTTATTGTGTGTCATTTGGGTGTGGCAGGTGTTGCGCTGGCCACGATTATTTCCCAGACAATTTCAGCCATTCTTGTGGTCATTTGCCTGATGCGTACAGACACATGCGTGAAACTTACATTAAAGGAGCTTAGGATCCATAAAAGAAAGCTTCTCCAAATGATGCGCATCGGTCTTCCGGCAGGCGTTCAGGGGGCAATCTTCTCCGTGTCCAATGTGCTGATCCAGTCCTCTGTTAATTCCTTTGGCTCTGTTGCCATGGCAGGAAATGCAGCAGCGGCCAATATTGAAGGTTTTATTTACACAGCCATGAACTCTTTTTATCAGGCTGCGTTAAGCTTCACCAGCCAGAATGCAGGCGCCGGCGAGTATAAGCGGGTTTATAAGATTCTGGGTCTTTGCCTGCTTATGGTGACCATCACCGGATTTTGTCTGGGAAACCTGGCCCTTGCTTTTGGCCGGCCTCTTTTAGGAATCTACACATCAGAGGCAGATGTAGTGGGATTTGGGCTTATGCGTATGAAGTACATATGTACCACCTACTTTTTATGCGGGATGATGGATGTAACTGTAGGTTCTCTGCGGGGCCTGGGCTATTCTATTACGCCAATGCTTGTTTCTCTGACCGGAGCATGCGCCTTTCGTGTTGTGTGGATTTTTACTGTGTTTGTCTGGTCAAGATCATTGGATACGCTTTATGTGTCCTATCCGGTATCCTGGCTCATTACCGCCGCTGTCCAGCTTTTGTGCTTTTTTATAGCAATGAAGCGCATTCGATCCAGACAGAGAGTTTTATCTCATTAAGTAAAATGCGGCAGCATTTCACCGTGGAAATGCTGCCGCTGTTTTGCAAAGCTCGGATAGGGGGAACTTCCTTTCCCCGAACCGAGGATCAGGTCATGGATTTTTTTAGTGATTCATAAAGCTGGAGCTGCTCTGGTGAGAGCAGCGCTTTTAAGCGTTCTTCATTAAAACCGGAAACCGGCGTCTCAAAGGCCGGTGGGGGCGATTCCCTGTCAGGCTCACTTTGCCGGTAACTGTTTTTGTTTCCCTGAAAACGGGAATTTAAGGAATCGTTTTGAAATGAGGAAAATGGAAACTTTTCGGATCCCGGAAAGTTTCCGGAATTTATGGCCTGCACTAATTGATTAAATTTGTTCAGGTCAATATTTTTCAATAATTCCGGATTTATATTTTTCAGCACCTGTTCCGGATTTATAGACGGTTTCATAGTCTCACCTCCGTGGGTATTTGAGGCAGGAATGTAAGTGCCGCCGGGATCCGCAGCCTGACCGGAGCAGGGTTCCTGTGCCTGGCTCATGGCCTGGGCAAAGGCTGCATTTTGAAAAGGATTCATTCCCTGGACAGAGCTTAAGGCCTGAAATAGCTGGCTAAACTCAGGATTATTTTCCATATCTTTAAATTTTTCGTAGAATTTCCCGATTTTCATAGCATTTAAAAGCGTATCGATCGTTTTGGCTTCATTTCCGCTGCAATATTTGCGCAGATCCAAAAGCAGCTCCTCAGGAGATGGTCGGCGGCTGCCGATACTGCATGCCCGGACCTTTCCGGGAAGGCGAAAGTAATTGATCGTATTTTGAAGTTCCATCAAACGTGCCAGCATGGCCATGGGCCTGGCGGCCTGGGGACTCATGTAAGGCACGGAGGCTTTAATCATCTGGGACATATTCCCAAAGGTCTGTTCATCTAAAGGGGTAAGCTTTGACGGCTCGCTGACGGCAATCACATCCTTACTCATTCTGTGATTAATAATAGTATATGTTTACAGATGGCAGGTATGTGCATCCTTTAAGGTAAATCCTTTGGCTAAAGACCTGAAAATCGTCCGGAAAGCCCACAGGCAGTTTAAAGGATGAGATTGTAAATGTTCAGTCCGATAAAAAAGACGACAGGCACAAATAAAGACGGAAGCATATCTAAAACCTTAAATTTTTTTATGCTTAAGATTCCAAGTCCGGTACATGCAATAAGAAAACCGCCTACAATACATAATTCACATATTAGTTCTGTGCTGAAAAAATCCGCCCATATGTATTTGGTCAGTACATAAATACTTCCCTGCCATAAAAATAAGATGGCTGCACATACGATCATGCCAATGCCGTAGGCAGAGGATAGCACAGTGGAAGTGACCAGATCTAAAGATGCATTTGTAAAAAGAAACGTATAGTCCTGGTTCAGCGCTGCCATAACCGGACCTACGATGGAAAGGGAGCCGATACAGTAGATCAGCACGCCGGTAACGATCCCCTGACCCAGCTTTCCGTTGGAATGCTTGTCAATAAAGCCGTTAAGCCGGTCATCCAGCCGGAGCTTTGTGCCGATCAGGCTGCCAAGGACAAGACTGACAATAAACAGTACAGGGTATTTGCTGTCCGGCATGTTGCTGGCAATGGCATTGATCCCAACGCCGAAAGCCGCCAGACCGCAGGCATTCAGCATAGCAGTTTCATATTTTTTTGGAATTCCTTTATTAAGAAGTCCGCCAAAAAGACTTCCAACAGCAATCATCAGTGTATTAACAATGGTTCCGATCATTTCAGGGTCTCCCTTCTGGTTGTCTGGTCTGCAAGCAGCCCGTTGTTCTGGCAAATGTCTGAGCATCTGTGCAAGCAAGCTTGCCATCTGCTCAGCCG
This sequence comes from Candidatus Scybalocola faecigallinarum, assembly GCA_018711005.1. GTDB lineage: Bacteria > Bacillota > Clostridia > Lachnospirales > Lachnospiraceae > Catenibacillus > Catenibacillus faecigallinarum. The sequence continues at coordinate 28,700 of DVIT01000057.1, read as the reverse complement.
CTTGTCAGACTGTCATAGTATATTAAAACATTAACGCGGTGGTGTGTCAAGAGGGAGAGTTTTTGAGAGACAGGCTTTTAAGGGTATTTGGCCGGCTGGGGCTAAACGTTTGGCTTTTGAGTGCATATGTTAAATTATGGAGGCGATTGATTTGGAAAAAATGTATAATAGAGAAGATAAAAAAAAGATCAGGGAGGATTGTCTGATCATTGAGGATAATACAGTTTATGAAATTGACTGGCAATGTATGGAAAAAAAGAAGCAGCAATCCCTGAATAGTGTTGACTGCCCGAAAATGCATAAAATGCAGGATTAAGCGCCTGCAGCCAGTACGTTTACACAGCAATGGGCCGGAGAAAATCCTCCGGCCCGGGAAGACTGCCGGGAGAGGGATTTCTCCCGGCAGGGTGTTGCAGCGGAATCAGCCGCACAGGCTATTGCCGCCGCAGCAGCACATAAGCAGTAAGATAATGAAAATGCAGCTGCAGTCATCACCATTGTTAAGGAAGCCGTTGTTATTGCCGCATCCTCCGCATAAGAATAAAAGGATGATGATCCATAACCAGGAATTGTTACCTCCGCAGGTATCTACTCCACATCCACAATCATTGTTGCAACAGCTGGTTGCTGCTAAATCACTCATATCAGTTCCTCCTGAATTTTGCTTTTGCTTTATACTATGCAGGATACTGCAGATGTGACACAAAAAGAATGATTGTTCCGGCCGGCGTGCATGGAGCATATAAAGAAAGGAAGTTATCGATGTTTTTTGGAAAAAGAATGGTAGAGATTTATCATGAGATCATGCAGGAATATATTAACGAAGGAGATACGGTTGTGGATGCAACGGCGGGCAATGGCTTTGATACGGAATTTTTGTGCCGCCTTGTAGGCGACAGCGGCTGCGTCCATGCATTTGATATTCAGAAAGAAGCCCTTGCCAATACGAAATTGCGACTGGAAGCGTCACATATGGACAGCCGCGCAAAACTTCATCTGATATCCCACGACCAGGTGGAGCAATATGTCCGGGAACCCATTGCCGGTTTTTGCTTTAATCTGGGCTATCTTCCCAAAGGCGAAGATAACGTGGTTACTCAGGCTTCGACAACGATCCCTGCTGTTAGAAAATGCCTGAATGCCCTGAAAATCGGAGGGATCGGCTGTATCCTTGCCTACTGGGGACACGAAGGGGGCCGGGAAGAAATGGAAAATGTCGATGAATTGTTGCATGAGCTTCCCGGGAAATTTTATGAAGTTTTCCGCCTGGAAAACCACAACAGAGCCAATCAGCCGCCGATTTTATATCTTATAAAAAAACTGAGATAATTTTTAGTCACTCGTGGCAAAACGACAAATAATTCAATCTGTTTATGCTAAAATATGTAATGCATTAGGAAACCAATATTACATATGGAGGGACGATGAAAATATGATTGAAGAAACTTACAAAATGACAGAATTAGGGTACTCTTTGAAAGAGTACCGGATACGCAACAACATTACCCAGCAGGAACTGGCAAATCTGATCGGAGTCAGCACAAATACGATCCATTTATGGGAAACGAAAATGTGCCGCCCGTCCATGGGATCACTGCTGATCTTATCGGATATTTTACATGAGCCGCTGTTGGATATTATCACAAAATCCAAAAAAATCTATAAGTAAACAGTTTTGGGATAGCAATCCGCTTTTAAATGCTTTATAATAAAAGAACATTGGAAATTCCGGATAAGGGATTCCCTTATGCCGTATAAGGTACGGCAATACAGTAAGAAGAGAGGATGAAGAGGATGAGAGAGCCTGTTCTGGTGATCATGGCTGCAGGTATGGGCAGCCGCTATGGCGGTCTGAAGCAGATCGATCCTTTAAACGCCCAGGGCGATATTATCATTGATTTTTCAATTTACGATGCGATGAGAGCTGGCTTTAAAAAGGTCATATTTATTATTAAAAGGGAACTGGAAAAGGACTTTAAAGAGCGGGTTGGCGATAAAGTTTCCAGATATATGGAAGTGGAATATGTTTTCCAGGATATTCACAATATTCCGGAAGGATTTTGCGTGCCGGAGGGCCGGGTAAAGCCCTGGGGAACCGGACATGCGGTTTTAAGCTGCATTAACAGCATCCAGGGACCTTTTGCCGTGATCAATGCGGATGATTATTACGGGCAGCAGGCATTTAAGGTGATTTACGACTATCTTGTATCCCATCCGGATGATGATAAGTACCGGTATGCGATGGTTGGTTACCGTGTGGAGAATACGCTGACTGATTTTGGCTATGTATCCCGCGGCGTATGTACCACAGATGATCAGGGACTGCTTAAAGGAATCCATGAACGGACCCGTATTGAAAAGAAGGGCAGCGGTGCCGCCTATACTGAGGATGACGGACAGACCTGGACTGATATTCCAAAAGGAAGCATTGTTTCCATGAATATCTGGGGCTTTAATAAAAGCATGCTCACAGAATTAAAAAATCGTTTTCCGGCATTTTTGGAGGAAGGTCTTAAAAATAATCCTGAAAAATGCGAATACTTTCTTCCCAATGTTGTGGGAGAATTACTGGATGAAGGCAAGGCGACAGTAAAAGTGCTGCCATGCGAGGACCGCTGGTACGGCGTAACTTATCGGGAGGATAAGCCGGTAGTGGTGCAGGCAATCGAAGATATGAAAAATCAGGGAGAGTATCCCCGTATATTGTGGCCGCAAAAATAACCGTTTTTTTAAACATGGAAGGGTGATTTGCAGCGGACAGTATAAAACAGCCCGGACAGACCGTTTTGAAGTCTGTCCGGGCTGTTTTATGTTATAGTTTTGTTTATGGATGGATTGCCGCAAAAAAATATACTGGAAACGGATAGGTTAAAGAAGCCGTGCCAGATTGACCATTCCCCATCCCTGCTGGTTTTTGGGAAGCCCAAGATCATTGCAGCAGGAACGCAGGCGCAGTTTAACATCCTTGTTGGTCATGGACGGATATTTTTCCAGAAGCAGGGCAATACACCCGCTGACAATAGGTGTGGCCATGGAAGTGCCGCTGCGGCCGGTGTAAGTATAATTATTTCCGGACATGCGGCTGCTGCATGAAATAATATTAGAGCCTGGGGCAACCACATCTGGCTTCCGGATGCATTCTCTTGTGGGCCCCCGCCCGGAATAGTTGCTTATTTTTTTTCCATGGAGGTAGATGTGTTTATTATCATCTGCAGCACCAACGGTTATGATTTTCCGGCTGATGCCGGGGGCTGTAACTGACATGGGACCAGGACCGTTATTTCCCGCTGCTGCTACAACCACAAGGCCAGAATCCCATGCTTCATTAACGCCCCGGACTAACGGGCAGTCCTCACGGACCGTTTCCAGCGTATCCGTTCCGATGGATATATTTAAAATCCTTGTGTTATACTGTTGTTTTGTGTCAATGACCCAACGGATGGCTTCAAGTATTGATAAAATACTGCCATTGCCGGTGTTATCCAGTATTTTTCCTACAATGAGGTGGCTGTTGGGGGCAATGCCGCAGTATTTTCCCCTGGATGCTATGCCATTGCCGCAGCAGATCCCGCAAATATGTGTCCCATGGCCGTTATCATCATAAGGCCGGGAACGGCCTCCTACAAAGTCCTTAAAGGCGGCAATCCTGCTGTAAGGCAGCGTAAAATCTATATGAGGGAATATCCCTGTATCTAAAACAGCAATGCCCACGTTTTTTCCTGTATAGGAAGAAACATTGGGAGCATTTCTGTGAACATATAAACGGACATTGTTCATGGCAGACTCTTTTTATTCTTATTATATGATATGGGCGGCAGATGGGTGCTATTGTGCGGAACTTAAGCAACTCCGGTGTTCACAAAGCTGGATGAATTTAAAAAAAATCTACGGCCCAATCGGGAAAAATGCATTTGGGGGCCGAAGTGTGTCGGGAAAAGTTTTCTTGCAGAGCCCCAAGCGACAAGTCTCTTATTTTATGCCTAATAATTCTTGAAATCCCTCATAAAATGGTATACAATAATACAATGATACTTAAGCACAGGAATACACCGATACGGCTTTAAAAAATCAGGCCGAAAAAGGAGGAAATCCCCCAGGGGGATACCTGCATGGCCTTAAAAAGCAGGCCGGAAAAAGGAGGAAACGAGAAATCATGGAAAAAATTAAGATGACAACACCGCTGGTGGAGATGGACGGCGACGAAATGACACGTATTTTATGGCAGTATATTAAGGATGAGCTTTTGCTTCCTTACATTGACCTGAATACAGAATATTATGACCTTGGGCTGGAAAAAAGAAATGAAACTGATGACCAGGTGACCGTGGATTCGGCCCTTGCCACAAAAAAATATGGCGTTGCCGTAAAGTGTGCTACGATCACACCTAATGCTGCCCGTGTTAAGGAATATAACCTGAAGGAAATGTGGAAAAGCCCTAATGGTACGATCCGTGCTATCCTGGATGGTACTGTGTTCCGGGCGCCGATTGTTGTTAAGGGCATTGAGCCTTGCGTAAAAAACTGGAAAAAGCCTATTACCATTGCAAGACATGCCTATGGTGATGTATATAAAGGTTCTGAAATGAAGATCCCCGGACCTGGAAAAGTAGAGCTTGTATATACAGATGAAAATGGCAATGAGACAAGAGAGCTTGTCCATGATTTTACAGGGGCCGGTATTGTGCAGGGTATGCATAATATTAATAAATCCATTGAAAGCTTTGCAAGAAGCTGCTTTAATTATGCCCTGGATACAAAACAGGATCTGTGGTTTGCGACAAAGGATACTATTTCCAAAAAGTATGACCATACATTTAAAGACATTTTCCAGGAAATTTATGACAATGAATATGCTGAAAAGTTTGAAGCTGCCGGCATTGAATATTTCTATACACTGATCGATGACGCTGTTGCCCGTGTCATGAAGTCAGAAGGCGGCTATATTTGGGCCTGCAAAAACTATGATGGCGATGTAATGAGCGATATGATCTCATCAGCCTTTGGTTCTCTGGCTATGATGACCAGCGTTTTAGTATCTCCGGACGGCTATTACGAATACGAAGCTGCTCACGGTACCGTGCAGCGTCACTATTATAAGCATCTGGCCGGTGAAGAAACATCCACAAACTCTGTTGCTACGATTTTTGCATGGACAGGCGCTCTGCGCAAACGCGGCGAGCTGGATGGCAACAAAGAGCTGATGGAATTTGCCGATAAGCTGGAAAAAGCCACACTGGATACGATTGAGTCCGGAAAGATGACAAAAGACCTGGCGCTGATCACTACACTGCAGGATGTCACTGTGCTTAACAGCCTTGATTTTATCCGTGCGATCCGTCAGACCTTGGAAACGATGTAAAAATATAAGCGGCCGGCGCCCTGCGGCATTGGGTGCCGGTGCATAGCGATCCGGCTGTAACGGTTCATGTCATGAACGGCTACGGCCGGCTGCAGAAATTTTCTGGCATGGCCAGGACTGGTACGAAGGAGATGTTTCACCTATGGATAATCCAAATATTGTTATGAATCCCCATAATAATCTGCTGGCTTTTGAAGAACATTTTTATGCTTTGCAGGATGTGGAGGAGCCTAATACTTTCAGAAATCTTTTCCCATATAATGAGATCCCAAAGATCGTGTTTAACCAGAGAGTTGTTCCCATCAACATGCCGGAAAAAATCTGGATTACAGACACGACTTTTCGTGACGGCCAGCAGTCCCGGGCGCCGTATACGACAGAGCAGATCGTAAGACTGTATGATTATCTGCACCGGCTGGGCGGTCCTAACGGGATTATCCGTCAAAGTGAATTTTTTCTGTACAGTAAGAAAGACCGGGATGCGGCGTATGAATGTATGTCCAGAGGCTATGAATTTCCCGAGGTAACGGCCTGGATCCGTGCCAATAAAAAGGATTTTGAGCTGGTAAAGACCATGGGTATTAAAGAAACGGGCATTTTGGTCAGCTGTTCGGATTACCATATTTTTTATAAAATGAAAATGTCCCGCCGTCAGGCCATGGATCATTATTTAAGTATCGTCCGTGAGTGTCTGGAAACCGGCGTGCGTCCAAGATGCCATCTGGAGGATATTACCCGGTCGGATATTTACGGCTTTGTGATTCCGTTTTGTCTGGAGCTTGAAAAACTGGGACAGGAGTATGGAATCCCGGTAAAGATCCGCGCATGCGATACCATGGGGTTTGGTGTGAATTTTACGGGAGCCGCAATCCCACGAAGTGTGCCGGGTATTATTTACGGCCTGCATACCCACGCCGGTGTGCCTTCGGAAATGATCGAATGGCATGGACACAATGATTTTTATAAGGCAGTAACCAATTCTACCACCGCATGGCTTTATGGTGCCTGCGGCATTAACTGTTCCCTATTTGGTATTGGCGAGCGTACCGGCAATACGCCTTTGGAGGCCATGGTCTTTGAGTATGCCCAGCTAAAGGGGACACTGGATGGTATGGATACGACGGTGATCACGGAAATGGCCGAGTATTATGAAAAAGAGATCGGCTATAAGATCCCTTCCCGGACGCCGTTTGTCGGGAAGAACTTTAATGTGACCAGGGCGGGAATCCATGCCGACGGCCTTTTGAAAAATGAAGAAATTTATAATATTTTTGATACAGAAAAATTCCTTAACCGGCCGGTGCTTGTGGCTGTTTCCAATACATCCGGCCTTGCCGGGATTGCCCATTGGATTAATACATATTTTAAACTTAAGGGCGAAAATGCCATTGAAAAAACGGATCCTATTGTCGCCCATGTTAAGGAATGGGTGGATTCAGAGTATGCCGGAGGCCGTGTGACTGTTCTTACAGACGAGGAGCTTCTTGAGGCCATTGACCGGGCATGTACGGCATGCAATAAAACGTTGGAACATGATTGAATGGAGATTTGTTGAGACATGACGCAGTTGGATTTGATGGGAGACGGAGACAGCCTCTCCCTTCGCGGAAAAGTATATAAGCAGCTTCGCACCGATATTTTATCAGGAAAGTATAAAGATCATGAAGAATTAAGGGAAAATACCATTGCCAGGGAGTACGGCGTCAGCCGGACACCGGTGCGTGAGGCTATCCGGCAGCTTGAGCTGGAAGGGCTGGTGCATACGGTCCCTAATAAAGGCGCTTATGTGAGCAGTATTAAACGTAAGGATGTGGAAGATATTTATGCGATCCGGGCGCTCCTTGAAGGTCTTTGCGCCCGGTGGGCGGCAGAAAATATTACCCGTCAGCAGCTGGAAGAAGCTCAGGAAATCTTGTTTATGACACGCTATCATCTGGAACATGGGCATTTTGAACAGCTGTACCAGTATGACGGGAAATTTCATGAAGTATTGTATCGTGCGTGCAGCAGCCCTATTTTGAACCATGTGCTCCGTGATTTTCACGAGTATATACAAAATGTGCGCCGCCGCGCCTTAAAAGACCGCCAGCGTGCAGTATTATGCCAGGAGGAGCATGAGGCCATACTGGATGCAATAAAAAAACATGATCCGGATCTGGCAGCCCGGCTGGCCAGCCAGCACATTGAAAATGCTGCGGCCAATGTAATCCGGGAAAAGTTAAATACAGAAGAATAAGCCTTTATGGCAGTCTTTACGGCCCGCATTTATTTTGTGCGGGCCATATGCGTTTGAGGAATTTTTCAAAGTCCGGGCTGTCAACTGAGGCTTTGAAGACTGAGAAAGGTGGATTGTAAACCTAAGACACAATACTGGTTGACAAATGACGGACAATATTTTATACTTAGGTCATGTATAAAATATGGAGGTGAGTTTTATGGCGCAATCCCGACGTTTGTCTGCAGCGGCTATTGTTTCTTGCGCACTTTTTGCCGCATTAACAGCCGTGTGCTCTCAGATTCAGATTCCTCTGCCCATGGTTCCCATGAATCTGGCGCTGTTTGCTGTCCATTTATGCGGTGCTGTCCTTGGACCGGTTTACGGTACGCTGAGTATTATTGTTTATGTGCTCCTGGGGCTGTGCGGGCTTCCGGTTTTTGCCGGCTTTGGCGCGGGTGCCGGAGTTTTGTTTGGAAGCACAGGCGGATATGTTTTAGGTTATATCCTGGATGCATTGATTGTGGGGATGATCACCCGGAAGTGGGGCGCTTCGACTAAAGTGTGCTGTGTATCCATGGGACTGGGGCTTGTTATATGCTATACGTTTGGAACGGTCTGGTTTATGGTTATTACAGGAAATCCTTTGTGGGCATCTTTGATGATCTGTGTTTTTCCGTTTTTAATTGGCGATGCAGCAAAAATACTTCTTGCTGCCAGTCTGGCAGCAAGACTTAAAAGGGTATTATATTTGTAACAGTTTACTGGCTGAACTGTTGCTTAAATTTAAAGGGGATGGCTTGACGGCTTAGGGCTGGCACAGCTGTCCCTTTTTGCTATATAGAAAGGAAGGATTGTTTTTACCGGAAGATTGTGCCCGCTCTTTAAACGGTCGATCATAATATGGGCCGCCCATTTGCCTAAATCTTCCAGGGGAATATGGATACTGGTGAGCATAGGCGTCAGATACTGGTCGGTTTCAATATCATCAACACCAATGACGGAAATGTCCTCGGGGATCTTAAGGCCGCGTTCCTTAAATGCCCGCATAGCGCCAATGGCGGTATTGTCATTAGCACAAAAAACTGCCGTAATGTCGGAGCCTAAGTCCATGAGCATGTTGGCTGCTTTATAGCCGCCGTCTGCCGTCTGACGGACGTTGACAGTATTTCTCTGGCGGAAGGTAAGACCAAGTTTTTCAAGGGCCTGTTTATATCCTTTAAAACGGATCTCATTGTCCTGGGCGCCAATATAGCCGATCTTCCGATGGCCAAGTTCATAAAGATAATGAACGGCAGCCCGGGCAATGTCGCCTCCGCAGCAAATGACCTGGTCAAATTTATGGTCGCATGGATTTAGTCCTACGTACATGACAGCCTTATGCTGCTGGGAAAGAAAATTAAAAAGTGTTTTTTCGTATCGTCCTAATACGACGATCCCGTCCACATCCAGAGAAGAAATATGGCTGACCGTCGTTTGTTTTGAAAAATCAAGGGCGGTAAAAGAATACTTCAGATAATAGTTGCTTTTAAAAAGCTCCTGTTCGATGGCCTTGGCAATATTGGAAAAGAAGAAATCCGTAGCCATAGAATCTGTACGTGCATAAATAATTGCAACGGTTTTAGGCTCAACCTTTTTTATTTCATCAGAATGACCTGATTTAAGATCCTGAGCTGTGCGGTTGGGAATATAGCCGTTTCTGCGTACGATTTCCCAGATCCTTTCGGCAACTTCAGGACTGGCGGCATTAGGTTTTTTTTGATTGATCACCCGGGAAACAGTGGAAATGGAAACATTAGCTTCCTGGGCAATTTCTTTTAGTGTCATGGGAAAACCTCCTGTTTCTTGGATTGATTGGATCTACATTTATTATAAAAAAGATTGGATAAAATAGCAATAGAAAGAAGGATAACGTTTGCCTAAATAAACGAAAAAATACGCAAAAATTTGAAGTCGGATTATTGAATTAACAACCGTTACAGCGTATAATCAAATTATAATTTAAGATTAGGGGAGGATGGTATTTATGAGACACGCGTATTATGAGTACACAAAGGAACAGCTTTTGGGCAGCGGACCAAAATTTCCCATTATTGTAATGGAAGATACGGCTCAGGTTTTTGCGTCCATCGCCCAGGAGATGGTTCATGAGATCCAAAAGAATAATGAGGCAGGCAAAAGGACGGTATATATTTGTCCGGTAGGGCCTGTGGGGCAGTATCCATATTTTGTGGACATGGTTAATTCACAGAAAGTGGATCTGAAAAATGTGTGGTTTATCAATATGGACGAATATCTGGATGATAATAAGCAGTGGGTGCCTGTGGATCATCCGTTAAGTTTCCGGGGATTTATGCAGCGTGCGGTTTATGATAAGATCGATCCGTCGCTGATCATGCCTCCGGAACAGAGGGTATTTCCGGATCCGGCCAATGTGGAAGCGATCCCTGAACTGATCGAAAAGCTTGGTGGTGTGGATATTTGTTTTGGTGGTATTGGTATTAACGGCCATGTGGCTTTTAATGAGGCAGATCCGTCTTTGTCACCGGAGGAATTCCTGGCTCAGAAAACCCGTGTCCTGGAAATTACAAAAGAAACCAGGACGGCCAATGCTATTGGTGATTTTAACGGAGCTTTAGAGGATATGCCCCATTACTGCGTGACTATCGGTATGGATGAGATTTCCCATGCAAGAAAGATTCGTCTTGGATGCTTCAGAAACTGGCACAGAGCTGTTGTACGCCGGGCGGCTTATGGCGAGGCTTCAACCGATTTTCCTGTTTCACTGCTGACATCTCATCCGGACATTAATTTAAAAACAACGGAGTATGTGGCTGCACTGGAGGATTAACGGATGAGAACTTGGATCAAAGGGGGCCGGGTATATATATCCGGCAAGCTGCAGGAGACGGATCTGCTTTTGGAAGACGGGAAAATCTGCGGATTTTATCCTCAGGGTACACCGGGCAGCGGTGATGAAGTATACGATGCATCAGGAGCCTATGTCGTTCCTGGCTTTGTAGACATTCATACCCATGGGGGATTTGGGGCTGATGTAAATGGGGCATCCTGCCGGGATTTTGAAAAAATCGGACATTTTTTTGCAACCCAGGGAACCACTTCCTGGCTGTGTTCTATATTAACAGATACCCGTGAGCAAACCTTGTACAGCATTGGAGAAGCCCTTGCTCATAAGAGGAATCATAAAAATTGCGCGGATCTGGCGGGGATTCATCTTGAAGGCCCCTTTCTGGCTCCGGAATATAAAGGCGCCATGCCGGAATATCTTCTTCGTACAGCGGATGTGGCTCTGGTGAGAGAGTACCAGGAGGCTGCCTGCGGGAATATCCGCTATATGACGGTTTCTCCGGAGGTTTTTGGAGTGCCGGAGGCCATTCCTCAGATTAAGGCCCTGGGGATCGCAGTGGCTATCGGCCATTCCGGGGCAGATTATGAAACTGCATGGAAGTGTATTGATCAGGGTGCCGTCGCAGGTACCCATGTTATGAACGCCATGCGGCTGCTTCACCAGCATGCGCCGGCTATTATGGGTGCTGTTCTTGAGTCGGATGTTTATTGCGAAGCGATTTGTGACGGGCGGCATCTTCACCCCGGAACGGTACGGTTCCTGCTGAAAATGAAAGGCATTGACCGGATGGTTGCCATTACGGATTCTATTATGGCAGCGGGATTGCCGGACGGAGAATATAAGCTTGGTGTAAACGATGTTGTTGTTGTGGACGGGGATGCAAAGCTGAAGGATGGTACAAGAGCAGGAAGCACGCTGACCACAGGTCAGGCACTGAAAAATTTAATTAAATTTACAGGAAAAACCCTTGACCAGATCCTTCCTGTGCTGACTATAAATCCGGCGAGAGTTGTCGGCCTGGATAAGACTATTGGAAGCCTGGAGCCCGGAAAGGATGCAGACGTTGTTATTTTAGATGAAGCGTATAATGTAAAAGATACTTTTGTAAAAGGAAATAAGATCGTTTAAGGATGCCGGAGCCGACAGGTTTTCATTTCCTGCATCATTTAAAACGAAGATTATTGTATGAGGAGGAGTAATTATGCCGTTGATCCCATTAAGGCCATTGTTGGAAACTGTAGACAAATATCATTTTGCCCAGGGTGCGTTTAATGTAAATGCTGTTGCCCAGGCAAAAGCGGCGATCCAGGTTCATGAAATGTTCCGTTCGGCAGCTATTTTGCAGGGAGCTGATCTTGCAAACGGATTTATGGGCGGACGGACCGATTTCCAGAATGCAACGCTGGAGGATAAAAAAATCGGTGCCAGAAATATTGCAGATGCGGTTAAAAAATTTGCTAAGGATTCACCGATCCCTGTAGTTTTGCACCTGGATCATGGCCGGGATTTTGATTCCTGTAAAGCAGCGATCGAGGGCGGATATACATCAGTCATGATTGATGGTTCATCCCTTCCTTTTGATGAAAATGTAGAGCTGACTCGGGAGGTTGTTAAGTACGCCCATGCCAGAGGCGTCTCTGTGGAAGGCGAGCTGGGTGTATTAGCCGGCGTGGAGGATCATGTTTTTGCGTCAAATTCTACATATACGAATCCTTTAAAGGCTGTGGAGTTTTTCAAAAAAACAGGCTGCGACGCATTGGCCATATCCTACGGTACAATGCATGGCGCTTCTAAAGGAAAAGATGTAAAGCTGCGCAGGGAGATCCCTATTGCTATTAAAGAGTGCATGATGCATGAAAACATTTTTGGCGTTCTTGTTTCTCATGGCTCCTCTACAGTGCCGCGATACATTGTGGATGAGATTAATGCCCTGGGTGGGAATATTCAGAATGCCCATGGTATTTCCATTGACGAGTTAAAGGCTGCAATCCCCTGTGGTATTGGCAAGATCAATGTGGATACGGATATCCGTCTGGCAGTTACAAGAAACATGAAGGAGTATTTTAAAAATCATCCGGATAAACAAAACAGCCCATCCATTGGAGGCGTTTACCGTTTACTGGAAGAAAAGAAGGAGCAGTTTGATCCAAGAGCTTTCTTCCCTCCGATTATGGATACCGTTATGTACGGAAATATTCCGGATGAGGATGTGGCCAGCCTTATGTCAGCTGTTGAAATGGGTGTGAAAGAGGCTATCGGCACATTGATCGTAGAGTTTGGTTCCTATGGGAAAGCACCTCTGGTAGAGCAGGTAAGCCTTGAGAAAATGGCAGAACGCTACAAAAAGGAAAAGTAATCGTAAGAAAAAATAATTTTCGGAAAAAGTATTTTTCGGGCGGAAACATCAGGTTTCCGCCTTTTTTATATCTTTATAATTCTGGAAAAAAGAATTAGAAAAATAAATTGTCATAAAAAACTGATAAAATAAAAGAATTAAAAGACGATATTTTTTGGCTATTTAAGGATTTTTTTTGAAATTAACGAGCTTGTTGTGATTTTTCCTAGTTTTTGCATATATAAAATATACATAATGCACATAAAAACAGTATTTTTGTATACATCAAGTGGTGAAAATAGTAATTAAAATGGAAAAACACGCAAACGTTTGCCTAAACATATATTGAAAAATAATTTTGGATGTGGCATTATATTTATAGAAATTAAACAAAACGATCGGGGAGAACGGATTTCCCTGAAAGGCAAAAGAGCGGCAGATTCCGCAGAAAGAAGGTTGAGACTGCATTATGGGCAAAAAGAAGAAAAGCGATATTGTGGGAAAAATCCCAAAGGGTATATGGCTGTTGATTTCACTGGCTGTTGCATTGATCCTCTGGACGATTTTATCCTTCGGGGAAAGTACGGGAAGGGTTTTCCCCAATGTAATTTTGGTTGCAAAGTCGATTGGAACGATGATCGAGCGGGGACTTTTATTTGAGGATATTTCCAGCAGTTTGATTTCGGTCATTGCAGGATTTGCTATTGGTTTTGTGACATCCATCCCTGTAGCGTTTCTGATGGCATGGTACCGTCCGGTGCGTTATATCCTTGAACCGTGGATCCAGTTCATCCGCAACATTCCTCCGTTAGCATATGTACCTCTGGTCGTTATTGGTGTTGGTGTAGGACGCACACCTCAGATCATTGTTATCTGGCTGGCAACATTTTTGATCATGACTGTAACTGTATTCCAGGGTGTTATCAATGTGGATGAAACGCTGATCAAAGCGGCCCGTGTTCTGGGAGCCAATGATGTGAACCTGTTTGTAAAGGTCATCTTTCCGGCAACGACACCGTTTATTATTACCGCGGTTCGCCTTGGTATTTCAACAGCGCTGACAACATTGATCGCAGCAGAATCTACCGGAGCTATGGCAGGTCTTGGTATGAGAATTAAAGCATTGTCCAACTCCTATGAAACCCAGCCCATGCTTTTGTACATCATTATTATTGGTGTGATCGGCATGGCTGCAGAGAAAATTTTAAAAGTCGTTGAAAGGAAGTTAACGGGATGGCAGGAAAAGAGGGAAATATAAAGGTCAGTATTCAGGGCATTGAAAAAAGATATCATACACGTAATGGTGATGTGGTTGCTCTGAACGGGGTTGATTTTAATATTAAGGAAAATGAGTTTATTTGCGTCATCGGTCCTTCTGGATGCGGTAAGTCTACATTGTTAAATATTATTGCAGGTCTTTTAGAGCCTACAGCGGGACAGGTTATTGTTGACGGCAAGAAGGTGCAGGGTACAGGTATTGACAGAGGCGTGGTTTTCCAGCAGTATGCTTTGTTTCCATGGCTGACGGTGCGCAAAAATGTAGAGTTTGGCCTGAAATTAAAAGGGATGGATAAAGCCCAGAGAGATGAAACTGTAAATAAGTATTTAAAAATGGTAGAGCTGGAAAAGTTTACGGATTCTTATCCGAAAGAATTGTCCGGCGGTATGAAGCAGCGTGTGGCTATTGCCAGAGCATATGCAATGAATCCATCGGTACTTCTTATGGATGAGCCGTTTGGCGCTTTGGATGCTCAGACAAGAACTCAGCTTCAGACAGAGCTGTTAAAAACATGGGAAGAAGAACACAAAACATGTTTCTTTGTTACACATGATATTGAAGAAGCAATCGTTCTGGCAACACGGGTTGTAATTATGAGCGCCAGACCCGGACGAATCAAGGAGGTTGTGGATATTGATATTCCTTATCCGAGAGATCAGGAAACAAAAATGAGCGAACGTTTTATTGAACTTAAAAATCATATCTGGAGCCAGGTATATCAGGAATATCTGGAAGTCAGAAAGTAAAATAAATCAAAAAAAGGAGGATACATATTATGAAAGGTAAAGTATTATCATTACTTATGGCTACGACGATGGTTATAGGGCTTTTGGCAGGCTGCGGCGGAGGAAATTCCGGCTCGGGCGAAACAACGCCGGCAGCGGATGATACCACGGCTGCTGAAACAGAAGCTGCCGGAGATGATACGGCAGAAGCGGAAACAGAAGCTGGTTCGGAATCTGATACAGAGGCTCCGGCAGCTTCCGGAGAAACGACTACAGTAAATGTGGCTTTTATGCCCAATTATGCATCTCTTTGGGCTGTGGCAACGGCGGATGAAAAAGGCTATTTTGCAGAAGAAGGCATTGACGTAAACATGGTAATGTTCCAGGATGGCCCTACAGAGATCGCATCTATGGAATCTGGTTCTATTGATGTTGCCTATATCGGACCCGGAGCACATACACTGGCGATTCAGGGAAATGTCGATGTTTTCTGCTTCCAGCATCTTGGCAATGGCGACAGCGTTGTAGGTCTTGCTTCTCATGGCGTTAATGCGCTGGAAGATCTTGCGGGAAAAACCGTTGGCTATTCTTCGGGAACATCTTCTGAGACGATCCTGCGCAGAGCTTTGTCTTCTGCCGGTCTGACAATGGATGATATTGAAGCATATGATATGGATATCAGCAATATGATCAGCGCCATGGTTTCCGGGTCTTTGGATGCCTGCGCTCCGTGGTCCCCAAGTACAAATACGATTCTTGAGGAATTAGGTGACGATGCTCAAGTATTATGTACGAATGTTACTTTCTCCGACCAGGCAGCAGACTGCGGAAGCTGGGTATGTACACCTTCTTACGCAGAAGAAAACCGGGATATCCTTGTGAGATTTACAAGAGCTCTCTTAAAGGGAATGGATTACGGCTCTCAGGAAGCAAATTATGATGAAGTTGCCGGATATGTGGCAACAGCCTGCGGAACAGACAAAGACAGCGCTCTCGCTCAGACTGGCGACGGTGCATGGCTGGATTCTGCAACACTTTTACAATATGTAGAAGACGGAACTATTGAAGGCTATTATGCAACTCAGGAAGCAAACTTTGTGGCTGACGGCAAGCTGACCGAAGAAGAAGGTCAGACTCCGGTTTCCGACTTCGTTCTGTTTGATATTATGACAGAGGCAGGTCAATAAGTTTCAGAGTACCCTGCGGCGGCATATGGCTGCCGCGGGGTTTTTAAGTGTAAGGAGGAAAGGCAATGGACAATAATTTGCTGATCATTCACGGCGGAGGACCGACAGCGGTATTAAATGCATCCTTATATGGCGCGGTGCTGGCAGCTAAAAAGTCCGGCTGTGTGGATCATATTTATGGAGCAAATAATGGTACAGGCGGCCTTTTAAGAGAGGAACTGATCTGTCTTGATGATTATTCGCCAGAACAGCTTAAGCTGCTGACAGTGACTCCGGGGTCTGCGATCGGCACATCCAGAGATGCTATATGGCAGGAAGATTATGACGCTATGGTGCCGATTCTTGAAAAGCATCACATCCGTTATGTACTTTTTAACGGCGGAAACGGGACCATGGATACCTGCGGAAAGCTCCATAAAACCTGTGCTGCTTCAGGTAAGGAAATATGCGTTATGGGGATTCCGAAAACAACAGATAATGATATTGCGGTGACAGACCACAGCCCCGGCTTTGGCAGCGCGGCCCGGTTTATGGCAGCGTCGGCTCAGGAGCTGTGTGCCGATGTAAGATCTTTGCCCATTCATGTGGTAGTTATGGAAGCGTCCGGGCGGAATGCAGGCTGGATCACAGCGGCCGCTGCGCTGGCCGGAGAAAAAGGTTATGGCCCGGATCTGATCTATCTTCCGGAGCGGGCGTTTGATGAAGATGCTTTTATCCGGGATGTGGAAGAACTGTTAAAGCAAAAGAGCGGTATTGTCGTTGTGGCCAGCGAAGGGCTTCATGACGCACAGGGCAACCCTGTTGTAAAACCTATATTTAAAACTGAACGTGCAACTTATTTTGGCGATGTAAGCTCTCATTTGGCAAATCTGGTCATTGATCGTCTTGGCTATAAAGCCAGGGGCGAAAAACCAGGACTTTTAGGCCGTGCATCTATTGCCTGGCAAAGTCCGGTGGACCGGGATGAAGCGATCCTTGCAGGAGAAATGGCCTGCGAGGCTGCAATCCGGGGAGAATCGGGAAAAATGGTTGCTTTTCGCAGAGTCAGCGATGAGCCTTACCAAATGACACCCTTCCTTGTAGATATTGACGAAGTGATGATGTATGAACGGACAATGCCGGATGAATTTATAAATGCCCGGGGCAATGGTGTGACGGATGCTTTCCTGAAGTGGTGCCGTCCCCTCATTGGTGAGCCTTTGCCGGATATGATTTCATTTAACCGGATGTCTGGCAGAAAGTGAGGAAATCTATGAAACATATTTATTTGAATCTGAAACGCTTTGATGTGCCGGCGGAAATGGGTGGAGTGAACCGGATCTGTGATGTGAAAGACTGGGGCGGTTATATTGTCAGCCATACTCAGGATGCGTTAAAGTTATATGATCCCTCCCGGGTGGAATTTGCCATGTATTTTCCGGAAGCCCATATTCTTTCCGCAGCAGCAGCCAGATGTGAAAACAGCCCTGTCCAGATCGGGTGCCAGAGCGTGTTCCGGGAGGATGTTTCTGTTGGCGGAAATTTTGGCGCATTTACATCAAACCGTCCGGCGGCAGCTATGGCAGCGGCCGGCTGTACATCGGTGATCATCGGACATTGTGAAGAACGTAATGATAAAGCCGGGATATTGGCAGAAGCCGGCGTTACAGATACTTCGGCAGTAAATCGTCTTCTAAATAAAGAAATTAAAGCAGCCGTTGCCCGCGGGCTTAAAGTACTCTACTGTATCGGAGAAAAGAGCGAGGAGCAGGAATGCTGGCAGGAAGTGCTGGGAGCGCAGCTTTCCATTGGCCTGGATGGCGTGGATCGGAGCAAGGTAGTTATTGCCTATGAACCCATATGGTCTATTGGACCGGGAAAGACACCGGCAGATAAGCCGTATATTACAAAAATCGCTTCTTTTGTTAAGGAAAAGACCTGCGGTATGGATATTGTCTATGGCGGCGGCTTAAAGCAGGATAATGCGGCAATGCTGGCGTCGATTCCGGAGATTGACGGGGGACTTATTGCGCTGACCCGTTTTTCCGGAGAAATCGGCTATTATCCGGAAGAATATCTGGAGATTATCCGGCTTTATATGGGACAGTAAAGATGCCAGGAATAAGGAGGAATTACTATGAATTTGGATTTTGAATATGGACAAGGAACGATGCCGGCTTTGCTGCCGGACAATACAGATATATTTATTCCCGGGGAAACGGTTAAGGATCCGCCATGTATCCCTGAGGATCAGCTGGAAGGGGCATATTTGGAAAGCCTTGCCCATCCTATTGGTATGCCAAGGTTAAGTGAATTAGCCCATAAAGGCAGCACTGTGTGTATTGTTGTTCCGGACCGGGTAAAAGGCGGAGAGCAGCCGACAAGCCACCGGAAATTAAGTATTAAGTATATTTTGCGGGAGCTGTACGGCGCTGGCGTTGAAAAGAAGGATATTTTATTTATTATTTCCAATGGCCTTCATCCCAGAAGCAAAGAAAGCGATGCTAAGGCGATTTTTGGTGAGGAATTGTTTAACGAATTTTGGCATACAGGGCAGATTATCAGCCACGACAGCGAAGATCCCCAGCATATGGTCGATCTGGGTGTAACAAGACGGGGCGATCCGGTGTTTATGAATAAGTATGTCTATGAATGTGATGTGCCGATTCTCATTGGTCATGTTCAGGGCAATCCTTACGGCGGTTATTCCGGCGGGTATAAGCATAGCGCTACAGGCATTACAAACTGGAAAAGTATTGCAAGCCATCATGTACCGTCAGTCATGCACCGGAAGGATTTTACGCCGGTTAATGGAGGCAGCCTTATGCGCACCAAGTTTGATGAAATCAGTATGCATATGGAAGAAAAAATGGGTCATCCGTTTTTCTGCTGCGATGCTGTGCTGGATACCTATTCCAGACAAATTGCCATTTATTCCGGTTATGCCAAAGAAATGATGCCTATAAGCTGGAAGCTGGCAGATAAGCGTACCTATGTCCACTGGGCTGAGAAAAAATACGATGTTCTTGTTTTTGGCATGCCTCAAAAGTTCCATTACGGAGACGGCATGGGAACGAATCCGATTATGATGATGCAGGCTTTAAGCGCACAGGTTTTAAGATTTAAGCGTGTTATGAGCGATCATTGCGTGATTATCTGCGCTTCCACTTGCAACGGGTTCTTCCATGATGAACTATGGCCTTATTTAAGAGAGCTTTACACCATGTTCCAGCATGATTATATGAACACACTGCCGGATATGAACCGTTATGGGGAATATTTTGCAACGAATGAAGAATATATCCGGAAATATCGTTTTACCAATGCATTCCATCCGTTCCATGGATTCAGCATGATGTCCTGCGGTCATATTGCCGAGATGAATACAAGCGCCATCTATATTGTAGGCGCACAGGAGCCAGGCTATGCCAGAGGTATGGGACTGAAAACAAGAGCGACTTTTGAAGAAGCGCTTGAAGATGCTAAAAAGAAATATGTAGGTCCGAATCCTAACATTTTGGCGCTGCCAAAAACCTTCAAGCTGGCATCTGTCCATTTGTGCATGAAAAATCCGGAGGAAGACTGTATGGATGAATACGGTCATTTACACGGATGATCCACTTAAAATTATACGATCCAAAACCAGAACAGACCCGGGCGCTTGGCAGCTATATGGAAGCGCACAGTCATTTGCTGGAACAGATACAGGCTGGGGAGGACGGCTATAAGGATGTCCTCGGATGGCTCCATGTAAGTACATGGGCAGGAGAAGCAGTGCTGTCCCAGGTGGAAGCATTGGCTGAAAAGATACGAAAGGATGCGGATGCTTTTGTATTGATCGGTGTCGGCGGATCCAATAATACGGCCCGCTCGGTGATTGAAGCTTTGGGAACTGATGGACCTGAGATCATTTATGCAGGAAATACGCTGTCCCCCCGGGCATTATCCCAGGTGATGGATGCTGTGAAAGGAAAAAAGATCTGGATTAACTGTATTGCAAAGAATTTTGAAACCCTGGAGCCGGGATCATCTTTCCGGATCCTGAGAAAGTATATGTATGAAGCCTATGGCAGTACAGAGGCTGCTCAAAGGATTATTGCTACCGGTACTCGAGGAAGTCTTTTGGAAGGGCTGTGCCATGAACACGGCTATACATTTTTGGGGTTTCCTGAAGATGTGGGCGGCAGATATTCCGGGATCACTTCCGTAGGTCTGCTCCCTATGGCGGTGGCTGGTATTAATATACGCAAACTTGTTCAGGGCGCCATGGATATGGAAAGAAGTCTTCTTTTTGCTTCGGCCGGCGAAAACGTTGCGTTTGAATATGCATGCATCCGCAATATGCTTTATAAGCAGGGGTACGCCCTGGAAATGCTGGCTTCCTTTGAACCGGCATTCCGGTGGTTTTATAAATGGTGGATTCAGCTTTTTGCGGAAACTGAAGGCAAGGAAGGAAAGGGGCTGTTCCCGGTAACCGGAGAATATTCCGAAGAACTTCATGCTGTGGGTCAATTTGTCCAGGAAGGGACGCCGCTGATGTTTGAGACCTTTTTAGATGTAAAAACACCTGTCGGTACTTTGGTGATAGAGAATGACGGTATCAAAGATGCTTTTGATTACCTGGATGGGATGGATTTTCAGACTGTAAACAGGATTGCTTTTGAAGCGACGGTTAAGGCTCATAGCCGGAGATTGCCCTGTTTGATTCTGACGCTGGATCGTCTGGATGAATATTGTTTTGGAGAGATGTTTTATTTCTTTATGTTTGCATGCTGCATATCTGCTCGGCTGCTTGGGGTCAATCCCTTTGATCAGCCAGGAGTAGAGGCTTATAAAGAGCAAATGTTTGAAGGATTAGGAAAACAGGTTTAGGACAAAAATCCCCCGTGGGCTGAAGCTGCAATGCTGCGCGTCAAGCTGCGGGGGATTTTTATGCCTTCTTAAATAAATAATCCTTTAATAAGGCGCTGGCGGCGTTGTTAAACACAGCGGTTGACTTTTTTGGCAGGTCAGATACAATAAATATGTAACAGCTTAGCCGGATCTGTGCATGAATTGCAGGATCAGGCTTTAACATTGGAGGTTGAAAATATGGATCCAACAGTGAGTATTATCGTACCTGTTTATAATGCCCAAGATTCTTTAAAGCGCTGTGTGGAAAGTATATTAAATCAGGAATATAAAGCGTTGGAAGTAATCCTTGTTAATGATGGAAGCAGTGATAATTCGGGAAAAATGTGCGATGGCTTTGCTCAAAAGGATGACCGCGTCCGGGTACTCCATAAGGCAAATTCCGGTGTGTCGGACTCCAGAAATCAGGCCATGGCTATGGCCCGGGGTGAGTTTATCCAGTTTGCAGACAGTGATGACTGGATCACGCCGGATGCAACGCGGCTTATGGTCCGGGCTGCCAGGGAATCCGGCTGTGATATGGTGATTAGTGATTTCTACAGGGTCGTGGGAGAGCGGGTGTCCCGAAAAGGAGATATTGAAAAGGGCGGCGCCATGACTGTAGAGGAATTTGCGTCCCATATGCTGGAAAAACCTGCGGACTTTTATTATGGTGTATTGTGGAACAAGCTTTACCGGAGGGATCTGATTGAGAAATATGGACTGTGCATGGATCCCAGGATCAGCTGGTGTGAGGATTTTATGTTTAATTTAGAGTATATACGCCATGCCGGTGCCATTTATGTGCTGTGTACGCCTCTTTATTACTATGTGCGCACGAAAGGCTCTCTTGTCAGCCAAAGCTTCAGTCTGCCCAGATCCATCCGTATGAAGCGTATGGTTTTTGAATACTATAATAATTTTTATAAGCATGTGCTGGATGAAACGGATTATGAAAAAAACCGTTTCCAGGTATACCGTTTTCTGATCGATGCAGCAGGGGACGGCATGGTTCCCCCGGCAATCTTCCCTGGTTCTAAAAAGCTGGGAGAGGAGCGTGTCAGCGTATCTCTGCCGGCTTTGTGCGGAACGGGGCAGCTTAAGGATATTTACCGGAATCGGAAGCTCCTTGAGTATTATTTAAGGCCTGCGGCATTGAGAAATAACTTAAGCTTTGAAGAAGCATGGGTCATGCTTTGTATTGCAGATTTTCCTGTCCCGTGCCGGAAACGGGAATTGGGAGATGTGTGCGGACTGACCGGTAAGAAGCTTACGTCCTGTTTAAACCGCCTGGTGGGAAAAGGACTGATCAAAGTAGAGGAAAAGCGGGTCGAAGATGTGAAGGGCAAGTTTCTGTTTATTGAAATGACAAATAAAGCAGGATCTGTTATTGATGATTTCCTTATTGCGGAAAAGGACTGTGAGCAGGCCTTTTTCACAGGGTTCAGCCCTGAAGAACAGGAGATGTATGAGACACTGGCTGCCCGGGGCCAGGCAAATATCCGGGAAATCTTACAGTAAAGCTGCTAAATTTTTTTAGAACACCCTGGTTTGGAAAGAAATATTTTTCGCGGGGATATGTATATGATGTACATATCCCCGTCAATATATTTATGTATGGAGATTTGTCAGGATCATAAGCGAAGCTTTGTTCCTTTTGTATCTCTTTTGGAAAGCTTGATCCGTGTTGCCGGGATTTCTTTATCATTATAAAGGATGGTTTCATCGGAAGGGTTGGATAAAAGCCAAAGCTGTTCCACCTTATCTTCCCCGGCAAGGCGGATGCTGCGCACGCCAATGGCGCTTTTCTTTTTCTCTGGAATCTCCTCAGTTAAGAAACGGATAAAGATGCCGTTTTTTGTTTGCAGGATAATATTTTTTTCGTCATTGACCGGAAGGATGCCAATGAGCTGATCTCCTTCCATAAGCTTTGTAGCTGCGATCGTTCGCTTGCTTACATCAAATTCAGAACCGGAAACGGCTTTTAAGTAGCCGTCCTGGCTGGCGAAAAGCAGCCGGGATGAGACGATATGGCTTAATGCATCTACATAGATCATGCGCTCGCCGGAGCTGTCATAATTACACAGATTGTCTGCGGGAAGGCCTTTTTCGCGGAATCGCCCGTAAGGCACATCTGAGGCTTTGATCAGATGGAGACGGCCGATGTCGGTAAACACAGCGATGCGGTCTGTGTTCATACAGCGGAAAATATATTTATTTTCTGTATCTGCCGCTTCTTTGTTTCGCTCGTAGGTTTGAGGATCAATACACTTGCAGTATCCGAAACGGTCCATAAGAAAGACCACTTCCATTTCCTCAAATTTCTTTTCTTCATAAACCGCAGCAGCAGCGTTTTCTACCGTTGTTTTTCTTGAAACCGCGTAGGCCTTTTTAATCTGATCCAGTTCTTTTTTGATCACTTTGGACATGCTGGAATGATTTTCCAAAATATCTTCGTAAGTGGCAATGTTTTTCAATGTTTTCTCGTGTTCCTGTTCCAGTGCTGCGATTTCCAGGCCAATAAGCTTGTAAAGACGCATTTCCAAAATAGCCGTTGCCTGTTTCTCTGTAAAATGAAGCTTTGAGGCGGCTTTCTGGGAGGTCTTTGTTTTAAATCGGATTCCTTCGGTTACCCCATCCACAAGACATGCCTTTGCCTGCTTTAGATTCTGGCTTCCCCGCAGGATCTCAATGATCAGGTCGATCACATCACAAGCCTTCATAAGACCTTCCTGGATTTCCTTCTTTTCCAGCTCCCTGGAAAGGAGAGTACGGTACTTACGGGTTGCAATCTCGTACTGGAAGTCAAGGAAATATTCAATAATGCCCTTAAGGCCCAGGGTTTCCGGGCGGCCGTTGGCTACGGCCAGCATATTTACGCCAAAGCTGTCCTCCAGACGGGTTTTTTTATACAGCATATTGATCAGCAGGTCTGTATCAGCATTTTTCTTAAGGTCAAGGACAATGCGGATGCCCTCTTTGGAGGATTGGTTGGAAATATCTACAATATCTGTGGTCTTTTTAGTTTCCACAAGGGTATATACATCATTTAAAAACTTGCCTATATTGGCGCCGATCATTGTATAAGGGATCTCGCTGATAATAAGCCGTTCCCGTCCGCCCTTTAATTTTTCCACAGATACGCGGCCCCGGAGCTTGATCTTTCCCTGGCCTGTTTCATAGATCTGTTCAAGCTCATCTTTATTGATCACGATGCCTCCGGTTGGAAAATCCGGGCCTTTAATGTACTTCATCAGCTCCCGGGTGGAAATATTGCTGTTGTCCATATAGGCCTTAACAGCGTCGATCACTTCGCCCAGATTGTGGGGAGGGATGCTGGTGGCCATACCTACGGCAATACCATCGGAGCCGTTGACAAGAAGGTTAGGAATGCGGACCGGCAGGACGGAAGGCTCTTTTTCTGTTTCGTCAAAATTAGGGACAAAATCTACCACATCTTTATCAAGATCCGATAAAAATGCTTCCTGGGTCACTTTGGCAAGGCGTGCTTCTGTATAACGCATGGCTGCGGCGCCGTCGCCTTCGATGGAGCCAAAGTTGCCATGGCCATCCACCAGAGGCAGTCCTTTTTTAAATTCCTGGGCCATGACCACAAGAGCTTCATAAATGGAGCTGTCTCCGTGGGGATGGTATTTACCCATTGTATCGCCGACGATTCGGGCGCACTTTCTGTAAGGCCGGTCGTATCGGATTCCCAGCTCGTGCATATCGTAAAGGGTGCGCCGCTGGACAGGCTTCAGTCCATCGCGCACATCCGGCAGGGCCCGGGCGATAATAACGCTCATCGCGTAGTCAATATAGGATTTTTGCATGATCTCCGAATATTCGGTACGCAAAATCTGTTCTTCTTTATTCATATATCTCTTAACCTCTTACATTATTAAATATCCAGTTCAGCGTCCTGGGCGTGGCTGTAAATGAAAGCCCGGCGGGGCGGCACATCGGTGCCCATAAGCATTTCGGTAACATCGGAAGCCATGCGGGCATCTTCAATCTCCACCAGCTTTAAGATACGGGTTTCCGGGTTTAATGTGGTTTCCCAAAGCTGCTGGGCGTCCATTTCTCCAAGACCTTTATAGCGCTGAAGGGTAAAGGGGCCTTTGTGGGTCTTTCTGTACTTTTCAAGAGCTTTGTCGTCATACAGGTATTCTTCCCTGCCCCGGGCCGGCATGGCCTTATATAACGGCGGCATGGCAATATACACATGGCCTTCGTAGATCAGCTCCGGCATAAAACGGTAAAACAAGGTCAGTAAAAGGGTGCATATATGGGCACCGTCCACATCCGCATCGGCCATAATAATGATCTTGTCATAGCGCAGCTTTGTTATATCAAAGTCATTGCCATAGCCTTCGGAAAATCCGCAGCCAAAGGCATTGATCATAGTCTTGATTTCTGCGTTGGCCAAAACCTTGTCAATACTGGCTTTTTCTACGTTAAGGATCTTGCCCCGGATGGGAAGGATGGCCTGGAAGTTTCTGTCCCGGGCTGTTTTTGCCGAACCTCCGGCGGAATCTCCCTCCACAATAAAGATTTCACATTTGCCCGGATCCCTGCTTTCGCAATTTGCAAGCTTTCCGTTGGAGTCAAAAGAAAACTTCTGTTTTGTCAGAAGATTTGTTTTAGCCCGTTCTTCAGATTTGCGGATCTTAGCTGCTTTCTGGGCGCAGGCCAGGACATTTTTTAAAACCTCAAGGTTCCTGTCAAAGTAAAGCTGGATTTCTTCGCCGGTGACCTTGCTGGTGGCTTTGGACGCGTCCTGGTTATCCAGCTTTGTTTTTGTCTGGCCTTCAAAGCGCGGGGCAGGGTGCTTAATGGAAATTACGGCGGTCATGCCGTTTCGTATATCCGTACCTGTAAAGTTGCTGTCTTTTTCTTTTAAAATACCCAGCTCTCGGGCGTAATTGTTCATGACTGTAGTGAACATGGTCTTAAACCCGGTAATGTGGGTACCGCCTTCGGCATTGTAAATGTTATTACAAAAGCCCAGGACATTTTCGTGAAATTCATTAACATATTGAAAAGCTGCTTCTACAGTGATCCCTTCGGATTCTCCTTTGAAATAAATAGGATCGTGGATACACTCTTTGTTGCGGTTTAAATCCCGCACAAAGCCAATGATCCCGTCCTCCTCGTGAAATTCAATATGCTGGGCCGGCTCCTGGCGGCGGTCCTCAAATATAATAGTAAGCTTGGGATTCAGGTAAGCGGTTTCGTGAAGTCGGCTTATGATCTCATCCTCTTTAAAACGGGTTTTTTCAAAAATTTCTCCGTCAGGAAGAAAGTTAATGGTAGTACCGGTCTTTTTAGTCCGCCCAATGGTGGGCAGAAGGCCGTTCTCCAGTTCGATGACCGGGACGCCCTGCTCATAACGGTCGTGATGGATGTAGCCGTCCAGAGAAATCTGCACATCCAGATAAGCGGAGAGGGCGTTGACGACAGAGGAGCCTACGCCGTGAAGGCCGCCGCTGGTCTTGTAAACGGAATCATCAAACTTTCCGCCGGCATGAAGGGTTGTAAAAACCACTCTTTCTGCGGATACCCCTTTGCTGTGCATGCCTACGGGAATACCGCGGCCGTTATCCGAAATAGTAGCGGATCCGTCCTTTTCAAGATAAACACGGATCTCATCGCAAAAGCCTGCCAGATGCTCATCCACGGAATTGTCAACGATTTCGTAAATCAGGTGGTTCAGACCTTTGCGGGAAACACTGCCGATGTACATTCCCGGGCGCTTTCGGACCGCTTCAAGGCCTTCCAGCACGGAAATGCTGCTGGCATCGTATGTATTTTTTGGCATATTTAAAACTCCTTTAATTGCTGCTGACTTATTACGGGCCAGGCCCGGAATAATATATTATATCATGAAGTTTCAACAAGAACAAGCGTTTGGTGTCGAATTTGTTTACTTTGCCCCGGGCTTATGATAAAATCAAGGTATGTATAAAAATGAAAAGAGGCGTTGGAAATGGGATTGGTATATGTTATTTTCTTTGCGGTGAGCTTTGGAGCGTCGATTATCGGTGCTATTTGCGGTATTGGCGGCGGCGTGATCATTAAGCCGGTCCTGGATGCGTTTGGCGTGCTTAGTGTATCCACTATCGGATTTTTATCAGGATGTACCGTGCTTGTAATGTCCTGTTATTCGGTGGTCAGGTCAAAGATGTCAAAGTCATCGGCCATTGATATGGCTGTGGGGACGCCGCTGGCCATTGGTGCGGCCGTTGGCGGTGTTGCGGGAAAGAGTCTGTACCAGTGGGTAGAGTCTTTGTTTGTGGATCCAAATACTGCAGGTGCGGTGCAGGCTATCACTCTTGGGATTATTACGTTGGGAACACTGATCTACACGGTGGAAAAGGATAAGATAAAAACATACCGCATAAAAAACGTAGCAGTGTGTCTGATTATCGGCCTTGTTTTAGGCATTATGTCTTCGTTTCTTGGTATTGGCGGCGGGCCGATCAATCTTGTGGTTTTATATTTTTTCTTTTCCATGACAACAAAGACAGCTGCGCAAAATTCCTTGTATATTATACTGTTTTCTCAGGCCACCAGCTTTTTGCAGACGGTGATCACCGGTCTGCCGGAATTTTCATGGCTGCTGCTGGCAGGGATGATTGCAGCAGGACTTTTAGGGGGTATGTGCGGCAGGGCCATTAATAAAAAGATTGACGATAAAGTGGTAGATAAATTATTTATCGCTTTGATGGTGGTAATCATTTTGATCAACATCTATAATGTTGTTAAATATTTGGGATAGATCAATGGAAAAAGGCAGCCGTTTCGGCTGCCTTTTAAAAGGAGAAGGTATTTTTGTTTTTATGGGGGTAACAAAAAACTATAAACAAAACAATGTATTGGGGAGGGTTTGTTTACATTTTTTATTATATCCAAATGCATCGATAAGTGTTCACAAACTTAACGAAATCCTTAAATAAAAATTGTGCATATTGATTTGGAAGGGAAAATTATTTGGCAGATTGCCTATGGAAAAGCAGCTTTGGATAAGGTTTCTGTATTAAAAGCATGCCGGCGGTTTTCTTTATCATCGAAGCTTTTTTGGTGCCCGGCAACTTTTTTGCCGGCCTGAAAAAACAGCAGGGCAGCAAATGCATAAATGCAGCAAAGAAAAAAATAAGGGTAACTGCCTCGGCAGATACCCTTAACAAAGTCGGAGTGACAGGATTTGAACCTGCGGCCTCAACAACCCGAATGTTGCGCGATACCAAGCTTCGCTACACCCCGACAGCAAGGTTATAATATCACGTTTGAAATGAAAAATCAAGTATTTTTTTGAATTTTTTGAAAAATTTGTGTAATTATTTGTTTGTATTGGGGCAGGCCCGAGCATTTGCTGCGCAGGCGGGGAAAAGTGATTCGGACCGGGGGAACATTATCGGTAAAGGGTTGCTCACAAAAAGTAAAAAACCACCGAAGAATCGGTGGTTAAGAGAGTAGCGGAAATTGGATTTGAACCAACGACACCACGGGTATGAACCGTGTGCTCTAGCCAACTGAGCTATTCCGCCATAGAGAATTAAATGGGGCCTACAGGGCTCGAACCTGTGACCCTCTGCTTGTAAGGCAGATGCTCTCCCAGCTGAGCTAAGACCCCATTGATCCAATCGGATGAACCGCTTGAATGTAAATTTATAATATATCAAATTGTTTTAATTGTCAAGAATATT
This sequence comes from Candidatus Scybalocola faecigallinarum, assembly GCA_018711005.1. GTDB lineage: Bacteria > Bacillota > Clostridia > Lachnospirales > Lachnospiraceae > Catenibacillus > Catenibacillus faecigallinarum. Next base: position 153 of record DVIT01000057.1, on the reverse strand, counting down.
TTGAGATTTTTTTAAAGAAAATGTAACTATTCGTTACTGTTCACACAGCAGCCAGACACTTGCTGTATGGCTGCGCAAGAACGTGATTCAGGTGTTCGCAGGCTTCTTTTGCGAAGCAAAATTTCAAATAAGCCTGCGAAAGTTACTGTTTAC
>DVIT01000056.1 GCA_018711005.1 Candidatus Scybalocola faecigallinarum | reverse complement strand
AAAAAGAAAGGTGCAATAAAAAGGCAGAGGGGAAGTTCGGCTTTTTGAGGACTGTCAGTCAGATACAACGAGCAAAAAAGCCAAAAAACGCTCTTTATATAAACAGAATATATTTTGCTCGTCAAAGCTGCATAATGGCGGAAAGATATTTAAAAATCCGGAAAAATGAAGTATAATAAAAATAAGCTGCCCGGTAAATGGGCATGAGACAGAGGGAAGGACGATGTGTGCAGAGCCTTTTTGCGCCAGATTTTTTGAAAGGGGATTTTTATATGAACGAAGCAGTAAAAGCGATCATTGAAAGAAGCAGCTGTAACAAGTATAAACCGGAGCATCTTAAAAAAGAAGAAATTCAGCTGATCGTTAAAGCCGGACTCAATGCGCCTTCAGGAATGAACCGTCAGTGCCAGAGACTGGTGGTTGTACAAAATGATGCTATGGTGAAAAAGCTGTCTGCCATGAATGCGGCAGTGATGGGCATGGACGGCGATCCTTTTTACGGGGCGCCGGATGTGATCATTGTTCTTGCGGATAAGAGCAGCGGTACATATTTATATGATGGAAGCCTTGCCATGGGCAATATGTTAAACGCCGCATATGCCATGGGGCTTGGAGCGCGCTGGATCCACCGTGCAAAAGAGATGTTTGCTTCCCAGGAAGGAAAGGCCCTTTTAAAAGAATGGGGTCTGGAAGGTGATCTGGAAGGCATTGGCTGCTGTATTGCAGGGTATCCGGATATGCCTATGGAAACAAAAGAAAAGGTTCCCGATAGAGTTGTTTATGTAGACTAAATATTCAAGGAGCGGGGCGCCGGCCCTGCTCCGTTTTTTTGCTAAGGAGCGATGGTTTTGGAAAATAAAAATCCGGGAAAATTGTACTTGTGCGCTACACCGATTGGTAATCTGGAGGATATAACCTTTCGGGTGCTGGATACATTAAAAAATGTGGACCTGATTGCTGCTGAGGATACACGGCACAGTATAAAGCTGCTGAATCATTTTGAAATAAAGACCCCTATGACCAGTTATCATGAGTTTAATAAGATTGAAAAGGCAAAATACCTTGTAGAGCAGATGCAGGCCGGAACCAATGTGGCATTGGTGACCGATGCGGGAACTCCCGGAATTTCCGATCCCGGGGAGGAGCTTGTGAAGCTTTGCCTGGAAGCAGGGATCCAGGTAACATCCCTTCCGGGGCCGGCGGCCTGTATTACAGCCCTGACCATGTCCGGATTACCCACACGCAGGTTTTGCTTTGAAGGATTTTTGCCAATTGATAAAAAGGAGCGGGGCCAGGCGGCCAAACGTTTGGAAAATGAAGTGCGCACCACGGTAATCTATGAAGCGCCCCACCGCCTTGTACGGACGCTGGAATTTCTGGAAGATGTGCTTGGAGAACGAAAGATCGTTTTTTGCAAGGAGCTGACCAAGAAGCATGAAAACCGCATGGAAATGACCTGTACACAGGCACTGGCTTACTATAAAGAAAATGAACCCCGGGGAGAATATGTTCTTGTGATCCAGGGAGTTGATCCGAAGGCTTTGATCCAGGAAGCCCAGGAAGCCTGGAAGCAGATGAGCGTGACTGAGCATGTCAATATGTATATGGACCAGGGAATGAGCAAAAAAGACGCGATGAAAGCCGCTGCCGCAGACCGGGGGGCGGGGAAACGGGAGATTTATCAGGCCTTATTAGAGGAAGCCGAAGCCGACGGCGGGGAGGGCAGGTATGGATGACTATGAGAAGCTGAATGAAGTGCTTGTTCAGCTGTTCAATGACACTTTGGAAGTGGAACGGAAATATGTGGAAAAAAGCCGTTTCAGGGACATTTCTGTAAATGATATGCATATATTGGAAGCTATAGGTATTGACGGGGCTAAAAGCATGTCCGCCATTGCAAAGCTGGTGGGCGTTACCGTGGGGACGCTGACCATTGCTGTCAACAGTCTTGTGAAAAAAGGCTATGTGATTCGTACACGCAGCGAGAAGGACCGGCGGGTCGTACTGGTGACCTTATCGGAGAAAGGCCGCGCTGCCTATGCCTGCCATAAGGAATTTCACAATGACATCCTTCAGGCCATGCGCAAAGGCCTGGATGACGACCAGTGCAGGATCCTTATACAGGCGATGACAAACTTGAGAGATCATTTTCTTACGATATAGAGGAGGGGAGTTCCATGGATAAACTGTCGGTTTCCCAGGAGGACTATTTAAAGGAAATTTATCGCATGTACACCCGGGGCGAGACCATCCGGATCACGGATATTGCCCAGTCCCTTGGTATATCCAAGCCCAGTGTCAATAAAGCGGTAAAGCTTTTAATGCAGACGGGTTATATTTCCCATGAGCATTATGGGGATATTCAGCTGACCCCTTCGGGTATGGAAGTGGGCAGGGAGATCACGGAAAACTTTAAAGTCGCCCGAAAGTTCCTTTCAGAGGTCCTTGGCGTGCCGGAAGAAACAGCCCGGGCCGAGGCCCATGGGATGGAGCATATTCTTTCCAGAGGGACCCGGAAAAAGATGAAAAAGTATATGAAAAAACTGAAGAAGCAGGCAAAATAAGCAACTATTCAGACATGCCTGCTGGGATTTCGCTGCTGATGCAGCTAAATCCTCGCTTATGGCTAAGCTCCCCGGTTTCGATGATCATGGCCGGAGAGCTTTTTTGCCCGGGTGCGCCGGGAAATGGAACGTTTACGGATCTCCCGCTATAGAGGAAGGATCTCTTTTTTTCGGCCTTCCCGCAGCACCTGGTAATAGGCCTTGTCTGTGACTTCCTCCATAAGAGGAAGGATCTTTTCATAGTCTGTTGGTGAAAAACGCAAAGCCAGTCCGCAGCCGGCAGCGATCTGCGGGGGCGCAGGGATAATGCGCACGGAAAAACCGGCCTTTTGGAGGCGCTGTTCACTTCCGATGGCATCATGGGTGCTTTCAAAGGCAATAAAACAATAGTGTTCCGTCATAAATCATCACCTGTCGGAAATAATAAAAAGCGCTGCTTAAGCCCGGGGGCCAAAGCAGCGCTTGTAAGTTCAAAGATTAAAAGATCAGTCGATCTGAGGACCAGCAGAAACTAAAGCTTTGCCGGCTTCATTGTTTTCATATTTAGCAAAGTTCTTAATAAATCTCTGAGCAAGATCTTTTGCCTTTGTTTCCCATTCGGAAGCATCAGCATAAGTATCCCGGGGATCCAGGATGTTTGTATCAACGCCAGGAAGTTCTGTAGGTACTTCAATGTTGAAGTAAGGGATCTTCTTTGTAGGCGCTTTTAAAATATCTCCGTTAAGGATAGCATCGATGATACCGCGTGTATCTTTGATGGAGATACGTTTGCCTGTACCGTTCCAGCCGGTGTTTACAAGGTATGCCTTAGCACCGCTTTTTTCCATTCTCTTAACAAGTTCCTCAGCATATTTTGTCGGATGAAGCTCAAGGAATGCCTGGCCGAAGCATGCGGAGAATGTTGGTGTAGGTTCAGTAATACCGCGCTCTGTACCAGCTAATTTTGCTGTGAAGCCGGACAGGAAGTAGTACTGTGTCTGTTCCGGAGTCAGGATAGATACCGGAGGAAGAACACCGAAAGCGTCAGCGGAAAGGAAGATAACTTCCTTTGCAGCAGGAGCTGCGGAAACCGGACGAACGATATTCTGGATATGATCGATCGGATAAGATACACGGGTATTTTCTGTGACGCTCTTATCATCAAAGTCGATCTTGCCGTTTTCATCAACAGTAACGTTCTCTAACAGAGCGTTGCGTTTGATGGCATTGTAAATATCCGGCTCAGATTCTTTGTCCAGGTTGATAACCTTAGCGTAGCAGCCGCCTTCAAAGTTGAAGATACCGTTGTCATCCCAGCCGTGCTCGTCATCACCGATGAGCAGACGCTTAGGATCTGTGGAAAGAGTTGTCTTACCTGTACCGGAAAGACCAAAGAAGATGGCTGTGTTTTCGCCGTTCATATCTGTGTTTGCGGAGCAGTGCATGGAAGCGATGCCCTTTAATGGCAGGTAGTAGTTCATCATGGAGAACATACCTTTCTTCATTTCACCGCCGTACCATGTGTTCAGGATAACCTGCTCACGGCTTGTAATGTTAAATACAACAGCTGTTTCGGAGTTTAAGCCCAGCTCTTTGTAATTTTCAACTTTTGCTTTGGAAGCGTTGTAAACAACGAAATCCGGCTCAAAGTTTTCAAGTTCTTCTTCTGTAGGAAGGATGAACATGTTTTCAACAAAGTGTGCCTGCCAAGCCACTTCCATAATGAAACGGATGGCCATGCGGGTATCCTTGTTAGCGCCGCAGAAAGCGTCTACAACGTAAAGCTTTTTATTGGAAAGCTCTTTTAAAGCAATATCTTTGACTACATTCCAGGTTTCCTGGCTTGCAGGATGATTGTCGTTTTTGTATTCATCAGAAGTCCACCATACAGTGTCTTTGGAGTTTTCGTCCATAACGATAAACTTATCCTTAGGTGAACGTCCGGTATACACCCCAGTCATAACATTAACAGCACCAAGTTCGCTCACCTGGCCCTTTTCGTAGCCTGTAAGTGCTGGATTTGTTTCTTCTTCAAACAGTAATTCGTAAGAAGGGTTATGCACAATTTCCAGAGTCCCTGTAATGCCATACTTACTTAAATTGATTTCTGCCATTCTACATTTCTCCTCTTTTCTAATCATAAGATAACTACGTGGGAACCTTTTATGATAATAACGAAAGAAGCTGCGTTTTCAGCTCCCTCCCTTAATTATACATAATAAATCAATTAAATCAATAAATTTTTGCCGGTTTTTTACAATTAAGGCAACAATTTGTAACAATTTCACGGGTCGTGCTGCCGCTTCGGACCCATCATCCCGGGACTAAGATGCAGCGTCCATCCGGTCATGCAGCCTGGGCGTTTCCGTCATTGACCTGGCTGATCCATACATCCATCTGTTCACGGATCAGGTCAAAGGGAGCCGGGCCTGTGGTCAGTATAAATTCGTGGAAGCTGACCGGATCAAAGTCTGTGCCTAAAGCCTCCTCGGCTTCGGCTCTCAGCGCCTTAAACTCTTTGTATCCGATATAGTAGGAAAGGTAATTGGACGGTTCTGCCACAACAGCTTCGTAGAGCCAGGTTACTGTATCCTCATCACCCATGCCAAACTGATTCATATATTCAGTTGTTTCCTCCCGGGTCCAGCCCTGGTAGTTGACGCCCATATCCACCCGCGCGCACAGGCCAAGGGAAAAGTCCTGGTTGGCGGAAAGGGCCTGGGCAATACTGTCACTGACGCCGGTCCATGCAAAAGAACGCATTTCCACGTAAGTGGCCCAGCCTTCGGAATATCCGGAATAGTTTAAAAGCTTGCGGATAGGATGGGGATTTGTACTGTTAAACCATGTGGATTCATAAAGATGGCCGGGATAGCCTTCATGAGCCAGGGTGGTAAACAGGGACATGGCATTTTCCGCATTGGTATAGTAATTATTAATATAAATAGTATTGCTGTCCACCGCATCAATGGCCGGAACCATATAAAATGCAGGGCTTAAATTTTCTTCCAGAGATTTATGGACATATTTGATGGTAAATTCACCGGATACCGGCTGAGGAAACTCATCGGTAATGGCTGTTTGCAGCATGTCCAGAATTTCCCGGGGATCTGTGGATGGCGGCTGGGCCTCGGTCATTTCCGTCAGAAGATCTGTGTCGGAAAAATAAAGGGTAAGGATCGTATTCAGATCATCACTGAGGGCGTCATCTGTCAGCTGGATCATCTCATCTACGGTTTTGGAAGATCCGGTGGCAGATTTTGCAAGCATGGAATAGTAATCCGCGCCGTTTTCATAGTTGGCAAGGCCGCCTTCATTGGTCCCGGTGCCTTTAAGGGCTGTAAGCCCCTCGATGAGATTTTCGTAGGCCGGGATCACATGATTTAATACAGCGTCCTGGTTGCGCCGGATATAATCGTCCTTTTGTTCCTGAGAAAGCTCCGGCATTTCACTGTCCAGCTTTTCCTGGAAAATATCAATGAGCAGGTTCTCCTGAGGACTTGCGATAAATTCCTGACACTGGGAAATGACAGCGTCGGCCGTAAAATCGGCCATAAAAAACCCGGCCTCGGCCTTGGCTTTTTCTACATCTAAAAGTTCTGAAAAATACCGGTCAACATCTTCAAGCAAAAGGATATAATCGTCAATATCCTGCTGGGTACGAAAGGTATATTCGCTTAAGATCACAGGAAGCTGTGCCTGGATACCAATGGTAGGGCTGAAAATGGTCTGGTACAGAGTGTAGTCAATGCTGTCAATAGAATCCTGGAAATTTTCTTCCAGCATGTCATAGATCAGCTGCTGCCGTGAGGACAGGGTATCATAATCAAAGTCCCGCAGCTGGTCCAGAACGGCTTTTGTATCCTCAAGATCCTGATCCGGATTGGAAATATCAACCGTTCCAAAAGTCACATTTTCCATGGACAGGCCATAATTTTCCGGGTGCTCCAGGGAATAATGGAAATCAATGGAATTACTGGTAATCTGTTCATTAAAAAGGTCCATTAAAAAGTTGTTAAACTCCGGAGAGTCTCCGGGCAAAAGCCCGATCTGTGTATCCGCTGCCGCAGCCGATGTCCGGGATGTATTCCGGATCCCGGGGTTTTGCGCGCAGCCTGAAAGGATGGTGCTGACGGATAAAATACCTGCCAGTCCAAGGCTCAAAGAACCATATGATTTTCGCAACATAAAATGCTCCTTTCCTGTTTTTATAGTGATTATTCAAAGATGCGCCCGGATGAATCGTCACTTTATAGTATGGGATAGTTTGAAAAATATATGTTTCTTTGGCATTTATTCCGTAAGATCATCGTCAAATCCATCGTCAAAACTGCCGTTGGCAATGATCTCCCTGCCGGTGACACCTTTGCGGATCCGCTCTTTTTCAATAAGATCACTGAGAAAATCCTTGACCTCGCGGCTGCGTTTAATATTTTTCAGCACAAGGATCGGATCCGAGTCATCCGTAGTGCGCATGGTGATCGTTCCGGTGCCGCAGATGAGATTTAAAAATCCCCGGCGCAGGGAAATGTCCAGGATGCGGTATAAAAGACATTCGTGTTCTTTTTGGTTGACAAGGCCGTGATCGCAGTAAATACGGCCATTGGCAACATAGTATTTTTCAAAGGTAAAGGGAAACCATAAAATATGCTTCCGGTCCTTCCATAAAATCGTTCTGCTGTTTTCCTGACCCATATCAAAACCCCTTTCTTATCTGGCAGTGCTGCCCATGGCGCAGCCTGTATATTTTTTCTGGCATCAGCGCAGCAGCTCAGTTAGCTGAACTGCTGCATGCCTATACCTTAATGATACACAAAAATTTGGGATTTACAATGTCTTTTTTCAAAAGATTGACAGTGTCTGCGGTAAAATGTTAGACTTTTATACAGAATAAAAATCTGCAGCCCCACAGCTGGGGAAGCTGCTGAAAAAATTTAGGGGGAAATGGCGATGATTTATCTGGATAATGCTGCAACGACCATTCAAAAGCCGGAGTGTGTGACCGAAGCGGTGGTACAGGCCATGCAGACCCTGGGAAACTGCGGCCGGGGCGCCGGCAAAGGCGCTTTATCTGCGGCAAGGATTATTTATGAGGCGAGAGCGGCGGCGGCCCGGCTGTTTCATCTGGACAGTCCCAAACGGGTCTGCTTTACAGGCAATTCTACGGAAGCGCTGAACATAGCGCTTTTTGGGCTGATCGGGCCAAAAGACCATGTGATTACTACAGAGCTGGAGCATAATTCCGTGCTGCGTCCCCTGTATCATTTAATGAATGCGGGAACCCAGGTCAGCTTCCTGAAAGCGGATCCGTCAGGAAATGTGGATGTTCGCCAGATGGAAGGGATGATCCGGGAAAACACAAAGGCTATCGTATGTACCCATGCCTCCAATCTGACGGGAAATCTAGTGGATATTCATGGGGCCGGGGAAATTGCCCGGCGCCACGGCCTTCTTTTTATTGTGGATGCATCCCAGACCGCAGGCAGCTTTTCTGTAGATATGGAAAGAGATCATATTAGTGTTTTGTGTTTTACCGGCCACAAAGGGCTGATGGGGCCCCAGGGGACCGGGGGCCTGTGTATTGCAAAAGGGGTTGAGATCCGGCCTTTGAAGATGGGCGGCACCGGTGTCCGGACATATCTGCATGAACAGCCGGATCAATATCCGGAACGGCTGGAGGCTGGAACACTGAACGGCCATGGGATCGCAGGTTTGAAGCGGGCTATGGAATATATTCAGGAAACGGGCCTGGAAAAGATACATGAAAAAGAGTATGATCTGATGATGCGGTTTTATCAGGGGGTCAAAGATGTGGACGGAGTGACTGTATACGGAGACTTTTCCGGAGACCGGGCCCCCATTGTGGCGTTAAATCTCCGGGGATGGGATTCCGGGGAAGCGGCGGATGTTTTGTGGGAGGATTTTCAGATCGCCGTCCGGGCAGGGGCCCACTGTGCGCCGAAGATGCACGAGGCCCTGGGGACAAAAGAGACGGGAGCGGTCAGGTTTTCTTTTGGCTGGTTTAATACCCGGGAGGAAGCAGACCTGGCGGTGGCTGCGATCCGGCAGATGGCTGACGGGGAGGAAGCGTCCGGGGACGGCCCAGGCCTGGCAGATCGGATGGGACTGGTAACTGCTTATATACAGTCCCATTACCGGGAGGAGCTGACTTTGGAAGATGTTTCCGGATATTTTGGCGTCAGCCGGGAATATTTCAGCCGTTTCTTTAAAAAGCAAATGGGTGTGAACTTTATACGTTACGTGCATTTGCTGCGGCTGGAGCATATCCATGAGGATATTATAAACAGTGACGACAGTATTATGGCCATTGCCCGGCATCACGGATTTACCAACTATAAGCTGTTTACAAAAATGTTCCGGGAAATTTACGGATGTACGCCCCGGGAATTAAGAAAGACAGGGGAGGAACCTGTCTAATGATCCGTCAGATCCTTCAGCCATATGTATTTTTTATAGTGGCGGTATACTGCCGGAAGCTTGACGATCTCGTCCAGGTTAATGATGCAGTATACAAGAAGCCTTTTTGCAGGGACTTGTCCGGATGGCGCATGTAAGCTGGCCGGACTTTGATCCGGTCTTTTTTTGACAGCTCACAAATGATCCATAAAAGCTCTGCCAGCCGGGCAATGGCTGTGGCTGCCGCACAGCTGATGTGCATGGTTTTGGCTGCCAGATTGCTGTTTTTCATAATACATAAATAGATCTGGGAAAATCCGCATATAAGATAAGTGGCGCTGACAATGGCCAGCATAAATTGCTGAAATGTAATAGGCAGCACAAGGGCTGTTGATTTTTTCCGAAATTCACCTTTGGGGATCTGGGCCTGTGTACCGGATTGCATCATCATTTCTCTCCTTTATTTCTCTGGACTGCCATAAGATCACAGATCTTTGGCCCATTTGTCGGACAACTCAATTATATAATCCGGTATACGCGTTTTCTATCGATTCTGTGCCCAGATCCATAACAATCCTGCGGGATCCCTTCCTAAATCACTAATAAAGCCGTACGCTGATTTCTCCGGAGGAAAGGGCCTGTGTGGATCCGTCCTCGTAACGGACCACAAGGCGGCACTGATCATCCACATCCAGGGCAGTGGCCAAAACTGCGCCCTGGGGGGACAGGACTTTGATCTTTTTCCCAAGGACAAAGCTCCGCTCTCTGTATTTTTGCGTGTAGCTGTTATCCTGGATCTGTGTATAATACGTCATAAATCGATTTAAAAATTCTGCGGCCAGGTGATTTTTTCCGTCGTTTTGCGGCGTAAGAAAAACCGAGCCTGCAATATTTTCAATATCCTCAGGAAAGCCGCCCTCAGGGGCATAAGCGTTAAAGCCTACCCCAAGGACTGCATAGTCTAAATGGCCGCTTTCCAGGCCAAAGGACGCCTCTGTAAGAATGCCGCACACCTTTTTCCCATCCATAAAAATGTCATTCACCCATTTGATCTGAGCCTGGCGTCCGGAAACCTTTTCAATGGCTTCGCACCCGGCAACGGCTGCAATGGTCGTAAGCTTTACGGCCTGCTCCGGTGTATAGGTTTTGGGGCGCAGGAGCAGGCTCAGATAAATCCCTGTATCTGACGGGGAGTAAAAGCTGCGCCCAATGCGTCCTCGGCCCTGGGTCTGGGCGTTGGCCAGGATCGTACAGCCCTGGGGCGCTCCGGCGGTGGCCCGCTCACGGAGCAAAAGATTGGTGGAGCTGACGGTGGGGAAAACTTCAATCAGAAGCTCCTGGCATACAGGCTCCAGATATTTGGCAATGCCTTCTGCCGAAAGGATGTCCGTGTGCACGGAAAGGCAGTAGCCTTTATTGGGTACGGCATAGATGTCATACCCCTCCTCCCGCAGCCGGTTGACAGCCTTCCATATAGCAGTGCGGGATACGGACAGTCTGGAAGCCAGCTCCTCACCGGAAAAATAGGTTCCTTTATTTTTTTCAAAAAGCTTTAAAAGCTCTGTTTTTGTTCCCATGATCTTTCACCTTTCCTGTGATTGTTTTACAGAAGATCGCTTTCAATCTGGCGGATATAAGTTTCCAGGCTGTTGCGGTCAATAAGGGACGGGACAACGCCCTCGCGGGTGACGCAGAATCCTGCGGCATAAACAGCGATGCGCACAGCCTTTTCCAGAGGATATCCGTAGAGCAGGTAGGAAGCCAGGGCGCTGATAAAAGCGTCGCTGGCACCGGTAGTGTCTACGGAAGCAAATAAAGCGGCGGGAAATTTCTTCTCCAGCGTCTTTGTTTTTACATAGCAGCCATGTTCCCCTAAGGTGACGATGACTGCCTTAACACCGCATTCCAGCAAATAATCTGCCCGCTCCTTCAGGGTGGCTGCGCCTGGACATAATTCCCCAAGCTCATCTTCGTTAGGGATAATAATATCTACCTGGGCCAGAGTCTTTTTGGGGATCCGGCTTCTGGCAGACGGTTTCAGGATGGTTTTGGCGTGAAATTTATGGGCGGTGGTGCATGCTTCAAAAACCGTGTCAAGAGGCACCTCGGACTGGATCAGGCAATAGCCCGTATTGTTAAAGATATGTTCCTTTTCCTGAATATCTGCGGGAGTAAATGTGTCATTGGCTCCGGCCAGGATGGAGATCATGGAGTTGCCGTCCGGGTCTACCATAATATAGGCTTTTCCCGTATGAACATTCATACGCCGTTTTACCCCGAAGGTGTCTACGCCGTACTGGTTCAGGGTGCGGTAAATATAATCCGATTCCAGATCTGACCCTACATTTCCTATAAGAGCGACCCGGTGGCCAAGCTTTGCGGCGCCGATAGCCTGATTAATTCCTTTCCCTCCGGGATATACCGATGAAGTAGACGTACTGACGGTCTTTCCTGTATTGGGCAGACGGGATACATTCAGGTATGTATCCATATTAATGCTTCCTACCACGGTGATCTTGGGCGCCTTTAAATGGGCCGGGATCCCCATGGTGGCGGTAGTATCAAGGGTAAATTCCTGTGAAAATGGTTCGGGAACAGACTCCTTTTTTTCAATCCGGGCGATCAGCCTCTGGCATAGATAAGAACCATAGGCGCCATTAGCCACGGTATATGAGGAAATCGTCGGATAAGCCAGGGCCTGCACCTTGTCATTTTTCAGTGTAATGAGAGAAAAGTCCTCCGGGATCCGGTAATGCAGGGCGTTCATCAGCTGGTAAAATTCCAGGGCTTTTTGGTAATGAGAGGAAATGACGCCGGTAATCTGCCGGGTATTCATCGGATCGATCAGCCCTTCTCCCACCTGGGAAAAAATAAGCGTTTCATCAAAGGGTATCTGGTTGTCAAAAAGGCATTTGCGGTAGCCGGAAATAAAGGCATCGCTGCGCCTTCCCGGTTGTGTGAGACATGCAATATTTTCATGGCGCAGACGGATCAGCTCCTGTGTCAGCCGGTATCCAAGATCCTCGTAGGGGAGACGGAAGGCATCCGGCCCTCCGTCCGGTCCTACAGTAAAGCAGGGGATCCCTTTTTTTTCAATATGGGAAGCCAGGGAAAGGCTTTGGGCGCAGACCGGCTCCCAAATGATTCCGTCTACATTATTTTTACAAACTGCGGTAATATTTTTCAGCTCCTGGTCCATATGTGAGCTGCTGCTGCAAATCAGGGTATTATAGCCGTTAGCCTGGGCCTCTTTTACAATGCCGTCTAAGGTGGCGTCAAAAGAGGTGGAGGAACGCAGGATAATACCAATGATCCAGGTTTTTTGGGATGGGGACGCAACAGAGGCATAAGGCGTGTAATTATACTCTTTTACGATTTTTAAGACACGCTCCCGTGTCTCGGCGCTGATGCTGTTGTCTTTCTGATTGACGATCTTTGAGACGGTGGAGGTGGAAACCCCTGCCAGCCTTGCGATTTCTTTAATAGTCATTAAATCTTCCCCATTTCTTTTTTTGAACAGGCAATTATCCTGTCCTATCCGCACGTTCCAAAGGACTGCGTATATTTTCATGATAGTGAAAATCCCTGTACATGTCAATGATTTTTCATTGTTGGCAATGATTCAGTCATGCCTTTTTCCGGCACACGTGTGAATGGCTGCCTGCTGTTGTGAAAATGCATAAAAAGATTCCTGACAAATTGTGTAAATGGATGAATGTTATAAAAGAGATTGACTTATGCGCGAAATAGTGATATATTTTGCCTAAGAAAACAGTTTCAGAAAATATTTTCCTGATAAAGAAAAATAAATCATGGAGGAGGAGAATATGAGAGTATTGAATTTTGGGTCGCTGAACATTGATTATGTGTACAGTGTGGATCATTTTGTACAAAAAGGGGAAACGATTTCTTCATCCATGCTGAACGTGTTCAGCGGAGGAAAAGGGCTGAACCAGTCGGTGGCTTTAAGCCGTGCCGGTGTGGAGGTCTATCATGCAGGCATGATCGGTATGGACGGCCTGTTCCTTGTGGAACTCCTTGAAGATGCCGGTGTAGACACCCGCTATGTTGTCCGGTCCAAAGATGTGCGCACGGGAAATGCCATTATCCAAAATGACAGTCAGGGCGATAACTGCATTATTCTGTATGGGGGCGCCAATCAGGCTGTATCAAAAGAAATGATTGATAATGTTCTTAAGGAATTTGGCAGCGGAGACTGGCTGGTCCTTCAAAATGAGATCAGCGAAATTCCCTATATTGTAGAGAAGGCCCATGAAAGAGGGATGAAGATCCTGCTGAACCCATCGCCGATGAATGAAAAAATCTCAGCCATTAACCTTTCGTATATTGACTGCTTTATTTTAAATGAGGTTGAGGCATGTGCTCTGGCAGGGGACGAGGAAGATCACAATCTTTTACTGAACCGTCTCCATGAGAAATTCCCTCATGCAGAGATCGTCCTTACCCGGGGAGAAAAGGGTTCCATGTACGAGGGTGAGGAAGGCCGTACCGAGCAGGGCGCTTATCGTGTAGATACTGTGGACACGACAGCGGCAGGGGATACATTTACCGGATATTACCTGGCCGGACGGCTGAATGGACAGTCGGTTAAGGATGCACTTGATACGGCGGCAAAGGCTTCTGCCATTGCAGTATCCAGAAAAGGCGCTGCGCCGTCCATCCCTGAAAAAGAGGAAGTGCGGCGTTTCCCGGGAAGGGAAAACTAAACATTGCGCGGCCTTCCGGCTTTTTGGAAGGCTATAGATGTGCCGCAGCGGTTCAAACGAATGCGGCGGACAAAGCGGGGGATTTTAATTGATTCAGATCATACAAAACGGCCTTACTCCAGACATTTACAGATCAGTAAGAGCAACGGTCAATATGAAAAGCTTTAAAGAGCAGGATGTGAAAAAGGCACTGGATCATACATTGTTTTCTGTTGTCGTGACCCGGGATGGGCAGCCGGTAGGAATCGGCCGCGTGGTAGGCGACGGCTGTGTGGCTTTTTTCATTAAAGATGTGGTGGTTATCCCGGAAATGCAGGGACAAGGCATCGGATTTAAGGTCATGGAGGAGCTGATGGGTTATATCCGTCGTGAAGGCGCCGCCAATGCTTATGTAGGCCTCATGGCCTCAAAGGGAAAAGAAGGTTTTTATAAGAAGTTCGGTTTTCATGTCAGACCCTGTGATAATGAGGGCAGCGGTATGACACAATATATGGATGAAAGAACATATCAGTGATCTTGTTGCCTAAAGGGCGCCGGTTTACGCGAAAAAGGAGAAAGGAGGAATCGAAATACATTTTTATGCAGCAAAAAGGCGCGCCGGGGACGGATTTCTGATGATATAAGTAAGGGAAAGGATTTAAGGAGGATTTAATATGGCAAAGAGACCTGTTATTATTGATACGGATCCGGGGATTGATGACGCACTTGCGATCGCTATTGCATTGTTTTCAGATGAGCTTGATGTAAAGCTCATTACAACAACTGCGGGAAATGTTTCATTAGAGAATGTTACAAATAATGCATTAAAACTGTTAAGCTTTTTTGGAAAGGATGTTCCTGTAGCCGCAGGCGCACCAAGACCTCTGATTGAGCCTTTAGTGGACGCTTCCAATGTTCACGGTGTTACCGGCATGGAAGGATTTGATTTTCCGGAGCCTAAAACAGAACTGCTCCTTAAGGAAAATGCTGTCAATGCTATGCGCCGTGTGATCATGGAAAGTGAAGAACCTATCACTTTAGTACCCATCGCGCCTATGACCAATATTGCGCTTCTGTTTTCCATGTACCCGGAAGTTAAGGGAAATATTAAAGAGATCGTTTTAATGGGCGGCTCTGCAAGTCGTGGAAATAAGGGTGTTATGTCTGAGTTTAATGTGGCAACGGATCCGGAAGCAGCAAAGATCGTTTTTGACAGCGGACTTCCTGTTGCTATGGCAGGCCTGGATGTAGGCTGGAACGCTCTTGTGTATCCTCAGGACAGTGAAAAGATCCGGGAGATGGGCAAAACGGGAGACATGGCCTACTGCCTGTTTAAAAAGTACCGGGGAGGCTCTTTTGGCACAGGTCTTAAGATGTATGACAGCTGCGCCATGGCCTATCTGCTCTGCCCGGAAATGTTTACGATCGAAGAAACCTTCGTTGACATTGAACTGCGGGGAGAAATGACCCGGGGCTGTACGGTAGTAGACCTTAAAGGTTATTTGAAAAAGGCCCCCAATGCTAAAGTATGTACAGCGATTGACGGGGACAAGTTCAGAGAATGGTTCCTTGACTCTGTAAGCAAATGCATTTAAAAACAAATCACACGGATAGATGCATTTAAAAATAAATGGAAATGAGAAGGAGAGTAAGTCATGGGAGACATAGTAATGTATTTGATCGCCCTGCTGGCCGTTGTGGTCGTAGTCGTAATGCTGATTAAAAAAATGGATATTAAGATCAGCTTGTTTTTAATGGGCATCGTATTAATGTTTGTAGCAATGGCTGCCGGAAAAGGTATTGCTATTGCAGATTTTCAATCCACAGGTGTATTTTGGCTGGATCCGCTGAAAGCTATCGCAGATCAGTTTAAATCCACGATTTCAGCTGCCGGATTTATCATTTTGATCCTGGGAGGATATTCTTCCTACATGTCCCATATTAAGGCCAATGATGTTACGGTACGTTCTTTGATCAAACCCATTGCAAAGATCAAATCCGTATATATCCTGGTTCCTATTGTATTCCTCATCGGAAACCTGCTGTCACTGGTTGTTCCCAGCGCATCCAACCTGGCGATCATTTTACTGGCAACACTGTATCCGATCATGGTACGCGTGGGTATGAGCCCGCTGACTGCCGGAGCAGTTATTGCAACAACAGCAACGGTTATGCCCACACCGCTTGGAAGCGATAATGTTGCTATTGCTGCTGAGCTTGCCAATACTGCTGAATTTGCAGGCCTGACTGCCAGCGATTATGTATTCCGTTATCATGCCATCGTATCCATCCCTACATTGCTGATCATGGCACTGGCCCATTACTTCTGGCAGAAGCATGAAGACAAGAAAATGCTTAAGACAGCTGCTGAAAAGGTTGAAGTTCAGGAACTGGAAGAAATTAAGGGCGGAGCATTATTTAAGACCGTATATACGATCCTGCCTTTGCTTCCCATCATCCTGCTGATCATTGTATTTATCCTTCAGAGCGTTACAGGCCTGAGCATTTCCTTAAGCGTAGAGGTTGCTGTACTGTTCTCCTTCGTAATCTCTATTGTTTGTGAAATGATCCGTTCCAGAAATATTCAGGAGACTTTAAAGTCTACAGAATCTTTCTTTAAGGGAATGGGCGGCGCTATGCCAATCGTAGCTCTGCTTGTTGCAGGTACGATCTTTGTTGTTGGTCTGCAGTCCATCGGTATCATTGATTCTCTCCAGAGTGCTATGACTGGTATGAGCGGAAGCGGAATGGGCTTTGTCCTTCCTCTGGCACTGGTTGGCCTGACAGCCCTGATCGTTATCTTAAGCGGAAGCGGTACAGCTCTGTTCTTTGCTATGGTACCTTTAATGGTTCCTCTGGCAGCAGCAGCAGGTATCAGCGTACTTGCAATTTCCGTTCCTATGGGACTGGCAGGAAACCTGTTAAGAGCTGTTTCCCCTGTGTCTGCTGTTGTTATGATCGTTGCAGGATCCATTAAAAAAGAACCGCTTCAGATTGTAAGAAGAACAGCAATCCCTATGATTGCAGGCGTTATCTTTATGTTTGTACTTTCTATGATCCTGTTCTTGTAATACTGCATATTTAAAATAACGCATTTTTCACAAACCGCCCAGCCCGGAAAATCCCCGGGTCGGGGCGGTTTGTTTTTGTTGCGGAAACTTAAGATGGGGGCTATAATGATGACACAATGGATGATAAGGGGGGATGGCCAATGAAAAAATGTAAAAGGATAGCGCTGAGTTTTGTTTGCGCTGTCCTTTTTTTATCCGGATGCCTTGGACAGGACGCGTCTGTCTACGGAAAACAGAAGGTGCTGCAATATGTGGATTCGGTGTGCCCGGAGCCGTACCAGCTGGAAGGATCGGCCCTGATCCAGGAAGATCCGGACAATATGGAATATTATTTTAGAACAGACCGCCGGGAGCTGGAATTTAAGGCCAACAGTTACTTGAGCCCGGTGTGGATCGACGGGACAAAAACGTCTTTTTATACCCGGGAAATCTCCTGCGATTATGTGGAGCAGGTTCGTCAGCTTTACAGAGAGGAGGTAAAGGCGGTTTTAAAAGAAAATGACCATTATCTGGAGGATCACGGCTGGATGTATTTATCGTCTTTTGATGACCTGGAACCGGTGGTGGAAACGATCCTGGAAGCGGATAAGGTCTATGCCCGGGAGCTGGACTATAATTCTGAGGAATTTCTTTAAAAGAATCCTGTGGCATCGGTTCATTTTGTGTGGCAGCCCTCCCGGGAGGCAGCCCTGGCCCATGAAGATTGGGTCAATATAACCGATGTAGGCGTTACCGGGCAGCATGACCGTCAGGTCCTTTACGATGAGCTGGCCAATGCCTATGCTCAGCTTTGTGTGGATGGCAAGATTCCGGTAATTGAAGATGTTCCGGATGAATATTTGGAAGATAAGCATGTCTCCATGCTTTCAGAAATATGGCTTAATGATACGGAAATGCTTTATGATTCCAATGATAATCCCTACGGCCCCTTCGGCCTGACCACAGACGATTATAAATATTGCTGGTACAGTTCTCAGCAGGAATCCTATATGATGGTCATTGATACAGGGCTGGTGACAGACAATATGAGCATCCCTCTGATCATCCGGGAATATGTTCATGCTCTTGGGGGTACATATGATGTTTCCGGCCGTGAGCATGCATATACAAGCCAATGGACGATCGGCTCAGACACATGGGTCATGAAATCCGTTCACTCAAACGATGGGGTACAGTCGCTTAAGTTCTGGAAAAATGGCAGCCCTCTGGACATTTCTTATATCACCGTGGATGAGGATACCAATGTTGCAGCAACCTTTTGCGCAGGAATCTCTGTAAAGGACTTTTGCCGCCTCTTTGACCTGTCCTTTGAAATATCCGAAAGCGATCGAAGGATTTCTTTTTATAAAAGTTAATGTAACTATTGACATTACAAGACTCCGGTTGTATAATCAAGGTGTAACAATGATTATTACAATGATTATTAAAGTTTAGTGAGTATTCGGAGGTATGGATCATGAGTAATTTTAGTAAGGTTAGTGTAGCACAGGACGCAAGAACAGAGCTTCATGACAAGCTCGCTTTAACAGGGGCAGAGATCAGTATTAATAATCTTCCTGCAGGGGCAAGCGTGCCATTTGTTCACGCTCATAAAAATAATGAAGAAATTTACGGCATCCTTTCCGGTAAAGGCAAGGTTGTTATTGACGGAGAGACAGTAGAGCTTGCAGCCGGAGACTGGATCCGCATCGCACCGGCAGGGATGCGTCAGTTTTTCGCTGCAGAGGATTCTGCCATCAGCTATATCTGCATCCAGGTTAAGGAAAATTCTCTGGATAGCTATACAGGAGATGATGCCGTCCTTCCTCAGGCATGATCCTGTGTTACTGTCTGTCCTGTGAGCAGTAAATGACCAGGACATCGGGAATTTCCTTCCACAGGCGGTAGCCATTTTCTTTCAGAAGCTTTATCAGGTTGTCAAAACCATTATCCTGTCCCAAAGAAGCATAATGGTCATAGGAACTTTCCCTGGCCCGGGTCAGGACAACATACTGAGTGTCCAGCAGATGCTCTTTAGAGGAATAATGAACATCATACAGGATCTTTCTTTGTGACAGAGCCGTGGTATAAAAGGTGGTGGCAGTGACAGAAGCATCATCGGGAATGGCAGCCAGGGTATCCCGGATTTCCTGGTAATATTGAAAATTTTTTATGCTCCTGAGGGGATAGGAAATTCCCCTGGGAGCAATTATTATGCCAAAACATAAACTGCAGGCCAGGGCAGCAGTAATTATAAAGGAGAGCTGCAGGCGGCGTTTTTTCATATCTCCCAGATTGACGGCACAAAGATAGATCAGGCATGCGCCGGAGCCAAAGGTGTACTGAAAGAAAATATCATGCTGATACTTATAATCAGACATAAGATTGACCAGGATATAAGGAATCAGAAGTATATACCGTTCGTAGTGCCGGGTAATGAGGGGCAGGCCGATAAGGGGAAGAATGGTCATGGCAATAAACGGAAGCTTCCCGGGATCTCCGCATTCAAAGACCGCCTTCATAGGATTTAAGATCATTGCCTTGATCACAGTGACCAAGGATGATGAGCCGTCATACATAAAGTTATTATAACGGTAGGTCATGACCCCATCCCCTATGTGGGCCAGATAACCGGTGGCAGCAAAAAACCAGGCCAGGGAAGTCAGCAGGAGAAAAAGCCCGGTTATAAGGGCGATGTTGGGTCGTGAGGCGGTGGTTTCCAAAGAGACGCCTTCCGGGGTGCGGATCAGACTTCGGACAATGAGCCATAAAGCGATAACAGCCACGTATACGGCGGCATCCTCCTTTACCATAAGGGTCAGCAGGGCAGAGCCGGTGCTGATCCATATATTTTTTCGCTCAATGCCGTAAAAAAGCCACAGAATCAAAGGCATGAGAAAGCAGTTTTCGTGAATATCATAGCTTGTTCCGCCGGAAAATGCAGGATATGCCAGGAGCATGGCGCATACCAGGATACGCTTTCCGCCGGTCAGTCCATGGCAGGCACAGATCTTCCATAAAGGAATCACTGCCGATGTGATGACACATGCCTGAAGGATCTGCAAGGCCGCTGGTGTGGGAAAGAGAACGTAAAAGGGCAAAAGCAGATAGTAAATGGGCGACATATGTACATTGAAGTGGGATAAAAGGCCATCCCGCTCTACGGTAGTCAAAGGCATCCCGGTTTCTTTCATATAATAAAACATTTGGGAAAAAATTCCAAAATCAAAGGTCGGCGTGGAAAAGCTGAAAATTCTGCCCACAGTCCATGCGCAGGCGAAAATAAGAAAAATACCGCACAGGCCGGCCATGATCCATAGGTGGTGGCAGTCCCTTTCTTTTATGGTATTTCTCCCGGTACTTTGAACCGGATGTATAGTTTCAGGGGAAGGATCCCAGCCCCGGAAGCAATACACTAGAAGAATGGCCAGGATGGCCAGACATAGGGCAAGAAATGTCCAGGAAAAGGACGCGATCAGGGCCAAAACAGCCAAAAGGGAAAATGTTCCTGCCATGGCCCACCGCCATAGGGCGGCCTTTATAAAGTAAGCCAGGAAAAAGAACAGAATTGTTCCCACCCCGGTCATGACGCAGATGCGAATAAAAGACATTTGAGCCAGGCCTTCCAGTCCGGTCAGTGTTCTGGCTGCCGGGGAAAGGCGCGCATATTCAATTAAAACAGCCATAAGCCACGCCAGGATCATTTGGCGGATCAGTACAGGGATCCATGATATTTTTGTGGGACGCCTGGAAATTATTTTTGCGTTAAACATTGAAAGACACCTCCTGTGTCCAAAGAATACAAAAGGTGTCTTTCAAAAAATCCGTATAAATCTTACAAGTTTCTTTCAGATTGCCGATCATCTTGCTTTTGGTAACCGTTCGGCCCGCCGAACCGTTCCTGTATGCAACATTTTCAAGACCGGGGCAGGGTGACAATGGCGCTGAACTGATCCCCGTCCACTGCTACTTTAAACTGGCCGCCCACAGATTCTGTGTAAGTCTGGGCAATGGCCAGGCCCAGGCCGCTGCCTTTGGTTGACCGGGACTTGTCTCCTCGTGCAAACCGCTGGGTAATGGTTCCCGGGTCAAAATCCATTTCATAGGAGGCGGTGTTTACCATTCGGATCTGATAAGCATGGGCATTTTCCATAACCTCCAGATGGATCCGGGTGCCGGGAAGGGCATATTTAATGGCATTTCCAAGAAGGTTGGCAAAAACCTGATGCATCCGGGAGCCATCGGTGATCACAGGCGCTGAATCCGCCTCATAGTGGCGTTTTACATATAGTCCGGCTGTATTCAGCTGGTCATCAAACAGGCCAATGGTCTGTTCCAGCAGCCGGATCAGGTCGATATTTTCCTTTTTGCTTTCTACTGCCTGACTGGAAACCTTGGTCAGCTCAAATAATGCGTCTACCAGGTCGCTCATATATCCGGCCTTTTGGGTCAGACGCTCCAGCTGCTTTTTCCCCTCCGGAGAGAGGGTTTCTTTTTGTAAAAGCTCACTGTAGCCTAAAATCCCGGTCAATGGCGTGCGCAGATCATGGGAAACATTGGAAATCAGCTCCACCTTAAATCGCTCGCTGGTCACTGCGGTTTTGATGGCCTCCTGATGCCGGGCCTGAAGGGCAAGGAGCTTTTCTTCTGTCTCGGAAAATGCCCCGTCTTTAACCTGGATCGGTTCATTTTCCTGAAAACGGTCCAGCTGTTCCTTTAAATGCCGCAAGCCTGCTCCATAGCGCCAAAGCCCAACAAGGGCAAAAAATCCCGAAAAAATAAGGGCAATGAAAAGCGGCCATGGCATCGCCGTTCCAACAGCCCGGGCCAGTCCGGGAATCATGCTGCCAATGGTCAGGGACACGGCCGCTCCGGCAGCATAGATTATAAGAAGCCATTGAGGTTTTTGACAGCGGCTGGCAAGTCTTTGGATCAGACCCCATGCAGGCTTAAGTCTGGAGCGAAGCCATCCCCATAATTCCCGGATACAGACCTGAAAAATAAAAAGAAGTAAAATCCCTAAAAATCCGCTGGCCATAAACCCTCCGCTCGGGCCGATGCTCTCCGGGGTGATCCCCTCGGCGCTTAGTCGCGCAAGCGCTCCAAGGCTGAGGCTCTCTGAGCCAAGTCCTTGGGAAATAGCGTTAATTTCTCCGGCCCACAGGGCAGCTCCCGCCAAAACCAGGGCGCCGTCCGGGCCGAGAAACGGTTCCCTTTGCCTGAGGATGAAAATACCTGAGATACCCGCCCCTATGCCAAGAAAAATCAGGATAAATCCCGGGATCCGTCCCCTAAAGCCCTGCCTGGATGAGTCATCTTCAGGGACATCAGAAGTGGATTCTACTACAAAGGTTTCCTGGATATTTCCATCTCCGGCTGCCAGGAGGAGTATCCAGGCGAAAAGATCACGGCGCTTCAAAAACATATCCAATCCCCCAAACAACTTTTAAATATTCCGGCTTTTTCGGGTTAAGCTCCAGCTTTTCCCGGATGCGGCTAATGTGGACCATAACTGTATTTTCCACAGCATAGGCGTCATTTTTCCAAACCCGCTCATAAATTTCCTCAGCCGAATAGACCCTTCCCGGATGGAGCCCAGCCGATCATAGCGGCGCAAAAGTGCCCGGACACGGGCAAGAAGCTCCTGCTGGTAAAATGGCTTGACCAGGTAATCATCAGCGCCGGCTTCAAGCCCCAGCACCCGGTCAGAACCTTCAGCCTTGGCAGAAAGCATGAGAATGGGAACATTATTGTCCTGGCGGATGCGCATGGTGGCCATCAGGCCGTTGCATTGCGGCATCATTACATCCATAATGATCAGATGCGGATGATGTATCTGAACAAGCTGACAGGCCATTTCCCCGTCCCGGGCTGTTAAAACACGGTAGCCGTAAGCACCTGGGGCTTCCGGTGGAAAAGTGATTCAGCGTTACTGTTCACACAGCAGCCAGACACTTGCTGTATGGCTGCGTAAGAATGTGATTCAGGCGTTCGCAGGCTTCTTTTGCGAAGCAAAATTTTAAATAAGCCTGCGAAAGTTACTGTTTACTGGCTTGCCAGTGAACAGTAACATTCAGCAACAGTATATCATAAATGGCGGAGCTTATATACTTTCATTTGGAAAGAAATATTGATATAATGTAACCGTTCGTTATTGTTCACACAGCAGCCAGACACTTGCTGTATGGCTGAGTAAGAATGTGTTTCAGGGGACGGTTCAATCCTGAAGAAATTATACGGATCTGACAGAAAAATGGTGGATTACATCCGTAAAGCTTTGTTTCTAAGGTTGGAGAAAAGATATGGAAAATAAAATCATACAGGAGAAAAGATATGGCATATTTAGATAAGGACGGAATCCCACGGGTTCCAGAAGAACAGGAAATTTACAATAATGAAATTAGTGAAATCCATATGCGGTTGGACCATATTTGCCAGGAACTGAGAGAGTGTGAGATACTGAATAAGGATCTGGAAAAAGATCGGGACTTTCAGGAAATGCTTCAGGAATGTGGGCGATTGGCCCAGCTTTGCATCCAGCGGTGTGAATTGTATCGGATAATATGAAAGCCCCTGCGGGGATACCTATATGGCCTTAAAGGGCAGGCCAGGAAAGAGGTAAGCGTATGTTTGGAAGAAAAAGTATCTATGAGAAATGTTTTGAAGATCTTGAGAATGAGCTTGTGATCAATCTTGAGAATAATTATAAGGATTTGGCCTGGGATGCTGTGAAAAACTTGAGAAAATATGTGGAAAGTTTAAAAAATTTCCAGGCTTCCGGTGGAAAAAGTATTGAAGCTTTTATTTCCGGAACTGTAAAAAAGCCGCCGAAGGCTTCGGAAATTGATAAAATGGAGACGAAGTTAAGGGATTATGAGAAAGGGATGGAGGGGTATCATCATTAATGAAAGTGCTTAGGAAAATAATGACATGGGGCGGTATTTTCCTTGGAATCTGTATGCCTATGTTTATGAGGATGGCCGGGTGATTACAGCGGACCGTACTTCATGGTCTGATGCTGGGACAGACGAGTACAGGTAGGCAACAGGGGAATAGAAAACCCCGGTGTCGCACCACCGGGGTTTTCGTTTGCTGTCAAGCATGGACTGCTTGTATCTCTTAGTCAAGTGGAATTGTATCATATGCAGGACGGATTTACAATACACGCATGCAAAAGAAAATGTAGTGATATTTGAACTGCATAATGACGGGGGTATTTTAAGCGCAAGTATAGATGGATACAGGTCGGCGGTGGGAAATAGTTTGGTTGTGAAGACAAATGTGAAAAAGGGGCTGTGAAAAAAGCATAGCCTAAAAACAAAAAAGGACCATGGGGCAAAATTAGGCCTCACAGCCTCTCTTTCTATACAAAGAAATATCGTTTATTATATCAGTTGTCTAAAACAAAATGATGAAAAAAGTTGTTTTTTTATACACGAACGTATACAATGGATGAAACAATTGCTGGATGAAACGGAGGGCTTTGATATGAATAAACGAGACCACAGTGCTGCCAGACATCAAAAATCTCTGGCAAAAAAAATTATATATTTGCTGATTATTCTTGTTATGGCCGGATTGATAGAAATCAGTCTTGGCTTTATTTTGCTTCACCGGTATCGTATGGAAATCGAAGATATGGAAAGCACAGTCACGGATACATACATAACAAGGACAAACCAGATATTTAGTATGCTTAATACCAGTATTCGGAGTTTGCTCTTTGACAGCAGCGAAATTAAAAATATTACAGATGCATATATTAATTCTCCGGTATACCAGACGGATTCCATTGCTTCTGTTCTGATCCAGAATGATTCTATATTAACGCTTAAAGATACTTTTTTATCTTTAAGCAAAAACTATGGGAATCAATTTAATTTCTTTTTTTACAGTAATCAAAATCATAAGCTTACAGAATACGGCGGCTGTGAATATGATATAAGAAAACCCTTTATCGATCATCTTCAGCGCCAGATTGACCAAGGGACACTTCAATATACAAAAGAAGGAAAATGGTTTTTGGATGGCGAGTATATTTGCACAATTTATAATGGCCCCAGGGGAATTGCAGGCGCGTGGATCCGTGCATCAGATCTGGCTTCCAATATTTTGTCTTTTTCTCCGGCCCGCTGCTCCAGTATTAATATATACAATCCGGATACAGACACGGAAATTATTTTCAGACAAAAGGAAAATGGAACCATATCTGCAGAAAATTTTAAGACAGATGATTCGAAACGGGATTTTTCGTTTTTGACAAATGCCCGTTTTTCTCTTTTGTTTAAAATTGATGCTGCGGAATATGAAAATACACTGCTGTATCCGATGCTTTTTTTGCTTCTGATTATTATTTATTTGATTTTTGTTATTTTGTCCGTTATTTACGTTAGAAAGAATATTTTAAATCAGGTCAACTTTTTTTATGATAATCTGATGGAGTTTAAAAATACGGCCATGTTTAATGAAAACAGCGGATTCGTAGAATTTGCTGAAACGGGAAGAGTGCTGAATAAAATGGCCGATGAGGTTCAAAAGCTTAAAATTGACATATATGAAAAACAGCTGGAAAAACAAAAAATTGAATTGGATTATGCCCAGCTTCAGATTCGTCCGCATTTTTATATTAATTGCTTAAATATTATCCATAGTATGGCTCAGGTCAATTTGATGAATGAAATACAGGAAATTACCTTTCAGGTGTCTGTCTATCTCAGATATATTTTTAAAAAAAGTATGGAACCGGTTACATTAGAAGAAGAATTGAATTTTACGCGCAACTATCTTAGAGTGCTGGAATGTATGAATGATACTGCGTATCGATGTCAGATGAATGTCAGAGCGTCCCTGGGGAAATATCTGGTTCCCCCTTTGATTATACAGACATTTGTGGAAAATGCGGTGAAGCATAATATGGATATTATTACAGAGGACAAATTTCAGATTGAAATTCTGGCAGAAACGCAAGCGGCAGACAATAAAGTGAATCTGGAAATTTTCATCACTGATAACGGTCACGGATTTGATCAAGAGCTTTTAAAACGGTTAAATGACGGTACATTTACAGATGATAATTCCGGACATCATATTGGTATTAGAAATGCAGGAGCCAGGCTGAAACTTTTGTATGGGGATAAGGCAGGCGTAAGATTTTCTAATAATCCGGAAGGAGGAGCTTGTGTACACATTGTTATACCCGCAGATCAGGAGGAGATGGAATGAAAATTTTATTGGTTGATGATAATACATATATTTTGCAGGGGCTTCAGGCGGGGATTGATTATGTTGCATTGGGAATCACCTCCGTTCTTACTGCCAGAAATTTAAGTGGGGCTGCAGCCTTGCTGGAGCAGGAGAATATACCGTTGGTGTTGACAGATATTGAGATGCCGGGAGGCACCGGACTTCAGCTTTTGGAATGGATCAACAGTCACTGCCCTGAAACGGTAACGCTTTTTTGTACAAGTTTTGCGGATTTTGATTATGCTCAAAAAGCAGTGGAGCTTCATAGCTTTGGTTACTATCTGAAACCTGTTCGATATAGCGAGCTTCAGAAATTACTTGAAAAAGCCGTGGATGAAGTCCGCAAACGCCAGTCAGCCCGTGAACAAAAGCAATATAGTGCATATTGGCTGGATAATCTTTCTGTTCAAAAAACGCATTTCTGGCAAGATGCGCTGTTAAATATAGACAGCTACGATGAAGATGAACTGGAGGTTTTGGCCCAAACGCGCCATTTATCCTACTCCAAAGATCAAAGGTTTACTTTGGGCCTGCTGAAATTTGAAAAAACACAATCCCGTATGGATGGCTTTTCCGGTAAGCTGGAACGTTTTGTTATGCATAATGTTATGGATGAACTGTTGACAGATACTGGTATCGGCATAGAAACAATGATGAAATGCAAAAAAGATACATGGCTTTTAATTTTATCCCATTCTCTGGACATTTCTGCAGCTCAGATGCATGGGTTTTTGAACAAGATCATACAGGAAATCGATCAGGTTCTTCAATGTCCGGTGAATATTTATTATACATATATGACTGAATTTTCCGAAATACGAAGCAGGTACTTTGATATTGAAAAAGTTTACCAAGATGATGTTTATGAACACAGCGAAGTTATAGATATTGACGCCTGGCAAAGTCCTCTTTATGATTCCCAGATGCCTCAGACATCTTACTGGGAAGCTCTGTTCCGCCAAAAAGAGATTCAGCGGCTGGTTGATGAAGTTCGAAAATATCTGGAAAGCCTGGCTGCCGTAAGGCAGCTGAACCGCCAGATGCTCAGAAAAATACGGATAACTACAATGCAGATGATCTATACCGTATTATGGGAACGCCAGGTGGATGCCGGGCGTTTGTTTCAGGAGCCTGAATATGATCGTTTATTGGAAAATTCTCAGATTTCCGTGGAACATATGCTTAATTATATGTCTTATGTGTTTTACAGGGCAGCTGAGCATGTGGAAGATACTGCTAAAACAGAAAACGCAGTCGAAATTGTAAAAAATTATATTGATCAGCATTTTTGTGAGGCAATTACTCTGGAGGATTTGGGCAGGTTGGTTTATCTGAGTTCAGGTTATCTGGCAAAATCTTTTAAGAAAGCCACAGGAATTTCTCTCGGAAGTTACATTATCGACTGCCGTATCACCTATGCAAAAGAATTGCTCATGTCGGGAGATTATTCTGTGTCTCAGGCAGCCAGTCTGAGCGGGTATGATAATTTTACTTATTTTTCAAGAGTATTTAAAGCTAAAACGGGAATGTCACCAAAGGAATATAAGAATTCTTTTTGATTTTTTATTCAGATTGTGCAAGTCCGCAGCCGGATAGTGAAAGAAAAAAAGTCACAAATTATCTAAAATGAAATACATCAACATACAGATGAATTCTGACTGGTCTATGGATACGGTCAACAATGAAAAGGAGATTTGTGGTATGAAAAGAAAATGTTTATCGTTTCTGTTGGGAACTTTAATGGTCAGTACATCAATTATCGGATGTACTCAGGGCGGAAACGGGGCGGACGATGCTGCGGCGCAAGGAGATAAAAATCCGGAAACAGCAGCTTCTGTGAATTTCGATGAGGAACCTTATGAAGCTACATTTATGTACTGGGCTGCGAATGATGCCAGAGATCTTGCTTCTGTAGAAGAAGCGTTTAATAAGCTGACAATGGAACAGTTAAATATGAAAGTAAATCTGATGCCGGTGACTTTTGGTACATATACTCAGCAGATTCAAATGATACTTTCATCTGATGATAAATTAGACATTTTTCCATACTGGGCTTCTAATATGGGAAGTTACATTGATTCGGATTATATCGTTGACTTAAGTGAATATATGGATACCTACGGACAGGATATGAAGGAAATCATTGGTATGGATGATATTATGTGTTGCAGTATTGATGGCTTTATCGGAGGTGTTCCCACAATGCATGAACGAACGAATCCGGTGACAATGGTTATGCGCACAGATATTCTGGAAGAAGCCGGATTTACTGCGGATGATATTAAAACCATTGATGATATGACTGCAGTGTATAAAAAAGTGCAGGAACTTCATCCGGATATGCTTATGTTTGGCGGTGCGAATACATTAACATGGCCTATGATCATCAGTAATGCTATTTTAGATCCGTTAGGCGGTGGGCTTTTTGGTGTTCTTATGGATTATGGTCAGAATTCGAAAATTGTGAATTGGTATGAAACCGATGAGTATATGAATGCATGCAAGCTTATGCGCGACTGGTATCAAAAAGGATATGTTTCTGCTGACCAGGCAACCTGCACAGATGCCGGTGAAGCCCTGATGCGTGCCGGAAATCTGTTTTCATTCCTTACATCAGGAAAACCAAACACCAAAGCGGAGAAGAATTCCATGACCGGTTACGATACAACCTGTATTAATCTTACACCGGATGCCTGCTATACTACGGTGACTAATGCCTGCCTTTATGGTATTTCTACGAATTCCGAAGACCCTGAAAAGGCAATGATGCTTTTAAACTGGATTTATAAAACAAAAGAGGCCAATGATCTGATCAACTGGGGAATCCAGGATAAAGATTATGTTGTTTTAGACGATGGCACGATTGGATACCCGGATGGCATTACAGCAGAAAATGTTGGATACCACCAGGATTACGGATGGGCCATGCCGAACCAGTACAACAGCTATGTATGGACCGGCAATGACGCGAATGTCTGGGATCAATATCAGGAAGTCCGGGATAATGCAATAAAATCTATAGCATATGGTTTGTTTTTTGATACCACGCCAATACTTAATGAAATGTCCGCTTTGACGGCAGTTTCTGATCAGTATGCCACCACCATTGCTTCAGGTTCTGTAGATCCTGAAACTGCTATTGCTGAATTTAATCAGAAGCTGTACGATGCCGGGTTACAGGATGTTATGGATGCAAAACAGGAGCAGTTAGACGCATGGCTGGAAGCACATCCGGCAGATGCTGCCGAAGGTGAAACTGTGGAAGAATAAAGTATTGGAGCTGGTGCTATGAAAACTAAATCTAAGAAAGAAAAATTAACCTGGGCCAGATTTAAAAGTTTTATTCCGCTGTATCTGATGCTGCTTCCGGGCGTGGTTTATTTCTTTATCAATAACTATATGCCTATGTCGGGGATCATTGTAGCATTTAAAAAGTATAGTAAGCGTAAGGGTATTTTTGGCAGCGACTGGTGCGGACTGGATAATTTTGAGTATCTGTTCAAAAATGACGCAGCTATTATTATTCGAAATACGCTCCTTTACAATGTAGTTTTTATTATCCTTGGTATGGTCGTGGGCGTAGCCCTGGCCATACTGATAACGGATGTATATTCAAAACGAGGAAAGAAGATTTATCAAAGCGCTATTCTGCTTCCGTTTTTGATTTCAATTGTTATTGTAAGCTATATTGTGTTTGCCTTTTTGAGTGTTGAAAATGGAATGATCAATAACGGACTTTTAAAACCTCTGGGGATTGAGCCGGTCGGATGGTATTCAGAGCCTAAATATTGGCCGTTTATCCTTACCTTTGTTAATTTGTGGAAAGGATGCGGCTATGGCACACTGATTTATATTGCAGGAATTACTGGAATTGATCCTTCATTTTATGAGGCCGCGCGGCTGGATGGTGCCAGCCGGTGGCAGCAGATTGCAAAGATCACCATCCCCTGCCTGGTGCCATCTCTGATCACCATGACCATGCTCAGTCTTGGGCGTATCTTCTGTTCGGATTTTGGCTTGTTTTACCAGGTACCGCAAAACTCAGGCGCACTGTTTGATGTTACACAGACGATTGATACTTATGTATATCGTGCTTTGATGGCCGCCGGAGGTATCGGCCGTTCAGCCGCTGCCGGCTTCTTCCAATCCGTTGTCGGTTTTATACTTGTTGTTAGCGCCAATGGTCTGGTTCGCCGAATCAGCCGTGAAAATGCGATGTTTTAGGAAAGGAGGCCGCAGTAATGATTCATTCAAAATCAAATCGCCGGTATCAGTTTATTATTAATGTTATACTGATACTTGTGACCATTATTATGGTTGCGCCGATTATTTTGCTTTTTATGTCCTCCATTTCTTCGGAAAGATCACTGCTGGTATATGGATACTCATTTGTTCCAAAAGAGTTCAGCCTGGAGGCATATGAATATATTTTCAGCAACGCTCAGACTATTTTTAGAGCCTATGGGATTACTATACTGGTTACAGTTATTGGAACTGCCTGCAATTTAATTTTATCATCAATGACAGCCTATGCGCTATCGGTGCGGAAACTGCCGTTCCGGAATATTATCAGCTTTTATATCTTTTTTACCATGCTGTTTAATGGCGGACTTGTACCATCATATTTAATGTGGACCAGTATTTTCCATATTAAAAATACTATATTTGCGTTGATTGTACCGAACTTTATGCTCAGCGCTATGAATGTTATCCTGATTCGAACATATTATTCTACAAGTATTCCCGAAGCGCTGTATGAAGCAGCAAAGATAGACGGCGCATCGTATCTTTACATTTTCAGAAAAATTGTCCTTCCAATGGGTAAACCGATTCTTGTTACGATGGGGCTGTTTTCTGGACTTGGATACTGGAATGACTGGACAAACGGTCTGTATTACATTAATGATGCCAAGTTATATAGTATTCAAAATCTTTTGAATAAGATGATCCAGGATATTCAGGCGCTTCAGGCCAACGCTTCGGCATCGGCCAGCAGTGCGATTATGCAGATTCCGACAGTCAGTGTCCGTATGGCAATCGCGTTCGTGGCGCTTCTTCCAATCCTTGTTATTTATCCGTTCCTTCAAAAATATTTCGCTGAAGGTATTGCCCTTGGAGCGGTTAAAGGATAATTATCGTACGTTATGTACAAAAATGGATGCAGCAGGTATAATGGGGAAAACAAAATTAAATTTTAATAAAATTAGCAGGAGGAGTATTTAAAATGGCTAAATTTCAATGCAATGTTATTTCATATGTGTTACAGAGGACTGTTGATATTACAGTTGTTGTTCCAAGCACAACTATTCCGGAATCCATGGATCCGTCATTGACAGCGACCCATGTTGTCAAAGATAAATATCCGGTTTTATATTTGCTTCATGGCTATGGAAACAACCATGCAACATGGTCCGGTTATACGAATGTGGAAATGTTTGCTGAAGAACGTAATATTGCTGTTGTTATGCTTTCCGGGGAAAATAAATTTTATAGAGATATGCCTGGGGGGGATCGTTTCTTTGAATTTGTGTCTGTTGAGCTGCCGGAATTTGTAAGCAATTATTTCCCGGTTTCAGACCTTCCGGAACATACATATATTGCGGGTCTTTCTATGGGCGGATATGGCGCGCTCCTCCATGGATTAACCCATCCGGAGCGCTTTGCGGCAATCGGATCCTTTTCAGGTGCTTTTATGCCTGTTGGAGATCCTGATGAGATCCGCGGCTTGGTGGGTGGACCGCTGGATGTCGCATATATTGCCAAACAGGCAGCTGTATCCGGCACTCAACTGCCCGCTTTATATATTTCCTGCGGCGAGGATGATTTTCTCTATAAACTGAATGTTGAATTTAAAGACATGTTGATAGAACATCATGTGGATGTGACCTGGGTTTCCCTGCCTGGATATACTCATGAGTGGCGTTTTTGGAATCTTCAGGTTGAGCAGTTCCTTGACTGGATTCCCCGGACGGATGGGTATGCTAAACTGGGAAAAAGAAAAATCTGATGTTCGTAAAAGGGTTTGATTCAAATTCTGTTTAAAGTTCAAAGAAATTGACAGAACGGAGATATTTTTATAAATAAGGAAAACAGAGATACGTCTTAAGTACAGTTATAAGGCGGAGCTTTGTTTTCCTTTTTGCTTTTACCTTGCCGGGCGCATTTGTCAGCATATGGATCTGCTTTTAGTGCATGGCTGAAATTGTCGCAAAATAAAAACAAGATAAATCTAAAAAAACGTTGCTTTTTTAGATTTGAGCGTATACAATGGATGAGACAATAGAATAATGGGAGAAATATTAGAGATCAGAGAGGTAATCCAAAATGAAAAGGAAAAACATTCTTTTAAGTTTACTGGTACTTTTAGTATCTGCTGCACTTTGCGCGTGCCAAGGCGGCAAGAATACGGAGACGGATTCATCAACGGCTACTTCATCAACAGATGCTAATACTTCTTCAGAAGGCACACCAACCACAGGCGGAAGTGTTGTTTTTGGAATGACACAGGACCTGGTAAGTCTTGACCCCCACCAGATAACGGATGCAGGAACTCGGAGTGTGGTATTTAATATGTATGAGGGCTTGGTAAAGCCCACAACGACCGGCGATCTTGAGCCGGCAGTTGCCAGTGATTACACCATTTCAGATGATGCAACAACCTATACGTTCGCATTAAGAGATGGCGTTACCTTCCATGACGGAAGCACTGTGACAGCAGAAGATGTTAAATATTCCATCGAACGTTATGCGGAGATTCAGGGCGAATCCTCCGCTTTTTCTGATTTATTGGACCGTGTGGAGATCGTGGATGACAGTACGGTGGCTGTGTATCTGAAGGAAGGCAATTCAGAGTTTTTGGCAAATCTGACATTGGCCATCATTCCGGCGTCTAATGAAGATCCGGCAGGTAATCCTATTGGGACAGGCCCGTTTAAATACGTGTCCTATACACCGGGCCAGAATCTGACCCTGGCGAAAAATGAAAATTATTGGCAGGATGGCGTACCTTATCTGGATGAGGTACAGTTTAAATTTGTTGCCGATACCGATACGGCATTTACCCAGCTTCAGGCAGGAACCATTGATATTATGAACTATCTGACCACAGCACAGGTCCAGACACTCTCCCAGCTGGGCGATCAGTTTGATATTGTGGAAGGAAATATGAATTTGGTCCATGCCATGTTTTTAAATAATGACTATGAGCCTTTATCGGATGTGCGCGTCCGCCAGGCTTTGTGCTATGCCATAGACCGGGATGCCATCAACAGCTTTTTGTTTGACGGCAAGAGCCATATTATCGGTTCTCATATGATCCCGTCGCTGGAAACATGGTATGAGGCCGGAGCAGAAAGTGTTTATACGTATGATGTAAATAAAGCAAAAGAGCTGCTTACAGAGGCTGGCTATGGCAATGGCTTTGATCTGGTGATCACTGTGCCAAGCTCTTACTCTCAGCATGTGGATACGGCCCAGATCATTGTAGAACAGTTGAAGGCTGTAGGCATTAATGCCACCATTGAGCAGGTAGAGTGGAGTACATGGCTGGAAGATGTATATACAAACCGCAACTATCAGGCCACGGTCATTGGCTTTGACGGCACTTTGGCGCCAAGCGACTGGCTGCAAAAGTATGCAACAGATGCGTCCAATAATATTGCCAACTATTCGAATGAAGAATATGACAGTATTTTAGAGCAGGCGCTTGCAGCGGTAGACACTCAGGAAAAGGCAGATCTTTATAAACAGCTCCAGATGAATCTGGCTGAAAACGCTGCTTCGGTTTATATTGAAGATCCGGCGGATTTTGTAGCCATGAACGCAAAGTTTGGCGGCTACAGCTTTTATCCTACAGCTGCCTGGGATATGTCCACCGTTTATGTAAAAGGCGAATAGCAATGAAATATATCATTAAAAAGCTGATAACTCTCATTATTACATTATTGTTTATAACTTTAATAACATTTACGGCATTTTCGGTGATCCCGGGAGATGCTGCCGCTGCCCGGCTTGGCACAAATGCCACGCCGGAGCAGGTAGAGGCCCTTCGGGAGGAGATGGGACTTAATGATCCCTTGCCTCAGCGTTATGTCAACTGGCTGCGGGGAGCGATCAGGGGCGATTTCGGAGATTCCTATCAATATGATACATCTACAGTAGCCTCCCTTTTGGCGGACCGGCTGCCGGTAACGGCGATCCTTGCGGTGCTGTCGCTGGTGATCATTGTAGTTGTTTCCATTCCTCTGGGCATCTTAAGCGCCCGGTATGCAGGAAAATGGCTGGATACACTGATCAATCAGTTAAGCCAGATAACTATGGCGGTTCCGGCATTTTTCCTGGGGATTTTGCTGACCTATATTTTCGGATTGATCCTGGCATGGTTTCAGCCGGGCGCCTTTGTGGATCCGTCGGTAAGCTTTTGGGGCTGCGTGTCCTATTTGATTTTTCCGGCCATTGCGGTGGCGCTGCCCAAGATCGCCATGGTGGTAAAGTTTTTAAGAAACTCGATTTTAAGCGAGATGCCTAAGGACTATGTGCGCACAGCTTTCAGTAAGGGAAACCGGGAAGGCCGTGTCTTATATGTGCATATTTTGCGCAATGCCCTCATACCGGTTATTACATTTATCGCTATGGTCATTGCAGAGATCATGGCAGGAAGTATTATTGTGGAGCAGGTTTTTGGTATCCCGGGAATGGGACAGCTGCTGATCACATCCATTTCTGCCAGGGATTATCCGGTTGTCCAGGCGATCGTTACTTATATTACCGCCATTGTGGTGATCGTCAATTTTGTGGTGGATATTTTGTACCGCCTGGTTGACCCAAGGGTAAAGGCGTAAGAGGAGCAGGAGGCATTGACCATGAAGATTTCCGGAAAAAAGAAAAGAAATTATAACTTGATCATTGGATTGTGCCTGACGGGCTTTTTCCTGGCAGTGGCCATTATAGGCCAGTTTTGGACGCCCTATCCTGTGACCCAGATGGATCCCACCAGTGTAAATTTGGCGCCTTGCCTTGCCCATCCCCTGGGAACGGATAATTTCGGGCGGGATATTTTAAGCCGTGTTATGAATGGCAGCGGCATGACCTTTTTTGTAGCCATTTGCACAGTGCTTATGGGTGCGGTCCTGGGAACGATCATCGGAGCCCTGACGGGATATTTTGGCGGATGGATCGACGAGATCATTATGCGCATTAATGATATTTTGCTGTCCTTCCCAAGTGTTTTGCTGGCTTTGATTTTTATTAGCTTTCTCGGGCCGGGGACGCTGAACGTGATCCTGGCCTTAGGTATTTTATTTATTCCAAGCTTTGCCCGTATTGTACGCAGTGAGATGATCCGGTGCAAGGAGCTGGATTTTGTAAAAAGTGCAAAGGTTATGGGAATCGGGCCTTTTCGCATTATGTTTTCCCATATTCTGCCAAATACGCTGGTAAGTATGCTTACATCCGCTGCCATTGGCTTTAATAATGCAGTGCTGGCAGAGGCCAGTATGAGCTATCTGGGTCTGGGTGTACAGCCGCCGCTGCCAAGCCTGGGCCGTATGCTTTCAGAGGCCCAGTCCTATTTGCTGAATACGCCCTGGTACGCATTGGCGCCGGGGGTGGCTATTATTTTGATCATTTTGGGATTTAGCATGATCAGCGAAGGCCTTAGAGCCTGGAAGCGTTAGGAGGGCCGTCATGGATACATTATTTGATGTAAGCCATCTGACGATTGGCTTTGAAGATAACGGAGAAATGCATAAAGTGGTGGACGATATTTCCTTTTCCATAGCCCAGGGAGAAATCCTCGGCGTTGTGGGGGAATCCGGCTCCGGCAAGTCTATGACTGCTCTGGCAGCCATGGGACTTTTGCCGCCTCAGGCCCGTGTCCTTAGCGGAAATGTGGCGTTTGAGGGCAGGAGTATTTTAAATCTGGATAAAAATGAGCGAAGCCTTCTTTCAGGCAATAAAATGTCCATGATTTTTCAGGAGCCGATGACATCATTAAATCCGGTAATGAAGATCGGCGCCCAGGTAGGGGAAAGCCTGAAGCTTCATACAAAGATGGGGCGGGATGAGATCCGGCAAAATGTGATCCGGGCTTTGACCGATGTGGGACTTTCGGATCCGGAGGGATTATTAAACAAGTATCCCCATGAACTGTCCGGCGGTATGCGTCAGAGGGTGATGATTGCCCAGGCTATGATCTGTTCGCCTAAACTGCTGATTGCCGATGAGCCGACCACTGCTCTGGATGTTATTGTGCAGGGGCAGATCTTAAAGCTTTTAAAAAAGCTCCATAAAGAGCGGGGCGTGTCTATTTTATTTATTTCCCATGACCTGAACGTGATCCGCGAATTGTGCCAGAACGTGATCGTTATGTACAATGGCGTGATCGTGGAGCGGGGCAGGGTAGAAGATGTGTTAAAGCATCCGCAGCATGAATATACAAAAACCTTAGTGGCATCCATCCCGGACAATACGACCCGGGTTTCGGAAGACCAGCCCATCCTTTCTATGGATCATCTGGACGTATTTTACCGGGAGGAGATGGGGGGCTTTTTTAAGAAAAAGGGGCGCCGCCGTGTTGTTAAGGATCTGAGCCTCCAGGTATATGAAGGAGAGCTTATGGGGATCGTCGGGGAAAGCGGCTGCGGAAAATCCACCCTGGCCAAGACTATTGTGGGCCTGAACCGGGATTTTACAGGGACAATGGCCATGGATAAAGCGGTACATCCCCAGATGGTTTTTCAGGATCCTTTTGGTTCCCTAAATCCGGCAAGGAAGATCGGATGGATCATGTCCGAGCCTTTAAGAGTCCGGGGAATACGGGATAAAGCCCGGAGAAAGCAGATGGTCAGTGAAATGCTGGAAAATATTGGACTTGATCCGTCATTTTATGACCGGTATCCCCATGAGCTGTCCGGCGGCCAGCGCCAGCGTATTAGTATTGGTACGGCGCTTTTGATGGATTCCCGGCCTCTTGTGGCAGATGAACCGGTTTCAGCCCTGGATGTAACCGTCCAGTCTCAGATTCTGGAGCTGCTTTTGGATATTCATAAAAAACGGCATTTGACGATTTTGTTTATTTCCCATGATCTGAACATTGTACGCCATATATGCCACCGGGTGGCTGTCATTTATCTGGGAAGGATCGTGGAAATGGCAGATGTGGATGAGATTTATAAAAACCCATGTCATCCCTATACCCGGATGCTCTTTGAATCGGTACTTTCCGATGGAGCTTCAAAGGATGAGCAGCCAGAGGAGGAAAGCATCGGACAGGATATTGAAGACAGCACAGACACCGGAACCGGCTGTCCGTTTTATTCCCGCTGTGCCTGCGCCATGGAGCGCTGTGCCCATCAGGCCCCGGAAAGTATCGATGTAGGTACGGACCGTCCCCATCTGGTACGGTGCTTCCGCGCAGACTCAAAATCTATATAAAACCCACAGGCTGTCGGGCCGATCCTCTGCCAATAACCGCAGATGATCCCCGGCAGCTTTTTGCTGTGAGCACATCGCGCGGCGCGTAGTGCTCTTTTTAAATTGAATATTGACAATGGTGTACATATTGTATATAATGCATATATACAATATATGATGTACACATAGATTGTACGGCAGTTTTGCCGGCGTATATACGTTTTTTTACTGACGGCAGGGCTTTCTCCGGCTTTTGCCCGTTGGCAGAATGGAGAGTTGAACATGAACATTGTCATTAGTAATTCCGGTGGCCAGCCGATTTATGAGCAGATTGTTACTCAGATAAAAAATATGATCCTTTCCGGGAAATTGCAGCAGGGAGATGCCCTGCCGTCGATGCGTCTTTTGGCAAAGGAGCTGAGGATCAGTGTGATCACCACAAAGCGGGCCTACGAAGAACTGGAACGAGAGGGGTTCATTGTTTCCTATACCGGAAAAGGAAGCTTTGTGGCCCGGCAGAATATGGATATGATCCGGGAACAGCAGCAAAAGGAAGTGGAGGAGCATTTATCCTTGGCGGCCCGAAAAGCCAGGGCCATGGGCATTTCCCTGGAGGAACTGACAGAAATCCTGGCACTGCTGTATGGGGATGAGGTAAGGTGAAAAAGTATGGATGAGCATGAAATTTTAGAATATGCCATGGTCTGCGACCATGTAACAAAGCATTATAAAAGCTTTACGCTGGATAATATTAGTTTTGCGCTGCCCAAAGGGTGCATTATGGGCTTTATCGGTGAAAACGGCGCGGGCAAGACAACAACCATCAAGCTGATGCTGGATCTGATCCGGGCGGACTCGGGCAAGCTTTATATGCTGGGCTGTGACAGCACACAAATGGATGAAAATGTCCGGGAGCATTTAGGGGTTGTCTTAGATGAAAGTCATTTTCCGGGAGAATTAACGGTTCAAAATATCCGGACAGTGATGAAGCGTTTTTATAAAACATGGGATGATCAGCGATTTGCAAAATTTATAAAGAAGTACCATGTGCCAACAGACCGGAGGATCAAAGAATTTTCCCGGGGAATGCGCATGAAGCTGACCATGGGCGTGGCTTTATGCCATGATACGAAGCTTTTGGTTCTGGACGAAGCCACCAGCGGTATGGATCCGGTGGTGCGGGATGAGATGCTGGATCTACTGCTGGATTTTATCCAGGATGAAGAACACAGTGTTTTTATTTCCTCCCATATTTTAAGCGATCTGGAAAAAATCTGCGATTATATTGCATTTATTCATGGAGGACGGCTGATCTTCTGCGATAATAAGGACATTCTTTTAGAGCGGTACGGTATCTGGAGGGGAACCCGGGAGGCGATGGAACAGCTGGATGAAAGCGCCATTGCCGGTGTGCGCCGGTATGCCTTTGGCGTGGAAGCGCTTGTCTTTAAGGAAAAACTTCCTGCGGGATATGAAACGGACAGCGCCGGGCTTGAGGATATTATGGTATTTTTTAATAAGAAGGAGGGGGAGCAGGAATGACAGGAATATTACTGACTGATTTTTATATGATGCGTAAGCAGCTGGCTCTGGGCGCCGGGATTGCTGTTGTCTATTTAGTGATCGGCATTGCCAATCATTCCGCCTGGTCCCTGGTTACTTTTCTTATGATTTTTGCGGCGATCCTTCCAATGAATATTTTTTATTACAATGATCAGTGTCAGTGGGACCTTTATGTTAATACACTGCCGGTACGGAGGAAAGATTACGTCAATGCCAAATTTGCCTTTGTGTTCTTGCTGGTTCTTGCGGCCCTTATTTTTGGACTTGTGGGCATTTCCCTGGATAATCTGATCCACAGCGCTCCGCTGCTGGAAAACGTGGATTACGCCCTGATTACCAGCACCGGAGGATTAGTCTATGCCAGCGTGTTTTTGGCGCTGATCATGAAAATGGGAAGCGAACGGGCCAGGATCTTTATGATCGCCCTGATTTTCATTCCTGCCATTGCTGTCCTTACCCTTCCAAAGATGGGGATTGACCTGGGACACTTGCTGGAAATCGCAGATCCCCATATTTTTATTCCGCTTGGCGCAGCAGCAGCTTTTGCCGTGATCCTGATCGCCTACCTGTTCTGTTTAAAGTTTTACAAGCAAAAAGAATTATAGTATTGCAATTTTATGTGTATGAATTATAATAAAAGAAGTCTCAAAAGGCTGCCCGTCCTCTGTGATGCGGCGGCCTTTGCTGTGAACACTTCAGGCCTGAGCATTTACTGTTGTCGCGCCACTTAGAGAGCCGCAGACGAATAATAAGACAGAAGATGGAGAGGGAAATAACATGAGGAAAAAGTCTAAAGATGTGCCTTTAACACATATGTTTAGTAATATTGACCTGAGGAAACTGCTCGTCCCCCTGATCATTGAGCAGGTATTAAATTCCCTTATGGGAACCGCAGATACGATGATGGTCAGTAATGTAGGATCAGCAGCTATTTCTGCCGTATCCTTAGTGGATTCTATTAATGTGCTTGTTATGCAGGCGTTTGTGGCATTGTCTGCGGGAGGTACGATAGTCTGTTCCTATTATGTAGGCCACAAAAATATGGAAAAAGCCAGGGATGGGGCACAGCAGCTTCTTTTTGTCGTAACGCTGATCTCTGTTGTTCTGGCAGCGGCATGCATTGTTTTCCGATATCCGCTGCTAAGTTTTATTTTCGGAGATGTAGAGGCTGCAGTCATGGATGCCTCACAAGTTTATTTTTTCATTACAGCGCTGTCCTTCCCTTTTATTGCCCTTTATGATGCCGGTGCATCCATTTTCAGAGCCCAGGGCAATACCCGTGGGCCCATGACAGTGTCGGTGATTTCCAATGTAATGAATATTGCCGGAAATGCCCTGCTGATCTGGGGCTTTCATATGGGTGTGGCCGGTGCTGCGATTTCCACATTAGTGTCCAGGATTTTCTGTGCTGTTATTGTTTTATGGCAGCTGAGAAATAAAAAGAATCCTGTCCATGTACGGAATTACCTGAAGATCCGTCCGGATGGGGCGGTGATCCGCCGTATTCTTGCGTTGGGTATTCCATCGGGTATTGAAAATGGTATGTTTCAGTTTGGAAAGCTGGCCATCCAGTCCACCGTCTCCACCATGGGTACAGCCGCCATTGCGGCCCAGGCCATGACCAATATTTTGGAAAACCTTAACGGAGTTGCCGGAATTGGCATTGGTATCGGTCTTATGACTATTGTGGGACAGTGTCTTGGAGCTGGCCGGGAAGATGAGGCTATTTATTATATTAAAAAACTGATGGTTATCGGTGAGGCAGTCATTATTGCCAGCTGTCTGCTGGTGTACGCTCTCGTACGGCCCATTACTATTCTTGGGGGGATGGAAGCAGAAAGCGCTCAGATGTGTATATATATGATGACATGGATCACCATTGTTAAGCCCATCATATGGACCCCGTCATTTATTCCTGCCTACGGTATGCGGGCTGCCGGGGATGTGAAGTTTTCCATGGTTCTGTCCTGTGTTTCCATGTGGGCCTTCCGTGTAACATTATGCACCTTTTTGTGCCGTTATATGGGTGTCGGACCTATGGGCGTCTGGATCGGTATGTTTACAGACTGGGCAGTGCGGGGGATTGTGTATATGTGGCGTTTTCACAGGAGAAAGTGGCTGTTAAAAAAGGTCGTATAGTAAAGATTCATACGCGCCCGGCTGCCGGAGGATACCGTAGTCTTTGGCGGCCGGATCTATAAACAGGCCGATATGGGGAGGATAAAATGTAAAAAGGAAAAACAGGGCTGTCAGTAAAAGTAAGATGAAAATGGCAAGTCCTGTCGGGGAAGCAAAACTTTTCTGGCGTTTTTGCAGATACGGTGTGAGGAGAAATGTGATTAAAATGGAAATCACAAACAGCCCGATATCAGCGGCTGTATAATTTGTTCCCAGTATCCCGCTGTAAATATAAAAGCCTGCAATAATAAAACCCAGCCCTGCCAGAAGGGCCATAGTGCGCGCCCATAAAAACCCGGAGACTCTGCGTTTGTATAAAATGCATTCCAGGCTGGTAAATAAAAGGACCGGAAAGAAAAGAAGCTTTAAATGTTCCCAGATAGATTCATTTACCGGAGAAAAAAGAGCGATGGCCGGATGATTGGCGGTCCATTGAAACAAAAAGTGGAGAAATGTTCCAATGACCCCGGTAAAGATCATGCCCAGGATGGTAAAAAATCTGGAAACCGGCAGATTCCTTGAAATATAGCGCATAATACAGCCTCCCAAAAACGAATGAGATACAGCAGGTCTGACTGGCCGTACCCTTATGGCCTATTATGTGCAGCCCTGGGAAAATATATGCAGAAAAAAGCCGGAGCCCATGAAGATTCATGAGTCCCGGCTTCTTTTAGGTGTATCTTTAAATGGTTAAGCAGCTTGTTTAAGATCAGCAAACGCCCTGAGCAAGCATAGCGTCGGCAACTTTCTTAAAGCCTGCAATATTTGCACCAACAACAAAGTTGTTTTCAACGCCATATTCTTTGGCAGCGTTATCAATATTATGGAAGATATTCACCATAATATCTTTAAGCTTTGCGTCAACTTCTTCGAATGTCCAGCTGTAACGCATGCTGTTCTGGGACATTTCAAGAGCAGATGTAGCAACACCGCCGGCATTGGCAGCCTTGCCCGGTGCAAAGTAAACGCCGTTAGCCTGTAAGTATTCTGTAGCATCCATTGTTGTAGGCATGTTAGCGCCTTCAGCAACAACGATGCAGCCGTTGGCAACAAGCTGTTTTGCATCGTCGATGAACAGTTCGTTCTGAGTTGCGCATGGAAGGGCAATGTCACACTTCACGGACCATACGCCGCGGCCTTCATGATACTCTGCGTTTGGACGATATTTTGTATACTCAGTAAGACGGGCACGTTTTACTTCCTTGATTTCTTTTAATGCAGCCAGATCAATGCCGTCTTTATCATAAACCCAGCCTGTGGAATCAGAGCAGGTTACCGGTTTTGCACCAAGCTGATATGCTTTCTCGATAGCGTAGATAGCTACGTTGCCTGCGCCGGAAACAGCAATGGTCTTTCCTTCGATGGTATTGCCTTTGGATTTTAATAATTCTTCTACAAGATATACAAGACCGTAGCCGGTAGCTTCTGTACGTGCCAGGGAACCGCCGTAGGTTAAGCCCTTACCTGTAAGAACGCCTTCAGATACGTTGCGGATACGTTTGTACTGGCCATACATATAGCCGATCTCTCTTGCGCCTGTACCAATATCACCGGCAGGAACGTCTGTGTCTGCGCCGATATGACGGCAAAGCTCTGTCATAAAGCTCTGGCAGAATGCCATGATCTCACGGTCAGATTTGCCTTTGGGATCAAAATCAGAACCGCCTTTGCCGCCGCCGATAGGAAGGCCGGTCAAAGAGTTTTTAAAGATCTGCTCAAAGCCAAGGAATTTAATAATGCTTAAGTTTACGGAAGGATGGAGACGCAAACCGCCCTTGTAAGGTCCGATAGCACTGTTAAACTGTACGCGGTAGCCTCTGTTTACCTGAACCTTGCCCTGATCATCAACCCAGGGAACACGGAACATGATAACACGTTCAGGTTCAACGATTCTTTCGAGAAGTGAAGCGTTCTGGTATTTTTCATCGTTATCAACAACAAGACGAAGTGAATCTAAAACTTCTGTCACAGCCTGGATAAATTCCGGCTCATTGGGGTTTTTCTTTACAACGCTGTCGATGACAGTATCAACGTATGACATTGTGAATTCCTCCTTAAAATAAAAAATGCAGTAGATCCCGCGGCCAAAAGGAGATTCTTTCATAATAAGCGGCACTGCCGCATAGGATACGGCATACAGATTTACTGGCTGTTTACTCCCCTTAACCGGATTCTGCAAGTTATTATACAATAATGATTCAGTAAATTCAATAGATTAACGTAAGAAAAAATAATAAAATCTTTGTAAAGGCTTGTAATCTGTTTGAAAACAAACAGAGACAATAGAGTACCTAGATGCTGGAAAATGAAAGAAATGCATTATAAACTTTCATAATGAGCAGAGATTAATAAACCCGCGAGTATGGAAGAAAATTGTCAGAAAAAAGTTCTTTTCTTTTTAGGGGAAAGTGTGTATAATAGGTTAAGGTTATCCGGTACTATAATTCTATTTTCCCAGGTTTCTGAAAAAATCCAACATTGAATTTAAAAAGGAATATATCTGTTCATAGGGAAGCCTTTGAGCATTTCTGTGAGATTTCCATGTAATGTAAATGAAATTAATTAAGAACGGAGGTTCTATATGAATGAAAAATATAATACTCTGTCGCTGGTGGAGCTAAAGGCCATTGTAAAAGCCCAGGGTATCAAAAACACATCGTCCATGAGAAAGGCGCAGCTCGTACAGATCCTTTGCGATCTGGAAGAACAGCAGAACCGTCAGAATGAAAAGGAGAACGGCCAGGGAGATGCTAAGGCTGCCGCTGTGGATGTACAGGAAAAGGCACAGGAGCCTGCACCGGACACAAGTGTGTCCCCTGAAGTGCCTCGCGATCGGAGTACGTCATCATCCGCACCTCAGGAGCGGCGGGGATCCTCTGCCCCATATGAAAAGACGAATGGAACATATGAAAAGACAAATGGCACATACGAAAAAGCTCCGGCAGCAAGAGAGCGAAGCGCAGGCACGGCTTATGAAAAGCGTACAGCCCCATCTGCTGCCGGCACAGCACCGGTACATCCGGCGCCGGCGCCTGCCCATACCGCGTCCGCACCGGCAGAAAGCCGGGAGCGCA
This sequence comes from Candidatus Scybalocola faecigallinarum, assembly GCA_018711005.1. GTDB lineage: Bacteria > Bacillota > Clostridia > Lachnospirales > Lachnospiraceae > Catenibacillus > Catenibacillus faecigallinarum. The sequence continues at coordinate 49,308 of DVIT01000056.1, read as the reverse complement.
GCTACCGACCTGCCCGCAGCGTGCGTACAGAGACCGGGCATCGCGGCGATGATTACCATATGGAGCCGGCTTTGGAAGAACTGGACAGCGGCAATATGGCCCACGGTATTTTGGAGGTTATGCCTGACGGCTTTGGTTTTATCCGCTGTGAAAACTATCTCCCCGGAGATAACGATATTTATGTATCCCCGGCGCAGATCCGCCGCTTTAATTTGAAAACCGGAGATATTATTGAAGGTAATATAAAGATCAAGCTGCCTACGGAAAAGTTCAGCGCCTTATTATTTGTCCGGGCTGTCAACGGCTTCCATCCATCTGAAGCCAGCCGGCGCAAAAACTTTGAAGATATGACGCCTATTTTCCCCAATTCCCGTATTTTCCTGGAAACAGAACGGGCCAGTGTGCCTATGCGCATTGTGGATCTGGTATCCCCTATTGGTAAAGGACAAAGAGGTATGATCGTAGCGCCGCCTAAAACAGGTAAGACGACACTGTTAAAGCAGATTGCCAAGTCTGTCCACTCCAATTATCCGGATATGAATATGATCATCCTTCTCATTGATGAACGTCCGGAGGAGGTTACAGATATTAAAGAGTACATTGAAGGCGATAATGTAGAAGTGATTTATTCTACATTTGACGAGCTGCCGGAACATCACAAGCGGGTTTCAGAGATGGTGCTTGAGCGTGCAAAGCGTCTTGTAGAGCATAAAAAGGATGTTGTCATTCTTTTAGACAGTATTACCCGTCTGGCCCGTGCCTACAACCTGACGGTACCGCCCAGCGGCCGTACTCTTTCCGGCGGTCTTGACCCGGCGGCGCTGCATATGCCGAAAAAGTTTTTCGGCGCAGCCCGTAACATGCGGGAGGGCGGAAGCCTTACAGTGCTGGCAACAGCCCTTGTGGAAACCGGAAGCAAGATGGATGATGTTGTTTATGAAGAATTTAAGGGAACCGGCAATATGGAGCTGGTCCTTGACCGCAGGCTTTCGGAAAAACGTATCTTCCCGGCGATTGATATTGCCCGCTCCGGAACACGCCGCGAGGAGCTTTTGTTAAACCGCGAGGAGCTGGAGGCGACCTATCTTATGCGTAAGGCCTTAAGCGGCATGAAGTCCGATGAGGCTCTGGAACGGATCATAGAGATGTTTATGCGGACCCGGTCCAATAAAGATTTTATTGCCGCCATTAAGCGGACAAAACTGGTACAGTAACAGGTGTGCCAATTCCCTAAAAAACATATTGAATTTTGTTTTTGTCTGTGATATAATAGGGAAGCTGTTTGGAAGAAGACAGATTGAGTAGATCAATTTTCTAATATGAGTTTTTGTAGTGAGGTGAAAGAAGATGAAGGAAGGTATCCATCCAAAGTATTACCAGGCAAAGGTTACATGCAACTGCGGTAATGAATTTGTAACAGGTTCTACAAAACCGGAAATCCATGTGGAAGTTTGCTCCAAATGCCATTCATTCTACACAGGCCAGCAGAAAGCTGCAGTAGCCCGCGGACGTATTGATAAGTTCAATCGTAAATATGGTATTACACAGTAATAGCGAAAATGAAAGGTTGGGATTTGTTAAATCTCAACCTATTTTTGCTTTCAGGGAAATGTAAGATAACCGTTTGGACAGCCAAACGGTTATTCATGTAAGGAGGCTTGCCATGAAGTATGCCAAGATCGGCGGACAGGCAGTTATTGAAGGCGTGATGATGCGTTATGGCAATGATTATGCTGTGACTGTCCGCAAACCGGACGGGACTCTTGAGGTGAAAAAGGACACCTATGAGAGCCTTGTATCCCGTCTCCATTTAACCCGCGTACCGATTTTGCGGGGGGTTTTTGCGTTTATTGATTCTATGGTGCTTGGAATATCTACCCTGACGTATTCCGCCAGCTTTTATGAAGATGAGGAAACAGACACAGACAAAGGCGCGGCGCCTGAAGCTGCGGCTTCGGAGAAATCCGGCAGCAGTCTGGGAGAAAAACTGATCATGGGCGTGACGGTAGCCCTGTCCCTGGTCATTGCCATTGGCCTGTTTATGGTTCTGCCCTTTTTGATTTCTGATCTTTTCAGTCATGTGACCGATTCATCCTGGCTTTTGGGGATCATTGAGGGGATCGTAAGGGTCATTTTATTTATGGCTTATATTGTTCTGATCTCCCGGATGAAGGATATTCAGCGGGTATTTATGTATCACGGGGCCGAGCACAAGTCCATTAACTGTATTGAACACGGAGCATTGCTGACGCCGGAAAATGCCATGAAGTATTCCCGGTTCCATAAGCGGTGCGGGACCAGCTTTCTGTTTATCGTGATTTTTTTAAGTATTGTATTTTTTATCTTATTTTTCCAAATATTCCCTGTGGAAAATATGGCACTGAAGGTGGTCATCCGTATCCTTTTAGTCCCGGTCATTGCCGGTGTTGCCTATGAGATCATCCAGTGGGCCGGCCGGAGCGAGGGCAGGTTTGCCGATGTGATCAGCCGTCCGGGAATGGCGCTTCAGAAACTGACCACAAGAGAACCGGATGAATCTATGATCGAGGCGGCCATTGCTTCCATTGAGGCGATCTATGACTGGAAGGCTTTCCAGGAGGAAGTGCGGGCAGGTGAGCAAAGTGACGTTAAAACAGCTTCTTGAGGAAGGCTGCCAATGCCTTGAGCAGCAGGAGATCCCTGATGCCCGTGTGGACGCATGGCTGCTGTTATCCCATGTGTTCCATTTGCGTCGGGTGGATTATCTGATCCGGCCGGATGCCAAGGCCGGGGAGGTTTTGGCGGAAACGTACAGAGATTGTATCCGGCGCAGAGCCCGGCACATCCCCCTGCAGCATATTACAGGGGAACAGGAGTTTATGGGCTTTTCCTTTAAGGTGAATGAGCATGTGCTGATCCCACGCCAGGATACAGAGGTTTTGGTGGAGTGTGTCCTTGAGCATATGTCCGGGAAAAGCTCCGGATCCGTGCTGGATATGTGTACCGGCTCCGGATGCATCCTTTTGTCGCTTATGGCCATGAAGCCATGGGCTGTGGGCCACGGTGCGGATCTGTCAGACCAGGCCCTTTGTGTGGCCCGGGAAAATGAACTGCGGATCCGCAAACAGGTACAGCGCCCGTCCTTTGGTGCGAGCCAGCCACGGATCCGGTGGATCCAAAGCGATCTTTTTGAAAATATTTCTGATAAGTATGATATTATTGTATCAAATCCCCCTTATATCCCATCGGAACAGATCCGGACGCTGATGCCGGAGGTAAAAAGCTATGAGCCTGTGATGGCTCTGGACGGAAGCGGCGATGGCCTGGCCTTTTACCGCAGGATCGTCCGGGATGCTCCGGAGCATTTAAGCGCCGGGGGAATGCTCTTTTTTGAAATTGGATGGGATCAGGCGGAGGCAGTGAGCCGGCTCCTTAAGGACCGGGGATTTGACCGGATCCATGTAAAAAAGGACCTGGCAGGTCTGGACCGGGTTGTCTATGCCAGCTGGATGGAATAAAGGTCAGCTGGGATTAAAAGAAGATGGAGGCATAGAATGTTTGATAAACTGGACGATATTCTTATCCGTTATCAGCAGGTGATGGAGGAACTTAATGATCCGGATGTGGTGACTGATCAGTCCCGGTTCCGAAAGCTTATGAAGGAACAGGCAGATCTTCATCCCATTGCAGAAAAATATACAGAATATAAAAAGACAAAGCAGAGTATTGAGGACAGCATAGAAATGCTGGAGGGAGAGAGTGACGAGGAAATGCGGGAGCTTCTGAAGGAAGAACTGTCAGAGTGCCGCAGCCGTATTGGCGAGATCGAAGAAGAATTAAAGATCCTTCTCCTTCCCAAAGATCCTATGGATGAGAAAAATGTTATCGTGGAGATCCGGGCCGGCGCCGGCGGCGACGAGGCTGCCCTGTTTGCCGCGGAGCTGTTCCGTATGTATTCCAAATATGCAGAGTCCCGCCGCTGGAAGGTGGAGCTGATGAGTGTTAATGAAAGCGGTCTGGGCGGATTTAAGGAAGTTATTTTTATGATTACCGGAAACGGCGCTTATTCACGGCTGAAGTTTGAAAGCGGCGTTCACCGGGTACAGCGTGTGCCGGAGACAGAGTCCGGCGGACGTATCCATACATCCACAGTTACAGTGGCCATCATGCCGGAAGCTGAGGACGTTGATGTGGAGCTGGATATGAACGATGTGCGTATTGATGTGTTCCGTGCGTCGGGAAATGGCGGGCAGTGCGTAAATACTACCGATTCGGCGGTGCGCATTACCCATATCCCTACAGGGATCGTTATTTCCTGCCAGGATGAAAAGTCTCAGCTTAAAAATAAGGAAAAGGGTCTGAAAGTGCTCCGCTCCCGACTGTATGATCTGGAACTGGAGAAAAAGCGCAAAGAGGAAGCTTCTCTGCGTAAAAACCAGGTGGGTACGGGAGACCGCTCCGAAAAGATCCGTACCTACAATTTCCCTCAGGGACGGTGTACGGACCACAGGATCAAGCTGACGAGCCACCGGCTGGGCGAGATCCTTAACGGAGATCTGGATGAGATTATCGACAGCCTGATCGCTGCTGATCAGGCTGCCAGATTAAGCAATATGGAGGAGTAAGCCATGGTAATTTCAAAGAACATGGAAAATCTTGTGGCCAACAGTTCTGTGATCCGGAGACTGTTTGAGGAAGGCGTAGAACTGGCCGCAGTGGTGGGGAAAGAAAATGTTTATGATTACAGTCTGGGCAATCCCAGCGTTGCGCCGCCAAAGGCAGTCAAGAAAGCCATCTACGATATTTTAGAGACACGGGATGACAATTTTATCCACGGGTATATGAACAATTCCGGCTATGAAGAAGTGCGGGACGCTGTGGCTCAGTCCTTAAACGACCGGTTCGGCACGGATTTTGTGCGGGAAAGCATTATTATGACTGCCGGCGCTGCAGGAGCATTAAACTGTATTTTAAGAACCCTGTTAAATTATAAGGACGAAGTGATCTGTTTTGCTCCGTTTTTTGGGGAGTACCGCAGCTATATTTCCAATTTCGGCGGAGAGACCGTGGTGGTTCCTGCGGACACAAAGGATTTCCAGCTGAACCTGGATGTGCTGGATGATTACATTAATGAAAAGACGAAAGCTGTGATCATTAATAATCCCAACAATCCTTCCGGTGCTGTTTATTCGGCCCAGACACTGGACCGTCTCCAAAGCATCCTGGAAGCCGCCGAGGCCCGCATTGGCCATCCTATTTACGTGATCTCCGACGAGCCTTACCGGGAGCTGGTTTATGACGGGGTGACAGTGCCTTTTATGACAAAGCACGTTAAAAACTGCCTTGTATGCTATTCCTTCAGTAAGTCCCTGTCATTGCCGGGAGAACGTATCGGTTACCTGGCGATCCCTAAGCAGATCGACGCTTACGATGAGATGCAGCCGGCCCTTGTAGTGGCTAACCGGTGTCTTGGATTTATTAATGCGCCGTCTCTGTTCCAGCTTGTGGCTAAAGAGTGCCTTTATGAGAAGACGGATGTTAAAGCCTATAATGAAAACCGTTTGCTTTTATATAACAGTTTGACAGAAATGGGATTTGAGTGTGTTAAGCCCCAGGGGGCCTTTTATCTGTTTATGAAGTCCCCTGTACCTGACGAGTCCCAATTTGTGAAAGAGGCTAAAAAGCATAACCTGATCCTTGTATCTGCCACCACCTTTGGGTGTCCCGGCTATGTACGTCTGGCATATTGCGTATCCAATGATATGATCCGCAGATCTCTGCCGGCATTTTCCGCCCTGGCGAAAAGCTACGGTATGAAAGGGGAGTACAGCTTATGAAACTTTGGGAAGATAAAGTCCGCCGCACGATCCCCTATACGCCGGGAGAACAGCCTCAGGCTGCCGATTTGATCAAGCTGAATACCAATGAAAATCCTTATCCTCCGGCTCCGGGCGTGGAAAAGGTGAAAAATGCCATGGATACAGACCTTTTGCGTCTTTATCCGGATCCGGCAGCAGGTGTGCTTGTGGATGCTCTGGCCGATTTCTACCATGTGGATAAAAACCAGGTCTTTGTAGGCGTGGGATCTGACGATGTGCTTTCCGTGGCGTTCCTTACATTTTTCAATTCGGAAAAACCTGTGCTGTTTCCGGATATTACCTATTCCTTCTATCCGGTATGGGCGGGAATCTACCGCATCCCTTATGAGACTTGTCCCTTAGACGAGGACTTCAGGATCCGCCCTGAGGATTATTATAAGGATAACGGGGGGATCGTATTTCCCAATCCTAACGCGCCTACAGCCATCTACGAATCTTTGGATACGGTGGAAGATATTTTAAAACACAACCGGGATGTAGTCGTTATTGTGGATGAGGCGTATATTGATTTTGCCGGCAAATCAGCCCTGGAGCTGATCCATAAATATGACAACCTTTTAGTGGTACAGACCTTTTCCAAGTCCCGTTCCATGGCCGGTATCCGTATCGGTTACGCTATTGGCTGCCCGGAACTGATCCAGGCCATGAACGATGTAAAATATTCCATTAATTCCTATACCATGAACCTTCCTTCACTGCTCATGGGCGCGGAAGCGGTAAAGGATAAGGATTATTTTTATGACTGCGTGGACCGGATCAAGGCAACTCGTGAGCGGACCAAGAAACGTCTGGCGGCTCTTGGCTTTGAGTTCCCGGATTCCCAGGCCAACTTTATTTTTGCAAGGCATCCCAGGTATGACGGGAAAGCTCTGTTTGAAGCGCTGCGCCGGGAAAATATTTTCGTGCGCTACTTTAACCAGCCCAGGATTGACCAGTATCTCAGGATTACCGTGGGCACCGATGAACAGATGGATGTTCTCATAAAGTTTTTAGAAAAATATACCGCATAGGTGATGGCGGACGTAAATAAAAACAGCCGGGAAAGCGTTTTAAACTGCTTTCCCGGCTGTTTTTATCATGTTTGGCCCGGGGATTAATACATAACCATCAACCGGCTGATCAGGAACTGATATTCGTCAATACCCTTGGTCATACCAAGTGCCTCGTCAATGTCAAAATCAGTAAACTTGCCGTCTTTATAGGCGATTACACGATTGGTAGCGCCTTCCTTCAGCAGGTCTACGGCATAAGCGCCCATGGTGGAGGCATAAACACGGTCTTTGGCTGTGGGGATACCGCCTCTTTGGATATGTCCCAGGATAGTGGCCCGTGTTTCAATACCTGTAGCAACCTCAATTCTCTTGGCCAGACGGTTGGAGTGGCCGATACCTTCAGCGTTAATAACCACATGGTGGGTCTTGCCTTTCTGGCGGTTGGAAAGGATCGTATCAATAAGATCCTGCTCGGAAAACTCGTCCTTTTCAGGGATCAGGATACCGTCTGCGCCGTTGGCAATTTCGCACCACAGAGCAATATAGCCGGCATTTCTTCCCATAACCTCGACAATACTGCAGCGTTCATGGGACATGGATGTATCCTTGATCTTGTCAATGGCAGCCACCGCTGTATTCACTGCGGTATCAAAGCCGATGGTATAATCTGTGCAGGCAATGTCCAGGTCGATAGTTCCCGGGATGCCGATGGTGTTAATGCCAAGAGCAGCCAGCTTCTGAGCGCCTTTAAAGGAACCGTCGCCGCCGATGACGATAAGTCCTTCAATGCCGTGATCCCGTAAGATCTGAGCGCCTTTTGCCTGTCCTTCCGGGGTTTCAAATTCTTTACAGCGGGCAGTAAAAAGGATGGTGCCGCCCCGGCGCATGATCTCGGAAACACTCTTTGTATCCATATCAATGATCTCATTTTCCAAAAGGCCGGCATAGCCTCTCTGGATGCCCTTTACATTCATGCCGCTGTTAATTGCTGTGCGGACAATGGCGCGGATCGCCGCATTCATGCCGGGAGCGTCGCCTCCGCTTGTAAGTACGCCGATGGTTTTCATTTTTGACATTTTTATATCCTCCCCTGTATTTTTATCTGATATTGTCATACTGCGACGTTCGGGCTGCAAGGTCATGGGTTTCATGCAGACATAAAAAGCACGGCCTTTTGGCCCAGGCATCACGCTATACATTTATCATAATAAATTTCCCGGGGGGTGTCAAATGAAAACTGCTTTTCATTGAGAATCTGTGCGGGATATGTTATTATAAAGGACAGGAAGTGACTAGGTATGGATTTATTTGACTATATGCGCGAAACTTCTATGGAAAAGGAAGCGCCTCTGGCATCGCGCCTGCGGCCCCGGACTTTAGATGAGATTGTGGGGCAGCAGCATATTATTGGAAAAGATAAGCTGTTATATCGGGCCATAAAGGCCGATAAGATCAGCTCTGTAATTTTTTACGGCCCGCCAGGGACCGGAAAGACGACCATTGCCAAAGTGATCGCCAATACTACAAGCGCCATATTTAAGCAGATCAACGCCACCGGCGCCGGGAAAAAGGATATGGAGCAGGTGGTGGAGGAAGCGAAAAACGCTCTTGGCATGTATGGGAAAAAGACCATTTTATTTGTGGACGAGATTCATCGATTTAATAAAAGCCAGCAGGATTACCTTCTTCCCTTTGTGGAGGACGGGACAGTGATCCTTATTGGCGCAACTACAGAAAACCCGTATTTTGAAGTCAACAGCGCCCTTTTATCCAGGTCCATTATTTTTGAGCTGAGGCCATTGTCCCGGGATGAGATCCGCATTTTGCTGAAGCGGGCCGTCTATGACCGGGAGCGGGGCATGGGCGCTTATAATGCCGAAATTACAGACGAGGCTTTGGATTTTCTGGCTGATGTGGCTAACGGAGATGCAAGGGCCGCTTTAAATGCTGTGGAGATCGGTGTTTTAACGACCCAAAGAAGCGACGACGGCAAGATTCATATTGATCTGGCGGTGGCTTCAGAGTGTATCCAGAAACGTGTGATTAAATATGACAGAGACGGGGATAATCATTATGATACTATCTCTGCATTTATAAAAAGTATGCGCGGGTCGGATCCCGACGCTGCGGTTTATTATCTGGCCCGGATGCTTTATGCCGGGGAGGAGCCGGCCTTTATTGCCCGGAGGATCATGATCTGCGCCGCTGAGGATGTGGGAAATGCCGACCCTCAGGCGCTGGTGGTGGCAGTGAACGCTTCCCAGGCCGTAGAGCGCCTTGGGATGCCGGAAGGGCGCATTGTTCTGGCTCAGGCGGCCATTTATGTGGCCTGTGCGCCTAAGAGCAATTCAGCCATATGTGCCATTGATAAGGCGATGGAGTATGTCCGTACCCATGAGACGGCTCCGGTGCCGTCCCATTTAAGGGATGCACACTATAAAGGGGCGGCAAAGCTGGGCCACGGCCTGGGCTATCAGTATGCTCATGATTTTGAGAATCATTATGTCAACCAGCAGTATTTGCCGGACGCTGTTGTGGGCGAACAGTTTTTTTACGCCGGTGACCTTGGCTATGAAAAACAGATGAAGGAACATTTGCAAAAGATAAAGGCGCCTTATGAAAAGAACTGAAGGCGTGCCTGAGGAGGAAACAGATGATTGAATTATATATTTTGCGTCACGGCCGCACCCCCTGGAATGCACAGGGCCGGATCCAGGGAAGTACCAATATCCCTTTAAGCCCGGAGGGACGGCAGGCGGCCATAGATACAGGAAAAGCGTGGGCAGCGGCAGGACTGCATTTTGATGGGGTTTATTCCAGCCCGCTGGATCGGGCCTATGAGACGGCCTGTCTGGCCAGCAGCTACACAGGGCTTGAGGTTTGCCGGGATGACCGCTTAAGAGAGCTGTGCTTTGGTGTTTTGGAAGGGGAAGCGGTGTCTCACATTAATGATCCGCAGTCGGATCCGGAACACGGATGCTTTTTTACCCATCCGGAGCGCTATCAGCGGCCGGAGGGCGGAGAATCTTTGGAAGAGATCTGCGCAAGGGCCCAAAGCTTTTTAGATGAACTGTTTTTAAAGTATACCCATGAGGAGCGTATTTTGATCGTTGCCCACGGAGCCATGAACAAAGCCCTGATGCGTGTTCTGAAAAAGTCGCCGCTGGAAGATTTCTGGGCGGGCAAGCTTCAGAAAAACTGCGGTGTCAATATTGTACAGGCGGATGGAACCCGGTGCAGGATCATTGAAGAAGGAAAAGTATTTGCGTAAGTGTTCTGCAGGAAAATCAATTATTTTAGGATCGTATGAAAGAAAGAGGAAAGTCCATGACGATGAATAAAAATAAGATGCTGGTGATCTCTCTGGATGCTCTGGGAGCAGAGGATGCTGCTTTTTTTGAGACGCTTCCCAATTTCAGAAGGATCCTTCTTGGAGGGGCAAGGTGCTTTAATGTGTCCTCTGTCTATCCAAGTCTCACCTATCCGGCACATACCAGTATTGTTACCGGGTGCTATCCGAGAAAACACGGCATTGTTAATAATACCCGATTCCAGTTCCGGAGGGAATCCCCGGACTGGTTCTGGCAAAGAAAGTATATAAAGACAACCACGCTGTATGATGAAGTGATAAAGGCCGGAGGGACGGTGGCTGCATTTTTGTGGCCGGTGACTGCCCGGTCAAAGATCAACTGGAACATGCCGGAAATTTTTGCCAACCGGCCCTGGGATAATCAGATCTTTACATCCCTGCGCAACGGCTCGGCTGCATTTCAGGCTGTGCTCCAGCAAAAGTTCGGACATATCCGCCAGGGCATCCGCCAGCCGGCGCTGGATGACTTTGTGACAGAGTGTGTGAAGTATACGCTGGCTGTGAAGCAGCCGGATCTTACCCTTGTCCATTTGACAGATGTGGATACTCAAAGGCATCTTTACGGCGTCCATGCCCCCCAGGTGCGGGAGGCGATCCTGCGTCACGACCGGCGGCTGGGAGGAATCCTGGATATTTTAGAGGAAAACGGCCTTATGGAACAGATGAATGTGATCGTTCTTGGGGACCATTATCAAAAGGACACGGCCATGGCCATCCAGTTAAATTACTGGTTCCTGCAAAAAGGCTGGCTGACGGCCCGGGCCGGACGGCTCCAGCAGTGGCAGGTTTACTGCAAACACTGTGATGGAAGCGCCTATGTCTATATCCGCAAAGGCTTCGGCTATTTAAAGGATGCGGTCCGGGAATTTTTACAGGAGCTTATGTCTGACCCGGACAGCGGTGTTGAGCAGATCATTGAAGGCCGGGATGCCGCTGCGATGGGAGCGGACCCCCACTGCAGCTTTATGGTGGAGGCCAAGGACGGCTACTATTTCCAGGACGGCTTAAACGGCCCCTTCCTGTCGGTTGAGCATATGGACGGCATTACCGGCCCGGAGGCCATGTACGCCACCCACGGCTATCTTCCCGGAAAGCCCGGATACCAGACGGTGTTTATGGCAAAAGGGCCGGATATTATGGAAAATACGGATATTTTATCCATGTGCCTTGTAGACGAGGGCCCCACACTGGCCCGGATCTTAGGCGTATCTCTGCCGGAGACTGACGGCAAGGTAATTACGGCAATGTTAAAAACAGAGGCAGAAAGCATATTGCTGGAAGGCCCCAAAGATGAAAGGATATGATAGAGATGGCAAAGGTTGATGTTGTAAGAGCTGCTATGGTGGCAGCTATGAAAAGCGGCGATAAGGAGCGGAAAAACGCTCTGTCCATGCTTCTTTCTGCATTGAAAAATGCGACCATTGACAAGCGGGCAGATCTTACCGATGAGGAATCGGATGTGGTGATCCGCAAGGAGATCAAGCAGACCCAGGAAACACTGGATACGACTCCGGCAGACCGGACCGATATGATCCGGCAGTGCCGGCTGCGCATTTCTGTATATGAGGAATTTGTTCCTAAAATGATGGATGCCGGCGAGATCGATCAGCTGATCGACAGTGTTCTGGCTGAGCTTGGCATTGAAGCGCCCACAGGAAAGGACAAGGGCCGTATTATGAAGTCCCTGATGCCTAAGGTTAAAGGCAAGGCAGACGGCAAGCTGGTCAATGAACTTCTGACAAAGCGTATGGCATAATAGGGCCATAAGTACCGCTGATCCGACGCTTAGCGACGAATTGCTTAAAAAATTTGTAGACACAACTTTATTTTATGTTATAATTGTTATGTAATGCAAATTCCGTAATAAAAGGGAGTAGCCGCCATAGGGCTGGGTGCTTATGGATTTTCAGGCGTCAGTACGATAGTAATATCCGCTTGTGAGTTGAAATGGCAAGACTTTTATTATAGATAGACCTGTCGTTTGTCTGTAATAAAAGTCTTTTCTTTTCTCTTTTGGGAGGATACGGGAAACGTCTGAAACCGCAGCATGGCCGGGCGGCGGAAAAAACAAATGAAAGGGTGTTTTTATTTATGGAGTTTCTTTTAGACGGCATCCGCGCTGTTACCTGGCAGCAGGGTGTTATGTATCTTGTAGGAATTCTTCTGATTTGGCTGGCCATTAAAAAGGAATGCGAACCAACGCTGCTCTTACCGATGGGTTTTGGCGCGATCCTTGTAAATCTGCCGTTTTCCGGCGTGTTGAACCAGGTCATGTCCGGTGTGGGAGAAACGAATGGTGTCATTGAATGGCTTTTTGGTATTGGTATCGAAGCTTCTGAGGCTCTGCCGACGCTGTTGTTTATTGGTATCGGCGCAATGATCGACTTTGGACCGCTTCTGGCCAATCCGGTCATGTTCCTGTTTGGTGCGGCCGCTCAGTTCGGTATTTTCTTTGCTATTTGCGCAGCCTCACTTATGGGCTTTAATCTGGCCGATGCAGCATCCGCAGGTATTATCGGCGCCGCTGACGGACCGACAGCCATCCTTGTATCACAGGTGCTGGATTCCAGCTATGTGGGCGCTATTGCCGTGGCGGCTTATTCGTATATGGCTCTTGTGCCGATCATTCAGCCGCTGGTTATTAAGGCTATGACCACAAAGAAGGAACGCCGGATCCACATGGAATATCATCCGGCACAGGTAACAAAGTCTGTGCGTATTGCATTCCCTATCATCGTAACCATTATCGTAGGCTTTATTGCTCCGTCCTCCATTGCTCTTGTAGGCTTCCTGATGTTTGGTAACCTGCTGCGTGAGTGCGGCGTTCTGGGTACATTATCCGATACAGCTCAGAATACGCTGACCAACCTGATCACATTGATCCTGGGTATTACGATTTCCTTCAGTATGCGTGCTGAAGCTTTCGTTGATGTAAATACGATCCTGATCATGTGCATTGGTCTTTTGGCATTTGTTTTTGATACTGTTGGCGGTGTGCTTTTAGCAAAGGTACTGAATCTGTTCAGAAAGAACAAGATCAATCCTATGGTAGGTGCTGCAGGTATTTCCGCATTCCCTATGGCTTCCCGTGTTGTTCAGAAGCTGGCCAATGAAGAAGAAAAGGGCAACATTATTTTAATGCATGCTGCCGGCGCCAATGTATCCGGTCAGATCGCTTCGGTTATTGCCGGCGGTCTTGTTATCCAGGTCGTTACCAGTTATCTTTGATTGAAGGGAAGGTTTTGGATATATGAATACTATGGAAAATTTTATAATTTCATTGGAAATTATGGGAAAAGGAATGGGCGGAATCTTTGTTGCCATTCTTCTGATCATGCTCATTGTATGGGCATTAGGAAAGTTTTCCGCATATTCTGCTAAGAAAAAGGATGAGGATGCAAACCGCATGCCTTGATCATAAAAAGGGCTGCTCCGGGAGAGATAACAACTCTCCGGGGCAGCCTTTTTTTAATCAAAATTTCGGTTGGCAAACTGGGAATGGTAGAGCTTTTCATAAGCGCCTTTTTTGGCCAGAAGTTCTTCGTGAGTGCCTTGTTCAATAATGTCGCCGTTATTGACTACAAGGATCAGATCCGCACTGCGTATGGTAGACAGGCGGTGGGCGATGACAAAGGATGTACGGCCGGCCATGACTTTTTGCATGGCTTCCTGGAGCATCCGTTCCAGACGGGTATCCACAGAGGATGTGGCCTCATCCAGCACAAGGATCCGGGGATCCTTGATAATGGCCCGGGCAATGGTCAAAAGCTGTTTCTCGCCCTGGGAAATATTATTGGCTTCCTCGTTAATCATGGAATTGTACCCATGGCTTAAGGTACGGATGTAATGATGCACATTAGCCATTTTAGCTGCATCCACAACCTCATCCTTGCGGGCATCCAGCCGCCCGTAACGGATGTTGTCGAAAATACTTCCGTTAAACAGCCATGTGTCCTGGAGTACCAGGGAGAACAGACGGCGCAGATCCTCCCGGTCCATATCCCGTATATCAATGCCGTCGATTTTTATAGAGCCGCCTTTAACATCATAAAAACGCAGCAGCAGGTTCATAAGGGTTGTTTTTCCGGCCCCGGTAGGCCCTACAATGGCAACCATTTGTCCGGGTTCCACCTGGAAATTAACATCGTGCATTAAAAGCTCGTCCTCATAACCAAACTGAACATGCTCAAAGGTAACCTTTCCCTTGATGTTTTGTGTATCCACAGAGGTATTTCCCCGGCGCACTTCTTCCTGGGCGTTAAGCAGGGTGAAAATACGGCTCATGGCGGAGAATGCCGACTGCACCTGGGCGGAAAGCTGGGATACCTGGGACAGAGGGTCATTGATCTGCCACACATAGCGGATGAAGGCCTGGAGATTTCCTAAAGTAATGGTCCCGTTAATAACAAAGATACATCCTACCACTGCAATGGTGCCAATGGTCAGATAAGTGATCAGAGACACAAACGGGGAGATCAGGGATGACACAAACTGAGCCTGGAACGCAGACCGGGCCATGTTTTCATTGACCTCTTTAAACTGGCGGATAGAATCCTTCTGCTTATTAAACAGGACGATCTCATTAAATCTGCCGTAAAGCTCTGTGATGGTTCCGTTAAGATCACCTACAGCCTTTTGCTGGGCGTCAAACAGTTTTTGGGAGCGCCTTACAAAAAAGCGGGTCACAAGGATGGATAAAGGGATGATCATTAGAGCAATCAGGGTCATCCATACATTGACATACAGCATCATTGTAATTACAAAAACAAAGGTCAGTATGGCAGCGAATACACGGGTCAGTGTCTGCTGAAGGGCGTTGCTTAACGTATCCACATCATTTGTGACGGTACTTAAAAGATCTCCGAAGGCGTGGTCATCAAAATATTTTACCGGAAGCCGCTGGATTTTTTTCTGCAGGGCATTTCTTATATCATGCATGGTCTGCTGGATGGCGTCTGTGAGAAAGATGGAGGTCAGCAGCTGGGATACAGTTTTGATCAGATAAAGGATGACCAAAATGACAATGATCCTGAAAATAGCATCAAAGTGGACATGGGCTCCGGAAACGCCCCGGGCCATATCCATGGCGTCCTCTGACAGCTGGGTTGTGATCTTTCCTTCCATTAAAGGATTAATGGCAAAGGTCAGGTTGGCCACCACCACCATGAGCAGGGCAATGCTCAGCTTGAACCGGTAAGGCTTTACATATTTTAGCAGTTCTTTAATACAAGTCCTGAAATTTATTTTATCATTCATACTGCATTTCCTCCTCACTCAGCTGAGAAGCTGCAATTTCATAATAAATGGGGCACGACTTTAAAAGTTCCCGGTGAGTGCCCATACCGGCGATCTTTCCTTCATTCAGCACAACGATCTTATCGGCATCCATAATGGTAGACACCCGCTGAGCCACGATCAGTACAATGGCGCTTCCCACTTCTGTTTTCAGAGCCTTGCGCAGGGCAGCGTCGGTTTTAAAATCCAGGGCAGAGAAGGAATCGTCATAAATATAGATTTGGGGTTTGCGCACCAGTGCCCGGGCAATGGAAAGGCGCTGCTTCTGGCCGCCGGACACATTGGTGGCTCCTTCCACAATATGCTCGTCAAAGCCGTGAGGCTTTTCCATAATAAAATCATAGGCCTGGGCCACCTTTGCCGCATGGATAATCTCATCCATGGCAGCGTCTGGCTTGCCGAAGCGGATATTATCAGCAATGGAGCCGGAAAACAGGTTTGCCTTTTGGGGCACAAAGCCGATCTTTTCCCGAAGCTTGTAAATATCCATGGAAGTAATGTCCTGTCCGTCAATGAGGATCTTCCCGGAAACAGCGTCATAAAACCTGGGGATCAGATGGATCAGGGTACTTTTTCCTGAACCGGTGCTGCCGATAAAGGCAACGGTTTCTCCGGATTTGGCGCTGAAGGATATATTTTTCAGCACAGCTTCATCTCCGTCCGGATAAACAAAATCCACGTTTTCAAAAACAATGCTGTGTTCCTGTGTATTTGCCGGCAGCCGGGAATGCTGCGGGTTGGTAATGCCGGGCTGGGTGTCCAAAACTGCCATAATACGCTTGGCGGAAATATTGGCCCGGGGATACATCATAAAGACCATGCAAAAAAGCATGACGGAAAGCATGGCGTGGAACAGATAGTCCATAAAAGCAACCAGCTTGCCCACCTGAAGGGTCTGATCATTGATCATGACACTGGCAGTTACATAAATACATAAAGCCGCAATATTCATGAGAAAGAAAAATACCGGTTCTGTGGCAGACATCAGCTTAAATAAATTTTTGGATTGTTTCATAAAGTTGGTATTTTCTTTGTCAAAACGCCGGCTTTCATAAGCATCATTATTAAAAGAACGGATAACCCGGATGCCTGTAAGATTTTCCCTGAAGATTCGGTTAATGGAATCCAGAGATTTTTGCTGCCGGTCACTGATAGGACCGGAAATTTTTCCGACGATCAAAACGCCGGCAATGATGATGGGCACTGTGGCCACAATGATCAGGGACAATTCCAGAGATGCCCGGATGGTCAGAGTAAAGCTGATAATGACCATGACCGGCGTCAGCAGGGCTGTCCTTAAGATCACATTTAAAAACATCATGATCTGAAAGGCATCATTGTTTGTCCGGGTGATCAGAGATGGCACACCGAACTGGTTCATTTCATGGTGCGATAACGTCTGGACCTTTGCAAAAACATCACCGCGGATATCTCTTGTTACAGATGAGGAGATTTTGGCACAGCAAAAACCAAGAAGGATGGTGCCGCATACGCCGATCACTGCAATAAGGGCGATCAAAAGCCCCATGCGTATGAGATAATCTGTATCCTGGTTCATGACCCCTTTATCGATCATATCTGATACGATGGTGGGGATGCCCAGCTCCACCAGGGCAAAGCCGAAAATTGCGATAATGTTTAAAACAAGGAGTCCTTTATAACGCTTCAGATAGTGAAGAATTAATTTCATAATATACTCCCTCCAAAGCTGATGCGTATTGACATTTTTTTGCCACATCCCTTAGAATAAACTATAAAGTAACTTGAAGGTCAAGAGGGGGATTTAAAAAGATGAAAGAATTTGACAAGGGCCTGACGGCCGCCAAGTTTGCGGCCCTGCACCGGATCAATAAAAGCACGCTTTTGTATTATGATGAGATCGGTCTGTTTTCCCCGGCTATAAAAAAACCCAATGGCTACCGGTATTACACATACCGCCAGAGCAGCCGGCTGGAAATGATCCTGACGTTCCGGGAACTGGGCATGTCTATTGATGAGATCCGGGAATATATTAATGAGCCGTCCATTGAAGGATTAGTGGAGGTGCTCCAGGAAAAGATCCTGGAAACAGATGTGGCCATCAGCCGGATGAAGGAAATCCGAAAATTAATGACGGACCGGAAAACTCAGCTGGAAGGACTTTTGCATCTGGACTTTTCAAAAATAGAGCTGGTCCGCTGTCCGGAAGAATATTTGCTGGTCAGCCCTTATGAGGAGGAAGGAAATCCTGACGGTGAGGCCCTTTCTGCCATTGAGCATGCCCGGAAGTTCCACACCCACCGCATGTTTAACCATGCCTTTGGCGTCATTATGAACAGGGAATCCTTTGAAAAAGGTGAATTTGACCGGTATGACAGCTATTTCACAAAGGTAGAGAATCCTTCCAGAGCCTTAGCCCTGCGCCGTCAGGACAAAGACCGCAGCGGATTTTTTATAAAGCCTGCGGGAACGTATATGCGGGCATTTTGCGTAGGTAGCTGGGACAAGATCCCGGAGACATACCGGCGCATGCTGGATTATGCCGGAAAACATCATCTGACATTTTCCGGCCATGCCTTTGAGGAAGGGGTTAATGAAATGGCTGCCCGTTCCTGGGACGATTATGTGACCCAGATCACTGTCCGTGTGGAAACCGGGGAAGAAGGACCAAAAAACTAACGGGGTGCATCCGGGGCCGCTATGGCTCCATTCCGGATTTTAGTTTTTCCAGGGCCTTTTTCTCAATACGGCTCACATAACTTCGGGAAATGCCCAGGCGGTCGGCAATTTCTCTTTGTGTGGAGGGGCTGTGTCCCCCAAGACCATAGCGGCTGCATATGATTTCCTTTTCTCTTGGACTGAGCAGCAGGTCTATATTTTCATAAAGAAGGCGGATGTTGTTGTCCCGGGCAATCTGTTCCACAACATCCGCCTCCTGCGTTTCTATAATATCTAAAAGATTGATCTCGTTTCCTTCTTTGTCAGTGCCGATGGGATCATACAGGGAGACTTCCCGGCTTAGCTTGCGCTCGCTGCGCAGCATCATCAGCAGTTCGTTTTCAATGCACCGGGCAGCGTAGGTGACAATGCGGTTTCCTTTGGCTACATTAAATGTATTGACAGCTTTTACAAGGCCTACAATGCCAATGGCGATTAATTCATCCATATCCCTGCCGGAGTTATTATATTTTTTCACAATATGGGCCACCAGGCGCAGATTTTTTTCAATGAGAATATTCCTGGCGGCCATATCACCGCCGCGGTAGCGTTCCAGATAATAGCGTTCTTCCTCTGCGGTAAGGGGTTGGGGAAAGGACTGCAATAGAAAGCACCTCACAGCTGTCTTTAATCTTAGTTTATGCTGTGAGGTGTCCTAAAGTGCTTTTCCTATAAGTTTTCCGTCCTCTAAACGGTATACATCAAAAACGATGTTTTCCACTTCGCCTTTTTTAAGGACAGCGTGGTTGTGGCTGACAACAATATCACCATCCTCATAAATATGCATGATCTTAAGTTCCAGATCCGGGAACATTTTGAAAAAGCGGTTTTTGGCAAAATCAATAAAACCTTCTTTTCCCTGAGCAACGGTCGGATTGTGCTGCTTATAGTCATCTTTCATGTACTTGTCCACAACAGACAGATCCTTGCCGTTAAAAACATCTTAAAGGCAATTCACACACTATATTATACACAATTTTCGTTTGTCAGACAATACAGACAAAAATAATTCCCGGGAAATCACCTGCAAAAATCCTCTTGACTTTTTTATACATATGCTTTACTCTGGTAGAGTGATAATTTATTGCTATGGTCAAGTTCGTTTGTTCGGACCCAAAATATGGACTGTTTTTAGGAGGAAAAGAAAATGAAAAAGTTTACAACCTTATGTTTGGCAGCCGCTATGGCCATGTCTTTAGCCGCCTGCGGCGGTAATTCCAATGATGCATCCGGCACAGACAGCACAGGTGCAGCCAGTGCTTCTGAAGCTGCTGAAACACAGGCTGATTCCGGTGCAGATACCCAGGCAGCAGCCGAGACAGAGGCAGAGACCGGTGAAAGTGCTGCGGATGGAGAAACGGTAGATATTACAGATATTGGCTATGATCATTTGATCATTGGCGTTGACGATACTTTTGCACCTATGGGATTTTTAGATGAAAATAACGACCTGGTAGGCTTTGATATTGACCTGGCCAATGCGGCGGCCCAAAAGCTTGGAGTTACTGTGGAATTTCAGGTGATCAACTGGGATATGAAGGAGCAGGAGCTGAACCAGGGGAATATTGACCTGATCTGGAACGGCTACAGTATTACCGATGAGCGTAAGGAGCAGGTAAACTTTACAGATCCGTATCTGGATAATGAGCAGGTGGTTGTTACTATGGCAGATTCCGGGATTACATCTCTGGATGATCTGGCAGGCAAGGTTGTTGCTGCCCAGATTAATTCCAGCGCAGTAGAGGCTATGGACGCTAATCCGGAAATCTCCGATACTTTTGCAGACCGGCCGGTATTTGATACAAATGATATGGCTATCATGGATATGGAAGCCGGACGCTCCGACGCTGTGGTTGCCGATAAGGTGCTTTTAGATTATGTGATCTCTCACAAAGATGATCCGTCCCAGTATATGATCCTGGGCGAAGGCTTTGGCAGTGAGGAATACGCTGTAGGCGTGCGCAAGGAAGATACCCAGCTTTTGGCTGCATTAAACCAGGTGCTGGATGAGATGAAGGAAGATGGCACGGCAGCCCAGATTTCCGAAAAATGGTTTGGCGCAGACATTGTAAAATAACAGGCGCTTTAAGGAGGCAGAGCAACTATGTCATATATTATCCAAATCCTCCCTCAGATCATGGAAGGTATGGGTGTAACTCTGGGAACCTTTGCTGTGACCCTTGTATTGTCTATTCCTATCGGGGCCCTGGTTTCCCTGTGCCGTGTATCCCGGGTGCGGGTGCTGCGGTGGATCTCAGGCTTTTATACATGGGTTCTGAGGGGAACCCCGCTGCTTTTGCAGATGTTTCTTATATTTTTCGGACTTCCGGCAGTGGGCATACGCCTGTTTGGACGGACGCGCCTGCCCTACGTCTTTTTTGCGTTTATTATTAACTATGCCGCCTATTTTGCGGAGATTTTCAGGTCCGGTATACAGTCTGTGGAAAAAGGGCAGATTGAAGCGGCAAAGCTTCTTGGGCTGAGCAATGCTCAGATCAATCTTAAGATCGTTATGCCTCAGGTGATCAAGCGGACGCTGCCCTCCATTGGCAATGAGATCATTACACTGATCAAGGATACATCCCTGGTCTATGCCCTGGGTATTACAGAAATCTTTAAGATCGCCAAAAGCATATCCACACGAGACGTTACTCTGACGCCGTATATTGTGGTTGGCGTCATTTATCTGATCCTGACCGCTGTGATCACCAAGCTGCTGAACCAGGCGGAGAAAAAGGTTTATTATGAGGAGTAATGGATGGGAAGTGAAACAATGCTTTTGGAAGTGAGCGGCCTGTATAAGGCATTTAAAGGGAACCAGGTGCTCTCGGATATTAATTTCAGCGTTGAAAAGGGGGAGATTGTATCCCTTCTGGGTCAGTCCGGCGCCGGAAAGACAACGATCATCCGCTGTGTTGCCGGGCTGGAGCGGCCGGACCGGGGGAGCATCAGTATTAATGGCCAGTATATTTGCCGGGAAAAGGATGAAAAAATGGCTTATGCTGCTAAAAAAGAACTGGATCAGATCCGCCGGCAGCTGGGCATGGTGTTTCAAAGCTACCACCTGTTTCCCCATATGACTGTATTGAAAAATGTAACTCTGGCACTGACGGATGTACATAAAATGTCCCAGGCCCAGGCCAGGGAAAAGGCCATGGCTATGCTTAAAAGCCTTGGGCTGGAGAATAAGGCAGACAGCCGGCCTTATGAGCTGTCCGGCGGACAGAAGCAGCGTGTAGCCATTGCCCGTTCCTGTGTGACCAATCCCAGGCTTTTATGCTTTGACGAGCCTACAGCCGCACTGGATCCCCAGACGACCCGGGAAATGACCCGGATCATAAAGGATCTGGCCGGGCAGGGCATGGGAATACTGATCATCAGCCATGATATTCCTTTTGTGAAGGATGTGTCTGATCGGGTACTCATGGTAGAGCAGGGGAAAATCCGCAGCCAGCAGTAAAGTGAATAACCGTAAACGTTTTTGACGCTGCGGTCCATGAACCATGGGATCGTAGCGCTTTTTTTGTATCAGTGCATCCGGCGGGCGGTCGGCTTTGTCCTGAATTGCCGCGCAACTTTCCTATGGCATTTCCGGCCGCAGCGTGCTACAATAGAAGCCGTTCGGGTACTTAAGGCGCTTACAGGCGTCCCTTTGCCCTGACAGGAGGAGAATTTTAAGGAAGGTGATAAGATGACAGATCTTCTTGTGAAGCTGTTTGTAAAGGATTATGAAAATATAGAAAATGAAAAGGTGCGCACCGCCTATGGCGTACTGTCAAGTATTGTAGGGATCTGCTGCAATGTGCTGCTTTTTGCGGTCAAGGTAGTGATCGGTACGATCCTTGGAAGTATTGCTGTTGTAGCGGATGCCTTTAACAACCTGTCAGATGCCTTTTCATCCATTATTTCCTTTGTAGGCGTCAAGCTGGCCAGCCGCCCGGCGGATAAAGAGCATCCGTTTGGCCATGGACGGTATGAATATATCGCTGCTTTTATCGTGGCATGTCTGGTCATTGAAGTTGGTTTTACATTTATAAAAAGTGCTGCAGATAAAATCCTGCACCCGGAGGCTGTAACATTCAGTACGATTTCTGTGATCATCCTGTGCCTTTCCATTTTAGTGAAGCTGTGGCTGGGCCTGTTTAACCGCAAGCTGGGCAACCGGATCAATTCCTCAGTAATGAAAGCCACATCGGCAGACGCTCTTGGGGATGTTCTGACAACAGCAGCAACCATTGTTTCCCTGCTGATCTATCGTATTTTGGGATGGAATGTGGATGGTATTGTTGGTCTGCTGGTGGCTGTAGTCGTTGTATTTGCCGGCATTAATATTGCTAAGGACACTATCCGCCCGCTGCTTGGAGAACGTCCGGATCCGGAAATCTACAAAATGCTGGAGGAAAAGGTGGAGGCTTATGACGGTATTGTAGGCACTCATGACCTGATCATCCACAATTACGGACCGACCCGGAGTATGGCAACGATCCACGCGGAAGTTTCTAATAAAGAAGATATTGAAACCTCCCACGAGTTGATTGACAAGATTGAGCGGGAGGTGACAAAGGAGACCGGCATCTTTCTGGTGATCCATATGGACCCGGTGGATGTGGAAGATCCTTTTGTTATTGAATGGCGGGAACGGGTTTACAAATTGATCCGTGAAATGGATGCCAATATTTCTGCCCACGATTTTCGTATGGTGAAAGGAAAGGAGCAGATCAACCTGATTTTTGATATTGTAGTACCGTATGACTATAATATAGAAAAGACCCATCAGTTTATTATTGACCTGGAAGCTCGGATCCGACAGATCGACAGCCGGTGTCAGTGCGTGATTACTATTGATCACAGCTTTTGCGATACTCAGGAATAAAAGAGCGGGGCTGCGCTTGCGCAGTCCGCATGACCTTTTGCCGCTTGTCTCATGCAAATAGTTATAATATTTTAAAAAATTTCAATTTTTTAAAAAAAGGGGTTGCATTTTCTAAAAGACATGGTATAATAACATTTGTCAACGGGATGATGGGCTGTCGCCAAATGGCAAGGCACAGGATTCTGACTCCTGCATTTGAAGGTTCGAGTCCTTCCAGCCCAGTTTTAACACAGTGAGACAGCCTGAATCAGGCTGTCTCATTTTCGTTTTAAGGAAAGTTCCGGGATTTTCCTTAAGGTACGCTAAACACAGACGCTTTTATACAACGTAAAGGAGAGGATGAACGTGTATACATATGAGCGGAAAGTAACCTACAGTGAAGTGGCCTGCGACGGCCTGGCGGATGAAGCTCAGATTGTACGGTATTTTCAGGACTGTTCCACCATGCAGTCGGAATCTCTTGGAATGGGGATTGACTATTTGGAGCAGCATAGCCATGTGTGGATGCTGACCGCATGGCAGATCCGTTTTATGCGCCGGCCGGGGCTTGGAGAAGATATTGTAACAGGAACATGGGCTTATGACTTTGACGCTATGTATGGGTATAGAAATTTTATATTAAAAAGCGCTGAAGGAGAGACCCTGGCTGTGGCCAATTCCATATGGGTATTGATTAACACCCATACCGGAAGGCCGGAAAAGCTGACCATGGAAGCGGTAGAGGGCTACGGAAGCGAAGAAAAGTATCCGATGGAATACGAGCCAAGGCGCATTAAGCTGCCAAAGGACTGGATGCTGAAGGAGCCTTTTACTGTAAAGCGCGCAGATTTGGATACGAATTGTCATGTAAACAATGCCCGGTATATTTCCATGGCTCTGGAATATATAGAGCCTCAGATGAAGATCCGTCAGATCCGGGTTGAATATAAAAAGGCTGCAGTACAGGGAGATACAATTTGTCCCAAGGTTAACCGAGGGGCGAACCGAACCACAGTGGCATTGTGCAGTGACAGCGGACCGGTATTTGTAGCTGTGGAAATATTGGCCAAATAAAATATCAGTTAAATAACATATGGCCTGAGCATAAGGGTATTATCAATATGATGGAGGATAAGATGATACGTTTAGGAGAGAAACAAGTTTTAACTATTACCCGAAAAAAGGATTTTGGCGTATATTTATCAAATCCGGCAGATGCCGGCGGGGAAGCGGTGCTGCTTCCTAAAAAAGAGGTGCCGTCTGAGGCGAACGTAGGAACTCAGCTGGAAGTATTTATTTACCGGGATTCCAGTGACCGGCTTATTGCAACGACTGCTGAGCCGCTGATCACTTTAGGGCAGACGGCGGTGCTGAAGGTGCAGCAGGTGACAAAGATCGGAGCCTTTTTAGACTGGGGTCTGCCAAAAGATCTGCTTCTTCCGTTTAAAGAGCAGACAGTCCAGGTCCGGGAGGGCAGAGAATATCTGGTAGCTCTTTACATTGACAAGAGCAGCCGCCTTTGTGCCACAATGAAAGTTTATGAGTATCTGCATACAGATTCTTCTTATAAAAAGGATGATCATGCGATTGGGTATATTTATCAGATCCATCCGGAATACGGCGCTTTTGTAGCTGTAGACGGCCGGTATCACGGTCTGATCCCGGCACGGGAGCTTCACGGAGGCTTTGAACCGGGAGAAAAAGTGACTGTGCGGGTATCCCGTGTGAGAGAGGACGGAAAGCTGGAGCTTTCTTTGCATGAACGTATTCCATTTCAGATTGACGCAGATGCCGAACACATTATGAAGCTGATCCAAAGCTATGACGGTGTCCTTCCTTTTACTGAAAAAGCATCACCTGCGGTAATCGAACGGGAAGCTGGGATGAGCAAGGCTGCGTTTAAGCGGGCTGTTGGCCGTTTGCTTAAAAACGGGCGCATTACCATTACAGACGGTAAGATCCGGGAAAAACAGGAATGATTTTTTAACTGGCCGGATGCATGGCCGAATTGTTATTAATTATTACAATTCTTTTACAAAATTGGTTGACATGTATTACATCCGCTGGTATAATGTGTTTGTAACAAATTTGTAATAAAAAATGTAACATTTTTCCTCTATGAACCGTAACATATAGGCGGGAGAGGAGAAGCAGACATGTTATCCAAAAAATAGAAATGGTGAAGTTTATGATTAAAATGGGAAAATTCAGGAGAAAAGCCAAGGTTTCACTGGCAGCAGCGCTTATATTGGCTCAGGCGGCAGGTTTTCAGTCTTTGCCTGTACATGCCGCAGCTACAGGTACAGTGACCTGCAGTGTGTTGAATGTACGTTCCGGAAGCTCTACCAATGATCCGGTTATTACGACCGTGTCCAGAGGCACCACACTGGATATTATTTCCTCTGAAAACGGCTGGTATGCCATTTCCATTAACGGAACGACCGGTTATGTAAGCTCGCAGTATGTATCTACCGATGGTTCGGGAAGTATTGCTGTTTCCGGCCAGACCGGTTCTGTTAATGTAAGCGTACTGAACTTAAGAAGCGGCGCGTCCACAGACTCATCCATTGTTGGCGCTCTTTATATGGGAGAAACGGTAAGTATTACTGAGAGCAATAACGGCTGGTATGGTGTAACTACATCATCCGGTGCTTCAGGTTACGTGTATGCTCAGTATATTACTCTGGGAGCATCCGGCGGATCTTCCGATAATTCTTCCGGAGATTCATCCACAACCGTTACACCGGCTACCGGTGAAGGCGTATGTAATACATCGGCATTAAATGTCCGTTCCGATGCAAGCACCAGCGCATCGGTGATCGGTCTTATCCGGTACGGAACAAAGGTAACTATTACAGGTACTGCCGGTTCCTGGTATCAGGTAACGACCACAGTGAACGGCTCCAGCATTACAGGTTTTGTTCACAGCGATTACATTACTATGAGCAGTTCCGGCGGTGACAGCAGTGACAGTGGCAGCAGTAATGTTACACCGTCTTCAGGAGAAGGTGTCTGCAACACTTCTGCATTAAATATCCGCAAGGAGCCGACAACCTCCTCTGCAACCTACGGCCTGATCCGTCAGGGAACAAAGGTGACCATTCTTGGAACAACCGGCGAATGGTATCAGGTTAAAACTACCGCGAATGGTAAGGAAGTTACCGGCTATGCCCATTCTTCTTACATAACTGTTTCATCTTCTTCAGGCAGCGATGATTCTTCCCAGGGAGATACTGACTCTGTAGAGGCAGCTTCCGGCACAGGTGTCTGCAATACTACAGCCCTTCATGTGCGTAAGGAAGCATCCACAAGTTCAAAATCTTTGGGCCTGATCTATAAAGAGGCTAAAGTGACCATTACGGGAAAGACCGGTTCCTGGTATCAGGTAAAGGCCACAGTCAACGGCAGTGAA
This sequence comes from Candidatus Scybalocola faecigallinarum, assembly GCA_018711005.1. Classification (GTDB taxonomy): domain Bacteria; phylum Bacillota; class Clostridia; order Lachnospirales; family Lachnospiraceae; genus Catenibacillus; species Catenibacillus faecigallinarum. Next base: position 22,832 of record DVIT01000056.1, on the reverse strand, counting down.
GTTACAGGTTATGTTTATCAGGATTACATTACTTTAAGTGATAATAATACATCCGACAGCGATGATCCTACAGTCAGTGAAGTTAACGAAACCGTATGGGCGACTACAGCGGTGAATGTGCGCAAGGGCTGCGGTACAAGCTACGGCATTATTGCCACTTTAAGAGAAGGCGCAAGCGTAAAGCGTACCGGCGTATTAAGCAATGGCTGGAGCCGTGTGGAATATAACGGTACGACAGCATATGTTTCCAGCCAGTATCTGACAACAACAGATCCGTCTCCGGATGATGATTCTTCTTCAGATGAAAGCGGAAGCTCAGGCATTACCGGTGTGACCGGCGAAGACATTGCAGCCTATGCTTTACAGTGGGAAGGTTACCCATATGTATGGGGAGGAAACAATCTGAACACAGGTGTTGACTGTTCCGGTTTTACACAGCAGGTATATCTCCACTTTGGTATTCAGTTAAACCGTGTGGCAGATGCCCAGAAGCAGAACGGTATCCGTATTTCTTCTGTAGATGAAGCAAAACCGGGCGACCTGTTCTTCTATGGCAGCAGCAGTTATGCGGACCATGTGGCTATCTACATCGGCAACGGCCAGGTGATTCATGCCAGCAGCCCGTCTGTAGGCATTATCATTTCCAACGTAACCTATCGTACACCGGTAGCGGTCGTACGTGTGATTTATTAATGGATTTATAGTGTTGATCTATATACATGAAAGCGGACCTGCCGCATAAGGGATAAAATTCCCTGTGCGGCAGGTCCGCTTTTTGCGTGATACGCCCGGAAAGCGGCGTCATGCCTACAGAGGGCTGCTTTTCGGGGTTGTCTGGCATGTTTGTGAGAATTGAAAAATCGTCTGAAAATTTATCGAAATTTGTCAAAATGCAAGATAGGCTTTTAGGGAGAAATACAGGGAAAAAAATCGAACTGGAAAGATTGCACAAAAAATGCAGGGGGTGTTTACATAATCAGATTCGGGAAAATTATTTGCTCACATAGTTATCCACCGGAAATCAACGGCATTTTTTCGGTAAAAATGAGTTATTCACAAAGTTATCCACATTATCCACAATCGAAAGCTGTGGAAAAGTGGATAATTTTGTCGGTAAAAAACGAAAATATGTTTTGGTAATAATGTAAAATCCGGGATTCAATGTAAAATAATTTCAAATTCCCTTGACATTTTTGTTTTTTAATAATTAATAAAAATAGAATTAATAATTTTATTTTATTGAAAAAAATAAGTTAAAGATAGAAATATTTTGAAAATTAATTTAATTGGCTTGAAAAGGAAAGGTTTTATGGTATAATAATCTTACAAACAATTTACAAAGAGGGAGGATTATTTAAGGTAAATATATTGACCAAAGGAGTTGGGTTATATGCGTTATATTATCAGCGGAAAGAATATTGATGTGACAGAAGGATTAAAAGATGCGATTTACGACAAGATAGGAAAACTGGAAAAGTATTTTACTCCGGAGACCGATGTGATCGTTACCTTGAGTGTGGAAAAGTCCCGTCAGAAGATTGAGGTTACTATTCCTGTAAAAGGCAGTATCATTCGCGCAGAGCAGGTGAGCGATGATATGTACGTGTCTATTGACCTTGTAGAAGAAATCATTGAGCGCCAGATGCGCAAGTATAAAACAAAACTGGTGAACCAGATGCATGGGACAGGCAATTTCCAGAAGGAATATATGGATATGGATGTGGAAGAAGATGAAGGTATCCGCATCGTGCGTACAAAACGTTTTGCCATGAAGCCTATGGATGTGGAAGAAGCCTGTGTACAGATGGAGCTGTTAGGCCATAATTTCTTTGTGTTCAGAAATGCAAGAACTGATGAAGTGAATGTTGTATATAAGCGTAAAGGCAATACCTATGGCCTGATCGAACCAGAGTTTTAAAAAATTAAAATGAAGACTATACAGGTACAGTTCAGATCACTGATCTGGTAATTATATTATTTATGTGAACAGACCATGGCCCCAGGACCAGGCTTTAATAAAAAGCCGGCCCTGGGGCCATGGTCTTGCGGGGGGCTTTTCTTCGTGGCCTTTCGGACTTTGCTTCTTTGCCTGACCGGATGCATGGCTGAATAGTTCCCGAATATGAAAATTCTGAGCTGAAAATCGTTGACAAATTCCCGGAACTGTAAGATGATAATAAATGAAATTTTTATTTTCACAGGAGCATGTGAAAGGAGTACGGAGAAAGGAGATTGTTATGGATAACAGATATGAAAATAATACTGGCTCTGCCCAGGACGGTAACCGTTCCTATGAAACGAATCCCTATGGAAATGCGGCTTCCTACGGGAATAACGGCGCTTATGGCAGTACAAATCCGTATGCCGGTTCTAACGCCTACAATAATCCTAACGGTTATAGCAACAGCAATGGCTATAATAATCCAAACGGTTACGGAAATCCTAACAGCTACAATAACAACTACAATAATCCCAATGGCTACGGGAACACCAATCCTTATGGCAATACCAATCCCTATGGCGGCGGATACACTAACCAGGGCCCCAATATGAATGGCGGCTATAATAATGGAAACTATTACGGCGGCTTCCATTCCGGCATGAACGTTACGCCGACACCGGCCACAGAAGCTGTGCGTGAGATCGGAAAGTCATTTCCATTTTTGTTTGGCACGATCTGTTATACTCTGGCGCTGATCATGACATTAGTATCTTCTTTGTTTGGCGGCGTAAATATGGCAGAGCTTTATAATTACGGCGGCGGTGATATAAGCTATATTGGCGGATGGACCACCGGCATCAGTCTTATTGGTATGATCCCTGCCATTATTATGGTTACAGGAATGTGGCTGCTGCTGGCTGCATGTGCAAGCAAAAAGCCTGTGCCTTCCACCGGAGGCATTACCCTTGTGCGGGGCGCCGTTATTACCTATATTGTGCTTATGTCCATTTGTCTGGGGCTTGTTGTGATCCTGGCATGTATTTTTATTTTTGCCGGAGCGATGGCTGGCGCAGCGATTGATTATGAATACAGCGCCTTTGGCACCAGCGGCGCTTTTCGGGCCGGAATGGCAGTTATGGTCCTGGCGTTTGCTATTGTTATTGTATTGCTGATACTTCTTGTTATTTACTATGTTAAAATGCTGAAAACCACAAAAGTGATCCGCAATGTTTTAAGGACCGGAAGTACCCGGGAAAATATATCCATGTTCCTTATTGTGTTTAATTTTATCAGTATTGCAGGAACTTTAATAAGTATCATTATGACACTGATCAATGCCCCATATATTTCCGGCGTTATCCCTTCTGTGATACAGTCTCTGCTTTCACTGATTTCAATCATTTCCATCACGGTCAGCCTGCTGATGCTCCGCGGAAGGCTTAGTGATGTAATGTAATCACAGGCGTTCAGTTTCTGGCTGAACGCTTTTTTGATTTTAGGTGCGGGTGAAATAATATTTGCAAATAGTTTCTATTGGTGCTACAATAAGATGAAAAACTCTGATTTTTGCGGACAGCGTAATTCTTGATTGGTTGTAAATCGCAGATCCATCCGGGAACTGTGGACCCAACAGGCCCATGACAGGTCCCGGGAAAACAACATGGGAGTGAATGATTAAATGAAATTAGTGGAAAAAATCCTGGGGACCCACAGCGAGCGTGAGCTAAAGCGTGTGTATCCTCTGGTTGACAAGATTGAAGCGTTAGGCCCTCAGATGAAGGAATTGTCCGATGAGCAGCTCCGGGGCAAAACGCAGGAATTTAAAGACCGTCTGGCAAAGGGAGAAACTTTAGATGATCTTCTTCCGGAAGCATTTGCCGTTGTGCGGGAAGCTGCCGACCGTGTCCTTGGCATGCGCCATTACCGGGTACAGCTTATTGGCGGTATTATCCTCCATCAGGGACGTATTTCAGAGATGCGTACCGGTGAAGGTAAGACCCTTGTGTCCACCCTTCCGGCATACTTAAACGCCCTTGAAGGCAAAGGCGTGCATATTGTAACGGTCAATGACTATCTGGCAAAGCGTGATGCGGAGTGGATGGGATCTGTCCATGAGTTCCTTGGACTGAGCGTTGGCGTTATTTTAAACAGCATGACCCCGGAAGAACGCCGGGCCGCTTATGCCTGTGATATTACCTACGCCACAAATAACGAACTTGGCTTTGATTATCTGAGAGATAACATGGTCATTTATAAGGAACGCCTTGTACAAAGAGATCTTCATTATGCCATCATCGACGAGGTTGACTCTGTATTGATCGATGAGGCCCGTACCCCCCTGATTATTTCCGGTCAGAGCGGAAAGTCCACAGAGCTGTATCGTGTCTGTGATATTTTGGCCCGTCAGCTTGTCCGGGGCGAAGCCAGCGGCGAGATGACAAAGATGGCTGCCATTATGGGCGAGGAGATCACAGAGACCGGCGACTTTATTGTTAATGAAAAAGAAAAGACCATTAATCTTACCGAAGACGGTGTCCATAAAGTTGAAAAGTTTTTCCGTATTGAAAATCTGGCAGATCCGGAAAATCTGGAGATTCAGCATAATATTATTCTGGCCCTGCGCGCCCATAACTTAATGTTCAGAGATAAAGATTACGTGGTAAAAGACGATGAGGTTCTTATCGTTGATGAATTTACCGGACGTATCATGCCCGGACGGCGTTATTCCGACGGTCTCCACCAGGCTATCGAGGCAAAGGAAGGGGTTAAGGTAAAGCGGGAGAGCAAAACACTTGCCACTATTACTTTCCAGAACTTCTTTAACAAATATAAAAAGAAATGCGGTATGACCGGTACGGCTCTGACAGAGGAAAAGGAATTTCGTGATATTTACGGCATGGACGTTATTGAGATACCGACAAATAAACCGGTGATCCGTGTAGATCATCACGATGCAGTTTACAAGACCCATAAAGAGAAGATCAACGCAGTTATTGATGCGATCGTAGAGTGCCATAAAAAGGGACAGCCTGTGCTGGTGGGTACGATTACCATCGAAGCATCTGAGGAGATCAGCGCACTGCTTAAAAAGCGGGGCATCCAGCATCAGGTGTTAAATGCCAAGTTCCATGAAAAAGAAGCTGAGATCGTTGCCCAGGCAGGCCAGTACGGGGCAGTGACCATTGCCACCAATATGGCTGGTCGTGGTACAGATATTAAGCTGGGAGAAGGCGTGGCTGATGTGGGCGGCCTTATGATCATTGGTACAGAGCGCCATGAGTCCCGGCGTATTGATAACCAGCTCCGCGGCCGTGCCGGACGTCAGGGAGACCCGGGTGAATCCCGTTTCTATATTTCCCTGGAGGACGACCTGATGCGCCTGTTTGGTTCCGAGCGCCTTATGAAGATCTTTAATTCCCTCGGATTCCCTGAGGGTGAGGCTATTGAGCATAAGATGCTTACTTCCGCAGTGGAAAAGGCCCAGATGAAGATCGAGTCCAATAACTATGGTATCCGTAAAAACCTGCTGGATTATGACGAGGTTATGAACGAGCAGCGTGAGATCATTTACGCAGAGCGGCGCAAGGTGCTGGATGGAGAAAGCATGCGGGGCGTTGTGATCCGTATGATCGGCGATACTGTAAAAGAGGCTGTGGAAAAAGTGATCCACGATTCTACTCCTGTGGAGGAATGGGATCTGGCAGAGTTAAACAATGTCCTTCTTCCCATGATCCCGCTGGAACCCTTATCTACAGAAAAGAGCGATTATGCCGGCATGACCCGGGATACACTGACCCAGCAGCTTAAGGATAAAGCTGTGGCTTTATATGAAGCAAAAGAAAAGGAATTTCCGGAAATCGAGCATTTGCGGGAGCTGGAGCGCGTCGTACTGTTAAGAGTCATCGACCGTAAGTGGATGGACCATATTGATGATATGGATCAGCTCCGCCAGGGTATCGGCCTTCAGGCTCTTGGACAGAGAGATCCTCTGGTAGAGTATAAGTTCGCCGGATATGATATGTTTGATGAGCTCATTGCCGGTATATCCAGAGAAACAGCCACCGTCCTTATGCATGTACGCATTGAGCAGAAGGCTGAGCGTGAGGAGGTCGCTAAAGTTACAGGTACAAACAGAGACACATCGGTGGCCAAGGCTCCGGTGCGCCGGGCTGCGGATAAGATTTATCCTAACGATCCGTGTCCGTGCGGCAGCGGCAAAAAGTATAAACAGTGCTGCGGCCGTAATAAATAATTAAACGGTTTATGCCGCGTATATTGCGGCGATCATAAAGAAAGAGGTGATTTTTGTGGTTGAATTAGATCAGTTTAAATTTACACTGAGCAACTATACAAAACCGCTGATCGAAGTGAGGGATTCACTTTAACTTAGCGGCAAAGGAAGCTCGTATTCAGGAGTTGAATAATATTATGGAGGAACCCGGATTTTGGGATAATCCGGACAAATCCCAGGAAGCCATGAAGGAGCTTAAAGGGCTTAAGGATACAGTGGATGCTTATCAGAAGCTGGCTCAGGCTTATGAAGATGTGGAGACCATGATCGAGATGGGCTATGAGGAAAATGACGAAAGCCTCATCCCTGAGATCCAGGAAATGCTGGATTCTTTTATTGAAGAATTTGAAACCCTGAAGATCTCAACCCTTCTTTCCGGGGAGTATGACCATAATAATGCCATTTTAACCCTTCACGCCGGGGCCGGCGGTACGGAGGCCTGCGACTGGACCAGTATGCTGTTCCGTATGTACAGCCGCTGGGCAGAAAAGCACGGCTATTCCACCGAAGTGCTGGATTTCCTTGACGGTGAAGAAGCCGGGATCAAGACCATTACCATTCAGATCAACGGGGAAAATGCCTACGGCTATCTTAAGTCTGAAAAAGGCGTTCACCGTCTGGTGCGTATTTCTCCATTTAATGCCAACGGCAAGCGCCAGACATCTTTCTCATCCTGTGATGTTATGCCGGAGATCGAGGAAGATCTGGATGTGGAAATCAACGAGGACGATCTGCGTATTGACACATACCGTTCCAGCGGAGCCGGCGGCCAGCATGTTAATAAAACATCTTCGGCTATCCGTATTACCCATCTCCCCACAGGAATTGTGGTGCAGTGCCAGAATGAGCGTTCTCAGTTCCAGAACAAGGATAAAGCTATGCAGATGCTGAAAGCCAAGCTGTATATGCTGAAGCAGCAGGAAAATATGGAAAAGATTTCCGGCATCCGCGGTGAGATTTCTGAAAATGGTTTTGGAAGCCAGATCCGCTCTTACGTTATGCAGCCTTACAAGCTGGTGAAGGATCACCGGACAAATATGGAAATTGCCAACGTGGACAGCGTTATGGACGGCAACATCGATCCATTTATTAATGCATATTTAAAATGGATCAATACTCAGCCGGAGGACGACCAAAACTAATGGATGATAAAAGCAATCCGACGCCTGTACAGGCCGGGGATTGCTTTTATTTTTTATACAAAGGAGAATGCCTGTGAACATGCATAAATTACTGGAGGATTTTATCGCCCAATATTTTAAAGAAAAGCTTATGCCAAAGATCCGGGAGGATGCTGCCCACATGGAGGAAGCCTACGGAGAGGGGCGGGACTTAAATCACGGAGAGAATGACAGGTATCAGATCAGCGCCTTCGGCTTTCAGACGGAATTTATGATGCGCTATATGCTCCTGGCCTTTGGGGCTGTCAGTGTGTTTCTGCTGATTGTGGCTGTGGGTGTCAATCCCGGAGCTATGGAAGGCGCGGCTATATTTGCCGTATTTTTTGCCCTTTGCCTGGTTTTGTGGGGGATCTGCCGGCTGCGCCGGGGTTTTATCGTTTACACAAAAGACTGGCTTTATTTGTCCCGGGGAAAGCAGCGGCAGGAATTTGCCATGAAAGACCTGGGAGCAGTTAAGGTTTCCGGCACATTGACACTTATATTTCAGACCGCGCCAGGAAGTAAATTATCCCTCAGAGTGCCTTTGGAGGGCAGCGCTTATGTGGATTTTGCCCGGTTTATTGAAAAAAATTATCCGAAGATCGTATCTGCTGTTTCAGAAGATGCCTGGAAAAAGGCCATAAAGCGCCATGGCTCGGCCTGGGGAAATCAAATGTAGCGTAACTGTTCAGCCATGACTTCATGGCACAATAGTTACAATGTAGCTTTTTTATACCAGCTTTTCCTGTTGCATTTATGGGATAAATATGTTACTATCTTTCTTACGAGTACAGTTGTGTTTGTTGCACGAACAAAGGTGGTAAATCATGGGTGAGGATTTTAAATATTATGTTGTAAAAAAGAAAGCGGTGCCGGAGGTCCTTTTAAAAGTCGTAGAGGCCAAGCGCCTTCTGGATTCTGAGAAAGCGATGACAGTCCAGGAAGCGACAGAGATGACCGGGATCAGCCGCAGCTCTTTTTATAAATATAAAGATGACATTTTTCCGTTCCACGACAATGTTCGCGGGCGGACAGTGACGCTGATGCTCCAGCTGGACGATCAGCCGGGGCTTTTATCAGAAGTGCTTAATCATATTGCCCGGTGCAAGGCGAATATTTTGACCATTCATCAGGCCATTCCGGTGAACGGAATTGCTTCGCTGACTTTAAGCATTGATGTGCTTCCCACAACAGGAAATATATCAGCACTGGTGGAAGATATTGAGGCACTGGAAGGAATACATTACATTAAAATTTTGTCTAGGGAGTGAAATGATGGTAAAGATAGCGGTTTTAGGATATGGAACAGTAGGCAGCGGCGTTGTGGAGGTCCTGACCACCAACAGAGAAAGCATTGCCCGCAAAGCAGGAGAAGAAATTGATATTAAGTATGTTTTGGATCTGAGAGATTTTCCGGGAGACCCCATTCAGGAAAAGATCGTCCACGATTACCAGGTGATTCTGGATGATGAGGAAGTTCGGGTGGTCGTTGAAGTTATGGGTGGTATTGAGCCTGCCTTTACGTTTGTAAAACAGGCCCTGATGGCCGGGAAAAATGTAGCCACATCCAATAAAGAACTGGTGGCCCGCCATGGCGCCGAGCTGATCGCCATTGCCCGGGAAAACAGCGTCAACTTTATGTTTGAAGCCAGCGTGGGCGGTGGTATTCCTATTATCCGTCCGCTGCTCCAGTCGCTTACGGCAGATGAGATCGTGGAAATTTCCGGTATCCTTAACGGAACGACTAACTATATGCTGACTAAAATGAGCGAGCAGGGGCTGGCCTATGATATTGTGCTGAAAAATGCCCAGGATAAAGGCTATGCCGAGCGAAACCCGGCAGCAGATGTGGAAGGCTATGATGCATGCCGCAAGATCGCCATACTGGCGTCTCTGGCCTATGCTCATCAGGTGGATTTTGAGGATATTTACACCGAGGGCATTTCAAAGATTACAGACACAGATTTTGTGTATGCCAAAAAGCTGGGCCTTTCCATAAAATTGCTGGCTGTGTGCAAAAGACAGGAGGACAAAGTCCTGGCAATGGTTTCTCCCATGATGATCGGGCCGGAGCATCCTCTGTTTAATGTGAATAATGTTTTTAATGCCATTTTTGTCAAAGGCAATATGCTTGGAGATGCCATGTTCTATGGCAGGGGTGCAGGAAAGCTGCCTACAGCCAGCGCCGTTGTGGCAGATGTGGTAGAGGAGATCAAACACATTCATACGAATATCCGCATTAACTGGAGCCGTGAGAAGCTGGAGCTGGCAGATATGAAGGCGGCGGCCCACCGCTTCTTCGTCCGCATCAGCGGAATGCCTGAGGAAAAAGGCGCTCAGGTGAAGGCTTTGTTTGGGGATGTGGATATGATTCAGGTAAAAGACGGAGAGTTTGGTATTGTTACACCTCAGATGAAAGAAAAAGATTTTGATGAAAAAGCAGCAGCTCTGGACGGAATGATCACAAGGATCCGGGGCGAGTTTTAAAAAAATGAAGAAATGGAGGCAGAGGGATGAAATACGTGATTATATTAGGCGACGGTATGGCAGATGAGCCCATCCGGGTCCTTGGAGGAAAGACCCCGTTGGAATATGCCAAAACACCATCTATGGACCGGCTGGCAAAAATGTCCAGGATCGGCATGGTCCATACGATCCCTGAGGGGATGCAGCCGGGCAGCGATACGGCAAACCTGTCAGTATTAGGTTATGACCCGAAGAAATATTATACCGGGCGTTCACCTTTAGAGGCTTTAAGCATCGGCGTGCCTATGGAAGCCACGGACATTGCTCTGCGTGCCAATCTGGTGACTTTAACAAAAGGTGAAAAAAATTACGAGGACCGCAGGATCACGGATCACAGTTCCGGGGAAATATCCACAGAAGATGCAGCTGTACTCCTGGATGCTGTAAAGGAAGTCCTTGAAGATGATATTTATAAATTTTATGTAGGGACCAGCTACCGTCATTTGACCATTTGGAAAAACGGACGGACGGTTCCGCTGGAAGCGCCTCATGATCATCTGGGCCAGGTGATCGGACCTTATCTTCCCCAAGAAAAAAAGCTTTACGAAATGATGAAAAAGAGCTATGATATTCTGGTCGATCATCCAATCAATATCGAGCGAGAGAAAAAAGGCCTGAACCCGGCCAATTCCCTGTGGTTTTGGGGAGCAGGGACCCGGCCGGCACTGACCTCATTTGAAAAAAAGACCGGGAAGCGGGGCGTGATGATCTCTGCAGTAGATCTGCTTAAGGGGATCGCCGTTGGAGCTTCTATGAAAAATATTACTGTTGCCGGAGCAAACGGCGGCCTGCATACAAATTATCAGGGAAAAGGTCAGGCAGCAGTGAAGGCGCTTGTGGAGGAGGACTATGATTTTGCCTATATCCATATTGAAGCGCCGGATGAGATGGGACACCAGGGCAGCCTGGAGCATAAGATCCAGGCCATTGAAGCCATTGACCATTTTGTTGTCCAGACCGTTGTGAAAGGACTGGAGGCTGCCAACGAGGATTACCGGCTGCTGATCCTTCCCGACCACCCCACACCCATACGCCTGCGGACTCATACCGGAGATCCTGTGCCGTTTATGCTTTACGACAGCAGGGCGCCGCGCCAGGAATGCTGGCAGTATAATGAGCGGGAGGCACAGCTGAGTCAGGACTATGTGGAAGCCGGACATAAGCTCATCGATATTTTATTGGAGATATAGGGTCAAATATGTTTGATCCCCCGGTGCCGGAAGTACAGGCATCGAAATATCATTATGAGATTTGGAGGCTGACATGTTAATCGTAAAAAAGTTTGGCGGCAGTTCCGTTGCCGATAAAGAACGGATCTTTAACGTGGCAGAACAGATCAGCGAGGATTACAAAGCCGGAAATGATGTGATCGTCGTATTATCTGCTATGGGAAAAACCACGAACCAGCTGATCGCCCAGGCCCATGACATTAATCCCCGGGCATCCCGGAGAGAGATGGATATGCTTTTGACCTGCGGTGAACAGATTTCTGTAGCTTTAATGGCCATGGCCCTTCAAAGTATGGGGATTCCTGCCATTTCCTTAAATGCCTGGCAGGTTGCCATGCATACCAACAGCAGCTATGGCGATGCCCGGCTGAAAAAGATTGATGCAGAGCGTATCAGTGCGGAGCTGGAAGCCGGCAAGGTTGTGGTTGTCACCGGCTTTCAGGGCATTAACAAGTATGATGATTATACAACATTAGGCCGGGGCGGCTCAGATACTACCGCAGTGGCGCTGGCAGCAGCCCTTCACGCCGATGCCTGTGAGATCTATACGGATGTGGAAGGGGTATACACGGCCGATCCCAGAGTCGTGCCCAATGCCAGAAAGCTTAAGGAAATTACCTATGATGAGATGTTGGAAATGGCGTCTCTTGGGGCCAAGGTTCTGCATAACCGCTCTGTGGAGCTGGCTAAAAAATACGGCGTACAGCTGGTGGTACGTTCAAGTCTGACACGGGCAGAAGGCACCGTTGTCAAGGAGGTTGTAAAAATGGAAAAAATGCTTGTCAGCGGTGTGGCTGTCGATGAAAATGTATCAAGGATTGCAGTAATGGGACTGGCTGATGTGCCGGGAACTGCATTTCGTCTTTTTAACCTGATTTCTCAGAAAAAGATCAATGTGGACCTGATCGTTCAGTCCATCGGATACTCCGGTACAAAAGATATTGCCTTTACTGTGGCTTCCGATAATGTGGACGATGTTGTGGAGCTTTTAGAGACGAATAAGGACCGCCTGCAGTTTTCTTCTATAGAAGTCAGCTCAGATGTGGCCAAGATCTCCCTTGTGGGAAGCGGCATTATGTCTACGCCCGGCATGGCAAGCAAGATGTTTGAAGCCTTATATGATGCAGGGATCAATACCCGTATGATCTCCACATCCGAGATCAAGATTTCCGTCCTTGTAGACGAACGGTATGCCCAGAAGGCTATGATAGCTGTACATGATAAATTTGCGTTAGGCGAATAGTTACAATAAATAATTTGTAAGAAATGACATAACTTGACATTCAAATGTAGAGTATGTATAATGGACTCAAATCTTAAAATTTTATAAAGATTTTAGAAATTAAAGGAGGAACCGTTATGAATCAGAACCCTTCAAATGGTGCTGGTATTGCCGCATTAGTGCTTGGTATTGTTGGTATCGTTACCGGTTGGCTGTATGGCCTGGGCTGTATTCTTGGAATTGTTGCTGTTGTTATGGCAGTTATGTCTAAGAAGAATATTGGACCAAACGGTATGGCTACAGCCGGACTTGTTTGTGGGATCATTGCCATCGTATTTGGCGCTATCTGGCTTGTTTGTACAGTATGTACATGCAGTGCCGGACTTATGGCTTTTTAATTTAGCCTTAATATGAACAAGAGATGAGGAGAGGCAGACAGTTTTATGTCTGCTTCTTTCTTGTAAAATGTTGATATATAAGCTTATTTGGCATTAAACAGGAGGAAAGATGTATCCTTATATAGAAATTTTTGGTAAAGAGATTACTTCCTATGGATTGATGGCGGGAATTGGATGTATGGTTGTTTTTGTTTTATCCATGATTCGTATCAAAAAAACCCGATCATCTTTAGATGACCAGCTTTTTTTTATCGGTTTTATTCTTGTGGGTGCAGTGGTGGGTGCAAAAGTTTTGTACCAGCTTCAGCATCTAAGTGAATTGTGGGTTTACCGGTCTGTTATTTTTTCAAGCCTTAGCGCTTTCCTCGATTATTTTGGCCAGGGGATGGTTTTTTATGGGGGATTGATTGGCGGTTGTTTGGGAGCGATTGCATATGCCAAGTGCTTTAAGATAAATACAGTACCTAATGCAGAGGCAATTATTCCCTGTATTCCTTTATTTCATTGTTTTGGACGAATCGGATGTTTTCTTGGCGGATGTTGTTATGGGATTGAGTATGATGGGTTCTTATCAGTGACATTTACAAATGCTATTGGCGGACCTAATGGCGTGCCGCTTCTTCCGATCCAGCTGATTGAAGCTGGTGCGAATCTGATTACATTTATAATACTAATCTCATTGGAGAAAAAGTTTAAGAGGCCTTTGCAAGAGTTTGGTCTATATTTGATAATTTATTCAGTAGAACGATTCATATTTGAATTTTTCCGGGGGGATTTGGTAAGAGGCTCTTTTCTGGCGCTTTCAACATCTCAGTGGATTAGTCTTATTTTGCTGCCGATAGGCTTTTATTTCCTGATGGCAAAGAAAAATATGCTGGTGCGTGTTTGTTTGAATTCTGCACAGCCAGTTACTGTATATCAGGGAGCGAACATGAAAGGATAAATGACGATGGATATTATTGCAATACTTGCCAGAGAGCTGGATGTGCGTCCGGCGCAGGTCCAGGCTGCAGTGCAGCTCATTGACGAGGGGAATACGATCCCTTTTATCGCCCGTTACCGGAAAGAAGTGACCGGTTCATTAAATGACGAGGTTTTGAGAAATCTTTATGAGCGTCTTACATATCTGAGAAACCTGGAAGATAAGAAGGCGCAGGTATTATCTACCATTGAGGAGCAGGGCAAGCTGACCCCTGAATTAAAGGCTCAGATTGAAAAGGCCCAGACCTTAGTTGCAGTGGAAGACCTGTACCGTCCTTACCGGCCAAAGCGCCGCACCCGGGCCACCATTGCCAAAGAGAAGGGACTGGAGCCTTTGGCGGATCTTATACGTCTCCAAATGACCCAGGAGCCTTTGGAAATCCTGGCGGCAGACTACATATCCGAAGAAAAGGGCGTTGCCACAGCCGATGAAGCTTTAGAGGGCGCCGGAGATATTTTAGCTGAACGTATTTCCGATGATGCGGGATACCGCACATGGATCCGCAAGATCACTGTGGCAGAAGGCCGTCTTGTGTCTAAGGCAAAGGATGAGAAGGCTGCGTCTGTTTATGAAATGTATTATGATTTTGAAGAACCGGTAAATAAGATCGCCGGACATCGTATTTTGGCCATTAACCGGGGAGAAAAGGAAAAATTCCTTACAGTCCGGGTGGAAGCGCCGGAGGAAAAGATCCTGTCCTGGATGAAACGCCAGGTGATCACCCGGGATAATCCGCAGACATCGCCCATGCTGGAGCGTGTTGTGGAGGACAGCTATCAGCGTCTCATTGCTCCGGCCATTGAGCGGGAAGTGCGCAGCGATCTGTCGGAAAAGGCAGAGGATGGGGCGATCCGGGTATTTGGCAAAAACCTGACCCAGCTTTTAATGCAGCCGCCCATTGCCGGACGGACCGTCCTTGGATGGGACCCGGCCTTTCGTACCGGCTGTAAGCTGGCAGTTGTGGATCCTACAGGCAAGGTGCTGGATACAGTTGTGATCTATCCCACAGAGCCCCAGAAAAAGATCCGGGAGTCCAAAGAAATACTGAAAAAGCTGATTAAAAAATACGGCATCACGTTGATCTCCGTAGGTAATGGAACCGCTTCCAGAGAGTCGGAAATGGTTATCGTAGATCTTTTAAAGGAACTGGATACCAAGGTAGAGTATGTGATCGTAAATGAAGCCGGAGCCAGCGTTTATTCAGCCAGCAAGCTGGCCACAGAAGAATTTCCCAACTTTGATGTGGGACAGAGAAGCGCGGCTTCTATTGCACGGCGTCTCCAGGATCCGCTGGCAGAGCTGGTGAAGATCGATCCTAAGGCCATTGGCGTAGGACAGTACCAGCATGATATGAACCAGAAAAAGCTGAGTGAAGCTCTGACCGGCGTTGTGGAGGACTGTGTTAATAAGGTGGGCGTGGACCTGAATACGGCGTCTGCATCACTTCTGGAATACATTTCCGGTATTTCAAAGACCATTGCCAAAAATATTGTTGCCTACCGGGAGGAAAACGGACGGTTTGAAAACCGCAGTCAGCTTTTAAAGGTGGCAAAGCTTGGGCCTAAAGCTTTTGAACAGTGCGCCGGGTTTATGCGCATTTCCGGAGGAAGCGAGCCGCTGGATGCCACCAGCGTTCATCCGGAGTCCTATGAGGCAGCCAGAAAGCTTTTAGTCCGTATGGGCTTCACACCGGAAGATATTGGCGGCGCGGGCCTTTCAGGTCTTGGGAAAAAGATCGGAGACTATAAGAAAATGGCTGCAGACCTGGATATTGGAGAGATCACATTGCGGGATATTGTGAAGGAGCTGGAAAAGCCCGGCCGGGATCCCCGTGAGGAAATGCCCAAGCCGGTACTGCGCACGGATGTTCTTGAAATGAAGGATCTGAAGGAAGGAATGATCTTAAAGGGGACTGTGCGTAACGTGATCGACTTTGGCGCGTTTGTGGATATTGGTGTTCATCAGGACGGACTTGTCCATATTTCCCAGCTGACCAACAAAAAGTTTGTAAAGCATCCGCTGGAAGTGGTCAGTGTTGGCGATGTGGTGGATGTGAAGGTGCTGAGCGTGGATGTGGCCAAAAAGCGCATTGCCTTGACTATGATTCTGTAAAATGCTGCTGAACAGTTACGTTGGCAGCAGTTGTAAATCGCCTATTGCATTTTAGGCGCCTTGGTGATATGATAGATGCAAATTGAAAATACGTTTTCGGGGCAGGGTGAAATTCCCGACCGGCGGTATAGTCCGCGAGCTGCGGCTTTGCACAGGAAACTGGCAGAGCATTTAACAGTTGATTTGGTGAGATTCCAAAACCGACAGTAAAGTCTGGATGAGAGAAAGCGACACAAGGATCGGCCATGCGAGAGATTGCCGCATGGAGAGAAGCGATATACGTGATTTTTGCCCCGGTATTTTTACCGGGGCTTTTTTATGAAAGATCACATCCGCTGCTGAAGTGCCGTTTGCAAAGTGTTTTAAATCAGCTTGCGAAAACGGAGGATAAAGGAGAGATACATATGAATCTGGGAAAACTTTGGGCAGATGTGAAAGGTCACGTAGAATTTATCATTGTGGTCATTGTAATCATCGCCGCGATTATTGCGTTAGCTGTGTTGGCGCAGAAGTTGCTTTTTAAGGGCCGTCCTCAAAACCGGCAAAAGACCCGCAATATTGCAGTGACAGGTATGCTGTCCGCCATTGCGGTTGTTTTGTTTTTCTTTGAGATCCCCCTGCCCTTTGCCCCCAGCTTTTATGAGCTGGATTTTAGTGAGCTGCCTGCCCTTATCGGTTCCTTTGCCATCGGTCCGGTGGCCGGTGTGACTATTGAGCTTTGCAAGGTTTTGCTAAAGCTGGTGATTCGCGGAACAAACACAGCGTTTGTTGGGGATTTTGCTAACTTTATCATTGGATGCAGCATGGTTGTGCCTGCATCGATCATTTATCATCGTTTCAAGACAAAAAAAGCGGCCATTGCCAGCCTGATCACAGGGACTTTAGTCATGACTGTATTTGGCAGTTTATTTAATGCCTTTTATTTGCTGCCTGCCTTTTCAGATCTGTACGGTCTGCCTTTGGATCAGATCGTAGCCATGGGCCATGAAGTCAACGGAAGTATTAACAGTGTGGCTACCCTTGTGCTGTTTGCCGTTGTGCCGTTTAATCTTCTTAAAGGGGCGCTGCTTACTATACTGACCATGCTTTTGTATAAGCATATCAGCCCGATCATCAAGGGCCATTAATATTGTCATTTAAAAGCCGGTGTGTTATAATGTTACAGTTCAGTCGGGCAGTTTTTGCCCGGCTGACGGCAGCATGGATAATGCGCCGGTTTCGTTGTTTTATCATAGGAGAGAAAGAGGGTTGGAATGATGGAGACTTTCAGCGCAAAGGAAACCTTTGAAGCAGGAAAACAGATGGGAAGGGAAGCAAAGGCCGGCGAGGTATACTGCCTGCTTGGCGATCTGGGCGTGGGCAAAACTGTATTTACCCAGGGGTTTGCACAGGGGCTGGGCATTGAGGAGCCTGTAAGCAGTCCCACATTTACCATTCTTCAGGAATATGAGGAAGGACGTCTGCCCTTTTATCATTTTGATGTCTACCGCATTTCCGATCCTGAGGAAATGGACGAGATCGGCTTTGATGATTATATTTACGGCTCCGGCGTCTGCCTTGTGGAATGGGCGAATCTGATCGCAGATCTGATCCCACCCTTTGCCAAGACCATTTGTATTGAAAAAGACCTGGAGAAAGGGTTTGATTACCGAAAAATAACTGTGCGGGAAGGAGATTTTGGAGCATGAAAATACTGGCTATTGAAAGCTCCGGACTGGTGGCCTCCGTTGCCCTGTGGTCTGACGGCTGCCTGATCGGCGAGTTTACAACAAATTTTAAAAAAACACATTCCCAGACGCTTTTGCCCATGCTGGATCAGTTAATGACGACCATCGGCGTGGAGCTTTCTGAATGTGATGCTATTGCTGTTTCCGCCGGGCCCGGATCATTTACCGGACTGCGTATCGGAAGCGCTACCGCCAAGGGCCTTGGGTTAGCCCTGGATCTGCCGATTATAGAGGTGCCTACGGTGGACGGCATTGCTTATAACCTGTTTGGAACAGACCGGGTTGTATGCCCGCTGATGGATGCCAAGCGGCAGCAGGTTTATACAGGGCTGTATACCTTTGATAATGATAAAATGGCGGTGCTTTCTTCCCAGAAAGCTGTGAGCATTACCCGGATCCTTGAGGAAATCAATGCTTTGGGACGTCCGGTCATCTTTAACGGCGACGGTGTTCCTGTATATAAAGCGATCATTGAACAGGATTGCCGTGTGCCTTATTGTTTTGCTCCGGCCAGCGCAGCAGCCCAGCGGGCAGGTACCCTTGCCAGCCTTGCAGCGGTATACTGGAAGGATCAGAAGGAGCATGTAGTCAGCGCCAGAGACCATCAGCCGGATTACCTCAGATTGTCCCAGGCAGAGCGGGAGCTGGCAGCAAAACAGGCGGCAAAGGCCGTTGCTTCCGGTCAGGATGCAGGGGAGAATAAAAATGAGTGAAGCGCCAGATGAAAAGGAAAACTTTCGCAAATGCGGATCTCTTTGCATAGGGCCGGCGTGTTTGGAAGATGTGGACAGGATCCTTGAAATCGAGGGACAGTCTTTTTCAGATCCCTGGAGCCGCCAGGGCTTTGAAGATGCTATGAAATATGACTATTCCACCCTTCTGGCAGCCCGTTGTGACGGCACGGTGGCAGGCTATTGCTGCCTTTACCACATTATGGATGAGGGTGAGATCGTAAACGTTGCTGTGGCACAGGAGTTTCGGGGTCGCGGCATCGGTGAGCAGATGCTGGGAGAGCTGATCCGCCAGGGAAGGCTTATGTCTGTTAAACGCTTTATATTGGATGTGCGGGTGGGCAATACTGCCGCTATCCGGCTTTATGAAAAAGCCGGATTTCGTCGGCTGGCCATACAGAAAAATTTTTATGAAAATCCTTCTGAGGATGGATGGCTGATGGAGCTTTTGGTCTGAACAGCCAAAGCTTCCGTGAAGGGGCAAAGGCCCTGTGAATGGCCAAAGGCCCCCGGCGTTTGGCGCTTTTCCACACATTACCGCTGTTTATTCGACAAAAAAGTGATTATAATTGAACCGTAGCTTCCGTTTTTTGTCTGAATAAGGGAGGATAAAGGAATATGCGTATTTTCGATAAGGATCACAAGTTAGTAAAGATCGTATGTAATCAGTGCGGAAGTGCTGAATCTGCGGCAGGGGGCCTTTTCAAAAGAGACTTTCTGTCAGTGGAAAAGGAATGGGGATATTTCTCCAATAAGGATATGCAGACCCATCAGTTTGATCTGTGCGAACAGTGTTATGACCGGCTGATCGGCGGCTTCTGTTATCCTGTGGAGACGGAAGAAAGAAACGAATTTTAACAGGCTGTTCCTGTTCATGGAGAACAGTAACAAGCGCCTGAACCAGAGAAAGAGGATATTCATGTTAGATATATGTTTGCTTGGCACGGGAGGTATGATGCCTCTGCCCTACCGGTGGCTTACATCCCTCATGACCCGCTACAACGGCAGCAGCCTGCTGGTGGATTGCGGGGAAGGCACACAGATTGCCATAAGAGAAAAGGGATGGAGCTTTAAGCCTATTGATATTATTTGCATTACTCATTTCCACGGAGACCATATCAGCGGTCTTCCCGGGATCCTTTTGGCCATGGGAAATTCTGAGAGAACTCAGGATCTGACCATGATCGGGCCCAGAGGCCTGGAGCGGGTAGTCAATTCCCTGCGGGTCATTGCTCCGGAGCTTCCCTTTAAAATCAATTTTATCGAGCTGAGCCAGCCCAGCGAACAGATCCGCCTTCATGGCTATGTGATCGATGCGTTTAAGGTGAACCACAAGATCACCTGTTATGGCTACAGTATTTCGATCCCAAGGGCGGGGATGTTTGATGTGGCCAAGGCTGAGAAAAATAATATTCCTAAAAATCTCTGGAGCAGGCTGCAAAAAGGCGAAACTCTGGAATATGAAGGAAGGACGCTGACACCGGACATGGTTCTGGGAGCGGACCGTAAAGGACTGAAGGTCACATATACGACAGATACACGGCCCGTGCAGTCCATTGTGGATCATGCAGCCGGATCGGATATATTTATATGCGAGGGAATGTACGGCGAGAAAGGCGATATTAACAACGCGGTAAAATATAAGCATATGACCTTTGAAGAAGCCGGGACCCTGGCAAAAAAAGCCGGAGTCGGACAGCTTTGGCTGACCCATTACAGCCCGGCGCTGAATTATCCGGAAAATTATATTGAAGATGTGCGCAAGATCTTTCCCAATGCCATTGCCGGGAAGGATAAAATGTCTGTAGAGTTAAAGTTTGAGTAATTGTTATAAGCAACTGGATAAAGAAAGGAAAGGTAACTGGACATGTCACCGGAAAGGTGCCATACAGCTACAGGGAATATAGATATGGATGATAAAGATGTTTTGATCCTGGCCATAGAATCTTCTTGTGATGAAACTGCAGCGGCAGTTGTGAAAAATGGCCGGGAGGTTTTATCCAATGTGATTTCATCCCAGATCGAGCTCCACAAGCTTTACGGTGGTGTGGTTCCGGAAATCGCATCAAGAAAGCATATTGAAAAGATCAATCAGGTGATCGAAGAAGCATTGGATACAGCCAATGTAACTTTAGATGATCTGGATGCCGTAGGCGTTACCTATGGCCCGGGTCTGGTGGGAGCGCTGCTGGTGGGAGTGGCCGAAGCCAAGGCTATCAGCTATGCCAAAAAACTGCCCTTAGTGGGCGTCCATCATATTGAAGGACATATTTCTGCCAATTATATTGAAAATAAAGATCTGGAACCGCCCTTTTTGTGCATGGTCGTTTCCGGGGGACATACTCATCTGGTTTTAGTGAAGGATTACGGAAAATACGAGATCCTGGGAAGAACCAGAGACGATGCTGCCGGCGAAGCTTTTGATAAAGTGGCCAGAGCCATTGGCCTTGGTTATCCCGGCGGCCCGAAAATCGACAAGCTTTCCAGAGAAGGAAATCCAAAGGCTATTGATTTCCCCAAGGCCCATGTGGACGGCGCGCCCCTGGACTTTAGCTTCAGCGGCTTGAAATCTTCTGTGCTGAATTATATTAATTCATGCAAAATGAAGGGCGAGGAAATTATACCCGCAGACATTGCAGCATCGTTTCAGGAGGCTGTAGTCAGCGTTATTGTGGAAAAGACTATTATGGCAGCAAAAGAATATGGTATTGATAAGGTATGTCTGGCCGGAGGCGTTGCATCAAATTCTGCCCTGCGCAACCGCATGAAGGAATGCTGTGAGGCGCAGTATTTGAAGTTTTATTATCCGTCCCCTGTTTTGTGTACCGATAATGCAGCCATGATCGGTGCTGCCGCTTATTATGAATATCTTGCAGGGTCGCGGGCAGGATTGGATCTCAATGCCGTTCCGAATTTAAAGATTGGACAGCGATAGGAAAATCAGTGAAGAATAGCGGGAGACTGCCATACCAGTTTTTTTGGTTGGACTGTGCTAATAGTCCGATTGTCGGGAGGTTTTTGTGAAAATGGATGGTTCATATAATATTGCTGCCATTGTATTGGCCGGCGGGCGGGGAAAACGCATGAACAGTGATACGCCCAAGCAGTATCTTCGGATTAACGGGTATCCGGTGCTTTATTATTCCCTGAAAGCGTTTGAAGATTCTTGTGTTACCAATATTGTTCTTGTGTGCGGCAAAGGAGAAGAAGACTATTGTCGAAAGGAAATTGTAGAGAAGTATCATATTAATAAAGTAAAGGCCGTGGTCGAAGGCGGCCGGGAACGGTATCATTCTGTATTTAATGGACTTAAAATGGTGAAAGACAGTGATTATGTCCTGATCCATGACGGGGCCAGGCCGTTTATTACGGAAAAGATCATTCAGGATAATATTGATGCAGTTATTCAAAAGAAAGCTTGTGTGACAGGCGTTCCTTCTAAGGATACAATAAAGATCGCAGCTGAAGACGGCTCTGTTGCCCAGACGCCGGATCGCAGCCGTGTCTGGATTGTCCAGACCCCTCAAACCTTTGCAACCTCTCTTATATATAGTGCTTATGAACAGATCCTGCAAATGCCGGAAATCTCTGTGACTGATGACGCCATGGTGGTGGAAACGGTCCTGAAGCAGCCAGTGTACTTTGTTATGGGCGATTATAGAAATATAAAGATCACAACACCGGAGGATCTTCAGGTGGCCGGGAGTTTTCTGGATCACTGATCCTTTAAAGTTCAGTGCCATATGACCGGCCAGGCAAAGCCCCCTTGCGTGAGTAAATTTCCGCTGATTCTTTGCCTGGCCGCATGCATGATTGAATAGTAAAAAAATATAAAAAAATAGTAAAATAGTTGTTGACAAATGTTGGATGGGATGATAATATATCTATTGTCGCGAGCGCGGCAAGACAGAAAACGCAGAAACAGAAAAAAATAAGTAAAAAAGTACTTGACAAACTCTGACACTGCGTGATATAATATCTGAGCAAAACGCATCCGGAGAGGTGTCCGAGCGGTTTAAGGAGCTGGTCTTGAAAACCAGTGACTCCGAAAGGGGCCGTGGGTTCGAATCCCACCTTCTCCGCTTACAAATCAAAGGATTTGTGTATATATTGTAAGAATCAGTCGGATTACTTGGAGAAGTACCCAAGAGGCCGAAGGGGCTCCCCTGGAAAGGGAGTAGGTCGTTAATAGCGGCGCGAGGGTTCAAATCCCTCCTTCTCCGTTTGGTTACTTACATAACAAGTAATGTGACCAGGAACATTGACAATTAAACAATAAAACAATCCCGAAAATTCACGAAAATAGCTTTGACAGCGTGCGCAAGCACGCACAGCTGGAATCTGAGATGGACGAAGGCGAATGTATTCGCCGGAGGATAGTGCGGATGACAGCGGGTGCCGAAAGACACATTGGCAAAGCGTCCGTGACCGAGCAGGTCTTTGAACTGCGAGGTTATGGAGAGTAGAATTTTTAAGAACAAAAACCAAAGTAAAACGGGAATGATAACAGCT